>NZ_JAGWDG010000001.1:0-774765 GCF_020658095.1 Clostridioides sp. ZZV14-6009
AGCTTGGAGATACTGATAACAATAGTTATCTTGACCAAGAAGCCACCACTTCAAACATTACCGTAGGTAGTTAAGTGGATGGTAGTTCACATCCTATGGGTAAATTAATTGAAAGTATAGAAAAAATAAGAGATGGAGATACAAGTATAAGATTCAATAATGATAAAAATAATGAATATACTGAAATTGCTACCGCTTTTAATAATTTAATTGATACAATGGTAAGTAACTCTGAAGAACTTAAAAGAATAAATGATGACTTAGAAGTGTTGACTGCAAATATTCCTGGAGGAGTATATAAGTATAGTTGTGATGGAAATTACATATTTAGCTTTATAAATGAAGGATATCAAAAATTGTTAGGATATACAAAAGAAGAGTTTGAATCATTTTTCGATAATAAATTGTTAAATGTTATATATGAAGGTGATCGTAAACTGGTTAAAAATGCACTAGAAAAACAATTAAAAAATAGCAATATACTTGAAGTTGAATATAGAGTTGTTCGCTCTGATGGAGAAATACTTTGGTTATTAGATAAAGGCCAAATAGTAAAGGATAAATATGGGAAGCCTTGGGTTTATTGTGTTGTAATTGATATTACATCAAGTAAGTCAGCTCAAGAGCAGTTGGATATAAGTGAAGAGTGCTATAGAATTGTTATGGAGCAAGAAAATAATATTGTTTTTGAATGGAACTTAAATACAGATACAGTAAATATTTCTGACAATTGGGAAAAGAAATTTGGATATAAACTAGTTAGAAGTAATTTAATTGAAGGTATATTGAAAAATGAAATCATCTATAAAGATGATATACAGAAGTATTTAGACCTTTTTACAAATGCTATAAAAGGTGATAACCCATATCATGAAAAAGAACTTAGATTTAGAAAAGGAAAAGATAAATATATTTGGTGTAAAGTTAGATTATCTAGTATTATTGATAAGTATAGTCAATGTACACGCATTATTGGTGTCGTTGTAGATATAGATAAAGAAAAACGAAAAAATGAAGAACTTGAAAATAGAGCCCAAAGGGATTTGCTTACAGGACTGTATAATAAAATCACAGCAGAGGATTTAGTTAGAAAATACATAGAAAATGAAGGAAAAAACCTTAAAAGTGCATTATTTATAATCGATATTGATGACTTTAAAGGAATTAATGATAATTTAGGCCACTTATTTGGAGATGCAGTTTTAAATGATATATCATCTAAATTTATAAATATATTTAGAGAAAATGATATTATTGGGCGTATAGGTGGAGATGAATTTTTAATTTTTTTAAAGGATTTACATTCAGAAAAAGTATTAAAGAAAAAGGCAGATGAATTAATAAATCTATTTAGACGTTCATTTACAGGAAAAAATAAAGATTATAAGATTTTTGGAAGTATAGGGATATCTATTTATCCTGATAATGGTAAAAATTTCAAGGAGATTTTTAGATGTGCAGACAATGCACTTTATTTTGCAAAGGGAAAAGGCAAAGATTGCTATTGTATATATGAAAATAATAGCAAAATTATGGATAATGGATTAATAAAAACCAAAACCTTTAATTCTGTCTTAGGTGGAGAAGAAAATATTGATGAAGCATACAAAACTAAGTCAACATTTAGACAGAATTTTTATGAATATATATTTAGAATTTTATATGAGTCCAAAGATGTTGATACAGCAGTAAATTTTATATTAGAATTAGTTGGTAAAACTTATGATGTAAGTCGTGCATATATATTTGAAAATTCAGATAATAATCTTTGCTGTAACAATACATTCGAATGGTGCAATGATGGTATTAACCCAGAGATAAGTAATCTTAAAAAAGTATCATATAGTTTATTTGATGATTATAAACAAAATTTTAATGATAGAGGAATTTTTTACTGCAAGGATATATCTTCACTTGATGATGAGTTATATAAAATTTTGAAAGTACAAGGGATAGTATCTATGTTACAATGTGCAATCTTAGATGAGGGCGAATTTAGTGGATATGTAGGATTTGACGAATGTAATGGAAATAGATTTTGGACAAAAGAGGAAATAGAATCCTTGACATTTATATCAGAAATATTAAGTATATTCTTAATTAAAAAGCGTAAAGAAGATAAATTAATAAAATCTTATAAAACTATAAAAGCAGTTATGGATAATTTGAATTCATGGACTTATGTGATAAACAAGAATACATATGAGCTTTTATTTATAAACCAAAAGACATTAAGTATAGCTCCAAACACAGAGATAAATCAATTATGTTATAAAGCATTTTGGAATATAGATAAACCATGTGAAGTTTGTCCAATGAATGAACTTAGCGAGGAAAAAAGTTTTTGTACAATAGAATTGTATAATGATAATCTTAATGTTTGGACTAGTGCTAATGCTTCATATATTGAATGGAATGAAGAAAAAAGTGCGTGCCTAATGTGCTGTAATGATATAACTAAATATAAAGAAAATGAATCTAAACCTGAACCTAATTGTTAGTGATATATTTATAGTATAATACTACTACTATTTTTATTTTAATAAAATATAGCATAAAAAAACCAATTGTTTTGTAAGTAGACTATACAAGTTTACTTGAACCAGTATCTCTACAAAACAATTGGTTTTATGCTATTTTATAATTTTAAATTTAGAAGGAATTTTAACTTCTGATTTTTCTTTTATTTTAGAAGCTTGTTTTTTAACTTTTTCCAATAACTCAGATTCATTTACAACTAATACCGTTCTTTCTTTCATAAGCCACTTTCCATCACAAATTGTAGAATCTACATTTTCGCTAGTCATAGAATACACTATGTTTCCAATTGGATTATGCATTGGTAAGCAATGAATTGTATCTGGATTAAGAATAATCATATCTGCTTTTTTGCCAACTTCAAGACTACCAATTTCTTTTTCAAGTAAAGCACATTTTGCTCCATTTATAGTAGCCATTTCTAATATTTGTTCAGCTGGAATAACTGTTGGATTTAAAGTTCTTCCTTTATGTATTAATGAAGTTAAATACATATCTCTCATTAAATCCATTCTATTATTTGAAGGGGCCCCATCCGTACCAATTGAGACTGGAATTCCTTTTTCTAGCATTTCAGGAATTGATGCAAAACCTAGTACTACTTTCATAGCTGCACCAGGGTTATGGGAAACTTTTACATCATGCAATCTGAATAAATCAATTTCTTTATGAGTAAGCCAAACTGTATGAGCAGCTAAAAGGTTTGGCCCCAAAACGCCTAACTTATCAAGATATTCAACTGTTCCAACTCCAGTATTTTGTTTTACAAATGAAATTTCATCAGCTATTTCAGCTATATGCATGTGTATACCTGTGTTGTATTTGTCAGCTAATTGTTTAGTTCTAACAAGTAAATCCTCAGTTGTATTAAAAATAGTTCTTAAAGCAAACCATATTTTAATTCTTTCATTAGATGTATTATTAAACTTATGGAATAAATCTAATTGAGTGTTGATTTCTTCATCAGTAGTTTTTTGCCATGCTTCAGGAAGACCATCTCCTGTATCCATAACTGACTTAGCTAGACATGCTCTAACTCCAGTTTTATCAACAGCTTCAACCATAGCATCGACATATTGACCACCAGACTCTAAAAATGTAGTAACACCAGATTTTATTAGTTCTACACAACATGCAGTAGATGAGATTAAAGAATCTTCGTAATTAAAGCTACTTTCATATGGCCAGATTCTTTCTCTAAGCCATGTTAAAAGCACAACATCATCAGAAAGACCACGACCTAATTGTTGAGATAAGTGAACATGTGTATTGACTAACCCTGGCATTAATATTTTTCCATTAGCATCGTATATTTCAGCATCTGTATCTACAATATTATTATCAAATTTACCAACTTTTTTTATAATATTGTCTTCAATAAGTATACTTCCATTCTCATATACTTCTCTATCTGTATTCATAGTGATTAGATATGCATTTTTTATAAGTAATTGTGACATAAATATCATCCCTTTTCTATGTATTTTTTTATCTATCTATATATTATGATAATAAATTTTATATATAAAGTTAATAGCAAAATCAATTTAGATATAAAATTGATTTTGCTATTTGTAAATTAAAAATAAATAAGCTTTTAATATATCAAAATTAAAATACTAACTTAGTACTAAGTTTACAACTGCAAGTATTCCTATAACCCAAAGTGTGATACTAATTTTATCAGTTTCTTTAGCTACAACATGCATTATTATATATGAAATAAATCCAAAACACAAACCAATACTTATACTATAAGTTAGAGGCATCAATAAAACTGTAACAAAGGCAGGGACTGCTATTTTACTATCAGCAAAATCGATTTGTTTTATACTTTCAAACATGAATACCCCAACCATAACAAGTGCAGGCGCTGCAGCATAAGTAGGAACTATACCAAGTAATGGTGTAAATATAAGTGTAGCTAAGAATAATGCTGCTGTTACTACAGAAGCAAGTCCAGTTCTTGCACCTGCTGCTATACCAGAAGCTGATTCTCCAAATGTTGTAACTGTGCTAGTTCCTAAAAACGAACCTATTAAAGTAGAAGAAACATCTGCATATAACATTTTTCCAAGGTCTTTTATTTCTCCATTTTCATCTTCAAGACCCATCTGCTTGCAACAAGTGATAAGGAATGCTAATGAATCAAACATGTCTATAAACATGAAAGAGAATATAGGTCCAATTAATGAGAATTTTAGTGCTCCTACAATATCTAATTTAAAAGCAATTGGTGCTATACTTGGTGGTGTTGAGATTATTGCTGTTGGTAATTCTACAAATCCACATATAATAGATATTACTGTTGCGACGACTATACTTATTAATATTCCACCTTTAATTTTTTTGTACTCTAATATCGCCATTAAGATAAGTGCAAAAAGAGCTATTAAAACTGTTGGTGTAAAATCTGCAAGTGAAACTATTGTATCTGGGTTTGCAATTATAACCCCCATGTTTTTTAAACCGACAAAAGCAAGGAAAAGACCTATACCTGCTGAAGATGCTACTGCTAATTCTCGAGGAATTGCATCAGCAATTGTCTTTCGTAGACCTGTTACTGCGAGTGTGAAGAATACACATCCAGATAAGAACACAACTCCAAGACCTGTTTGCCATGGAATTCCTGCTCCTATAACCAATGAATATGTGAAGAATGCATTTAGACCCATACCAGGTGCTAGTGCAAATGGTGCATTTCCTAAAATTGCAAATATCAGTGTACCAATGGCTGTAGCTAATATAGTAACTGTTATAAGTGCTGCTTTATCCATACCAGCCTCAGATAATATTGCTGGATTTACGAAAACTATGTATGCCATTGTTAAGAATGTAGTAACTCCACCTATTATTTCTGTCTTAAGGTTAGAGCCACGTTCGCTGAATTTAAACATTTTGTCTAAAAAGCTTAATGATGAATTATTTCCACCTGGTTGTACATTATTATTGTTTGGTACCATTTTTACCTCCAAAAAACTTTAAAATATAAACAAAAAAATATATATTCATATAGATAGAATAGAATATATATTTAAAATTAACATTCTATTCATAGAAAACTCATTTAAGGTGAGTTTGTAGAGACTATTAGACCATATTACTAATATTATATGAACATTTTCTATTTGTTTTTCTGTTGTATTATATCGTAATATTGTATTATTTACAATAAATTTAAAGAAATTATTCGTTTTTTTGTCGATTTTATAAAAAATTGAGGTCATTTTTTATAAAAAATAATTATTTCTAAAGATAAATATTACAGAAGTATAATAAATGTTATACTTTTATAACATTTATGTTATTAATGGAAATTCATTATAAATAAGTTTGTGATATAATTATAAATGTACTGAATACAAGAATATTTCGTAAAAACTTTTTAATATATTGAAAGTACATATAATAGTTTAATATAATAATAAAAATGAATTTAAAAATAATATAATTTATAGTGGAGGAGAAAATGACTAAAATTATTAAAGTACAAAAGCCTAAATTTACAGGGGAATTAGAAAATGTTGAAAATATTGAAGCTGTATTAGATGATATATTCAATGATGAAAAAATATTTAATAAAACTATAGAAAATGAGGTTATAAGTGATTTGGATATTACAAGAGCAAGTTTTGAATCTTGTATATTTAGAAATGTATCCTTTGAAAATTGTAATTTAAAAAAGATTGACTTACTTGATGTAGTATTTGAAAACTGTAATTTATCCAATACATCTTTCGATGGAGGAAGTATATACAGAGTTGAATTTAAAGACAGTAAATTAATAGGAGTTAGATTGGATGATTGTATACTTAAAAACGTATTATTTAAGGATGTTTTAGGTAGATATTCTAACTTCTCTTTTTCTAAGTTTAAGATAGTTTCTATTTTAGATTCAAATTTTGAAAGTTCTGTGTTTCAGGAAGTAAAAAATGAAAATTTAGTATTCGAGTATACAAATTTAAAAAAAGCAAATTTTAATGGAACTAAACTTTCTGGAGTAGATTTTACTACTAATAATATTGAAGGTATTGAAGTAGGAATAGATGATATTAGAGGAGCTTGCTTTGATGTGTCACAAGCAATCGATTTAACAAAACTGATGGGAATTATCATAAAATGAAAATTATATTCAAATATTAAATTGGGAAAACGTTAACAATGTGAGAATTTTTACCAGATTGACATTTTTATGAAAATAAAGTAAGATTATCTTAATATTCAAAATATTTTCAAAGGGGGTAGTTTGGTGTGAGTAAGCAGATGAGAGATATTTTTATAGTTGGTTTTGCTTTGTTTTCTATGTTCTTTGGCGCAGGAAATCTTATGTTCCCTCCATTCTTAGGAATGGAATCCGGTAAAGACTGGTTAATTCCTCTTGTTGGCTTTGTTGTTGCAGATGCTGGTATAGCAATGCTTGTTATCATAGCAACAGCAAGATGTAAAGGAAGCATGGATGATGTACTTAGAAGAGCAGGTAAAGGATTAGCAAGAGTAATGAGTGTAGCTGCTCTAGCATGTTTAGCACTTCTTGTTATACCAAGAACTTGTGCAACAACATATGAAATGGGTATTATACCTATATTTGGAGACCATGGAGCAGTAGCTAAAGCAGTATTTTCAGTAATATTCTTTGGTTTAACTTTAGCATTTACGATTAGGTCTTCTAAAGTTATAGACATAATAGGTAAATATTTAACTCCAGCGTTATTATTAGTATTATTTGTTCTAATTGTAAAAGGGATAATCTCTCCAGCAGGACCTATGAGTCCAGAACATATGATAGATAAAAATCTATTTGGTGAAGGGATATCACAAGGTTATCAAACAATGGATGCTCTAGGTGCAGCATCTATGGCTACTATAATGTTAATGTCTATAGTGGCTAAAGGATATACATCAGATAAAGACCAAATAGGCATGACTATTAAAGCTGGTTTTGTAGCCTGTGTATTCTTGGCATTAGTATACGGTGGTCTTACTTATCTAGGAGCAACAGCTTCAACTTTATATGATACTAGCATACCTCAAGCATCTTTATTAGTTGAGATAACTAGTATACTATTATATGGTCAAGTAGGAAAGGTAATTTTAGGTGTAATTGTAGCACTTGCCTGTTTAACTACTTCTACAGGTTTAACAGCATCAATTTCAACTTATTTTGAAGGAATAAGTAAAGCAACTTATAAACAACTAGTTATAGGTATATGTGTGGCTAGTATGCTTATATCTAATTTAGGTGTTGATGCTATAATAGCTATATCAGTTCCAATTCTACAAACAATATATCCTGTTTTATTGGCAATAGTTATCATGGAATTGGCTGGTAAACATATAAAAAATGATAATGCATTTAAAGGTGCAGCATATGTTACATTACTAGTTAGTGTATTATCAGCTGTAAATGGAATGACAGGAGCTGTTCCATTTATACAAAGTTTACCACTTGCAGGTTTGGGCTTTAACTGGGTAATACCAGCTATATTGGGTGGAATAGTTGGTAACTTCATAAAAAGCAACAAACAAATAGCATAGTAATTTATAATTAATTTAATTTTATAATATATATTTTTTTTAGTACTATGGGTAGATTTAATTAAAATCTAATCTACTCATAGTACTTTTTAGATTGGATTATAATAGTTGGGATATAATTTTTTATAATATAATTTTTCTTTGAAGTATGATAAAATTAGTAATAGTGATAAGAAAGTACAAATTTAGGAGGTTTTAACTAATGCTTAAAAAAATAACAGCATTTATGCTATCTATATGTTTAATCATTGGACTTACAGGCTGTAGCTTAGTTACTGGCAAAAATGATAAAGAGAAAATCATTGATGATTTTAAAGTTGCAGTAGTAACTCAGCCATTATCTGAAAATAAAGTACAATACAATATAGTAGAAGATTTAGCCAAAGAGTATAAGGAAGCTAATGAAACTGATAAAGAAAAAGATGGTGAAGCTAGAGTTGAGCGAACTATAAAACATGTTGTGTTGCCAGAAAACTTTACTTCTAATATAGATAAGTCTATAAATGAAATAGTAAAATTGACTGATGATGAAGAAATTCAGGCAATTGTAGTATCAACAGACCAAGCAGGTCTTTTACCAGCATTACAGAAGGTAAAAGAAAAGCGTCCAGAAATAATAACTATCTCAGCTCCTATGGGAGAGGACAAAAACCAATTGAGTCAATATGTAGATGTAAATCTAGGGATTGACACAGAGGAAAGAGGAAAGTTATTAGTTGAACGTTCAAAGGAAATGGGAGCAAAAGCTTTTATTCATTATGCATCTAAGGATGATTTGAAAGATGCTGATATCGCCAAAAGACTGGAAAAAATTAAAGAGACTTGTAGAAATTTAGGAATGCAATTTGTACAAGTTAATACACCAAATGTAAATACAGAAGAAGATAAAGGTAAAATGAAACAGTTTTTAAATGAAGATATTGATAAACAAGTTAAGAAGTATGGAAAAGATATAAATGTATTTGGTGTAAATGAGTACATGGATGAAGTTATATTAACTAAAGCTTTAGAGTTAAAATATATAGTTGCAGAGCAAAGTAATCCATCACCAGTGGAGACATACCCTAGCGTTATGGGATTTAAAATATCTAAAAAAGATGCTCAAAATTATGATAAGATAAATGATGTGATAAGTGAAAAGGCTAAAGCTGCTGGCATGTCAAATAGACTTGGTGGATATCCTATGCCAATGGATGCTTTTATACCATCATTAGCAACTTATCTTGCAACTGAAATGGTACTTCAAGATTTTACACAAGAAGATGTATGTGACCCAGACTATCTAGAGGCGTTTGCAGAATTAAAATTTGGTATTGGTTCAGAATTTACACCTTTAACAGAGGCACTTTATAATTATCAATCAGTAATATTAAATCAATTAATATATTAACATTAAAAGCTATGAAATTAATAATAAAAATTATTATTTCATAGCTTTTTTGCTGAAAGTATATTTTATTATTTTATAATCAGTTATAGTAAAAATAAAATTTATGATTATAAATATAAATTTTGAAGTAGTAAATTTGAATTACTATAAAACTAAAATATATTATTTTCTATAATTTTTATACCTTTTTCGGTGATAGAACTACCTTTTCTTCCTTTACCAGGAGTTAAATATTCATTAAATGTCAAATATTCTAGCATATTTCTTACTTCATATTCTGTGACATTATGCTCCATAAATTTCATGAGTTTTGCTCTTCCCATAGGTTTTATATATAGTGACTTTAGGATAGCAATACATATATTTTTGTCATATTGATTTAAATCATGAAATATAGATGTATTTCCTAACATATGATGATTATTTAATTTTGAAGATATATTTTGTGGCAGGTCATTTATCGTAAGTTGATTAGAACCCATATAAGCCATATATTCAATACAATTTCTCAATTCTCTGATATTTCCCATCCAAGTATAAGAATTTAAAGCCCTTAAGAGACTTTTATCAAGTTTAATATTTTTATAGGGAAGTTCTTTTAAAAATGATTCCAAAAGAAGTGGTATATCTTCTAATCTGTTTCTAAGAGGAGGCAACTCTAATGTGAACATACTTATCCTGTAAAACAAATCCATTCTAAATTTATTTTCTAAAATTAATTTTTCTAGGTTTTTATTTGTAGCAGCCAGTATTCTTACATCAATTGGAATAATATTTGTACCACCAATCTTTCTGATTTCTTTTTCTTGTAAAACTCTTAAGAGCTTTACTTGTAAATCATGTGGCATATCTCCTATCTCATCTAAAAATATGGTTCCAGTATGAGCTAATTCAAATAATCCCTTCTTTCCACCTTTTTTTGCTCCAGTAAAAGAACCATCTTCATATCCAAACAGTTCACTTTCAAGTAACTCACTTGGAAGTGAAGCACAATTTATTGCTACAAAAGGTTTATTTTTTCTATGAGAATGGTTGTGTATTGATTGAGTAAAAGCTTCTTTACCAGTACCTGTTTCGCCAGTTATTAGTATAGGGTTATCTGTAAGAGCCATTTTTTTTGCTTTTTTTATACAGTCTTTTATAACAGCACTATTTCCAATTATATTATTGAACTTATACTTGGCTATATAACCTCTTTTAACAGAGTCACTTCTTATTTTTTGCTCTAGTATTTCTATCTTGCTTACATCTTTTAATGTAATTAAGCAACCTTCTATATTTTTATAAAGATAAAATGGTTTTTTTGATAGTATAAATTTCTTGTCTATTTCATCTATGTATATAATCATATTATCTATGTTTAGATTTTTCGTGATTTTATCTAAAAAACTCTTTGGTAAAGATTCCATTAAAGAAGGTGATTTTATGAGTCTTTCATCTAATTCTAACATGCTTAGTAAAGATTTATTTACAAATGTGACCTTGTTAAATGTATTGAAAAATATTAATCCATCTCCAATTTCATCAATAGTCATATAGAGTATAGTTTTTAATTTAGATATATTATCTAATGATGTATTTAAAAAATCATGACTAAGTGTTTCCTTAGATAGCTTGTATAGTTTTTCTATAAACTTCTCGTTTTTTAGCTTTAATACTACTAGTAACGACATATATGTATCTAATGAAATTTTTCTCCAACCTAAGTCAACGATGTTTTTTATATATTTTGGTATAAATCTGGTCTGACCTGGTGTTATAGCTGTATCTAAATCATATATTTCTTCACAGTTTGGGTATGTTGGTACAAAATCAATATGATTTATTCCTATTTTATATAAATAAGTAGCCATTTCAAAGGCTGAAGTTTTATTGGTAGTCATAAGTAATGATTTTGTGCCTGGAGGTAGTTTCATCATTTTCTCATATCCAAGCTTTGAAAGTGCTTTTGTTCCATGGATAATTTCAATATCTTCCTTGAAATGCTTTATTAAAAAATTACTAGTTAAAGGTGATAGAGAAAGAACTACATCACCCTCTAAATTCTCTCTTATACCATCAAGTATATTTTGTGTTTCTATGCTTATTTCATCTCCAAAAAAGCTTATTAACTCTTCTTTGTAGTGGTCAGCATTTAATTTATCATATGTTATAAGGATTAATTTTTTTCTGTCCATTTTATTTCTCCTAACTAAGGTAATATTTAGTTTGCTTTTTTAAGAGCAGAACAAGTTATATTATACAACAAATAACATGATAAATTTATACATTTAGCTAAATAATAGGTTTTTGTAGGTTTTTATCCTATAAAAGCCTGTTTATAAAATTAGTTTTAAAAATTATATAGAAAAATATTTATAATATAAAGATTTTTCTACTGTATGTCAATAAAAGGTACATAAATAGAAGTTTAAAAAGTTAGCAATTGCAAGCTGTTCATGTTATGTAAAAAATTAACAATAAAAAAACAAATGAAAAAATATTATTATTAAAGTATTGGCATGGGTTTTGCTTAATAAAAAGGTGTACTAATAAAATTTATTTAAGCAGGATGGAGAATTTATATGAGCAAACTAGAATCAACAACAGAAAAAATAGAAGTTAAATGGTATGGGTATGTAGCATTAATATTAGGAGCATTATTCTTTTCAGGAATATTTAAAGATGCACCTGGAGCATTAAAGGTACTAGATTTTAATAATGTATTAGGAAACTTTGGTTCATTGGGAACAGTTAATGATGGTGTAGGTACATTAGCTGCAAACTTTAGAGGAGATGGAGGGACTGGTCCTCGTGATGGATGGCTATATGCATTAACTTTAATACCATCAGTTATGTTTGCGCTTAGAATAGTTAGAGTTATAGACCACTTAGATGGTATGAAAGCAGCACAAAAACTTCTTAGTCCACTATTAAAACCATTACTAGGATTACCTGGATTTGCAGGATTAACTTTAATAGCTAGTTTACAATCTACAGATGCTGCTGCATCTATGACTAAGGAACTTAAAGATGATGGATATATAGATGAAAAGCAAAAAGCTGTTTTCTGTGCATTTCAATTTTCTGGCGCATCTGCAATCACGAATTTCTTTGCTTCAGGAGCAGCATTGTTCCCATTTATAGGCGATGTTCCAATATTTATACCACTTGCCTTAATATTAATTATGAAATTTGTTGGAGCAAACTTACTTAGATTATACTTAAATAAATTCGAAAAGGAGGAAGCTTAATATGAGTGATATAGCAAAAAAAGAGGTAAAAGTTAAAAAAGGAAATGTGATAGATGCATTTATTGGTGGAGCTAGAAATGGGTTTCAAATAAGTACAAATTCAATGGCTCCAAATGTTATATTTGGTTTTGCTATAATTTCTATATTCAATTTAACTGGTCTTTTGGATATAATAGGAACAATTTTCACACCTGTAATGAGCATATTTGGGCTTCCAGGCGTTGCAGCAACTGCAATAATGACGATATTTATATCAATGGGAGGAGCTTCTGGGGTAATAGCTGGCTTGTTTACAGCAGGTCAAATAAATCAAGCACATGTTGCAATACTTTTACCAATGTTATTACTTTCAGGAGCTCAGATACAATTTATGGGTAGACTGTTAGGAATAGCTGAATTAAAAACTAAATACTATCCACATATGTTCATAATAGCAACTTTAAATGGATGTATTGCAATGCTTATAATGAATTATTTTGTAGTATAGATAACATATGAAAAAAGTAATACAGGATAAAAATTAAAATTTATGGAGGTATTATATTATGGAAAATAATAAAAGTTATATTGACTATGTACATAAGGTGTATGATTATTTGCATACAATTCCAGAAAAAGGATTTGAAGAATACAAGACATCTACATTTATTTTAGAAGAACTTAAAAAAATGGGATTTGAAAATATAGATGAAGGTGTTGCAGAAACTGGTATTATAGTAACAATAGACTCTAAAAAAGAAGGACCAGTATTTGCTATAAGAGCAGATATAGATGCATTAGAATTTATAATTGATGGAGAAAAGAAAATGATACATGCTTGTGGTCATGATGGTCACACTTCAATGCTTCTAACAGCTGCAAGATTAATAAAAGAAAGGGATTTGGTAAAAAAAGGAAAACTAAAAATAATTTTTCAACCAGGTGAAGAAAAACTTTATGGAGCATTAAGAGTAATAGATTCTGGTTTATTAGATGATGTTGAAGAGATGGTAGGTATGCATTTAAGACCTGGGCAAGATTGTAGATTAGGAAAGGCCATACCTGCAATGTATCATTGTGCCAGTTGCATAATGGAATTTAGTATTAAAGGTATTACTTGTCATGGTTCTAAGCCACACTTGGGTGTAAATGCAGTAGATGCTGTCTGTTTAGCAGTAAATGCAATAAATGCAATAAGAGTAAATCCAGCTGTTCCAAATTCTATTAAAGTTACAAATATATCAGTTAAAGGGGAAACATATAATAATATACCAGATGAAGCTTTTATGGCTTTAGATATAAGAGCAGAGAGTAATGAGATAATAGAAGAATTAAAAGAAAAAGCTATTCATGCTATAAAAACCGCTGCAAGTTCTATAAACGCAGAGGCTATACTACTTTCAAAAGATGGAGTTCCAGCAGCAGAGTTTGATGAAGGTCTTGTAAGTTTAGCTGAAGAGACTATTAAAGATGTACTTGGTGAAGATGCATCTATAGGTATATTTAAAAACTCTGGTGGAGAAGATTTTCACTATTACACTCAAAAACTAAAATGTAAGACTACATATATTGGACTGGGTGCTGATGCTACACCAGGATTTCATAATCCTAATGTGACATTTGATACTAAAGCTTTAGAATATGGAGTTGATATCTGGTGCAGACTAGTTGAAAAGAGATTAGGATAAGGTTTTAGATTAATTGCTTTGTATTTAAAAGTTTTTTAAAATTATGAAAAGAGAATTTTTATGTTATTTGCAATATTATTGACATAAAAATTCTCTTTTTATTTTGTTGCAATGAAGTTATTTTTACAATATCGAAAAACTCTATTACAGGAAAAATATGTATATTTTAAATCTATTAAAGCAAAAAGTGTTATTATTATAGTGTGTAGAGTGGTAAAATGTCATTAGATTACAAGTAGTGACAAATTTAATATTTATAGAATTTATATTTTTAGGAGGTTCAAATGAGTAAATATAATTTTGATAGACTTATAGACAGAGTCGGAACAGACTGTGTAAAGTGGGATTTTAGAACTAATTGTTCACCAAAATCGCAAAAAGATGGTTTACCTTTTTGGATTGCAGATATGGATTTTGAATGTGCAGAACCAATAATAGAAGCATTACATAAAAAAATTGACCACAAAATATTTGGATATAGTTCTAATAATAGTGATAAATACTTCGATGCAGTTTGTGGATGGTATAAAAGAAGATTTAACTGGGAAGTAAATAGAGACGATATTGTTTTTAGTCCTGGAGTTGTACCTGCTGTTGCTATTTTAGTAAGAATATTAACAGACTTTGGAGAAGGAGTAATAGTTCAAAAACCAGTATATTATCCATTTGAAGCAAAGATAAAAAGTAATAATAGGGAAGTTGTAAACAATTCTCTAATATATGAAAATGGAAGTTATAGAATGGATTACGCTGATTTAGAAGAAAAAGCTAAGTGTGACAATAATAAAGTACTTATTCTTTGTAGCCCTCACAATCCTGTTGGTAGAGTATGGAGAGAAGAAGAATTAAAAAAAGTTGTAGAAATATGCAAAAAATATGACTTATGGATAATAGCAGATGAAATACACTCTGACTTAATTCGAAAAGGATTTAAACATACTCCTTTACAATCATTATGCCCAGAATATAAAGAGAAAATAGTTACATGTATAGCTCCAAGTAAGACATTTAATTTAGCTGGAATGCAATTATCCAATATAATAGTGAATAATAAAGAGTTAAAGAAGAAGTATCAAGATGAAGTTACAGCTGTTGGAGTTGGTACTTCACCAAATCCTTTTGCTATTGTAGCTACTATAGCAGCATATAATGAAAGTGAAGATTGGCTTGATGAATTAAATGAATATCTAGATAATAATATAAAATTTATTGATGAGTATTTAAAAGAAAACTTACCAAAAGTTAAACTTGTTTATCCAGAAGGAACATATCTAGCTTGGTTAGACTTTACTGCTTATGGATTAAATGAAGTAGAACTTGAAGATTTAATGTTTAAAAAAGCCAATGTATTATTTGATGAGGGTTATATATTTGGAAAAGAAGGTATTGGGTTTGAAAGAATAAATGTAGCATGCCCACAGTCTCTATTAAAAGAATGTATGAATAGATTAAAAACTATATTTGAAAACTTATAAAGCATAGGTAAAAATTTATAAAGTATACAAAAAAATAAAAAATAATAAACTTGACAAAATTCAACTAATCACTTATCATACTATTATGAATAAATAGAAAACATAAAAGTTAACTTTTATTAAAGTAAAGATAAGACTTTAAAGACGTTGAAAGGAAGAGTAGGTATAGAATGTAATTAAAGCGAGTTGGTGATGGTGTGAGACCAATATGAAGTCTATAGTGAAGAACATCCTGGAGTTGCTAACTGAAATTTTAAAAGAGTAGGCTTAGTCGGAACCAAACCGTTATCATATTGGGATGTATCGAGTAATATCTGTACATTATGAGCTGGGTTTGAATTTATTTCAAACTAATCAGGGTGGTACCGCGGAAAAGCAACCTTTCGTCCCTTTTTATAGGGATGAGAGGTTTTTTTAATGGAAAAATATATAAAATATAGGGAGTGAATAGTATGAGTACAATAATACCAAAAGATTATAAAAGTAGTCTAAATGTAATTGATACACAAGTAGCTATAAAAAAATTAAAAGATTTTTTTGAAATGAGATTGAGTAATGAGTTGAATCTAATGAGAGTTTCTTCACCATTATTTGTATTGCCTGAGACAGGGGCAAATGATAATTTAAATGGAGAAAAAGCAGTAAGTTTTGATATACCATTTATGGATAAAAATGCAGAAATTGTTCAATCACTTGCAAAATGGAAGAGATTAGCTCTTAAAAAATATGGTTTTGCAGTTGGAAGTGGTTTATATACAGATATGAATGCAATAAGAAAAAATGAAGAATTGGATAATATACATTCTTTATATGTAGACCAATGGGACTGGGAATTAGTTATAGAAAAAAGTAGCAGAAATGAAAAAACTTTAGAAGATGTTGTAAAAAGATTATATGGAGTATTTAAAGATACTGAAATATTTGTGTGTAGTATGTATGAAGGTATAAAAGAAATTTTACCAGAAGAAATAACATTTATAACATCACAAGAATTAGAAGATATGTATCCAGAGCTATCACCAAAAGAGAGAGAAGATAAAATTGTAAAAGATAAAAAAGCTGTATTTATAACACAAATAGGAAAGACATTAATATCAGGAGAAAAACATGATGGAAGAAGCCCTGATTATGATGATTGGGAATTAAATGGAGATATACTATTTTATAACCCTGTTCTAGATTCTGCATTAGAATTATCATCAATGGGAATTAGAGTTGATGAAGAATCACTAGATAGACAGTTAAAGCTTGCTGGATGTGAAGATAGAAAAGAATTTGATTATCATAAAATGCTTTTAAATGGTGAGCTTCCATATACAATTGGTGGAGGAATTGGTCAATCAAGAATATGTATGTATTTCTTGCAAAAGGCACATATAGGGGAAGTGCAAGTTGGAGTATGGCCACAAGATATGATTGAAAATTTTAGAAACGCAGGAATTGAGTTGTTATAATAAAAAATAAATTAATATTATTGTAAAAATTATAAATGATTTAAACTACTTAAGTCATGATATAACATTCTATATGTAAGCAATACAATTTAAATATAAAATAATTAATAAAATTTATATCTAAAATATTCATCAAATTAATTATATCGGTTATAATGTAGAGTAACCTATGATTATAAGAGGTGATGAATATGGAACTTTTAAAAAGAGCTATTGATATAATTTTAGATACTTTAAAAAAAATTTTAGTAAGATTTAAAAATGCTAAGTTTGGATTACTTTTTATATTTGATTTATTTAAACTACCAGACTTTATGACGGACAAAAGAATAAATATAATTAATAAGGTCAAAGTAGTTTCTGTATTAGTTTTTACTGTATCCTATTTTGTATCTGGGATTGATATAATACCTGAAATGCTCGCGGGAGTATTTGGATTTATAGATGATGCTATAGTATTAATTTGGAGTATAGGTATTGTGGATGAAGAAATTAATAAATACAGAATCATTGCAGAAAAGGAGAAACATTCAAATATAATTGAAAATGTAGAATTTTCTATAAAAGATGAAGAAGAATAACATTTTATAACTGTTATTCTTTTTTTTATTAACAAAAAATGGTTAAAATGTTGACGGAGAGATAAAACTCTATTATCATAAGAAGTGGGGATTCAATGATTGACAAAGTATTCAATGTACAAGAATACTTAATCTAAAAAAATTTATGGAGGGTAAAAGTTATGAGTAAGAAAAAGATAGGTTTAGTGCCTAAACTAATCATCGGTATCATAGTCGGTATTTTAATCGGAAGTTATGCACCAGAAATAATAGTTCAAATATTAGTAACAGTTAGTACTTTATTCTCAGCATTCTTAAAGTTTGTTATACCATTTATAATTATAGGATTTGTAACAGCAGGAATAGCTGACTTAGCAACAGGAGCAGGAAAGTTATTAGGAATAACTACAGGAATAGCATATGGTTCTACTTTAATTGCAGGAGTATTGTCATTTGCAGTATCTATGTTAATATTTCCAAATTTTATTGATGCAAGTGTAGCAAGTCAAATTGGAGACCCAGAAGCAGGAATGTTAGCACCAATATTTACAATTCCACTAGAGCCTATGGTAGATGTAACAGCAGCAATAGTGTTTGCATTTGTAATGGGGCTTGGAATATCAGCTTTGAGAAATCATGGAAAAGGAGAAGTTCTATTTAATTTCTTCCAAGAATTCCAAGAAATCGTAACGAAAACGTTGTCAACAGTAATTATACCTTTACTACCATTATACATAGCAGGAACTTTTGCGAATATAACTATAGCAGGACAAGTATGGACAATATTAGGAGTATTCTGGAAAGTTTATTTAGTAGTAATACCATTACACTTTGTATATATGGCATGTCAATTCACAGCAGCAGGAGCATTCTCAGGAAAGAATCCAATCAAAATGTTAAAAAATCAAATACCTGGATATTTAACAGCTATAGGTACTCAATCTTCAGCAGCAACTATACCAGTTAATGTTGGTTGTGCAGAAAACAATGGAGTAAGTAAGCAAATAAGAGAATTCGTTGTACCTCTTTGTGCAACAATACATTTATCAGGTAGTATGATATCTATAACAGGATTTACAACAGCAGTTTTAATGATGAATGGTATGCCACATGGAATCGATGTATTATTCCCTTACATTGCAATGTTGGGTATAGCAATGGTTGCAGCACCAGGAGCTCCAGGAGGTGCTATAATGAGTGCACTTCCTTTCTTACCAATGGTTGGAATCCCATCAGATGGTGGTCTTGCGAGCTTAATGATAGCTTTATACTTAACTCAAGATAGTTTTGGTACAGCATGTAATGTATCAGGAGACAATGCAATAGCAGTTGTTGTAGACCAAATAAATGATGGAATGAGCAAAAAAGGAAAACAAAGTGCTTAATTTCTTAATAAATAAAAATGAGTTATCTCAAAAAGAGATAGCTCATTTTTTTATAATTTATAATTATAAACCCTTAATTATTGTATTATTTGAACTATTTGTGCTAATCTGTATCTAGTCTTTTTCTATTTGAAAATTGTTTTAAGAGATGATATTAGTAATTTATTTTCATCAGGCTTTAGTATACATACTCTAAAAAAATATTCATCTAAACCTTCAAATGAGCAGCAATCTCTTATTATTATTTTTTGTGGAATTAGTTTTTCACGAAGGGATTTAGCTGTCAATTCATGAGTTTTGATTTTACATAATATAAAATTACCTTGAGTATCATATACATCTAGATTGTCTATGCTTTTAAGCTCCTTAAGTAAGTAATTTCTCTCAGTATTCATTAAAGAAATAGTATTAGAGATAAAGTTTGAATCTCTAAACATGATTTCTCCCATCTTAGAGGCCACTATATTGATATTCCATAAATCTAAGTTGTTATTTATTTTATTCTTAACATCATTATCAGATATAAGACCATATCCAAGTCTTATGCCTGGTGTTGAAAAAAACTTTGATGTTCCTCTTATAACAAATAAATTAGAATAATCATCGACTAATTGAGTAGAAGAGTATATGTTTGTATCAGTAAACTCTACATAAGTTTCATCAATCATTAAAAACTTATCTGTGTTTTTTAATAGTTCTATTATTTCTATTTTAGTAAATGCAAATCCAGTTGGATTACTAGGATTGCAGATTACAACTAAATCATAGTCTTTAGAATTAATAGTCTTTATAAGATTTTCTAATTCTATATGAAAATCATATTCTTCTTTAGCAAAATATTTATCTATAGAACAATTAATTTTAGATAGTTCTTTTTCATACTCTGAATAAGCAGGAGAAAGTAAAAGAGCTTGTTTAGGGTTAATTGTATGTATAAAAGATGAAATTAATTCTGTAGCTCCACTACCAAGTACTATATTATCTATAGAACACTTACAGTAGTTAGATATAGAAGTTTTTAAGTCTATGTAATCAGGGTCAGGATACATAGATACTATATCTATATTGTTTACAATGTATTGTTTGGCTAAATCTGATGTACCAAAAGGATTTATATTAGAACTAAAATCCATAAATTCTTCTTTTGAAAAGCCATACTTACTAGATAAACTATATAAATTAGCTCCATGGTTTGTGCTCATAAAAGTACCTCCAATAATAAAATTATATAATTAATAAAAATAACTGATTAATATATTTACATATAGATTATAATACAAAGGAATATTTATTCCAAATTTTTAAGAGAAAAAGCAAAAAAGTATGGATAAGCTGTTAATTTAGGTTTAAAAATGATGAAAAATATTTTAATTGATATTTTAGTATGCTATAATATATAGGTTAATAGATGGAAAGCGGGAGGATTCAAGATGTACAAAGTTACAGGAAAAATGTTGACAGAAGAACAGATAAAAGCAAAAGTTTATGAATTAGGTAAAAAAATAGAAGAAGATTTTAAAGGTGAGGATTTACTAGTAGTAGGTATCCTTAAAGGAGCTAGTGTATTTGTTTCAGATTTAATAAGATGTATAGATTTAGATGTAAATATAGATTTTATGAGTGTTACAAGTTATGGAAATTCAACAGAATCTTCTGGTACAGTTAAAATATTAAAAGATTTAGATGTAGATATTGAAGGAAAGAATGTGTTAATTGTAGAGGATATAATAGATTCTGGTTTAACATTAAGCAATCTAGTTGCAGCTTTAAAAACTAGAAACCCAAAATCTCTAAAATTATGTACTCTACTTGATAAACCTCAAAGAAGAAAAGCTAATATACCTGTAGACTATGTTGGATTTGTTATAGAAGATAAATTCATTGTTGGTTATGGAATAGATTATGCTGAAAAATATAGAAATTTACCTTATATAGGTATAGTTGAGGATGTAGAATAGACTTAAATGTGAATTAAAAGCACTAATCTCTGTAGGAGTTAGTGCTTTTTAATTAAGTATATAAAATTTTAGTAAAGGAGACATCGGTATGGATATTCAATTGAGTATATTATTATTTTTCCAGAGTTTAAGAAATCCAATTTTAAACTTTATATTTCTTGTATTTACAGTAAGTACAGAAGCACCATTATTGATATTAATTACAGCAGTTATATATTGGTGTATAAATAAAAAATGTGGACAAAAAATGTTGTTCGCGATAGTTGGAAATTTTGTTGTGAATCTAGGTATCAAAGAATTTGTAAAGGCTCCTAGACCAATAGGTATAAAAGGTCTTGAATCACTGAGAGTTTCTACCGCTGGAGGATACTCTTTTCCAAGTGCACATACTCAAACTGCAACTACATTTTGGGTTAGTGTTATGACTATATTTAAAAGAAACTATATACGTTTATTGGGTGCAGTGATGGTTTTAGGAGTAGGATTATCTCGACTATATTTAGCTGTTCATTGGCCTATAGATGTAATTGCTGGTTGGATACTTGGCATATTTTTTACAGTTGTATTTGTAAAAATATTTGACTATATCGATGATAATAAAAAATATATTTTTCTTGTAGCATTACTTATCCCATTTATATTAATAGCAATATTTCTAAAAAGCCCTGAATATTTTGAAAAATTTGGTATTCTAGTAGGGTTTGTATTTGGGTATATAGTTGAAGATAAATTTGTTAAATTTACTACAGAAAATAATAATAAAAAAATTAATTTTAGTAATAAAAATAAAAAGAGTAAAAACATGATATTTTCGAGAATTTGTAGGTTTTTGATTGGAATAGTCACAATAGGGATTTTATATGTTGCTATTAAAGTGTTGATTTCAATATTAATAACGACTTTAAATATAAGTGACTCTAGTATGAGTATAATTTTTATGAATTTTATTAAGTATACAGTGGTTGTTTTTTATGGAGTAGCAGGAGCTCCTGCATTGTTTAAAATTTTGAAATTAAATTAATTTAATTTGCACTATTGATAGATACTAATTTAATTTTAAGAAAATTTAAGGATAGAAAAGAGTGATTATTTGAAGAAAATAGTAGTAATAGGCGGTGGACCAGCAGGGATGATAGCAGCATCAACTGCATCTGAAAGAGGGTTTGATGTAACTTTAATTGAAAAAAATCATAAGTTAGGTAAGAAGCTTGCAATAACAGGAAAAGGTAGATGTAATATAACTAATGATTGTGATATAGAGGAATTAATAGAAAATGTTCCTACAAATGGTAAATTCTTATATAGTGCTTTTTACACTTTTACAAACGATGATGTAATAAGTATGTTTAATAATCTTGGAGTAAAAACTAAAACAGAAAGAGGAAAA
The DNA here is from genome assembly GCF_020658095.1 of Clostridioides sp. ZZV14-6009. Classification (NCBI taxonomy): domain Bacteria; kingdom Bacillati; phylum Bacillota; class Clostridia; order Peptostreptococcales; family Peptostreptococcaceae; genus Clostridioides; species Clostridioides sp. ZZV14-6009. Next base: position 22,583 of record NZ_JAGWDG010000001.1, read on the forward strand.
AGAGTTTTTCCAGAAAGTGATAAAGCTTTTGATGTTGTAAAAGCTCTTGAAAAACAAGTAAAAAACAAAAAAGTAAATATATTATTAAACTCTAGGGTAGAAAAAATAATATCTAAAAATAATAAAATCGAAAAAGTAATTCTAAACAATAAAAAAGAAATCAAGTGCGATTCAGTCATAATAGCAACTGGTGGATTAAGTTATCCACTTACTGGTTCTACTGGTGATGGATATAAATTTGCTGTTTCGCAGGGGCATACTATTGTAGATACAAAACCATCTTTGATTGGTATAGAAGTTCAAGAAGGTTTTGTAAAAGATTTAGAAAAATTATCATTAAGAAATGTCGAGATAAACGTGTTTAATAGTAAAAAAAAGAAAGTGTATAATGATTTTGGAGAACTTGAATTTACTAAATTTGGTTTAGATGGACCTATAATAAAGTCTGCAAGTTGTAGGATGAAAGATACAACTAAAGAAAATTATACTATACTGTTGGATTTAAAACCTGCATTAGACGAAGAAAAATTAGATAAAAGAGTTCAAAAAGATTTTCAAAAGTATACAAATAAAAAATTTGAAAAAGCATTGGATGATTTGCTTCCTAAAAAACTTATACCTATAATAATAAATTTAAGCGAGATTTCTCCAGATACAGTTGTTCATCAAGTTTCTAGAGAACAAAGAAAAAATTTAGTTCATTTACTAAAAAATTTAAAATTTACAGTAAAAAGATATAGACCTATTGATGAAGCAATAATAACTTCTGGTGGAGTAAAAGTGAATGAGATAAACTCAAGTACAATGGAATCAAAATTGGTAGAAGGTTTATTTTTTGCTGGTGAAGTAATAGACATAGATGCATACACAGGAGGATTCAATTTGCAAATAGCTTTTTCAACTGGATATTTGGCAGGTTTTAATTGCTAAAAATTACCTGAATTAAAAATGTTTAAAATCACATAATATTATCAGCAACACAAAATAAATTAAACAGAAGGAAGGTAATCAACATGGCAAGTAACAATAACAACAACAAAACAGTAGTACCAGGAGCAAAAGAAGCTTTAAACCAAATGAAATTAGAAATAGCTAATGAACTTGGTATGAGTAATTATCAACAAGTTGATAAAGGAAACCTTACTGCAAGAGAAAATGGTTATGTAGGTGGATACATGACTAAAAAATTAGTTGAAATGGCTGAACAACAAATGGCTGGAAAAAACAACAGATAGTTAATAAATAATTATTTATAACTATTAGGCTATTGTTATAGCTAGAGCTATCTCAAATATAGAAAGTAATTTCTAAATTGAGATAGCTTTTTTTTATTAAGTTTTATATGTCGATATTTTTATGTAATAAATTTTAGAAATCTGGATAAAATAGTACAAATGAATATATTACATAAGGAGTGATGTAAAATGAGTAGTGTAAACTTTGAAGATTTAAAAAATAAATTTATTAATAGTGATTTAGATGAAAAAATAAAAATCTATACAACAACAGAAGGATTATCAGTAGAACAGTTTAAAGAACTATTGAAATATTATCCAATACAACACTTATCTAAATTAGAAAAAGCTCTTGGGTAATGTCATATAGAAATAAAAATTAAAAAGGCAATTTGTTTAATATAAAAAAATAGTTTTTATATTAAATAAATTGCCTTTTTATAATAAATTTATTTTATTATGCTTTTGATATATAATTATATATTCTCTCGTTTCCAAGTTCAATAGACCCAGTATTGATAAGTGTAATAATACCTTCTATATCCTTAGGAGTCAGGTACTTATATGGAATTGATAGATTATAACCAGTATCATGTAATAAATTTTTCAATTGAATTATCTGAGAGATATTAAAACATTTTATAGATTTAGTAGATTTTTTTCTTGAGTTAGACAAATTTTCATTTTGTATTTTTATTAAAGTTTCAATATAGTCTATATAAGATAACTTAAATTCATATTCATTTATTATTTTTTCATCAAGTATACTATTTATAAAATCTTGAGATAATATATTATCTGCAAATTTATCTGCTGTTAATTTTCCAGATGTAATACCTTTTTGGTATTTTCTAAGAATTTTTTTTGTATAGCAGTATATTTTATTTCTTGTTTCTAAATCGAGTTGTTCTATTTGCACAAAAACACTTCCTTTTAATTGTAAGAATATTTATTTTGAAAAATTTATACTTAGTCTATAAAGTTTTAATAATTTATTTACAATAAATACTAAATTATAAAATATTTGTTATTTTTTATTATTACCAAGTATAAAAAATATTATAATTGTAAAACTTACAAATATATGTAAAATATTTAGGAGTGATGAAAATGTTAAATGGGATAATAAAGCTTTTTTATTCTGAAATTGTAAAAACAAAGATTAATAACTTAGATTCAAGTGGATATTCATTAAGGGATGAATGTAAAGAAATCAGAAATATAACCTTAAAGATAGATAGTGTGTTTTTTAAACTTTTAAAGTTAGTTTTTGGTTCAATACTGCTTATTGTAGCATTCAATCTAAATTGGATATTAGGTATAGGAGTATTTCTAGTTGGAGTGGTGTATATTCTTTATAAGAGAAATATGGAAGAACAAGTGAAGGAACATATAAACAATGTAAAAAATAATATCGACATCTCTAAGATAACTTTTATGGATGAAAAGGGAAGAACAGGTCTAAATTCATTGATTACATTACTTCTTATAGGAATATTGACAGGATTTAACTGGATATTAGTTCTTAGTTTTGTCGTTGTTTTTGTTTTTACTATAAAGAATGTATGTTAAAATACTAATAAATAGTTTAATATATAGGGGGAGAAATTGAGTATGACTAATGGCAATTATAAAATGAAGAATTTAGTGGAAATATCTGCTATGGTGACTGAATCTACAGATTTTTTTAATATAAAAGATAAAATAATAGAAAAAATGTTAGAGGTTGTTCACCCTACAAAGGCATGTGTAAATCTATTTTATAAAAATGATTCTAAATATGCCTATTTAGTATGTTCACAAACCTTAGAGTATGTACCTCAAATTTTTCCAATCAATAGTCTTAAAGGTGCAAAAATTGATTTTGACACATATCCAGAATATATCCATGAAGCTGTAAATGAGAAAAAGATAATATATGTGAAAAATGTATTTGAAGATTCTAGAGCAGAAGGGGAACGAGATTTAGCAAAATCTGAAGGTTACATTGGTAGAATAGTTTTTCCTTTTATCATAAATAATGAAGTAGTTGGATTTATGACTTGCTTTTTGACAGAAGAAGATTTTCTAACAGAACAAGATATAGACTTTATATCTTCTGTTGCATCTCTCTTAAGTTTATCAATAGAAATAACTAATAAAAATAATAATGTACAAATTTTGGTTGATAAATTAAGAGGTTCAATAAGTGCTATAAATGAAGCTACTAAAAAATTATATCTCAATAAAAGTATAGATGGATTTTTAGAAAACTTAAGTAAACAGGCGTGTAACATTACTAATAGTAAAGAAGCTTTGATAATTATAACAGGTCATGGTAATAAAGATAAAATATTTAGCTGTTATAATACTGAGCATAAAAAGAAAACAAATTTATATCCTATGTTGGACAAGTTTGTAAATAAAGAATCCTTAGGAGGATATTTAAATAATTTAAAACCATGCTCACAAAAAGGGATAAACTTGGAAAGTTATATATATTACAAACTCCAAGATAAAAATGAGACTATAGGATGCATTGTTTGTGCAAACAGCAAAAACTACACGAGTGATGATTTAAATATCCTTAGTATATTATCTAAACAGGTTTTAGTTGGTATGCAGTTATATGAGCACAATGAAAAAGAAGTAAAGCACAGGATTCTTGAGAATGAGTTAAATATATTAAATAAACAGCAACAACTTATTATGGACAAAGGTAAAATGGATTGTAATGATGAAAAAGAACTTTATTTTTATCATAAACCAGCAAGAGTAGTAGGTGGAGATTTTTATTATGCTACAAAGGTAGATGCTGAACACATAGTTTATATTGTTGCTGATGTAATGGGGCATGGAATGGTTTCGAATTATGTTGTTGCAATGATAAAGGGTGCCTTTAAAGTGTTATGTAATCAGTATAAGACACCACAAGAAATAATGACAAATTTAAATAGGATGTTATATGATGAGTTTGACAAAATGGGAGTATTTACAACTTGTTTGATTGGTCTTATAGATACTAAAGAAAATATGATTACAGTATCTAATGCAGGACACTATAGCCCTGTAGTTGTAAAAAAAGATGGAACAATAGAAACTAACTTAAATTGTAAAAAGGGAATACCTATTGGGGTAATGGAAGATGCAACATATGAAAATAATATTCTTTCAATGGAAGATTATGCAATGGTATGTATGTATACTGATGGAATTTTAGAAATAAAAAATACATCAAAAGAAGAATATGGTATAGAGAGATTAGAAAACTTTTTAAAAGAAAATTTTAGATTAAATCATCAGCTGATAGTAGAAAATTTAAAATTAGATTTAAGAAACTTTTCATCAAAAGATAATTATGATGATGATATTTTAATCGTTATGTTAAAGGATAGGTAGATTGACTATGGGTTTAAATAATAAAATAGAACTTGAAAGTCCAGAAATTATAATAATAAATGGAAGTCCAAGAAATAATAAAAATTGTAGTTTTATAGCAAATGAAATAAAACTTAAATTAGAAGATAGTGGACTTAGTAGTAAAATATTCAATATATATGATATGGATATTGAATATTGTACAGCATGTGGATTTTGTAATAAGACAGGATATTGCAAATTTAATGATGATATGAAACCTCTATATAAAATGTTTGATGAATCAAAAGGGACTATAGTAATAAGTCCTGTACATTTTGATTCAATATCAGCTAAAGTAAAGACTGTTGTTGATAGAACTCAAGCTATCTATGCAAGCAAGTATATATTAAATAAGCCTTCAATTGATAGGAATAAAAAGCGTATAGGAATGTATATTGCAGTAGGAGGTAGTAAACCTTATGATTCACAATTTAAAGGTGGGCAAATAGTTATGGACTTTTTCTTTAAGAGTATAAATACTAAACTTTTACACAATATATATTTAAACAATACAGATAATATACCTTACACAGATAATCAAGAATTTAAAGACACTATATCTAAGAGTCTAAAAGCGTATATTGATTCAATATAATTTGATTTTGTAAGTAATATTATGTATAATTGTATTGCAATAATTTAAAAATAATTAAAGGAGGGAATTTCAATGAAATTACCAATAGCATTATCTAATAAACATGTTCATTTGAGTCAAGCTGATATAGACGTATTATTTGGAGCAGGTCATGAATTAACTAAATTTAAACCATTATCTCAACCAGGACAATTTGCCTGTGAAGAAAAAGTAGATTTAGTCGGTCCAAAGGGGACTCTAAAAGGAGTTAGAGTTTTAGGGCCAGCTAGAGCTCAAACTCAAGTTGAGATTTCTTTAGCAGATGGATTCCCATTAGGAGTAAAAGCTCCAATAAAAGAATCTGGTGATATAGCTGGAACTCCTGGGGTTAAATTAGTAGGACCAGCTGGAGAAGTTGAAATGAAAGAAGGAGTTATAGTTGCTTCTAGACATATACATATGAGCAATGAAGACGCTGCTAAATTTGGTGTAACTGATAAACAAATAGTAAAAGTTAAAACATCTGGACCAAGAGCATTAGTATTTGAAAATGTATTAGTAAGAGCTAGTGATAGCTTTAATTTAGAAATGCATGTTGACATGGAAGAAGGAAATGCAGCAGGCGTTAAAAATGGAGATTTAGTAGAATTAATAGTTGATTAATTTTATATATGAAATTAATGCTAGTGAATATTTTGTTTACTAGCATATTTTTTACTGTAATAAATTTCTATATTATAAATTTAATCTATTAGATTAATTTATAATATAAAGGGGTATTATGAAAATTATAATAAAAACTTACAAAAATATGATGTAATATGGTAAAATTAATATATAAAATTTATATATGATGAAGAAGGTTCTCTTACTCCTAATATTAATATATACAAATAGATAAAAAAGTTTGAAAAGTCTAACTTAATTTATTATATATTGTATACAAAATTATGAAAAAAACTTAACATATTTAATTTTAAAAAAAATCTACTTAAATATGTAATTAATTTACAATTTTCAAAGGAATTTTATCCAATCTGTAGTATTATATTAGAAGATAGAGTATTTGCGCGACTATGTGTGTTTATATTTTTGTTGTGTAAATTATATGTAAATATAAAAAAATAGACTTGTTATAAACAAGTACAATTGTAGCTATCAAGGAGGATACATATTATGGCTAAGTTTATGAAAACACTTGATGGGAATACAGCTGCAGCTCACGTTGCCTATGCATTTACAGATGTAGCAGCTATATACCCAATCACACCATCTTCAACTATGGCTGAAGTAGTTGATGAGTGGGCATCACAAGGAAGAAAAAATGTATTTGGACAAAAAGTTAATGTTGTTGAAATGCAATCAGAAGCAGGAGCAGCAGGAGCATTCCATGGTTCTTTACAAGGTGGAGCTTTAACTTCTACTTTTACAGCATCTCAAGGTTTATTATTAATGATACCTAACATGTATAAAGTTGCAGGGGAGTTATTACCAGGAGTATTCCATGTAAGTGCTCGTGCTTTAGCATCTCAAGCTTTATCAATATTTGGGGATCATCAAGACGTTATGGCTGCTAGACAAACTGGATGTGTATTATTAGCTTCTGGTTCAGTTCAAGAAGTAGCTGATATAGCACCTGTTGCACATTTAGCTGCAATAGAAGGTAAATTACCATTTATACATTTCTTTGATGGATTCAGAACTTCACATGAAATCCAAAAAGTGGAATTATTAGAAAATGAAGATTATGCAAGTTTATTAAACTTTGAAGCAGTTCAAGCATTTAGAGATAATGCTTTATCTCCAAATCATCCAGTTACTCGTGGTACTGCTCAAAACCCAGATATATATTTCCAAACTAGAGAAGCTTCTAACAAATACTATCAAAATATAGTAGGTATAGTTGAAAAATACATGGAAAAAATGAGTGATTTAACAGGTAGAAAACATAGTTTATTTGATTACTATGGAGCAGAAGATGCTAAATCTATATTAATTGCTATGGGTTCTGTAACAGAAACAATAGAAGAAACTATAGATTACTTAAATGCTAAGGGAGAAAAATATGGTTTAGTTAAAGTTCATTTATACAGACCATTCTCAATGAAACATTTCTTAGATGCTGTGCCATCTACTGTTGAAAGAATATGTGTACTTGATAGAACTAAAGAACCAGGTTCAACTGGTGAACCATTATACTTAGATGTACGTGATGTATTCTATGGAAAAGAAAATGCTCCTATGATAATAGGTGGAAGATACGGATTAGGTTCAAAAGATACTACTCCTTCAGATATAAAAACTGTTTTTGATAACTTAGTTTCAGAACAACCTAAGAATGGATTTACAGTAGGTATAGTTGATGATGTAACTAATACTTCTTTAACTCCATCTGAATCAATTAAAATAGCTTCTAAAGGAACTATAAGATGTAAGTTCTGGGGATTAGGTTCTGACGGTACTGTTGGAGCTAACAAACAAGCTATAAAAATAATCGGTGACCATACTGAAAAATATGCTCAAGCTTACTTTGATTATGACTCTAAAAAATCTGGTGGTATAACTATGTCTCACTTAAGATTTGGTGATACTCCAATAAGAGCTACTTATTTAATAGATGAAGCTGACTATATTGCCTGTCATAAACAATCATATGTTTATCAATATGATTTATTAAAAGGTCTTAAAAAAGGTGGTACATTTGTACTTAATACTATATGGGATCAAGCAGGAATTGAAGAAAACTTACCAGCTCACATGAAACAATATATAGCTAAAAATGATATAAAATTCTATACAGTTAATGCTGTTAAACTAGGACAAGAAATAGGTCTTGGAAATAGAATAAACATGATAATGCAATCTGCATTCTTTAAATTAGCTGAAATAATACCAGAAGAAGATGCTGTTAAATACTTAAAAGATTCTATAGTTAAAGCTTATGGTAAAAAAGGTGAAAAGATAGTTAACATGAACTATGCTGCTGTTGATGCAGGAATAAATGCTTTAGTTAAAGTTGAAGTTCCAGCTTCTTGGGCAAATGCTGTTGATGCAGATAAAGAAGAAGTTAAAGAACCAGAATTTATAAGAAATATATTAAGACCAATGACTGCGCAAGAAGGTAATAACTTACCAGTAAGTACATTCAATGGTATAGAAGATGGAACATTCCCTTGTGGTACTTCAGCTTATGAAAAACGTGGTATAGCTGTTGATGTTCCTGAATGGGTATTGGATAACTGTATCCAATGTAACCAATGTTCTTTTATATGTCCTCATGCATGTATAAGACCAGTTTTAGTTACAGAAGAAGAATTAGCTAATGCTCCAAAAGGATTTGAAGCTAAAAAAGCATTAGGTAAAGGATTAGAAGGATTAAAATATAGAATTCAAGTTAGTCCACTAGATTGTACAGGATGTGGAAACTGTGCTGATATATGTCCAGCTAAAGAAAAAGCTTTAGTTATGAAACCAATAGATACTCAACTTGATACAGAGTTAGATAACTGGGCATTTGCAGTAAATCCTGAAGATGTAGCTCCAAAAGTTGATGTTATGCCTGCAAACACTGTTAAAGGAAGTCAATTTAGACAACCATTAATGGAATTCTCAGGAGCATGTGCTGGATGTGGAGAAACTGCATACATTAAGTTAGTTACACAATTATATGGAGATAGAATGATGATAGCTAATGCTACTGGATGTTCTTCTATATGGGGAGCTTCTGCACCTTCAACTCCTTATACTTGTAACCATGAAGGCAAAGGTCCATCTTGGGCAAACTCTCTATTTGAAGACAATGCTGAATACGGATTTGGTATGTACACAGCTGTTAAACAAATAAGAGGAAAAATAGTAGATGCTATGACAGAATTAGTTTCTATGGATATCTGTGAAGATGCTAAAGCAGTATTTACAGAATGGTTAGATTCTAGAAATGATGGAGAAGCTTCTAAAGTAGCAAGTGCTAAAGTTGTTGAATTATTAGAAAAACCAGCTTGTGATTGCACAGATGAAAAAGCTAAAGAATTAGTAAAAGCTATAAGAGATAGAAAAGATTATCTAGTTAAGAGATCTCAATGGATACTAGGTGGAGACGGTTGGGCATATGACATCGGTTATGGTGGATTAGACCATGTTCTTGCATCTGGTGAAAATGTAAATGTACTTGTATTTGATACAGAAGTATATTCAAATACAGGAGGTCAAGCTTCTAAAGCTACTCCAGCTGCTGCCATGGCTAAATTTGCTGCAGCAGGTAAACAATCTAGAAAGAAAGACCTAGGTATGATGGCTATGACTTACGGAAACGTATATGTAGCTCAAGTTGCTATGGGTGCTGATAAAAACCAATTTATCAAAGCTGTTCTAGAAGCTGAAAAACATGATGGACCATCTTTAATAATAGCTTATGCTCCATGTATAAACCATGGATTAAAAGAAGGTATGGGAAGAACTGTAGCTAACGAAGCACAAGCTGTTGCTTGCGGATACTGGCATTTATACAGATTCAATCCAGAAGTAAAAGCTGAAGGTAAAAACCCATTCACTTTAGATTCTAAGGAACCAACTACAAGCTTCAGAGATTTCATACTTGCACAAGTAAGATACTCTGCTATAGCTAAACAATTCCCAGAAGAAGCTGATGGATTATTTGCAAAAGCTGAAGCTGATGCTAAAGAAAGATATGAAGGATACAAAAAATTAGCTGAATAATAATTAGAATATTATAATGCTTATTTAAGATATAATTTGATAATAATTAGGGATACTATTAAAAAATAGTATCCCTTTTTTATTTATATCAAACTGTAAGAATTAAGATTTTGTTTCTGTATATTGTTCTCCAACCTAAAACTACTAGTAAAGCACCAATAATGTTTAAAATTATACATATATACATTCCAAAATGACCAATGTATTGATTTAGTGTATGTCCCCACAATACACCATCTGGTAGTTGTTTGCCAAAAAAACATGCTACAAAGTACATACTCATTGGTATACCAAACATTTCAAGGGCGTAAGCTATTATAAATTCTAGATAGGCTGTAGTGGGCTTTCTTTGACTTTTTTTATAAAAAGGTAGAAAAAATAGAAAAATTCCATAAATTAATATCCAGATAATTACACCAATCCAATTACCATAGTGCGAAAGTGCTGTTTCGTTCATAAAATTATCCTCCCAAATTTAAATAAATTTTAATGTAAATGTATCTTAGACAACTAAGTAGATTTCAGCTATGTAATTATAAAAAAGATATTGCGATAAATAAAAATTATTTAAAAATATTTTTCGACCACTGGTCGAGTTTTTTGTATTGTATCATATTTTCGACCAGTGGTCAACTTTTTGATACTGTGTTATAATACAAAATAAGGATGGTGAGTATATGGACAAAAAAGAGTTGATTTTAAATGCCATGCAAGAATTATTAAGAGAAGAAAAAGGAGCAACTTGTTCAGTTAGTGATATTGCAAGAAGAGCAGGTATTGGAAAAGGAAGTATATATTATTATTTTAAATCTAAGGATGAAATATTTGATGCAGTAGTTGAACGAACTTATAGCCAGATTATAGATAAATGTAAAGTTATTGTAGAGAAAAGTAAATTGGATTCAATTTCAAAACTGATGCTATTATTTCAAAGTTATATAACATCAACAGTTGAATCTTCAATTGATGAATATCTTCACCAACAATTTAATGCTTCAATCCATCAAAAATCTCTTGCAGAAATACTTACTTCACTTTCTCATATTGTTGCAGAAATATTTCAACAAGGAGTGGAAGAAGGGATATTTAAATGTGAATATACTTTAGAAGTATCAGAGATAATTTTATCTATTTTCACTTTTTTACTTGACCCAGGTATTTTTTCTTGGAATAAAGAGGAGAAAAAACGCAAATTAGAAGCATTAACTTTGATTTTAGAAAGAAGTCTAATGGCGCCGAAAGGAAGTTTTGATTTTTTTATAAGGGATTTTTAAATTATTTAATTATTAAATAATATTTATAATATAGGAATTTATATTTAGTATGAAAAATATATTAAAGATAAAATACTATGATATAGTATAGATACAAAAGAGTATCCCACTTATGATTTTTAAAAATCATCTTGAGATACTCTTTTTGTATATATGGAAAAAGAGTATTTTATCCTACAAAGATTTGTGTCCAGTAAATTGAACCACCACTTTTTTGTGCTACTCCAACACCTATTTTACTGTAATTTGGATTTAATATATTTTTTCTATGACCTTCAGAATTCATCCAAGCATTTACAACTTCTTTTGGTGTTTTCTGTCCCATTGCTATATTTTCACCAGCTGTTTTATAGCTTATCCCAAACTTTTTCAACATATCAAATGGAGAACCATAAGTTGGCGAATTATGTGCAAAGTAGTTGTTGTCAATCATATCTTGAGATTTCTTTGTAGCTACATTTGATACATCAGCATCAAGAGTAAGTGGATTTAATCCAGCTTTAGATCTCTCTACGTTTACTAAATCAACGACTTCTTTTTGGTAAGCTGAAAAATTTCCAGTTGTAGAGCCTGAATTGTTGTTGTCCTCAGGTTTATTATCTTCTGGTTTATTACTATCTTCAGGCTTATTAGTAGAACCTGAATTGTCGTTATCTTCAGGCTTACTAGAGTCTGAGTTATTATTATCCTCAGGTTTATTAGTAGAGTCTGAATTATTGTTGTCGCTAGGTCTGTTAGTAATATTACAATTCTTGTCATTATGATTCTTATCTTTACAAGAATTATCCTTGTCAGGTTTAAGTTCTGGCTTTACAGAACAATTTGGTTTTGCTGAAAACTTAAATTTAGCATTAGTATATACTAAATTTTTATTACTTATATTCATATTGTTTTCAAGTGACGAAGCACTTGCAGTAACAGCACTGGAAGCTGTTGCTAAGGTTAACACTCCTAAAGCTAGTATAGTTTTTAATTTTGTTGGTATATTTTTTCTCATTATAAACACCTCTCAATCTAAAAATTCTAAAAATGTTACTAAATTGTAACCTTTAGTGTAGGGGGTACCCGTGCATTTATACTAACATAGAATCAAGTGTTTTTTTACTGTAAAGATATGTAAATAAAATATACCTGGAATAAATAGGTATATTTTATGATGTTTGATAATTTTCATCATTAATCTGCATAGTATGGCATAGCTGCTTTAGAAGAAATAGTGTTTTTATAATAATTCTATGATGTAAAATTCTGCTTGCGGTAAATTTTTTTTATAGTTAGTGATATTTATTTAATATATACTTTGAAAATAAGTAAAAAAAGTATCTTTAATTAAGTTCTTGAAAATAAAAAAGCCATCTATCATAAATAGATGACTTTTTATATAATAAATAGTAATTTGATTTAGTTTAATACATTAGTAATCCTAATGTAATTACAATGATTTCTGCTATTAATGAACCAACTGCAACCACAATAAAAGTCTCTTTAAAACCATTTTTATGTGTTAATTTAGATAAACTCAAGAATGTAAGAAAAACACCACTTTGAGGTACGATTGTTAATATGTTTGAAGCAATTGTAGCAACACGATGGATTAATTCTGGATTCATGCCAGTACTTAGATAATAATCTGCAAAGTTTGGCATTACTATTCCCAAAGCACCCGAAGAGGAGCCTGTTATTGCTGACATCGTTGAAGTTAAAACAGTAAGGCTTATAAGTGGACTTCCTGGTATTGACATGATAAGTTTACTGAATATATCAAAGCCTGGTGCAGCCATTATTACAGCTCCAAATGCAACAGCAGAAGATGTTGCAAAAATAGGTCCTATAGAACCACTAGCACCAATACTCAATGTTTGTATTTTTGACGATAAAAATTTACGGAATAGAAAAGCAGATAAAATAATTGCAACTATTAAGGCTATGTAAATTACATTTTTTTTCATAAATTCTGAACCAAAAGTACTTCCAGATATTGCTATGACTACAAGTGATAATAGAGGAAAGATACTTGAAAAAAATCCTGGTAATTCTCTATCTAAAGACTCTTCTTCTATATCTGAAGTGTAAGTTGCATAAGTTTCTCCTTTTCTAAGACTTTTGTTTAAAGTATATTTCATGTATACCAGACCAAATACAGCACAACCTATACTTCCTGCAATACTTGGTATAGCTGCTGCTGTAAGAGATGTGTTTAGGTACTGAATAGGAATAACATTTTGAATAGCTGGTGTACCAGGAATCATAGTCATAGTAATTGTTGCAATTCCAAGCCAAAGAGGTATCTGAATAAGATTCCAAGAAATATCAAGTTTTTTAAATAGAGTTCTTGCAAGTGGAATAACTGCAAACATAACTACAAATAAACTTATTCCACCATATGTTAGTATAAAACTCACTATAAATATAGCAACTAAAACTCTGTAAGGGTGGTTAGAGCCAAATTTATTTAAAATAAAATCAGCTATAGATACAGTAGCTCCACTTTCTTCCATAAACTTGGCAAGTATAGAACCTAGTAAGAATATTGCAAAATAGCTCATTATATAGTTTCCAAGTGCTCCCATATAATTATTTTTGTCAGCACCTAACATTGATGTCACAACATCCATTTTATTTAAGATAACAACTATTAAAGTTGCTATTGGAGCAGCTATAGTTATATGAATTTCTTTAACTGAAAAATATATAATAGCTATAATACCAATAATTATACCAATTGGTGCGATAATACTCATAAATATCCCTCCTTAGTAGAAGGACCTGAAGAATAAATTCCTCAAGTCCTAAATATGTAATAACTACTGTGCAGTATATCCTCCATCTAGTAGGCAAGCTTGTCCTGTAATTCCTTTGGCCTTATCACTAGCTAAAAACATTGCATAATCAGCAATTTCTTGAACATCTAGTAGACGTTTTTGAGGTACAAGTGGATATAGAACTTCTTCTAATACACTTTCTAGTGGTACATTACGAGTTTTTGATAGGTCATTAAATTGACCTCTAACAAGTGGAGTATCTACATATCCTGGGCATATAGCATTAACTGTTATACCTGAGTCAGCAGCTTCAAGTGCAGCAACTTTTGTTAGTCCTATAAGTCCATGCTTAGCTGAATTGTAAGCAGCTTTACCAGCAAATCCAATTACACCATTGATTGAAGCCATGTTTATTATACGACCAAATCCTTGTTTTTTCATTATAGGGAATACTTTTTTAGTAGCTATAAAAGGTGCTGTTAACATTATTTTTATCATAAATTCAAATTTATCAGTTGGGAAATCTTCTATCATAGCAACGTGTTGAAGACCAGCATTATTTATTAGTATGTCTAATCTTCCGTATTTTTCTAGAGTATTATCTATCGCATGGTTAATTTCTTCTTCTTTAGTTACATCACACTTTACATTTGCACAATCATAACCTTCTTTTTGTAATTCTGATGTAACATTATCTAGTGCTTCTTGATTTATATCAGAGAAGACTACCTTAGAACCATTCTTCAAGAATGATTCAGCTATTTGTTTGCCTATTCCACTTGCAGCTCCTGTTACGAATACAACTTTGTCTTTAACCATTTTTATTTCCTCCAATTTAATTTTATTTTTATATTAATTTTTTGTATTAATATTTTGCGTCTTTTAAATTTATTTTCTGATGTAATTTTGATTTATTTTAAATAATTGATGTCTCTTTATTTAATGAATCTGATAATATTAAAGGTGCTTCAGTAGCAGAAAGAACTTCGTCTAATGTGAAGATAGGATTTATTTCTATAAGTAGAAGCCCATCTGTTGTTACTTCTATAACTCCCATCTCAGTCACAATTAAATCTACAGCATTAGTTGCAGTAAGTGGGAGAGTACAGTTATTTAATATTTTTGCTGAACCTTTTGAAGTGTGTTCCATTGCTACAATGACTTTTTTTGCTCCAGTCACTAAATCCATAGCTCCACCCATACCTGGAACCATTTTACCTGGAATCATATAATTTGCTATGTTACCATATTTGTCAACTTGGAGTGCTCCAAGAACAGTTACATCTACATGACCTCCTCTGATGATTCCAAAAGAAGTGGCACTATCGAAAAAACAACCTCCAGGAAGAATAGTAACTGGCTGGCCACCAGCATTTACAATAGTTTCATCACTTAAATTTCCATTTTCAGCTGGGCCTAGACCTAGAAATCCATTTTCAGATTGCAAAATAACGTTTACCTCATCTGGAATATAATTTGCTACTTTGGTTGGTAAGCCTATACCAAGATTTACAACAGCTCCATCCTTTAATTCTTTAGAGACCCTGTTTGCAATGTATTCTTGCATTTCTAATTTATCCATTATAAATTACCTCCTTCAACGATGTAATTCACAAAAATACCTGGCGTAGTAATTTCATTGGGGTCGATATTACCTATTTCAACAATTTCACCTGCTTCAACTATTGTAATATTAGCAGCTGAAGCCATTAAATTATTAAAGTTATTCATAGAACCTTTGTAAACTAAGTTACCTGCTTTATCTACCTTTGAAGCAAATAAAAGAGCGACATCAGCATGAATTGGTTTTTCAAGAAGATATTCTTTACCATCGACAACAATCTTTTGCTTTCCTTCTTCAATAAGAGTACCAATACCAGTTGGTGTTAGTATTCCACCTAAGCCATAACCAGCTGCACGAATTTGTTCAGCAAGAGTTCCTTGAGGAACTAATTCGACACATGTTTCATTATCATTCATCTGTCTTCCTGTTTCCTTGTTTAATCCTATGTGAGATGCAATTATCTTTTTAAACTGTTTATTAACAACCATCTTTCCAACACCTTTGTCAATAAAACCAGTATCATTACAAACTAATGTTAAATCTTTTATACCTTTATCACATAAATAATCAATTAAATTTTCTGGAGAACCATTGGCCATGAATCCACCAACCATTACTGTATCTCCATCTTTGATATGAGATAGAGCCTCATCAATGCTAACTATTTTATTCATATTTCCTCCTATCGTGAAACTATCATTGCTATTCCTTGACCACCACCAATACAAAGTGTTGCAAGGCCAGTTTCTACTTTACGTTTTTGCATTTCATAAATTAGGGTTACAAGTACTCTAGCGCCACTTGCTCCTATTGGATGTCCTAGTGCTATTGCACCACCATTTACATTTAACTTAGACGAATCTATTTGAAGTTCATTTTTAACTGCAAGTGCTTGTGCTGCAAATGCCTCATTTGCTTCTACTAAGTCTATATCATTAATATTAAGACCTGCTTTTTCTAGTGCTTTTTTTGTTGCAGGAATCGGACCAGTTCCCATGATTTCAGGTTCTACGCCAGATGATGCATATGATTTTATTGTAGCAAGTGGCTTAAGCCCAAGCTCATCTGCTTTTTGTTGACTCATTAGTATCAACATTGCTGCACCATCATTGATTCCTGATGCATTTCCAGCTGTTACAGTACCTTCTTTTTTAAATGCAGGTTTAAGTTTGGCTAGTATTTCAGATGTCATGCCTAATTTAGGATATTCATCTGTATCAATAGTTTTAATTTCTTTACGATTTATTGTAACTTCTACTGGAACAATTTCATCTTTGAAACGATTGTTTTTTATAGCTTCTTCAGCTTTATTTTGGCTTTCTAGTGCTATTTTATCTTGCATCTCTCTTGTAATTCCAAATTTGTCAGCAACATTTTCGGCAGTGATTCCCATATGGTATTGATTGAAAGCATCTATAAGACCATCTGTTAGCATACTATCTACCATAGTAACATTGCCCATTTTACTACCAAAGCGAGCAGTAGGAATAATGTAAGGTGATTGACTCATATTTTCAGTACCACCTGCAATTACTACATCATTTTCACCAGCTATGATTGATTGAGCTGCTAGTTGAATACTTTTAAGTCCTGAACCACATAATTTATTTACTGTGTAACTTGGTACAGAACTTGGTATATCTGAGTTTATGGCAATTTGTCTAGCAACATTTTGTCCAAGCCCTGCTTGTAGAACATTTCCAATTATCACTTCATCTATTTCAGATAAATCAAGTTTTATACGTGATATAGCCTCCTTAACAGCCACAACTCCAAGTTGAACAGCAGAAGTATTTTTAAATACACCACCAAAGTTTCTGATAGGTGTTCTTACTGCTGATACAATTACTACATCTTTCATGTTTAATAGTTCCTCCTTGAATGATTATTTAAAATTTTCTGAATAAAAAAATTGAAGAACACTATAATAAATTACTTATAATACAAGCTTGTTTTTAAGTATTTTAATTATTTTTATTCCTAATGCTTTAGGTTTTCCTCTTTCTAACTATAGATTACGGCGAAAAATGAGTTTTGTCTAAGTCTAATTTTTTATACAACATATAAGGAAAATTTATAGGATAAAAATTTAGAATAGATATAGAGGAATATTTTGTTAAAATATTAATGAAATTATTTTGATTTTCTTATAAAATGTTCTTATAAGAAAAAATATTAATATCAACTATACTTGTAAGAAAGGTGGTTTGAAATGGATATAAAACAGTTAAAATATTTTGTTGAAATAGTGAAATCTGGTTTTAATTTATCAATTGCATCAAAAACTCTTCACATATCTCAACCAGCCTTAAGTCAAATTATAAAAACTTTTGAAGAAAATGAAAATGTATATTTATTTGAGAGATATAAAGGCAGGTTAAATGGATTAACTCCAGCAGGAGAAAGATTTTATGTAAATGCAGAAAATATTATAAATGAATATAAAAATATGATGGAGGATTTAAGAGAAGACTCTGTTCAGTTTAAAGGGAAGGTTAGAATAGGGATACCACCACTTATACTTGGAATAGCTTTTTCTGATGTAGTTGCACAATTAGTTGCAAACAATCCAGATATAGAATTCGATATAGTAGAGAAGGGGGCATATGATTTAAGTAGAATGCTTATTTTACAGGAATTAGATTATGCAGTTCTTTTACATCCACATAAAATTGATAGGAGTGTAGTAACAGAACATGTACTTCAAGAAGATGAACTTACTGCATTTTTAAATACAAATCATCATCTTGCAAAGAAAAATAAAATAGATTGGAAGGATTTAAATGAAGAATTGCTTGCAATATTTAATCCTACATTTATGATACATCATAAATTAATGCAAAAATTTACTGATGAAAAAGTTAAACTTAAGAGGTATATTATGTCTGGTTCTTGGGATTTCTTGTTGTTATCAACTACAAATTCTGATTTTATAACTATTTTACCATCACCAGTACATGATTTTTTTGAAAATAGTCAAATTATAGAAAAACCATTTAATGACCCTATTACATGGAAGGTTGTATTATGTAGACCTAAAAAAGAACGTTACAGTCATGTAGATGAGCATGTATTTAAATTTATTATAGATTTCTTTAGTAAAAAGAATCTATAAATTGTTATTTAAATAACAAATAAAAATATTAATGAAGATAATAGGCATGAATCATTAATAGTAATTAGATTTTATAATCGTTATTTAAATTGGTTAACTAGAAAAATTCATAATGATGATAAATTTGAAGCAAAAGTAGGATATTATAGATTAATGGCAATACAAATTGAAAGAGATAGTATTCAACAATTAGTTGAAAGTAAACAAATATCAAGAGAAGTAGCTAAAGAATTATTGGAAAATATTCTTTATGATGAAATGATGATGATAGAATGAAAATTATAAACTGTATAATGTTTAAATTTTATTGGTACTAAAAAAATAGGAAATAGTTTTCAATAAATTGCTTGACATATATATCCATTTATAATAGAATAAAGCTATAAATTGAATACAATATTTATGAGCGTTAACAAACTGGATTGTTACTGGGAAGCAGGCAATACCTAAGTTAAGATATACAGGTGAATTGTATCTTAATTTAGGTGTTTTTTTATGAATAAGGGAAATTGTATTTTGGGAGAGATATTGATTATGATTATTCAACAAATTTACAATAATAATGTTGTATTAGTTTTAGATGAAAATCAAAAAAAAGAATTAATACTAACAGGATGTGGAATAGGATTTCAAAAAAAGAAGGGTCAAGAAGTAGATAAAAGTAAAATTGAAAGAACCTTTGTAACACAAGATGAAAGTTTTATAGATAAAATTGGAAAATTAGCAAGCCAGGTTGATGAGAAGTTTTTTGAGGTGAGCACAGAGGTAATTGCTCATGCAGAAGGCATTTTAAATACTGAGCTTTATGAGTACATATATGTAGCACTTACTGACCATATTGCATTTGCAATTAAAAGATATCATGAAAATATAACTATAAAAAATGATTTACTACATGAAATAAAAAGAATTCACAAAAAAGAATACGAAATTGGAAAATGGGCTGTAGATTATATAAATAAAGAATTTAATGTAGAGTTTCCTTTAGATGAGGCAGGCTTTATAGCTATGCACATAGTAAATTCAAACTATAAAGGCAGTTCAAAGGAATCCCTGTTAATTACTAAAATTGTAAAAGACATACTCAATATTATAAGATATTATTATAGAGTTGAGTTTAAAGAAGATGATATAAATTATGATAGACTTCTTACACACTTAAAGTTTTTTGCAAATAGATTAGTAAAAAGAGAGGAACTCAATGATACTAATAGTGATATTGTAGATATAATCAAGATAAAGTATGAAAAAGATTATAATTGTGCATATAAAATAAAGACACATGTAGAGAAAAATTATGATTACTATGTAAGTCAAGATGAACTATTATATTTAACACTACATATTAAAAGAGTTATATCTGTGTTGAATTCATAATAATATTATTAAATAAATATAAATTAAATATTGGTATTTAAGATACTATGTAAAATTTAATAGAAATATAATAATTTTAAAACATTAAGGTTGTTACTGATAATGCAGGCAAGACTTAGGTTTATAAAAAAATTATAACAGTTTATTTTTAATTCTAAAATTAGGTTGATATAGGTTTATTTATATTAACATGAGATTTATTTTTAGGGTTAAAACTACTAGTGTAATTTTTTATAAGCTTAAGTCTTTTTTATTTAAAAAATATAAAATAATAAGGAGAGAGAAGTAAATGAAAAAAATATTTGGTGTTTTACAAAAAGTAGGAAAATCTTTAATGTTACCAGTTGCATTACTTCCAGCAGCAGGTATATTGCTTGGTGTAAGTAATGCTTTAGCAGGAGATGCGTTACTTGCTCATTTTCCAGCACTAGCAAATCCTACATTTCAACTTATAATAAGTATAATGGAAAGTTCAGGGCAAATTATATTCAATAACTTGCCTCTTATATTTGCAGTTGGTGTAGCTGTGGGTCTAACTGAAGGCGAAGGTGTAGCAGCATTGGCAGCTATAGTAGGTTTTTTAATCCTTAATACGTCTATGGGTGTTATGGCAGGTGTCACAGAAGATATGATAGATAATTCTATGTATGCAAGTATTGTTGGAATACCAACAATTCAAACAGGTGTATTTGGAGGTATCATAATAGGTATAGTAGCTGCTTATCTTTATAAAAAGTTTTATAAAATTGAACTACCTCAATACTTAGGCTTTTTTGCAGGTAAAAGATTTGTGCCTATTGTTACATCATTAGTCGCAATAGTAATAGGAATCATATTATCATTTATTTGGCCACCAATACAAGAAGGGTTACTTAGTTTTTCAAAAAATGTTATAGAAGCAAATCAAACATTAGCAGCATTTATGGAAGGGTCTCTAGAAAGATTATTAATACCTTTTGGTTTACATCATGTTTTCCATAATCCATTCTGGTATCAATTTGGAGAATATGTAAACAAAGCGGGTGAACTTGTAATGGGTGACCAAAAGATATTTTTTGCTCAACTTAAAGATGGGGTAAATTTCACAGCAGGTACTTTTATGACAGGTGCATTTCCATTTATGATGTTTGGTCTTCCGGCAGCAGCACTTGCTATGGTACATGAAGCAAAGCCAGAAAAGAGAAAGTTTGTAGCAGGAATAATGGCATCAGCTGCACTTACATCTTTTTTAACAGGAATAACTGAACCAATAGAGTTTGCATTTTTATTTGTTGCACCAGCATTATTTGTAGTACATTGTTTATTTTCAGGTTTATCATATGCAGTAATGCAACTATTAGGAGTTAAAATCGGATTCACATTTTCAGGCGGATTAATAGACTTCTTACTATTTGGTGTACTTCCTAATAGAACTCCATGGTATCTAGCTATTTTAGTAGGTATTGGATTTGCAGTATTATATTATAGTGTATTTAGATTTATGATAAGAAAGTTTAACCTAAAGACACCAGGAAGAGAAGATGAGTCAGAGTCTAGTGTGGAGACTAGTGAAATGTCAAAAGATGAGTTGGCATCAGAAATACTAATAGCTTTAGGAAATAAAGAAAATTTAAAAAGTTTAGATGCTTGTATAACAAGACTTAGATTAGTTGTAAATGATATAGATAAAGTGGATAAAGAAAAGTTGAAATCACTTGGAGCAGCAGGCGTAATGGTTATTGGAAACAATGTTCAAGCTATATTTGGTCCAAAATCAGATGCAATAAAATCTAATATAAAAGATATAATAGAGGGAAAAGTAAAGGTTGAAAAGACTGATATTAAAAATATAGATAAAAAGAAAACGGAAAAAAATAATAACATAGAAAACACTAATATAGGCGATACTTTGGTGGAAGAAGAAATTTATTCATTGACAAATGGAGAAATCTTAGATATAGAAGAAGTTCCAGACTCTGTATTTTCAAGTAAATTAATGGGAGATGGATTTGCAATTAAATCTGACGATGGATTAATTTATTCACCAGTAGATGGAACTATTGGAGTTGTATTTCCAACTAAACATGCAATAATAATCAAATCTAAAAAAACTGGAGTAGAAATACTTATACATTTAGGTATAGAGACTGTAAACTTAGAGGGAAATGGGTTTGAAGTATTTGTAAATGTAGGAGATGAAGTGAAGTCAGGGGATAAACTGGTTAAGATGGATTTAGAATATATTGAAAAAAATGGTTTATCAACAATGAGTCCAGTAGTGTTTACGAATTTAGAACAAAATCAGAAGTTAAATATTAAAAAGGGAAAAGTTACAGCAAAAGAAAGTAATCGTGTAAGTATATTAAAAGGTAGTATTGAAAAAATTGGGTAGACATATTAACTGAATAGATATATTAATGTGTATAATTAAAACATTATGAAGTTGAGTAATTATATAAGCATGATTTAAAGTTATATATTTTAGTTTAATTAATAAAAATATATGATTTATATTTCAATAAATTAGAGGTATTAGTAAAATAGATATACTAATACCTCTAATTTTTTTGAAATAAAATTTATAATAATTATTTATTCATCTAACAAAGTACTATCTAAAGGGCTTTTATTGTTTGTATAGTTTTTAGGAGATACGCCATAATACTTTTTAAATGCCCTTACGAAGCTAGAATAATCATTAAATCCACATTTATTACAAACTTCACTCATAAGATGACCATTGATTATTAATGACTTAGCTAAAATCAATCTTTTTTGAATTATATAATTGTGTATAGATGTTCCAGTATGAGATTTAAATCTTCTCATAAGATAATATTTGCTTATAAAAAATTCAGATGCAATGCTGTCTATAGAAAGTTTATTCTCTATATTTAAGTTTATATAGTTTAATATTTTTTTTATAGTTTCATCGTAAAATACATCTTCTATAGATTCTATGTTCTCTTTTTTTAAGAAAATTCTATTTAAAAATATCATAAGCTGTATGAATAAGGTATTTCTTAGTATTCCATTTCCAAATTCATTACTAGATTCAGAAATATTTATTTGCTCAATAAAAAGTTTGAGTGATTCAATGTCATGTATATTTAAACGTAGTAGATTACATTTATTTTCTGTGGCTATCTTAAAACATTTTTCTAAATCACTAGTATTATCACTGTTTTTTTTCATAAATTCTGGGCTAATCCATATTGCGATTCTTTCATAAAATACATTTGAATCAATAACTGGTTTGTGAATTTCATTATTGCTAATAAAAAGTATGTCCCAAGGTTTTAGTTTATATGGAATTCCTTCAACAAAATAAGTGACATTTCCATCTATAAATATAATTATCTTATTAAAATCGTGATTATGGTATTCAAATTCTATGTCTTTTTTATCTCTGATACTAAATATTTTAAAATTATCATTTAAGTATCCAATTTTATTGTCTGTAGTTTTCATAAAAGACCTCTCTTAGATTATATTATAGAGAATTATAGAGCATTTTTTGCAATATTTCAAGCATTTTTAACCATTCACATAGTAAAAAATTCTTAATATAATATTACATGAAGTGTAATTTTAGCAAAAAGAGTTTAAAGGGAGGAAAGCATTTATGAAATTAAATGATATTATACAGGGGTTGGATATAATTAGTGTCAAAGGTGAATTAAATATAGATATTAATAATGTACAATATGATTCAAGAAAGGTTACAGAAGGTACATTATTTGTATGTATAAAAGGATTTGTGTCAGATGGTCATAAGTATATAAAAGATGCTATAAACAAAGGAGCAAAAGCTTTTATTGTTGAAGAAGAAGTAGACATAAAAGGATATACGTTTATAAAAGTAAAAAATACAAGAGAAGATATGGCAAAGATAGCTGACAATTTTTATAATCATCCATCACAAAAATTTAATGTTATAGGAGTTACAGGTACTAACGGAAAAACTAGTATAACTACTATACTAAACGAAATATTAACTTTGAATAAAAATAAAGTTGGTCTTATCGGTACTATAAAAATATTTGATGGTGAAAAAGACATTATTTCTAATTCAACAACTCCAGAAAGTATAGATTTACAATATCATTTTAATAATATGTTAAATAATGGATGTGATTACTGTGCTATGGAAGTTTCATCACACTCATTAGCATTAAATAGAGTTGATGAAACCGACTTTAAACTGGGAATATTCACAAACTTAACACCAGACCATTTAGACTTTCACAAAGATTTAGAAGATTATAGAAAAGCTAAAGAAAAATTATTTTTTAAGACTACTATGGCAAATATAATAAATATAGATGATGAGGGTGGTAAAAAGATATACGAAAATATAAAAGGTATAGATGTTCCTTGTTACACATATGGAGTTGAAAATAATGCTGATTTTATGGCTAGAGATATAAAATCAGATTCAGATGGTGTATCTTATAGATTAATAACTCCTTCTTATGAAGAAGTTATATTTATACCAGTTCCAGGAATGTTTACAGTATATAATACCTTAGCTGTTATAGCTGCTTGTTATATACTTGGCATACCTAAACCAGTATATAAAGAAGGTCTTAGACTTTCTAGTGGAGTATCAGGAAGGTTTGAAACAGTACCAAACGATAAAGGTATAAGTGTAATTGTTGATTATGCTCATACTCCTGATGCACTTGAAAATGTATTAAAAACAACTCAACAATTTGCAGAAGGAAAAATAATTTCTGTATTTGGATGTGGTGGAGATAGAGATACTGAAAAGAGACCTTTAATGGGTGCTATTGGACAAAAATATTCTGACATATGTATTGTAACTTCTGATAATCCAAGAACTGAAGAACCAGAAGCAATAATAAAGGATATACTTGAAGGAATAGATAAGGAAAAAGAAAATTATCATGTTGTTGCTGATAGAAAGCAAGCTATAGAAGAAGCTATAAGTATGGCAAAAAAAGATGATGTTGTAATTATAACAGGTAAAGGGCATGAAAATTACCAAATAATAGGTAAAGTTAAGCATCATTTTGATGATAAAGAGGTTGCCAATGAATGTTTAAGTAAAATGTAAGGTAAAAATTTAATAAAATATATATTTTAAGAATATAATATCAAAATTATTTTGATATTATATTCTTTTTATGTTAGTGGACATTAATACAAATTATGTTAGTAACCCTTAATATAAATAATATAATTTATTAAAATTGTATTACTTATATTAATTAATTTTTTATTGTAATAAAGTTGATAATTTTGTATAATTACAGTAAATATGGAAAAATAAGTATTGTCGTAAATTTGTTAGAATAATTAATATAAAATAATAATTATATACATATAGATTCCGGAAAGGCAGGAAGCATGATGTTGGGTGATGCAAAAAATAATAGGCAGGGTTTATCCATAATTGCTATCATAAGTATCTTAGTAGTTACAATTTCCTGTTTGATTTATGGTTCGAAGTTGAATAAGACACTGGGTGAGGAAACGAATCAATATCTTTCAGAAATAGCAAATCAAAGTGTCAATGTGTTAAAAAAACAAATTAATGGCGATATAAAATTGTTACAATCAATTTCAATATGTATTGAAGGAGAAGAATCTTTTGAATTGGACAATATTCTTTCAATACTTAAAAGAGAATCTGTCAATAGCTCCTTTAAAAGAATGGGCGTTATTCTACCAGATGGTATGGCATATACTACAGATGGTTATGTAGAAGATTTTTCTAAGAGAGATTATTTTTCCAAGTCAATGCAAGGAGAAGTAGTCATAACAGGTAAGTTAAAAGATGTAATAAAAGACTATAAAGACATTAATGTGTACTCTGTACCAATTTATAAGGGGAACAAGATTATTGGTGTTATATTTGCTACACATAGTACAAAGTTATATGAAAAGATACTCTCTGTACCAACGTTTAATGGAAAAGGATATTCTTATATAGCTAATAGTAGTGGTGATATTGTTTTAAATCCAAGTAGTAAAAACGCAAATTCTAATATGGAAAATTTATTTTCATATATAAATAAAAGTAATGCCTTATCAAAATCTACTCTTAATGATATGAAGTTAAATATAAAAAATTCTAAATCAGGTTCATTAAGTTATAATATGTCTGGAAAAGGATATTATTTAAGTTATGCTCCAATAGGAATTAATGATTGGTATCTTTTTTCTGAAGTTCCTAGAACTGCTGTATCTGAAAAATCATATGCTATTATAAAACTTACACTATCAGCATGTATAGTTTTAATTGTGATATTTACATCATTAATAATTTATATCTTGATTATGCAAAAAAAGGGCAAGGAAAGATTAGAAGAATTTGCATTTAAAGATAGCATTACAGGAATTGGAAATTCAAATAAATTTAATCTGGAAGGTGGTAAATTTTTATCCACTCATGAGAAAAAGAATCTAGTTTTAATTTATTTTGATATAGATAAATTTAAGTTAGTAAATGATAGATTTGGATATGAAGAGGGAGATAGAGTATTAAGAAAAATTGCAGAGATGATTGAAAATATGTTTAAAGAACAGTCTGTATTTTCAAGAATTTCAAATGATAATTTTGCTATAATATTTGAAAAAAAGAAGGATAAAGAATCAGTTATAGAGATATGTGAAATTATGCGTAAAAAATTATCTATGATAAAAACTAGCTTAGGGGTGGAACTTAATCTGATACCATCTATAGGAGTATATTTTATTGAAGATGGAGAAACAAATATATCTACTTGTCTTGATAAAGCTATGATTGCAAAGACTACAGTAAAAAGAAAATACTTAAAAGTGTATGAAATTTATGCTGAGAATTTAAAGGAAACTCTTATAGAAGAACGTGATATTGAGCAAGAGATGCACGATGCTTTAAAAAATGAACAATTTAAGGTATACTTTCAACCTAAAATTGAATTATCAACAGGTAAAATAGTAGGTTCTGAAGCTCTTGTACGTTGGCAACATCCAAAAAAGGGATTAATAAGTCCAGGTGTGTTTATTCCTATTTTTGAAAAGAATGGTTTTATAACAGAATTAGATATGTTTGTATTTATTCAAGTTTGTAAAAACTTTAAACGTTGGGAAAATGAAGGTTTGCCTAGATTTCCTATATCAGTAAATTTATCAAGAGTACATCTTGAAAATCCTGACTTTATAGAGAAGTTTGAAAACATTGCAAAAGAATATGATATTGAACCAAATTTAATTGAAATTGAACTAACAGAGAGTGCAATATTTGATAATACAAAAATGTTGTTTAAAATAATGCAAAATCTAAAGTCTGTAGGATTTAAAATATCTATGGATGATTTTGGTTCAGGTTATTCTTCTTTAAATATGCTTAAAGATATGCCAATTGATGTCTTGAAATTAGACAGACAATTTTTTATAACAGTAGAAGAAACAAAAAAGAGTCAAATTGTGGTTTCAAGCATTGTTCAGATGGCAAAGCAACTTGACATAAAAGTTGTTTCAGAGGGAGTTGAAACCTTAGAGCAAGCAGAGTTTTTAAGATTTATAGGATGTGATATGGCTCAAGGATTTTTATTTGCAAAGCCAATGCCAATAGAAGAATACGAAAAGTTGATATTAAATAGGAATGATATTGAAGGTATAAGTACAGATTAAAAAGCTTAGTACAAAATAAAATAAAGATTTGTAAGGAAAGTGAACTTTGTGTAGTCAAAGTTCACTTTATTTATGTAAGAACACCTTAGTATAAAAATATGAACTAGGTTTAGAGTATTACTTTACATTATATGGAGCATATGATATTTTCTAAAAGAGATATAATTTTTCTATGGGTAGAAGTTTTTAATTTGAGTATAACAGTTTGTGAATCTAAGGATATCAGCAATTATTCAAGTACTTAAGGGAGGAAAAATTTTGAGTAATATAACAATTCGGGAAATGGTAAATGATGAAAGAACACTTGTTTGGAAAATTGGTAAATCTAGTTTTGGATTGGTTGAAGGGATGGCATTTAAAAAGCCTCAAAATGCTTTTCTTGCTATAATAGATGGTCATATTGTTGGTATGGCTTCCTATAAAATTTTTCCAGCAAAAAATGGCAAAAAAATTGGATATGTAGAAACAGCATATGTAAAGATGGGACATGAAGGTAAGGGAATAGGAGGTGAGCTTTACAAAAAAGTAACCATATTTTTAAAAGAACAAGGTTGTGAAACTACGACTGCTACTGTGAAGGACGATAATGTTGCATCATGGAAGTTGTTTGAAAATAATGGATATCATATTATAAGCTTTACACAAATGTTACAAAACTATGGGCTAATTAGTACAATACGATTGTGGTTTAATAGTACACTTGCTATTGCTTCTGGATTTCATTTATGGAGCACATTATCACGAAAAAATAGCTCATCAATTCAACAATTAGGAATCTATATTGTCTTAAACTTACTAATATCATTTCCTATTTTATTTTTTAGCAATAATTTTAATGATTTTGCTGTCAGAGTAGGTGCGTTTTTTTCATTACTGATTGTATCTTTACTTAGTGGATTAATTGCAACCCTGATTTCATCTGAAAAATGGAAGTTTATTGCTACAAGAGGTGGTTTGTTGATATCATTATTAATTACAATTTTGGGTGGTATATGGCCAGTGGTAGGTCGATTTTATCCAACAGAGTATAAGAGGAGTACTACATTTAGACGTAGTATGGGGATTGAAGGATTGTTTGAGTGGTTAGGAGTACTACTTTTTATTTTAGTAGTAGCAATATTTGACAAACAATCAGAATTTTATGAATATATTATTTCCTTTGGGATAAGTTTTTTACTTTTTCATAGTATACCTTTTTATCCATTTGGATGTTTTGGTGGAAAGCGTATTTGGGATTACAGTAAAGTACTTTCATTGTTGACAATTATAATTTCTGTAGGAATACTATATAATTTTTAAAAGGAACAAGCCTTTGGTTAAACATGAATTTAAAGTTTGAAATAGTAAAATGAAGTTTTATAAGTTTTATTTTTTAATATTCTATATTTTTTTATTTAAAATATAGAATATTTTATTTTTATAAAAAAGAGAGTTTCTATTATGATTTTCAAAAATCAATTAGAAAAACTCTCTTTTTTATAAAATCTAAATAGCTATTATAATATAATAGAAATTTCTATTATTCTAATTTCTTTATTACAATACAATAGTTAAGATTGTAGATAAATAAACATTTTAAACATTAAATCTAAATAATATTACATCTCCATCTTTAACTATGTATTCTTTACCTTCTAATTTAACTAATCCTTTTTCTTTAGCAGCTGCCATAGTACCATGTTCAACTAAATCATTAAAAGCAATTGTTTCAGCTCTGATAAATCCTCTTTCTATGTCAGAATGTATTTTTCCTCCTGCTTGAGGTGCTTTACTTCCAAGCTTTATAGTCCATGCTCTAACCTCTTTTGGACCAGCTGTTAAGAATGAAATTAGACCAAGTAAGGCATAAGATGATTTTATAAGTTTATCAAGCCCTGATTGTTCAAGCCCTAGTGTTTCTAAAAATTCTTTCTTTTCTTCAGCAGAATCAAGTTCAGAAATTTCTGCTTCTATTTGTGCACATACAACAACAACTTCAGCATCTTCTGTTTCTGCAAATACCTTAACTTGTTGAACATACTTATTACTCTCTCCGTCATCTGCTAAATCATCTTCTGATACATTTGCAGCGTATATTACAGGTTTAGATGTAAGTAAATCTAATGAATTTACAAAGATTTGTTCATCTTCTGTAAATTGCATAGTTCTTACACACTTACTATTTTCTAGAGTAGCCATGATTGAATTTAATAAATCAAGTTCAGAACCTAAAGTTTTATCAGCTTTAGCGGCTTTTTGAGTTTTATGAATTCTTCTTTCAAGAATCTCTATGTCAGAGAAAATTAATTCTAAATTTATAGTTTCTATATCGCGAAGTGGTTCAACAGAACCATCTACATGTATAACATTTTCATCTTCAAAACATCTGACAACATGTACGATTGCATCAACTTCTCTTATATGTGATAAAAATTTATTTCCTAAGCCTTCTCCTTTAGAAGCCCCTCTAACTAAACCAGCTATGTCACAAAATTCTATGGCAGTAGGAACTATTTTTTCAGAGTTGTACAATTCTTTTAGTTTATCTAATCTTTCATCTGGAACAGATACAACTCCAACATTTGGGTCTATTGTACAAAAAGGGTAATTTGCAGATTCTGCACCTGCTTGAGTTATTGCGTTAAATAGTGTGCTTTTACCTACATTTGGTAAACCAACTATACCTAATTTCATATTAATCGTCCTCTCTCTTATTCTTTTTATATTCTTTATATAACTTTAAACAATCAATCTATAGGATTGTAAAATTGTTTTAATTATAGACATACATATTGATTATACATCATATATATGAAGCTTGTAAACTAGACTTTAAAGCAGAATGGTCTAAATAATTTTTAAATAAAAATATTACTTTTAGAAAATAATAAAAAGGATATAATTAAATAGAAGGTTTTTATATATAAGTATATACAATCAAAAATGAATAAATTTCAATTTTAAAATTGATGTTTAAATAAAAAATAGGAGGTACATATGGTTAATACTAAGAAAATAATAAATTTGGGTAATAATATTAATCTAACTTTGATAAAAACAGAAAAGTTTAAATCAAATCTTATAAGTTTGTATGTTCAGAGATTGTTGGATAAAAAAGAAACTACAAAAAATGCTTTGATACCATCAATAATAGCAAGCGGAAGTGAAAAATATCCTAGTGCTAGAGCAATATCCAATAAACTAGATGATTTATATGGTTCATCTATGGGAGCTGATGCTGTAAAGCGTGGAGAGCGTCAAGTACTAAGTTTTAAAATAATTAATATAAGTGAAAAGTATTTAGATGAAAACATATTTGAAGAAGTAGTAGAATTTTTTAATGAAGTAATAAATAATACACTTGTTGTGGATGGTGGATTTAAAGAAGAATATTTAAATATTGAAAAAGAAAATTTAAGAGATAAGATACAATCAATAATAAATGATAAAAAAGAATATGCACAAGATAAATGTATAGAAGCTATGTGTGAAAATGAAAAATACAGTATAAGTGAGTTTGGTTATGAAGATGAAATAGATAATATAACATCAAAAGACCTATATGAACATTATAGAAATATACTTAAAACATCTCCAATAGACATAGTTGTAGAAGGTGATTTTGATGAAGATAAGGTTGTAGACATAATAAGCAAGAATTTAAAATTCGAAAGAGAAGATATTATAGATATACCAAAAGAAGATTTCATAAAACATGTAGATGAAGTAAAAGTAGTAGACGAAAAAATGGAAATAACTCAAGGTAAGTTAGTTATGGGGTATAGAGCAAATGTAGATTATGTAGATAATGATAAATACTATGCTCTTGTGGTCGGAAGTAATGTATTAGGTGGTGGGCCACACTCTAAACTATTTGTGAATGTAAGAGAAAAGGAAAGCTTATGCTATTATATTTTCTCTTCAATAGAGAAGTATAAAAGCATTATGCTTATATCATCTGGAATAGAAACTAAAGATTATGATAAAGCTGTAAAATTAATAAAAGAACAATTAGAAAGTCTAAAAGCAGGAGATATATCTGATGAAGAGTTAGAAAATAGTAAGCTTGCTTTAGTTAACTCTATGAAGTCTATAACAGATAATATAGGTGGAATGTCTGATTTTGCTTTTTCTCAGTCTATGGCAAAGACAAATTCTGAAGTAGAAGACATAATATATAGTATAGAAAAAGTTACTAAAAAAGATATAGTCGAAGCTGTAAAAGATATAGAACTTGATACTGTATACTTTTTAAGAAATTAATGGAGGAGATGTCTATGGAAAAAATAGTTAATGATATATTAAGAGAAGAAGTTTATTATGAAAAATTACAAAATGGCTTAGATGTATACTTTATGCCAAAGAGAGGCTTCACAAAAAAATATGCTATTTTAGCTACTAATTATGGTTCAAATGACTTAGAATTTGTTCCAATAGGAGAAGATAAAAAGATTAGAGTAAATGAAGGAATTGCACATTTTCTAGAGCATAAGATGTTTGAACAACCTGATGGAGGAGATGCATTTGAAAAGTTTTCTAAATTGGGTGTAAGTGCAAATGCATTTACTAATTTTACAATGACAGCATACTTATTTTCAGCTACTGAAAATTTTTATGAGAGTTTAGAACACTTAATTGATTATGTTCAAACACCTTATTTTACAGATGAAAATGTTGAAAAGGAAAAAGGTATAATAGCACAAGAGATAAAAATGTACAATGATGACCCAGACTGGAATGTATATTTTAATTGTCTAAAGGCTATGTATGTAAATTATCCTGCTAGAATTGATATAGCTGGTACAGTAGATAGTATATATAAGATAACTAAGGAAGAACTGTATAAATGCTATAATACTTTCTACAATCCAGGAAATATGGCTTTGTTTGTTGTTGGTGATTTAGATGTAGAAAAAGTCATAGATGTAACTAAAAAAGCAAATAATTATGATGTAGATAAGCTTTCTAAGAATATAGAAAGATTTTATCCTGAAGAACCAGCAAATGTAAAGGAAAAAGAAGTTATAGAAAAGTTTCCTATATCTATACCTATGTTTAACATAGGTTTTAAAGATAATAATGTAGGTATAAAAGGAAAAGAACTTTTACGTAAAGAAATTGTAACTGACATACTTGTAGGTATGTTATTTAAAAAGGGTAGCAAACTTTATGAAGATTTGTATATGCAAGGTCTGATAAATGAAAATTTTGGAGCTGGATTTTCATCTCAAGTAGACTATGCTTTTAGTGTAATTGCTGGAGATTCTAAGGAACCTAAAAAAGTAAAAGAGATAATTCTTGAATATATAGAAAAAGCTAAAAAAGAAGGATTATCTAAAGAGGAATTTGAAAGAACTAAAAAGAAAAAAATTGGTTCATTTATTAAGTGTTTTGATTCTATAAACTTTATAGGAAATAGTTTTATATCTTATACATTTAAAGAGATAAATATTTTGGATTATTTAGATATTATTAAAGATGTTACTTTTGAGGAAATTGAAGAAAGATTAAAAGAACACTTTAAAGAAGAGTATTGTGTTATTTCTATTGTAGAACCTAAGTAGAAAATTTGAACATTACAATGAGTAGCTAAATGCCAAATAGTTAATTTTGATACTTATTTTATTTAGATAGCAAGTGAGCTTGTTGAATATACTTATATAAATTAAGTTAGTAAAAATTAAATATTATTAATAAAAACTTATAGAGAGATTGGTGTATATTATACACCAATTTCTTTGATTACAAATAATTTATGAATGATTTTATTGTGATGATGTGTATAATATATTTTGAGTATTTGTAGAATCAACATCAATATGTTTTGTAGAATTAACATTAATATGTTATCATAATTTAGTATAATTACAATTAATTATAAATATGGTGTATTGCTTTGGAAATATTTTAATTAAGATAAAGAGGTGGAGTTATGGATAGAGTTGCATTTACACTGTTTGGGATAGACATAATGTGGTATGGAATACTCATGGCTAGTGGTATGATTTTGGGAACTTTAATAGCAATAAAAGAGTCAAAAAGAGTAGGACTTAAAGAAGATGATGTATTAAATATAGCTATCATAGCAATTCCTGTTGGATTAATATGTGCAAGAATATATTATGTTATATTTAATTGGAGTTATTATGCTCAAAATCTATCTCAAATCCTTAATTTTAGAGGTGGTGGACTTGCTATACATGGAGGATTAATAGGTGGAATCTTAGCTGGTTACATATACACTAAGGTTAAAAATATTAATTTCTTAAAAATGGCTGATACTGTCATACTTGGAATGCCTTTAGCACAAGCTATAGGAAGATGGGGAAACTTTATTAATGGAGAAGCTCATGGAGGTACAACTAATTTACCATGGGGAATAATGGTTGATGGAGTAAAGGTTCATCCAACTTTTCTATATGAGTCTATATGGGATTTTGGAATATTTATAGTTTTATTATTGTTTAGAAAGAATAAAAAATACGAAGGACAGGTTATAGTAACTTATATAACCCTGTATTCAATAGGAAGATTTTTTATAGAAGGATTAAGAACAGATAGTTTAATGTTAGGGCCACTTAGAATGGCTCAAGTGATAAGTTTAGTTGGAGTTGTTGGTGCTATAATAGCACATATTTATTTATCAAAGAGAAATAAAAACAACAGTATTGAAAAATAATTTAAATAGTGAGTTTAAAGGAGGTAGTTATGGAATTTCATCATGTATCAGTTCTTTTAAATGAATGTATAGAAAATTTAAAGATAAAACCAGATGGAGTATATGTTGACTGTACTATGGGGGGTGCAGGACATTCCAAAGAGATAGTAAAAAAATTATCAGATAAAGGATTGTTTATAGGGTTTGACCAAGATAAAAATGCTATAAATACAGCAAGAGAAAGACTAAGTGAATATGAAAACAGAGTAAAATTTGTTCATAGCAATTTTGAAAATATAAAAGAAGAATTGGAAAAAATAGGAGTTTATAAGATAGATGGTGTATTAGCAGA
Organism: Clostridioides sp. ZZV14-6009; assembly: GCF_020658095.1. NCBI lineage: Bacteria > Bacillati > Bacillota > Clostridia > Peptostreptococcales > Peptostreptococcaceae > Clostridioides > Clostridioides sp. ZZV14-6009. The sequence goes on from NZ_JAGWDG010000001.1 coordinate 57,211, forward strand.
TTTAGGAGTTTCCTCTCATCAACTTGATGAAGCTGAGAGAGGATTTTCTTATATGCAAGATGCACCACTTGATATGAGGATGGATGTTAGGTGTGAATTTTCAGCATATGATGTTGTAAACACTTATTCAGAAGATGAACTAGCTAAGATAATTAAAGATTATGGTGAAGATAACTGGGCTAAACGTATAGCTAAATTTATAGTTGAGGAAAGAGTGAATAAACCAATAGAAACCACAGGTGAATTGGTTGATACAATTAAAAAAGCTATTCCTAAAAAAGCTAGAATAGATGGGCCTCATCCAGCTAAAAGGACTTTTCAGGCTATACGAATAGAAGTAAATAATGAACTTGGAGTAATTACAAAGATGATAAATGATGCTTCTTCTATAATGAATGAAGGAGGTAGAATTTGTATAATAACATTTCATTCGTTAGAAGATAGAATAGTAAAGAATGCATTTAAATATCTTGCATCAGATTGTATATGTCCACAACATTTACCAATATGTCAATGTGACAAAGAATCTGAAGTAAAAATAATAACTAGAAAACCAATATTACCTAGTGCTGAAGAAATAGAAGTAAATCCACGTTCAAGAAGTGCTAAATTGAGAGTAGCTGAAAAAATATAATTTATATAGTTTGAGAGTAAGGGCTAGCTATGTAATAAAATAATAAACTTCTTAATGATAGTTAAAACCTATTATAGTTTTTATTAGAATAGAAAACAACTATGATATAATCGACAATATAGAAAAATATTTTCTGTTATAATATAACTAAAATAGATATTAGGAGTGAAGAAAAATAGAGAATAAGCATAAAAAATTATTAATAAAAATTTGTATTATATTGGGGGTACTTGCTATTTACTTTTTTATACCTCCTGTTAAAAAAATGGTAAATCAGATGATATTTTATCTGAGTATGTTAAATTTAGATGCAATTAAGGAGTACATACTATCATTTGGAGTTTGGGCACCAATAATATCATTTGCACTTATGATATTACAATCAATAGCTGCACCTCTTCCTGCATTTTTAATTACTTTTGCAAATGCAGCCTTATTTGGATGGGTAAATGGTGCTATACTGTCATGGGTTAGTGCAATGGCAGGTGCTGCAATCTGTTTTGTAATTGGGAGATTTTTAGGTAGAGATATAGTTGCAAAACTTACAAGTAAATTTGCACTAGAAAGTATAGATGGTTTTTTTGATAAATATGGAAAACATACAATTTTAATTGCAAGATTGCTTCCTTTTATATCTTTTGACCTTGTGAGTTATGCAGCAGGTCTAACATCTATGAGTTTTATATCTTTCTTTATAGCTACTGGGGTAGGACAATTACCAGCAACCATTGTATATTCTTATGTTGGTGGGATGTTGACTGGTGGAGCTAAAGTCATGATGACAGGACTTTTAATATTATTTGCTTTAAGTGTATTGATTTATATGTTAAAGAAAATATATAGTGATAAAAATAAATAAAAATTAGTGTATAATCTATAGGTTCGATATTCAAGAATTAGTGAATCTATAGATTTTTTGTTGTGTATAGAAAAAATTACAAATAGATTGTGTAATAGTGTATTAATTTAGCGATGAAATTTTAAAGGAAGAGATATGATTAATAACAAATATAGTATAGAGGAAAATCTAAAAATCTATATTATCGGGGTGATAATTTGAAAAAAAATTATAAAATACATAATCTAAATGAATATAAAAATAAAAAAAAGAATAATTATAAAAAGAGAATTAATAAAAAAATAGGGGCTAAATGTATTTTATTGATTACAACTTTCGTAGTAATAATATTGAATCTATGTGGTTATTCAAAAATTTCAGAAATGAAATATGATATTTATTATTTACAAAAAGATTTAAGAAAAAAAGAGATAGTATTAGAGGAACTAAAGGCAAAAGAAACTGAAAAAACATCAATAAAAGAAATTGAGTTAAAAGCAAAGGAATTGCTCAATATGGACTATCCAAAAGATGGACAAATAAAGTATATAAATGTGGATAACTAGGGGGAATAGGTTTGAGAAAAGTAAAAAGGATAAGCAAAAAAAGACTGGTACTTGTTCTTGTTTTAGCATGTGCACTGTTTTTTTGCCTTGTTATTAGGACTGGATACTTACAACTTATGAAAGGTAATTGGTTGAGTACAAAAGCATTAGAACAACAAACAAGAGATATACCTATAGAGCCTAAAAGAGGAACTATATATGATAGAAATATGAAAGAATTGGCAGTAAGTGTAACTAAATATACAGTTTGGTGCAAACCTGTAGAAGTTGAAGATAAAAAAGAAGCGGCTGAAAAAGTTGCTGAAATTTTGGACGAAGACTATAAAGATATTTATTCTCTAATAAGTAAAAAAAATATGGCTCTTGTAAAGGTCAAAAGATGGATAGATGATGATAAGGCAAGTAAAATAAGGGATGCTAAATTAGGTGGAATATGGGTAGCAGAAGACAATCAAAGATATTATCCTTATGGAAATTTTGCACCATATGTAATAGGTCATACTTCTTCAGATGCAACAGGGATATCTGGTATAGAGATGCAATATGATAAAAAATTAAAAGGGAAAGCTGGAAAACTAATAGTAAGTACTGATGCTTCAGGTAGAGAAATTCCACAAGGTATGGAAAAATATTATGAACCTGTTCAAGGGAATGGTCTTGTATTGTCTATAGATGAAGTAATCCAACATTATACTGAAAAAGCAGTACAAAAAGCTTATGAAATAAACAATGCAAAGAAAGTCACTGCAATAGCAATGAATCCTAAAACTGGTGATATACTTGCTCTAGCATCAAAACCAGATTATGACCCTAACGACTCAAGAACACCAATATATCCATATTATCAAGAAGAACTTGAAAAATATAGCGATAAAGACAAAATAAAGGGCTATTATCAAATGTGGAGAAATCCAGCAGTAAGTGATACATATGAACCAGGTTCTACATTTAAACTTATTACATCTTCTAGTGCTCTTGAAGAAGGAGTAATAAAAGATGGTGAGAAATTCACATGTACAGGTAGTGTAACTGTAGGAGGAAGAAAGATTAAATGTTGGAGACACTATAGACCTCATGGAACACAAGAGTTTAAACAAGCAGTACAAAATTCTTGTAACCCTGTGTTTGTTGAATTAGGAAGTAGATTAGGTGTTGGTAAAATGTATGATTATATAGAATCTTTTGGTCTTATGAATAAGACAGGTATAGATTTACCAGGAGAAGCTAAGGGGATATTATATAATGAAAAAAATGTAGGTCCAGTCGAGTTAGCTACAATATCATTTGGTCAATCCATATCAGTAACTCCAATACAACTTATAACAGCTATATCATCAATAGCAAATGGTGGAGATTTAATGCAACCAAGAGTAGTAAAATCTTATACTGACAATAAAGGTAATATAACTGAGACAGTAAAACCAAAAAAAGTAAGAAATGTTATATCTAAAGAAACATCCAAAAAAATGTTAGAAATTGCAGAGTCAGTTGTAACTGATGGTGGAGGAAAAATTGCATATATACCAGGATATAGACTAGGTGGGAAAACAGGTACAGCTCAAAAGGTTATAGATGGTAAATATGCTCAAGGAAAATATATATGTTCATTCGTGGGAATAGCACCTTGTGATGACCCACAAATTGTAGTTCTTGCTATTGTTGATGAGCCAACAGGAGTAAGTGCATTTGGTAGTACTACAGCAGGACCTATAGTAAAAGAAATAATGAATGATTCTCTAAAATATTTAGGGGTTAAACCAGTATATAAAGAAGAAGAAAAAGCTGAATATGAAAAGAAACAAGTCAAAGTACCAGATGTAAGAAATTTAAAAATTGGAGATGCAGTGAAAGCACTAGAAGATGCGAAGTTAAAACCAAATTTAGATACAGATATAGAAATTCCAAAGGATACAAAAGTAAAGGATGTTTTTCCAAAACCTGGAATAAAAGTTAATGAAGATTCAAGTATAACACTATATTTTGAAAACTAAAAAGTAACAGATAATTAACATATATCCATAAACATCTTCAAAAAAACAGAAATATAGTATATAATTATAAAGTTAAGAGTTATCGTAGGCAATGTATATGTAACGGTATACATTGCCTTTTGTTGCTAAGATAATATAGCTAATGTTTTATAAGGAGGAGTTTGAGAATGGAGTGCTTAACAATAAAGGAGTTAGTACTTGCAACTAATGGAAAGTTAATATATGGAGATTATAATGACTGTGTAAGTGATATAGTTATAGATAGCAGGGAAGCAAAGGCACAAAATGCATTTGTAGCCATAGTTGGAGAAAATTTAGATGGGCATACATTTATAAAGTCTGCCTATGATAGTGGATGTAAAACTTTTATAAAAAATAAAAGTAATGGAATAAAATTAGAAAGTTCGGATATAAATTTAATAGAGGTAAAAGATACAACTTTGGCTCTAGGAAATATTTCCAGATATTATAAAGAAAAATTTGACATTCCATTTATAGGTGTTACAGGTAGTGTAGGGAAAACAACTACTAGAGATATGATATATGCAGCTATTTCTGCAAAATTAAACATCTTGAAAAATGAAAAGAACCTAAATAATCATTTTGGGGTTCCTTTGACTTTGTTTAATTTAAATAAAGAACATGAGTGTGCTGTAATAGAAATGGGAATGTCTGGATTTAATGAAATAAAGTATTTGGTGGACATAGTAAATCCTAAAATTGCAGTCATATCAAATATAGGATTATCGCACATAGAAAACCTAGGTTCACAAGAAGGGATTTTAAAGGCAAAGCTGGAGATTGCTTCAAACTTTGATGATACAAATACCTTGATTGTGAATGGTGATGATAAATTTTTATCTACACTAAAAGAAAAAGAGCACATATATAAGTTAAAAACATTTGGATTTAATAAAGATAATGACATTTATTGTGAAGATTATACTATGGAAGAAGATAGTTTGACATTTACGTGTGTCATAAATGGAAAAAAAGAGGAAATATTTATACCAACAATAGGAGAGCATAATATATATAATGCTATGTCAGCTATATTAATTGGCATGAGTTTAAATATTTCTTTGGATTATATAAAAACAGGTTTAAAAAACTTCAAAGGGACAAAAATGAGATTAGACATAATAAAAAATGAAAGATTAATAATAATTAATGACTCATATAATGCCAGTCCAGATTCTATGGAAGCAGCCTTAAAAATACTTGGAAGATATAAAGGTAGAAAAGTAGCAATACTTGGAGATATGCTTGAGATGGGTGAAATTTCAGAGTATGGTCATAGATTAGTTGGAAAATCATCTATGAATAATACTGATATTATAATAACTATAGGTGAAAATTCAGTGTTTATTGGAGACGAAGCAAAACGATTAGGATTCGATTCATCCAATATATATCACTTTAAAAATAGAGATGATGTATTTAATCAATTAGATGAATTAATAAAAACAGGAGACACTATTTTAGTGAAAGGCTCAAGAGGCATGAAATTAGAAAAAATAGTTGAATATCTAAATAAATAAGCTTAAACTAATGAGTTGATTGACAAGGGAGAGGAGTTTTATGATGTTAGGAATAACAGAGCTTACGTACACCGCATTGATTGCGTTTTTGATAGTAATTATAATAGGACCAATATTTATACCAATGCTTAGGAAATTTAAATTTGGTCAGACAGTTAGAGATGATGGACCTCAAACACATCTAGCTAAGAATGGAACACCTACTATGGGTGGAATTATAATGATTGTTGCAATTCTAATAACTGGACTTACAAGAGTAAAAGTTAGTCATGACATGGCAGTAGGTCTTATATGTATTGCTGGTTTTGGTTTTATTGGTTTTTTAGATGACTTTATAAAAATAAAGCTAAAAAGGTCACTTGGACTAAAAGCATATCAAAAAATAATCCTTCAAGTTGCATTATCTTTTTATGTTGCTTTTTATCAGTATACGTCATCATCAAGTGCTTCGCAACTTATGATACCATTTACAGATTTTGTAATAAATGTTGGGATACTATATATACCAATAATGATGTTTATAATAGTAGCAATAGTAAATGCTGTAAATTTAACTGATGGTCTAGATGGTCTAGCATCAGGAGTGACTTTAGTTGTTTCTGTATTTTTTATGTTGTTTGCAAGTTCAGTTGCAGGTAATACAGAAGTTGCAGTTTTGGCAGCAGCAACTGTTGGAGCATGTCTAGGCTTTTTAGGATTTAATTCATATCCAGCTAGAGTGTTTATGGGAGATACAGGTTCAATGGCACTAGGAGGTGCGGTTGTAGCATTTTCAGTTTTAACTAATTCTGTGCTTATAATACCTATAATTGGAGGTATTTATTTTGCAGAAGCTCTATCAGTTTTAATTCAAGTTGGATATTTTAAAGCAACTAGAAAGAGATTCTTTAAGATGGCTCCAATACACCATCATTTTGAACAATGTGGCTGGCCAGAAACAAGAGTTGTATTTGTTTTTTGGATTATTACAGTTGTTTTAGCTTGGATAAGTATAATAGCAGTATTTTAGGCCTAGGGGGAATAAAAAATGGACTTAAGTGGAAAAAAAGTTTTATTAGTAGGGCTTGCAAAAACTGGTATATCTACAATTAAACATTTAGATAAATTAGGAGCAAGTATAATTGTAAATGATATTAAAGATGAAAATAAATTAAAAAACATACTTGATGAATTAAAATCTATAAATGACATAGAATACATATTAGGATGCCATCCAGAGGATGTAGACGATGTAGATATGGTTGTAGTATCTCCAGGGGTACCATTAGACCTGCCATTTATTTTGGAACTAAAGAATTCAGGCAAGTGTATAATTGGTGAGGTAGAATTAGCTTTTAAATTGTCAAATAATCCAACTTTTATAGGGATTACAGGTACAAATGGTAAGACAACTACAACTAGCTTAGTAGGAGAAATTTTTTCAAGTGCCAAAAAAGATACATATGTAGTTGGTAATATAGGGAATCCTGTAATAGATACTATAGAAACTTCAAATGAAGAATCTATACTTGTAACTGAACTGAGTAGTTTCCAACTTGAAAGTGTGGATGAATTTAGACCTAAAGTAAGTGCAATATTAAACATTACAGAAGATCATTTAAATAGACATCATACTATGGAAAAGTACATAGAAGCTAAATCAAAAATATTTATGAATCAAAATGCTGAAGATTTTTGTGTATTAAATTATGATGATGAAATAGTGAGAGGTCTAGCTGATAAATGTAATGCCAAAATAATTTATTTTTCAAGAACTCATAGAGTAAATGGAGGAGTATATTTAGAAAATAATGACATAATAATAGATATAGAGGATAAGATTAAGTTTCTAAATAAAGATGATGTAAGTTTGCCTGGATGCCATAATTTAGAAAATTGTATGGCAGCAATAGCAATCGCATATGTTTGTAAAGTAGATTTAGAAGTAATAAAAGATGTATTGATGACATTTAAAGGAGTTGAACACAGACAAGAGTTTGTAAGAAACTTAGATAATGTAATGTATGTAAATGATTCAAAGGGAACTAATCCAGATTCTACTATAAAAGCTGTACAGTCTTATAATAGACCTATAGTGCTTATAGCAGGAGGAATGGATAAGGGAAGCAACTTTGATGAACTTCTTGAAATTGCAAAGTCATATGTTAAATCATTAATCTTATTAGGAGAAACTGCACCAAAGATAGAAAGTTGTGCTAAAAATAAAGGATTTAATGACATACATATAGTAAAAGATATGGAGGAAGCAGTTAAGACTTCTCATGAGATTTCAAAAAATGGAGATATAGTGCTTCTTTCACCAGCTTGTGCAAGTTGGGATATGTATGAAAGTTTTGAAGTAAGAGGAAAAGACTTCAAAGATAATGTAAACAATTTAAAATAATCTCTTACCTCTAAACTTACTTAGATGGAAGAATGGAGGTAGATTAGTTGGATGCCTAAAGAAAATTTGAAAAAACAAATTGACATAAGGATGAAGACTGAATTTGATGGAGTAGTATTTTATACTACTATGCTTTTAGTATTTGTAGGAATAGTTATGGTGTTTAGTGCAAGTTTTATACAATCTTCATTTAAACATAATGATGCATACTATTTTCTAAAGAAAAATGTAATATATGCTATACTGGGATTTATAGTTATGATTATTACATCTAGAATAGACTATAATTTTTGGAAGAAAAATGCTACAGCAATTGGAGCTATAGCAGTAGTACTATTATTGTTGGTTTTAACTCCTTTGGGAATAGAAGCAAATGGAGCAAAAAGATGGTTAGGGATAGGTGCTTTAACATTTCAGCCTGCAGAAATTGCAAAGTTTGCTACAATAATATTAACTGCAAAATTGATTGAGAAAAATTATGATAAAATAAAATCTTTGACAAAAGGTGTTGTACCACTTCTCGTAGTTCCAGGAATATTTTTTGCGTTGATAATACTTCAACCAAATTTGTCAACAGCAGGTACTGTAATTCTAGTTACATTTGTAATGATATTTGTTGCTGGGATGGATATGAAAATTGTATTTGCTATGATAGGAAGTGGGGCTGCTTTATTTGCTGCATTAGTAATTGCTGAACCGTATAGACTTAGTCGTGTTACATCTTTTTTAGACCCATTTCAAGATCCACTTGGTAAGGGGTATCAGGTAATACAAGGTTTATATGCATTAGGCTCAGGAGGACTGTTTGGTTTAGGCTTAGGAAAGAGTAAGCAAAAGTATTTTTATATACCAGAGCCACAAAATGACTTTATATTTGCTATAATAGGAGAAGAGTTAGGATTAATTGGTTGTATAATAGTTATAATGCTATTTGTAGCCTTAGTCTACAGATGTGTAAGAATAGCGCTGAAGACTTCTAATGTATTTGCTTGTATGGTTGTCATAGGTATAGGGGCACAAATTGGAATACAAGCAGCTTTAAATATAGCAGTTGCAACATCATCAATGCCAGCTACAGGTGTAGCACTACCATTTATAAGTTATGGGGGTACCTCACTCACCATCTTTATGGGGGCTGTAGGTATAGTGTTGAACATCTCAAAGCATGTCAAAATTAATTAACAGGAGATGATGATTTGATGAAAGTTTTATTATCGGGCGGTGGAACTGGAGGACACGTATATCCAGCTATAGCTATTGCTAACAAAATAAGAGATGAACATCCAGACGCCGAGATAATGTTTGTTGGGACGGAAAAGGGAATAGAATCAGAAATAGTTCCTAAGTATGGATTTGAATTGAAAACTGTAACAGTACAAGGATTTAAGAGAAAAATAGACTTCGATAATGTAAAAAGAGTTTTTAAGCTTTTTAAAGGATTGGAACAATCAAGAAAAATTGTTAAAAAATTTAAGCCAGATGTAGTCATAGGAACTGGTGGATATGTCAGTGGACCTGTTTTATTTAATGCGTCCATGGGAAAAATACCAGCTATAATACATGAGCAAAATTCTTTTCCTGGAGTAACTAATAAGATTTTATCCAAAACAGTTACAAAGGTACTTACAAGTTTTGAAGATTCACATAAAAGATTTCCTGAGGCAGCTGAAGAAAAATTAGTTTTTACAGGAAATCCAGTTAGAAAAGAAATTTTGTTATCAAGAAAAAATATCGCAAGAAAAAATTTAGGGATAAGTGAAGAGAAAAAAATGGTACTTTGCTATGGTGGTAGTGGAGGTTCAAGAAAAATAAATGATGCAATGAGACTTGTCATAAAGAATATGGTCAATGAAGATATAGCTTTTATATTTGCAACAGGAAAAAGCTATTATGAAGAATTTATGGAAAGTATCAGTAATATAAATCTTAAACCATACCAAAAAGTAGTACCTTATTTAGAAGATATGGCAAATGCACTTGCAGCAAGTGATTTAGTTATAGGTAGTGCAGGAGCAATTTCACTAGCTGAAATAACAGCTCTTGGCAAACCTTCTATAATAATACCTAAAGCATATACTGCTGAAAATCATCAAGAGTACAATGCTAAGAGTATAGAGAAGCAAGGTGCAGGGGTTGCAATTCTAGAAAAAAACTTAACTCCAGAAAGCCTAAATACAGCCGTATTTAAACTTTTAGGCGATAGAGAGCTTCTAGTTGACATGGCAAATGCAAGTAAAACTATAGGTAGACCTGAGGCGATAGACCTTATATATGATGAGATAATAAAGGTATACAACTCAACACAAAAATCAACAGCTAAAAAATCAAAAAAAGAAAAAGTTGTTGAGGAAGTAAAAAAAGAAGCAGCTCCAAGTATAGAAGGTCAGGCTAAAGTAATAGGAATAAAGAAAAGATAAATAGATATTTACCCCTAATTTATAATATATTAGATTTTCTAAATTATTCTAAATTAGGGGTTTATTTGTGTGTATACAAGTTTTAAGTTATAAAAAACATATAGTATTTTATATTTATTTTGATGAAATATCAATTTAATCCTCTTTTTTAATGTTTTATTAGATTGTTTTGTAAAAAAATGAGAAAATTTGACTTTAAATATTATATTTTTTTTGTAGGAAATATAAACTCGAAAGGTGTATTTATTAACCAAAGGGGTTGATTGTATTTGAAGAGGAGAAAGAAGCTAAATACGAATAATGTTATGATAGTTTTGGTTTTTATACTTATGCTATCTTTTGGGATATGTATTATTGTAGGGAGTGATTTATTTGATGTAAAGAGGATAGATGTGATTGGAAATAAAAGAGTCACCAAGTCAAATATAATGAAAGAGTTAAATGTAAGTTCACATGAAAATATATTTGCATACAATTTTAAAGACATGAAAAGTAAGCTTATGAAAAATCCATATATAGAAGATGTAGAAATAAAAAGGAAACTTCCAAATAAGATAATTATAAGCTTAAAGGAAAAAGAAATTTTTGCAGCATTAAAGGATGAAGATAACTATTGTTATATAGATAAAAAAGGGAACTTATTAGAGGAACTAAAAGGTACTAATGAAAGCAAAAATGATTTGATAGTGGAAGTAGATTATAGTATTGATGATACGAAATCAATAAAATTTAAAGATTATAAAACTAAAGAGAATGTATTTAAGACTTTAAATTATTTAAAAGAAGAAGGTATTTATAGAAAAATAAATTATGTAAACTTTAAAAAAGAAGGGAATGTAGATATGCTTACGAGAAGCAATATAAAAATCTTACTTTCTAATGATGATAACTTAGATTATAATATATCTAGGGTAAATAAAATTTTGATTGACCTGCAAAATAAAAATACCAATGGTGGGACTATAAATCTAAATTATGGAAAGCTAGCTGTATATAGTCCAGAAGGATAGACAATTGTAAGGAAGTGATATTTTGAAAAAAAGATTTATAAATAAGAGTATAATCATAGGAAGTATTGTATTGGGAGTTCTCGTTAGTTTACAATTAAAAATTATTAATATAGAAAATAGAGGGATGACGACTTTTAAGAGAGGAGAGCAACTTACAGAAGAACTTAAATCTCTAAAAAAAGAAAAGGAAAATCTTCAATCAGAAATTAATAGTGTAAAAAAAGATATAGATACTTATAGAGGTAAAAGTGAAAAAGGAGAGCAAGATATACTTAAATCAGAAATAGAAAAATATGAAACCTTAGCTGGATATACAGATGTAGAAGGAAAAGGTATTGAAGTTGAAATAAATTCTACAAAAACCTTAGGAAGCTTTGATAAAAATGACAGTATACTATATAATTATGATTTATTACTGTCAATGATAAATAAATTAAATTCAGCACAAGCAAGTGCCATATCTATAAATAATCAAAGATTAGTTTCAAATACATATATGTATTTGAAAGAAGATAAACTTTATATGAATGATACTGTTATAAAGGAGCCAATTACAATAAAGGCAATTGGTGATTCTGATACATTAGCTTCTGCGCTCAATATAAAGTACGGTATTGTCTGGGAAATAGAAACGTATTATAATGCAAAGGTAAAAGTGGCTAAAGAAGATAATGTAAAAATAAATGGACACGGTGATACAGAAAAAGTAGAGAGGAAATAATAGTATGAAAAAGAAAATGATTATATTAGGAGCATTCATATTAGGCATTTTCATATCAACTTATATAAAATCACTGAACCCAAATAAAGTGTATATAACATTGAGTCAGACTAAAAATATTGAAAGTGAAATAGAAAATACAAATAAGGAAATAAAAAATCTAAAAGAAGCTCTTAAAAGTAATAAAAATACTTTAGATGAATATAAGCAAGCAGAAAATAATGGAAATGAATCGATTCAAACATTAATGAAAAAAGAACTTGAAGAAGTTAAAGAGTTAAGTGGCTACTCAACTGTCACAGGTCCAGGAATAACTATTACTATGAAGGATAGTGAAAGAGAATTAAAAGATGGACAAAATCCAAACGACCTGATTATACATGATATTGACATTCTAAGAGTTTTAAATGATTTGAAAAAAGCAGGTGCAAAAGCAATATCTATAAATGGAGAAAGAGTATTGTCAACAAGTAAGATAAAATGTTCAGGAGCAACTATTACAGTGAACGATACTACATATGGACAACCATTTATAATAAAAGCTATAGGAGATATAGATTTATTGAGTGCAGCTATAAATTCTCCAGAATCATATGCTAAATCTCTAAAGGATATATATGGAATTAATATAAAAATACAGGAAAATAATGGAAATAAGGTGGATTTATTTGCAAAATAAAACGAAAAATACAAAAAAATAAAGAAAAAATAAAAAAAATTAATAAAAAGGATTGTAATATAGTTGTGTTTCAAAGTAAAATAAAGAGGTGAAGATTTATGATATGGGTGTTAGGAGGATTGGCATTTGGTGTGGTAGTAGGTTACTACATTCCATTTACATATTCTATGGATTATTCGATATATATGTCAGTAGCTATTCTTGCAATAATGGATTCTATATTTGGAGCGATAAAATCCAGTTTTGAAGATAACTATGATAATGTAATTTTTGTTACTGGTTTCATAGGGAATGCTATCTTGGCTATATTATTGACTTATATAGGAGAAAAGTTAGGAATTTCACTTTATTATGTAGCAGTATTAGTTTTTGGTATGAGACTATTTAATAATTTATCCATAATTAGACGTTATATCATTGCCAATATTATGAATAAAAAACATAAAAATTAAAGAGCTTTTGATATATACATAAAATATTTTATACTTAAAGAGTAATATTTGACAATATAAGTAAGAAAATTAAAAAGGAAAATTTACGTTTTTGTGGAATATGTTAGTTAAAGGTTAACAAAATAAAAGAAGAAAATGATATAATTAATACATACGATAACTTTGAATCATGAGATAAGGGGGTTTATGATGCTAAACTTTGACGTAGAATTAGAAGAATGTGCACAAATTAAAGTAATAGGTGTAGGTGGCGGTGGAAACAATGCTGTCAATAGAATGGTAGAAGCTCAACTTAAAGGTGTTGAATTTATATCAGTAAATACAGATAAACAAGCTTTATATACATCAAAGGCTGAATATAAAGTTCAAATAGGAGAAAAATTAACTAGAGGACTTGGTGCAGGAGCTAATCCAGAAGTAGGAAAAAGAGCTGCTGAAGAAAGTAAAGATGAAATAGTAAAACTACTTCAAGGAGCTGATATGGTATTTGTTACAGCTGGAATGGGTGGTGGTACTGGTACAGGAGCTGCCCCAGTAGTTGCAGGCTTAGCTAAAGAAATGGGTATCCTTACAGTAGGTGTAGTTACAAAACCTTTTGCATTTGAAGGTAAAATAAGAATGAAAAATGCTGAAGGTGGAATAGCTGAGCTTAAGTCAAAGGTAGATACTCTTATAACAATACCAAATGATAGACTTTTACAAATAGTACAAAAGAATACTTCAATGTTGGATGCTTTTGCAGTTGCAGATGATGTGTTAAAACAAGGTATACAATCAATTTCTGACCTTATAGCAGTTGAAGGATTAATAAACTTAGACTTTGCAGATGTTACTACTATAATGAAAGATAAAGGTCTTGCTCATATGGGTATAGGTAGTGCTAGTGGAGAAACTAGAGCTATAGATGCTGCTAGACAAGCTATCCAATCTCCACTTTTAGAAACATCAATACAAGGAGCAAAAGGAGTACTTCTTAATGTTACAGGTGGTCCTAACTTAGGATTATTTGAAGTTAATGAAGCATCTACTTTAGTTATGGAATCATGTGACCCAGAAGCAAATGTTATATTTGGTGCTTCTATAAAAGAAGATTTAGGCGATGAAATAATGATTACAGTAATCGCAACAGGATTTGAAGGCTTACAAGGTGGGATTTTAGATTTGGATACTAAGCCTAAATCAAGTATAAGATCTTCTTTGAATACAACCGTAAAACAAGTTGTAAAAGAAATAGAAGAAGAAGAAATTGTCGTTGAAGAAAAGATAGAAGCTCCTAAAAAGGCGAGTATAATAGAAGAAGACGATGATGAGAGCATGGAAATACCTACATTCTTAAGAAGAAGAAGATAATATGTAAATTTATAAAGAAGTCAATAGACTTCTTTTTATTTTTTGTATTTTAATCTATTATTTCTTAAAATATATTCTAGTATCAAAAAAATATAAAAAAGTAAAGTTTTTTTATTAAGTATAGAAAAAAATGATAATTATACAAATGGTTATAGTTTTTTATAATTAGACAATGATATTTTTATTTGGTAATATTAAATCTGAATTGAATTGTAAAAATTTGAGGAAAAAGAGAAATTAAAGTCTGAAAGGGGATTAAGTATGATTAAGCTAAAAAAAATTCTTTCTTTAGCCATGGTTGCTGTTTTGTCAACATCACTTCTTGCTGGATGTACAAAAAAAGAAGAATCTAAAGGAAAAGATGGCAAAGAAAAATTAGTTGTATGGTCTGCACCATTAACAGATCATGATGCAGATGCATGGAAACCGATACTTGAGAAATTTGAAAAGGAAAATAACTGTGAAATTGAATTTCAAATAGTACCATGGGATAATTATGCAGAAAAATATGCTACTGCAATCAGTGCAGGTGAGGGGCCAGATATAGGATATATGTATGCAGAAATGTTTCCTCAATTTATAGAAATGGGAGCAGTTGAAGATTTAACTCCTTATTTAGAAAAATCAGGAACTTCAGACAATTATTTATACTTAGATAATGCAAAAATGATGGGTGGAATTTACGGTTTACCTATAGAAGCTGCTAATCCAGGTGTATTATACTATAATAAAGATATACTAGAAAAATTGGGAGAAAAACCTCCTAAAACATGGGAAGATTTTAAAAGAATATGTGAAAAAGCAACAAAAGATACTGATGGAGATGGAAAAATCGACCAATGGGGTCTTGCACAAGGTTGGGGTTCTAAAGTGTTTGGTAGTTTAAACTGGAACTGGTATCCATATCTATGGCAAGCTGGTGGAGATATATATAATGATGATTTAAAATCAGTTAAATTTAATAATGAAGAAGGATTAAAAGCTGCTAACTTTATAAATGATATGAAAAAATATATACCAGATAATGCTTTATCAAAAGACAGTAATGAAATGGTTGAAAGTGTATTTGGACCAGGAAAAGCTGCATTTACTATAATGCTGTCTTCTGCTGCTACAAGTACTTTTGATAAATCATTCCCAGACTTAAACTGGGGATATGTAACTTCATTAGAAGATAAAACAGTTGGTAGTTTTGCTTCAGTAGATGATTTAACTTTAATGTCAGCGTGTAAAAACAAAGAACTTGGCTTTAAACTTCTTGAATATATGTTAAGTAAAGACTCAATGGAAGCTTTCCATAAAGAGATACCAAGAGCACCAGTTGCTAAAGGTGAAAAATATCAAGGAGACCCAAGATTTGAAGAAATGGTAACAAAAGATAAAAATATGTACAGACCATTAACAGTTGGACCTCATGGAGTAGAAATATATGAACACTTATGGAAACAACTTCAAATGATGATAGCTGGAGATAAGACTCCAGAACAAGCACTAAATGAATCTGCAAAATATGCAAATGAATTATTAGCACAATAGTTTAAGTTTATATTTGAATTTATAGACTATGCAACTTAATTTTATACAAGTAAAAGATTTACTTGCTATATTATTAAGTCGCATAGTCTTTTTTTATGGAAATATTCCAAAAGTAGGGTTGAATAACTTCTACCTAGATATATTGAATTCTACAAAAAAGCCTATTTGTTTGATACTAAAAAAATATCTTTTGACGACATAAAGTATAAGACATATATCATTGTTATTTTTAAATAGAATTTGTTTTGGATTCGACTGTCAAAAGTGACATAAAATTTTGTACATACTATCTTATAATATGTTTAAAGGTTTTAAGGGGGGATACATGGTGTATATTGAGTACTATGTTATAGAAAACCTAGTAATAAATTATATTATTATAAGTTGTACTTCTATTCTTACTAAAAAATATAATCCTAGAAAGAATAAGTTGCTGGGGGCTAGTTTAGGAGGAGCCTACTCTGTTGCTTATTTATACCCGTCAATGAATATACTATTTACAGTGCCATTTAAAATAATAATCATGAGTATTATAACTTTAATTTCATTTAGGACTAAGAGTAAAAAAGATTATGCTCATGTAGCATTAGTTTTTTATTTAGTAAATATTTTTATTTCTGGAAGTACTTATTTTGTAATTTATTTTACAGGAATAAGCCATTTAAAAATATCTTTTTTAATTGCATGTACTTATGTAAGTTGTGAACTATTAAAGTACATTTACAAAGACTTGAAGATGCTTAAATACATCAAAGAGCTTACAAAGACTATAAATATAAACTTATTAGAAAAAAGCTTTTGCTGTAAGGCTTTAGTGGATAGTGGAAATTTATTAAAAGACCCAATAAGTCAAAGTGATGTAATAATAGTCAAATCAAGTGTGTTAGAAGGATTGATTCCAGAAAATCTATTAAATATTAACTATGAAGATATAGATATGGAAAAAGCTCAGGAAATCATATGTAGTTTAGATGACAGAACTTCAGGGAGAGTTAGAATAATACCTTATAAACATGCTGGAAGTAATAAGACAAGCATAATAATTGGTCTAAAAGCTGATTATGTAGAGGTAGATGAGCAAAAGATAGGAAATATAATACTTGGTATTTCAAATTTTAATGATAGAGAATACGGGGCAATAATGAATCCAAATATATTGCCTGGATTCTAGCTAAAAATTTAAGGGGGACAAAGGATGTTACGATTAAAAGAAAGAATCATAAGCTTTATTACGATGTTAGGTATTAAATTAAAAATAATAAAGCCAAAAGGAATATACTATATGGGAGGGGCCAATATTCTTCCTCCTCCACTAAAACCAGAAGAAGAAATGGAACTTTTGCAAAAACTAGAAACTGATGAAACTGTAAAATCAATTTTAATAGAAAGAAATTTGAGATTAGTAGTCTACATATCAAGAAAATTTGAAAATACAGGTATAGATGTAGAGGATTTAATTTCTATAGGAACTATAGGTTTGATAAAGGCAGTCAATACTTTTAAATTAAATAAAAACATAAAATTAGCAACTTATGCTTCAAGATGTATAGAAAATGAAATACTAATGTATCTAAGAAAAAATAATAAAAAGAAAACAGAGGTGTCTTTTGATGAACCTTTAAATATAGACTTAGATGGAAACGAACTTTTATTATCAGATGTTTTAGGTACAGAAAATGATGAAATATATAAAATAATAGAAGAAGAGATAGATAGAGATTTATTAGTTATGGCACTTGACAGATTAAGTGACAGAGAAAAGCAAATTATGGAATTAAGGTTTGGACTTATAGATAAAGGTATTGAAAAAACACAAAAAGAAGTTGCTGGAATGCTTGGAATATCTCAATCCTACATATCTAGACTTGAAAAGAAAATAATTTCAAGGTTACAAAAAGAAATGAAAAAATTTGTATAATTCTAAATTAATTCTTCTTAAAAAGTATAAAAAAATTGGAAATGTAAATAATTTCAATAGATGAATACTTTTTGAGAGAGGACTGAAATGTATGCAAGTTAATAAGGTTGAAATATGTGGTGTTAATACATCTGAACTTCCAGTTCTTAAAAATAAGCAAATGAAGGAACTTTTATTACAAATAAAAAGTGGTGATGAAGAAGCCAGACAACAATTTGTAAGAGGAAATTTAAGGTTAGTCTTGAGTGTAATAAAAAAATTTAACAACAGAGGAGAAAATATAGACGATTTATTTCAAATAGGTTGTATTGGTCTTATAAAAGCTATAGATAATTTTGATTTAAGTCAAAATGTCAGATTTTCAACTTATGCTGTTCCTATGATTATAGGAGAAATTAGAAGATACTTAAGAGATAATAATCCAATCAGAGTAAGTAGATCATTAAAAGATATAGCATATAAGGCACTACAAGTCAGAGAAAGATTAATTAGAACAAATTCAAAAGAACCAACAGTATCAGAAATAGCAAAAGAATTAGAATTAGAAGTAGAGTCAGTTGTAATGGCACTTGATGCTATACAAGACCCAATATCTTTATTTGACCCAGTATATCAAGATAATGGAGATGCGATATTTGTAATGGATCAGGTTCAAGACAAAAAAGATACTGATGAAAACTGGTTGCAAGAAATATCACTTAAGGAAGCTATTAAAAAATTAAATAGTAGAGAAAAGTTGGTATTAGATTTAAGATTTTACAAAGGAAGAACTCAGATAGAAGTTGCTGATGAAATCGGTATATCTCAAGCACAAGTATCAAGAATTGAAAAAAATGCTTTAAAAAATATGAGAAAGTATGTATAAGTAATCCATGGAATGTAAACATAATTTTAAATTTAAATGACCTATATAGGTCATTTTTTTTTATCCAAATACATATTTATTTTTAAAGAAAGGGTGAGTATAATATGATTAGAGTTTCTGATATAATGGAAAAAGAAATTATAAATGTAAAAAATGGAAAAAGGATGGGTTTCATAATCGACATAGATATGGATATCCATGAGGGAAAGGTAGTCTCATTTACCATTTTTGGAGATGGAAGTAGAAGTTTTTTTTCAAGAGGAGGGGATGAAGAAGTTATATTTTGGAATGATATACTTAAAATAGGTTGTGATACAATAATAGTAAATATAGGTTCAGAATTAAGCTTAGATGAATTTGATATATAGCTAAACGAAGGAGGAATACAGATGCAATGTCCTTATTGTAATTATAAAGAATCAAAGGTAATAGATTCTAGACATACAGATTTAAAATCTATTAGAAGAAGACGTGAATGTGAATTATGTAAAAAGAGATTTACTACTTATGAAAAAATAGAAACTACTCCTTTAATGGTTATTAAAAAAGATAATAGTAGAGAATATTTTGATAGAGAAAAAATAAAATACGGACTATTAAAGGCATGTGAAAAAAGACCTGTATCTGTTGAAGATATTGAGAATATAGTTGTACATATTGAAAATGAAATAAATAAATGTTTTATAGAAGAAATCGAAACCAAAAAAATTGGCGAAATGGTAATGGATAAATTGAAAGATTTAGATGAAGTCGCCTATGTAAGATTTGCTTCTGTGTATAGACAATTTAAAGATATAAATACTTTTGTAAACGAACTTAAAAGTATACTAATAGAAAAAGGAGACAAATGATGAAAGATTATATAAATCTAAAAAGTGTAGAAGATATTAAAGAGTATGTTAACTTAAGTAGCAACTGTAAAGAAATTGATGAAAAATTAAATTCTATAAATCTAGTTATAACTTGCAAAAATATAGATGCAAAAAGTAAAGAAGACATGTTAAGGGTTTGTAAGGAGTGCGATTTAATGTTTGAAAATTTAACTAGTAATTCTCAAATACATTCAGACATAGTTAACATAGTTAACAGAGAGAATATAGGACAAAAAATAGAAGGCGATGCACTTATAACAAACTTAGAGAAAGTACCACTTTTATTGTTTACAGCAGATTGCGTACCTATATCAATTATAGATGCTAAAAATAAAGCCATAGGACTAGCACATGCGGGCTGGAAAGGTACTTTTAGTAATATAGGTCACAAAACAATAAAATTGATGTCTGAGACCTATAAAACAGTTCCTGAAGATTTGATATGTATAATTGGACCATCAATTGGACCTTGTTGTTATGAAGTGTCTGAGGATTTGGTAGAAAAATTTAACACAATTCTTACAAATAATGATGAAAAGTTCTATATAATAAAAGAGGGAAGTTACTATTTAGATTTATGGAAAATTAATGAGTATATGCTGAGATGTAGTGGAGTCAAAAAAGAAAATATAATAAATTTAAATCTATGCACTAGTTGTAGAGCAGATGAATTCCACTCTTATAGAAAACATAATAAGGCATCAGAACGAATAGGAACGGTACTACAGATAAAATAGAGAGGAGCTTTTTAATGAATACTAAAGTGCTTGTTATAGACGATGAAATGCATATAGTTGAGCTATTAAAATTCAATTTGGAGGTGTCAAACTACGAAGTTAGTTATTCATATGATGGATTTGATGGATTTATAAAAGCTAAAGAAGTTAAACCAGATTTAATACTTTTAGATTGGATGCTACCAAATATAAGTGGAATAGATGTACTTAGAAAAATAAGAAGTGATAAAGACTTGAAAAATATTCCTGTTATAATGCTTACTGCTAAAAATATGGAAAATGACAAGGTTGAAGGGCTTGAAGTAGGTGCTGATGATTATATAACCAAGCCATTTAGTATAAAAGAATTGTTAGCTAGAGTTAGCTCTGTTTTGAGAAGATATAACTTAACTAGTACAGGTGAAGAAAATAATATACTTACCACAGGTAATTTAAAACTAGATTTATCAAAACATGAAGTTACTAAAGGTTCTGAAAAGATAGAGTTAACACTTAAAGAGTTTGAACTGTTAAAATTATTAATTCAGAATAAAGGTAAGGTACTTTCAAGAAACTATCTTTTAGATAAAATATGGGGCTATGAATACTATGGAGAAACTAGAACAGTAGATGTCCATATAAGATATTTAAGAAAAAAAATAGAAGATGAAGATGAAGATAAATCAGAAAAATATATAGAAACTATAAGAGGTGTAGGATACAAAATAGATTAGAAAAAGTTATATTTTAGGAGTGTTATCTTGTGGAAGAATTAAAGAACATATATTTTTTTATTGTTATGTTGTCTATAGCCATTGTGATATTGTCTGTAAGATACACAATAACACTAAGAAAATATTTAAAAGAGTTTATATACGTTTCAAAAAAAGTAAGTAACAAAGAGTTTCACGCTAGGCTGAATATATCAGCTAAAGGAGAACTAGGAGAATTAGCCAGAAATTTTAATCATATGATAAAAAATATGGATGATACATTAGAAGAAGTACAATATAAACATTTACAATTAAGGTCTATATTAAAAAGTATATCTCATGGAATTTTAGCTATAGATGTAAATGGAAACATATTATTGATAAATGATGAAGCTAAAGAAATGATAAAGAGCGAACCCAACAAACTAGTTGAAGGTCATAATATCAATGCTGTAATAAAAGAAGAAGAAATATTAAAGCAGATACTTCAATTTATAGGTTCTAAAGAAAATGAAACTGCAAAGATTACTATTAAAGATGATATAGTATACAAAATAAAAGTGGACCCAGTTTATCTTCAAAATACTAATAATGTAATAATTGGCTCAATAGTAAACATAGAAGATATTACTAAAAAGGTGAAGCTTGAAAATATGAGAAGTGATTTTGTTGCTAATGTAAGTCATGAACTTAAAACACCACTTACATCTATAAGTGGATTTGTTGAAACGTTAAAATCCAATGAAAATATAGATGTAAATACTAGAAATAGGTTTTTGGAAATAATAGAAAGTGAATCAGACAGATTAAAAAGATTGATTGATGACATATTATTATTATCATTTGTAGAAAATAAAGACACTCTTCTAATGGAAGATGTTGTAATATATGATGTATTTAGAGAAGTATATGAAATAACTCAACGTTCAGCTAGTGAAAAAAATATAGAAGTTTTATATAAATGTGATGATAAATCAATAAACATACTTTCTAATAGAGATTATATCAAACAAGTGTTTTTAAATTTAGTTGATAATGCTATAAAATACACTCAAGATAATGGTATTGTACAAGTTGTAGTTTTAAAAGATGAAGAAAAAATAATAATCAAAGTTATAGATAATGGCGTTGGAATACCAAAAGAAGATGTAGAACGTATCTTTGAACGCTTCTATAGAGTGGATAAAGCAAGAAGTAGAGATGTAGGAGGAACGGGCTTAGGATTGGCTATAACGAAGCATATAGTCAAATCATTAAATGGATGTATAAAAGTAAAAAGTGAACTTGGTATTGGTAGCGAATTTATTGTTACAATACTACAAAAAAATTTCCTTAAATAGAAGGAAATTTTTTTTGTTTTTTGCACAAACTATATAATAGAAGGAGCTGAGAAAATGGAAGAAAGCTTATTAGGTGCAAATTTATTTAGACACTCTTTTATAGTAGCAGTAATTATAGGAATATTGTGTAGAGGATTAGTTTTAAGAGTTACAGACAAGCAATACCCATCGAGACCACAAGATTATTTAGAACAAATAATAATATCAGGACTTTCAGCTTCATTGGGTGCTATAGCATTACCTGCACTTATAGATAAGGAGTTTGCAGCATTAACATTTTTTGCAGTAGCAATACAACAATTTCAAGGTCTTGCAGAGCAAGAAAGAATAACATTAAAAAATATCGACAATGAAGAATTAGTACCAAAAGGAGATGCTTATGTAGAAGAAATAGCATCTACGTATGAATCTAGAAGTTATATCAGTCTTTTTTCTGCACTAGTATCTTCTATAGTTTATATTACTGTTTCAAAACGATATGACCTTAGTTTTGCTTATTGTACAATACTAGCTGTTATAGCAGGAGCTTTAGTTGGTTTAATTTTTAGAAGATTTCTAAGACGAAATAGTATAGCAGATATAGCAGATATAGTTCCTGCTGAAGTAAGCTTTGAAGGGCCTATTTTAAAAGTAAATGGTGTAATAATAACTAATATAGGTTTAGAGAATACAAGAGAAAAATATAAAAATGAATGTCTAGCTATAGAGATTATACCAAGAGATTTGGGTGCATTTGGGATAGTAAATGATATAGGGCAAAGACAAGCTATAATACATAATCTATTTATTCATATGGGTATAGATAAGGATGTAGATGAGGTTGATATTGTAGCTATATCTAAAACTAACTTAGAAAAAAGCACTGTGGTTGTACCATATGTACCAATAATCAAGGATATAGATGTAATGATAGATGTAGTAAAGAGCACTCCTATCATAGAGACATCAAAAGGAAAACAGAGTGATTTTTCTAGAAAGACTTTGTAGATTTATATGTGAACATTTTATATTAGATATTTTAGGAGTGATTTAATGGATAGAGTATTTTTTGTTGCAGTTATTATTGGTATGACATCAAGAGTCATAATGTTAAATTTAGACCAAAAACAGTACCCTACACAACCAAATGTTTTACTATCTCAGCTTATATTAGCCTTTGTTGCTTCGGCATTAGGAGCATTACTAGTTCCAGCTCTTATAAATCGTTCTTATACATCGATAACATTTTTATCTTTGGCAGCAGAACAGTTTAGACAAGTAAGAGCAAATAGAAGGAATACATTACAAAACTTAGAAGAAGTTCAACTTGTAAAAAGAGGAGCTGCATTTATAGAAGAGATAGCTAGAACTTATGAAGTAAGAAATTATATGTGCATAGTTACATCTTTTTTAACAATAGGATTATATTATGTAATTATTGAAGAAACTAAAATAAGTGAAGGCATGAGTTTGATAATAAGTTCAATTTGTGGTTTATTATTAGCTTTCATACTTAAGAAACTTCTTACTAGAAAAAGTATTGGAGATATAGCTGATGTAATGCCTGCTGATATTAGCTTCGTAAATGAATCTATACTAAAGGTGGGAGATTTAAAAGGGATAACAAATATAGGTCTAAAAAGTGATAGAGAAGTATATATTAATAGAGGTGTAGGGATACAAATAATTCCTAAAGATAGAGATTATGCTAATGCAGGAATATTATTTGATTCGGGTCAAAGACAAGCGATAGTATACAATATATATTCGAGATTAGGTTTATATGGAGATTATGGAGAACCTGCATTTGTACCATTACCTAGACGAAATAAAGATGATGAAAGTATAATGATTGCTTATTTACCAATAGATAGGAATGTTGAAAAGGTAATGGAAGCTGTAAAATCATGTCCAATACTTTCAAGTTCTAAAGGTAAAAACTTATCACTGAAAAACTATAAAACAGGAAAGAAAGGAAGTGCATAAAATGGGAATGGATATAGGTCTAAATGAATATACCCTAGCAATAGTTACACTAGATAAAAATATGAGAAATGGTGGAGGTTGTCCGATATTTTATGCAAATGATGAAAAAGATTTGCAAAATAAGGCAATGCTCATGTCAAAGTGTGTAGGCGGAATGGTTCACGATATGACTAATGGAACATTAATAATAGTAAAGCATTAAAACTATAAGGTACTTTTAAGGGCAAATAATGTTCAAATTTATAAAATATTTAAATTTGAATATTATTTGTTTTAATCTTTTTATAGCTATTTACTTATATTGACTATTAGAATTAAAATGTGTTATTATGACATGAAATGTTTAAAAATGCTATTGTAAAATATAATAAAGTAATAAACTGTATATGAAAATATATTATAATAAATATTGATGAATATAAAAGAGTGGTGAAAAAAATGGAAGTAAATGTAAAAAAAATAAATAATATTATAAGTAAAGTTTACAAAGATAGTATTGCAGAAGAAATAGGTATAGAAGTAGGAGATTTACTTATATCTGTAAATGAACAGCCAATACATGATATAATAGAGTATAGATTCTTACTAAGTGATGAGTATTTAGAGGTAGAAATACAAAAAAAAGATGGTGAAGTCTACATATATGAGATAGAAAAAGACTATGATGAAGATTTGGGCGTTGAATTTACAAATCCAATAATTGACCAAGCTAAAAGTTGTAGAAATAAATGTATGTTTTGTTTTATAGACCAGTTGCCAGAAGGAATGAGAGAAACTCTTTATTTTAAAGATGATGACTCAAGATTGTCTTTTTTACAAGGAAATTTTGTTACACTTACAAATATGAGCGAAGAAGATATAAATAATATAATTAAATACAGAATAAGTCCTATAAATATATCTGTGCATACAACTAATCCAGAATTAAGACAAAAAATGATAAGCAATAAATTTGCAGGAAAATTATATGGTATAATGAAGAGATTGGCAGATGCTCATATAGAAATGAACTGTCAAATTGTTTTATGTCCAGGTATAAATGATGGAAAGGAATTGGATAGAACAATAAAAGAATTAGCTCAACTTTATCCATATGTAAATAGTGTTGCTATAGTTCCAGTTGGAATTACAAAGCATAGAGAAAATTTAGCAGAATTAAATATATTTAATAATAATGGTGCAAGTAAAACTATAGAGCAAATTCATGAAATACAACAGAAATATCTTGAGAAAATAGGGACTCGATTTGCATTTTTATCGGATGAATTTTATATATTATCTAGTAGAGAATTGCCTGCATATGAAGAATATGAAGGATTTTTACAGTTTGAAGATGGTGTAGGTATGATACGTAAGTTAAAAACAGAGATTGAAGAGTATCTAAAAACATTATCTGAGAATAGTCTTAAAAGAGACAAAAAGGTATCAATAGCTACTGGACATTCTGCATATGAATTTATACAAAGTATGGCAGATGCTATGATGGACAAGTTTAAAAATCTTCAAATAGATGTTTATGAAATAAAAAATAAGTTTTTTGGAGAAACAATAACAGTATCAGGCCTTTTAACAGCGAAAGATTTAAAAGAGCAACTTGAGCATAAGGAATTGGGAGAAGCTCTTTATATAACAAGAAGTATGTTAAAAGCAGATGAAGAAATTTTCTTAGATAATATTGAACTAAATCAGTTAGAAGAACTTATGAAAATAAAAATTATCCCATGCTTAAATGAAGGAAAAGATTTTGTGGATAAAATTTTAAAATAGAAAACAAAAGATGGAAGGAGAAACAACATGAGTATAAGTAGGCCAGTTGTAGCTGTAGTTGGGAGACCAAATGTTGGTAAGTCTACAATATTTAATAAATTTGCAGGAAAAAGGATATCAATAGTTGAAGATACACCAGGAGTTACAAGAGATAGAATATTTGCAGAAGTAGAATGGTTAGATAAATATTTTACATTAGTAGATACAGGAGGTATTGAACCTGATAGCGAAGATATAATATTATCTCAAATGAGAAGTCAAGCTATGCTTGCAATGGACATGTCACATGTAATACTTTTTATAGTTGATGGTAAGGCTGGAATAACAGCTGCTGATAAAGAAATTGCTCAGATACTTAGAAAAACAAAAAAACCAGTAATTCTAGTGGTTAATAAAATTGATAGTCAAAGTCAGTTTGACAATATATACGATTTTTATGAATTAGGTTTTGGAACTCCTTTTGGAGTGTCAGGAGCCAATAGTATGGGATTTGGAGATTTATTAGATGAGATAGTTCAAAATTTTCCAGCAGGATTAGATACAGAGTATGAAGAAGATATAATAAGAGTAGCTATAACAGGTAAGCCAAATGCAGGAAAGAGTTCTATACTTAATAAGATATTAGGAGAAGAAAGAGTAATTGTAAGTCCAATTGCAGGAACTACTAGAGATGCAATAGATACTTATTTTGAAAAAAATGGGCAGAAATTTCTTCTTATAGATACAGCAGGGCTTAGAAGAAAAAGCAAAATATATGAGACAATAGAAAAATACAGTGTAATAAGAGCTATGAGTGCTGTAGATAGAGCAGATGTAGTGTTGATAGTTATAGACGCTTTGGAAGGCGTGACAGAGCAGGATACAAAAGTTGCAGGTATAGCACATGATGAAGGTAAGGGATGTATATTTGTAGTCAATAAATGGGACTTAATAGAAAAAGATAATAAGACAATGAGTAATTACACAAAAGATATAAAAGAAAAATTCCCATTTATGATGTATGCTCCAATAGTATTTGTTTCTGCAAAGACTAATCAAAGAATGAATAAAATATTAGACACAGTTGAATATGTATCAAATGAACATTCTAAGAGAATATCAACTTCAGCATTAAATGAAGTAATTGGAGAAGCTGTAATGTTAAATCAGCCACCATCTGATAAAGGTAGAAGATTAAAAATTTACTATGGAACTCAAACAGACATTAGACCTCCTAAAATTACTTTATTTATAAATGACAAGAACTTAACTCATTTCTCATATCAAAGATACCTTGAAAATAAGATAAGAGAAAACTTTGGATTTGAAGGAACTTCCATAAAGTTTGAGTATAGACAAAAAAATAAAAAGTAAATATTTAAAATATAACTAAAGGAGGTAAGTTCAGTGGAGATATTTAGTTATATAATTATTGCTGTAATTGCATATTTATTAGGCAATATATCAACCTCGTATATAGTTGCAAAGCGAATTGCTGGGGTTGATATAAGGACTCAAGGTTCGGGTAATGCAGGCTCGACAAATGTACTTAGAACACTTGGGAAAAGAGCAGGAGCAATGACTTTTTTAGGTGATGTTTTTAAAGGTGTAATTGCTGTTTTGATATCGGAAATTGCAGCAAAGTTGGTTGGTATAGATACTCTTTTAGCTGGATATCTAGCAGTTATATGTGTTGTAGCAGGTCATAATTGGCCAGCAGTTTTAGGATTTAGAGGGGGTAAAGGTGTTGCAACTTCATTAGGTGCAATGCTTGCTGTAAATCCAGTAATAACATTAATGTGTTTGGCCGTATTTATATTGGTGGTAATTATAACAAAATATGTTTCATTAGGTTCTGTTGTTGGGATAGGTTGTTCACCAATATTTATGATTATAGCAAAAAATAAAGCTGGGCTAGTTGTAGCTTTGTTTTTAAGCATATCAGTAATATATAATCACAGAGCAAATATAAAGCGATTATTAAATGGGACAGAAAGAAAAATTGGTCAAAAGAAAGAATAGTAAATATATTATACTCAGGTGGTGTTAAACATGGAGAAAGTATGTGTATTAGGTACTGGAAGTTGGGGAAGTGCATTAGCTTTAGGTCTTGCAAATAAAGGTAATGATGTGAGCATGTGGACCCGAAAAGAAGAACAAGCTAAAAAAATAAACAGGACTAAAGAAAATACAGACTATTTGCCAGGAGTATTATTTCCACATAATATAACGATAAGTACTGATATAGAAAAAACTATAGAAAATTGCAAAGTAATAGTTTTAGCAGTTCCATCTCAAGCCGTAAGAAGTACTTGTGAAAAAATAAAACCCTTTGTAAAAGCTGGACAAATTATTGTTAATGTAGCAAAAGGTCTTGAAAAAGGCACTGGACTTAGATTGTCTCAGGTATGTGAAGAAGAATTGCCACAAAATCCATATGTAATACTATCTGGCCCATCTCATGCTGAAGAAGTAGCAAGAAATATACCTACTACAGTAGTAGTAGCCTCTAAAGAATTAAAAATAGCACAGAGTATACAAGATTTATTTATGAGCCCTAAACTTAGAGTTTATACAAATCCGGATATAGTTGGAGTTGAACTTGGAGGAGCATTAAAAAATATTATAGCTTTTGGTGCTGGTATATGTGATGGATTAGGGTATGGTGACAATGCAAAAGCAGCTCTTATGACAAGAGGAATTAGTGAAATGAGTAGACTTGGTACTGCTATGGGAGCTAATATGTCTACATTTGCAGGCCTTTCAGGCATTGGAGATTTAATAGTTACTTGTACAAGCATGCATAGTAGAAATAGAAGAGCAGGTATACTTATAGGTCAAGGGATGAGCTTAGAAGATACCTTAAAAGAAGTAAAGATGGTTGTAGAAGGAATAACTGCTACTGAAGTAGCACATGATGTTGCTGAAAAGCTGAATATAGATATGCCAATAACTAATGCTATATATTCTGTAATAACTAAAGGTGCAAATCCTAAAGAAGTTGGAATAGAGTTAATGATGAGAAGTAAAAAGCACGAAATGGAAGAAGTAGTTTTAGGTGATGATATATAAACTTATTGTACAATAAAATAAAAAAATAATAGCTGTGTTTTAGCCCTCTTTTTATAAAGAGGGCTATTTTAATATTACTTAGCATGTTTTATTATGTATTCAATAGAAGAAATCATTTTCATAGTTAATTCATCATCATTAGAATTTTTTCCTGTGTTCTTTTTTAAGAATAATAGATTTTGATAAAAAGAAATAATTATATCATTGATTATGTCTAAATCTTTAGATGGTATATATCCAGTATCTACAAGATTGTTCAACAGTATTTTATTTCTTTCTTTTATACTTTTTCCGGTAATCATTAAAGATATATCACTGTCATGAATACCTAAGTCTTCTGGAAACATATCATAATATTGTTTTGTTATATAACTAAGTTCATCACTGGACAAGTTAAAAAATACCTGATAAAAAGCTTGGGCATTGTCAAAAGAATGCTTACAAAATAATTTCCACATAATTATATATTTCTTATATTCATCATTTACATTCTCTATACACCTTGAAATATTTAAGTTATAATCTTTAAAATATTTTATAGATGCAAATGATATTAGATGGTCTAAATTTTTAAAGTAGTTGTATAGGGTTGAACTGTTATAGCCAGCCATATCTGCAACCTTACGAAGTGTAATATTTTCTATTCCTTCATTTTCCATAATGTTTTGAGCTGCTTCTATGAAATACATCAATATCCTTTTCTTTTGTAATTCTTTATTTGTCATTTTATTCACCTACAAATAATCAATATAGTTTATATAATCGTGATTTTATCATTAAATTTATCATAAATCAAGAATAATATTCCAAAATATAATATATATTTGTTATATTTCAGATAATTTAATATCAGCAAAATATAAAAAATATTTAAAGATGAAATCATGATTGACAAAATAATCATGATTATGATAAAATAATCACAAATAAATTTAATTTACATACGAATACAACAAGTACTAAAAATATTAAGAATTTTGAAATGATACACTCATCCTTGTTGTATTGAATAAATTATTTGAATATTGAGAAAGAGGTGTACTATGTCAAATAACATGAGACTAGAAAAATTAAGAAAGTATATGAATGAAAAAAACATTGAAATTTCCCTAATATTTGAACCAGACAACCAATTTTATATTAGTGGATTTAAAGCAATAACTTATTCTAGACCAATTGTAACAGTAGTAACTCAAGATAAAATAGAATTAATAGTGCCTGGATTAGAGGAGCTACATGCTAAAGAAGTTGCAAAAGTTGATAATGTATATGTATATTATGAAATACCAGAAATGAAAGAACATGGAATATCACATAAACATTACTTAGATATAATTTTAAATAGATATCCTAAAGGAATAACTGTTGGGATAGAAAAAGATATAGTATCTGCAAGCTTTTCAGAATATATAACTGAGAAATCATTTGCTATTAAAGATGTTGGAAGTAAAATATTTGAAATGAGATATGTAAAAGACGCAAGAGAGATAGAATTTTTAAAGATAGCTGGTTACTTATCTGATATAGGAATAAAAGGTTCTTTGGAAAATGTTAGAGTTGGGATGAGTGAATTGGAATTTGACGTTGCAGGGGATAATGCTTTACTAAAATATGTATCTGAAAATTATCCTGATACATATATAGGATTTGCAAACTGGACTTGTTCAGGCATCGATAGAACAGCACAACCACATTTAGACTCAAATACTAGAATACTTCAAAGAGGAGATATAGTAATACATAGTAGACAGGTTTGGTATGAAAACTATAGAGCAGAAAATGAAAGAACTTTTATTATAGGCAAGCCAACAGAAAGACAAAAGGAAGTATTTAAGATTGCAGTAGAAGCTCAACAAGCTGGATTAGATACAATAAAAGCTGGAATACCAGCAAGAATGGTGGATGAAGCAGCAAGAGCTGTTGTTGCAAAGCATGGTCTAGAGTTATATTCAAATCACAGAATTGGTCATGGTTTAGGTTTATCAGAACATGAAGAGCCATATTTAAGATTTGACAATGAATTAATACTAGAAGAAGGAATGGTATTTTCTATGGAACCAGGAATATATATACCTGGAGTTGGAGGATTTAGACACTCAGATACAGCAATAGTAGGTAAAAATAGTGCTACAATTATAACTAATTATCCAAGAAGTGTTGAAGAGCTTATACTTGATATTTAAATTAGTACATATGTATGAATTTAAGTAAATTTAAAATTGGAGGAATTACAGTGAAAAAGAAGATTGGATTTTGGGATTTAGTATTTATGAATATATCAGCACTATTTGGGATTAGATGGATAGCTAAATCTACTGCCTCTAGTTTTGGGTTGGGTCTTGGTTCGATACCAGTTTGGTTGTTGTTTGCTTTTATATTCTTTGTTCCAGCATCACTTATATGTGCAGAGTTGGCTGCAACATATCCAAAAGATGGTGGACTTGGAGAATGGGTTAAACAGGCTTATGGAGAGAAGTGGGGATTTATGGTGTCATGGTTAAATTGGACATCAAAGATATTTTGGTATTCTTCCTTCTTGACATTTTTAGCTATAAATATTGCTTATATGCTTGGAAATCCTGCTCTATCAAACAATAAGATGTTTATTTTAGTGCTTTCACTTATAATATTCTGGATGTTATCCCTAGTAAGTACTCGTGGAATGGCATTTGGAAAATTCTTTACAAATACAGGAGCATTAGGTTCTACAATTCCGGCTATATTACTTATAGTGATGGCATTTATGTCTGTAGTTATTCTCAAAAAAGCTCCATCAGCATCTGTATATACAATCCAAAATATAATACCAAAGATAGATGCTAATTCACTAGTTTCTATATCTGCTATAATATTTGCACTATCAGGAGCTGAAACAACTGCTAATTTTATAACTGAAATGGATAATGCTAAGAAAAACTTTCCTAAAGCTATATTGACAGTAGCTGTTTTAATAGGAGGAATCTATATCCTAGGTTCAGTAGCAATAACAATGATACTTCCTCCAGATGAAATTGCAGCATCAACAGGAATACTAGATGCACTAGCTAAAGTTGCACAAGATTTAGGAATAGGAAGCTGGTTTATAAGAGTAGTAGCATTTGGGATAACTTTATCGGTACTTGGAGCACTAATACTTTATATAGCAGGTCCAGTAAAGATGCTTTTTGGAAATGTAAAAGAAGGTGTATTTCCTAAGCAATTAACTGTTACAAATAAACACAATATACCATCAAATGCTGTAGTGATTCAAGCTATAATAGTGAGTCTACTTCTTATAGGAACAAATTTACTGCCATCAGTAGATAATATATATAATGTTCTTGTTACTATGACAGCATTAACGGCATTGTTTCCATATGTATTACTTTTTACGTCTTATATAAGACTTAGAAAGACAAGACCAAACGAAGAAAGACCATACTCAATTGCAAAAAGTGATTCAGTTTGTATCAATATAGCTAGAATGGTACTTGTAGTGACTGTAGTGGGGATACTTTTTTCAACAGCACCAGTTATGGAGACTTTAAAAGATAATATAGTTTATGAGATTGAGATGATAGGTGGAGGTCTTTTTGTTATATTAACAGGTTTAATGATATGGAAGAACTATGAAAGGAAGGTATCTAATAATTCTGGGGATTCCTATAAATAAAAATATAATTATTTTAGTGAGCTAAAAGCATTTGTCTTTAGTTCACTAAAAATTATGGATAAATTAACATAATATATTAATAAATCTATAATATGTTGGGATGTTGAAAAATCAATAATTAGCTATCGTAAAAATTTATGAGTATTTACATAAGGAGGAAATATGTCAGTTGAAGTAAATAAACCAAGCATTTGGAAAAATTTCAAAGTCTTAATAATACTCTTTGTAGCAGGAGCCTTTATATATGCTTTACCATATTTAAAAAATTATTATTATGATACTTTTGCACAAGCATTTAATCTTACAAATACACAAATGGGTAGTTTAGGAAGTATTTATGGTTTACTTGCAATGGTATCATACCTTTTTGGTGGTTTCTTAGCAGATCGTATTTCAGCCAGAAAGCTACTTTCAGGTTCTTTAATTATTACAGGAGTATTGGGTCTTGTATTAACACTTTATCCTCCATATACTATTGTATTTTTAATCCATGCTTTATGGGGAATAACAACAATACTTACTTTTTGGCCAGCGCTTGTAAAAGCTGTTAGGATGTTAGCCTCTGAAAATGAACAAGGAAAGGCTTTTGGATTTATGGAAAGTGGTCGTGGAATTACCAATGCAATTCATTTATCTCTAGTCTTAATATTATTTGGATACATTTCATCAAAAGTAAGTGATAAATCTGGTCTTACAGCTATTATAGTGTTGTATTCAGCTATAAATGTAATAGTTGGATTATTAGTATTTTTTAAGTTAAAAGATAATGAAAAAGAGGTATCAGCCAAATTTGATAAAGAAGCTTTCTTTACAGTAATAAAAATGCCTCATACATGGATAATAACAATAATAATGTTTTGTTCATATTCAGCTAATATGTCATTTTACTATTTTACGCCATATTCAACTGAAGCATTTGGAGCAACTGTAGTATTTGCATCTGCAATATCAATATTAGCTCAGTATTGTAGACCAGTAGCATCAGCAGCCTCTGGATTACTTGGAGATAAAGTTGGTTCATCAAAGATTATATCTTATGGATTTATACTTATGATTGCAGGACTTTTAGGTGTAATATTTACACCAACAAAATCTTCTATGATTTATGTACTATTGATTGGATGTGTTGCAATATATGTATCTATGTATGCCATTCAAGGTTTACACTATTCGTTACTTGAAGAAGGTAATTATTCACTATCGATATCAGGAACTGCTATAGGTATAGTTGCTACATTAGGATATCTTCCAGAAGTACTTTGTCCTCTAGCAGCAGGAAAGATATTAGATGCATTTCCAGGTGTAACTGGATATAAGTACTACTTCATAGTTCTTACTATAGTAGCCATAATTGGATTGGTGTTTACATTTATATGGATGAATATGACTAAAGAAAGACGTAAAGAGCTTATTGAAATGAATAGTAAGTCAAATGAAAATACTACTAAAGTTAGTTAATATAATACACTACTATTTGGGCTAGCATTATAATTTAATTTACATTGAAATTTGCAAATTTCTATATGTAAACTAAATTAATATTGCTGGTCTTTATTTTTCTATTTTAAGAATATTAACCTCGAAATCTAAATATAATTTAATAAGATTAGATGTATAGGAGGAATAATATGAATAATAATATATACGAAGATATATCCAAAAGGACTCAGGGGGATATATATATTGGAGTAGTGGGACCTGTAAGAACAGGAAAATCAACTTTTATAAGAAAGTTTATGGAAAAGTTGGTTATCCCAAATATAGACAATGAGTTCAAAAAAGATAGAACAAGAGATGAGATACCTCAAAGTGGTTCAGGCAAAACTATAATGACAGTAGAACCAAAATTTGTACCAGCAGATGGTGTAGAAATTAAAATAAAAGACACAGTATCTTTAAAAGTGAGAATGGTAGATTGTGTTGGATACATAGTTGAAGGAGCTTTAGGTCATGAGGAAGGTGGAAAGCAAAGATTAGTATCCACTCCTTGGTCACAAGAAGCTATGACATTTGAGAAAGCAGCAGAGATAGGGACTAAAAAAGTTATAAAAGACCATTCTACAATAGGAATAGTTGTCTTGACAGATGGTTCAGTTACTGGTATTGACAGAAAAAGCTATGTAGAGCCAGAAGAGAGAGTTATACAAGAATTAAAAAATCTTAAAAAACCATTTGCTGTGGTTTTAAATACATTAAGTCCTAGAAGTGAAGAAACAAGTCTGCTTAGAAATGAATTAGAGGAAAAATATGAAGTTCCAGTTCTTCCAATGAATATAGTTGAAATGGAAGATGAGGATATAGAAGAAGTTATGGAAACTGTACTATATGATTTCCCACTTACAGAAATAAGAATAAACTTACCTAAATGGGTGGAAGGTCTTGAGCGAAATCACTGGATAAAAAGCAGTATAATAACAACATTAAAACAGAGCATTATAGACATAGGTAAAATAAGAGATATAGAAGGAATTATGCAAGGTTTCTCTGAATTAGAGTTTTTAGATGATACAGGTGTTGACCATGTGGAGTTAGGAGAAGGTGTCATAAATATTGACTTACAAACAAAGCAAGATTTATTCTATAATGTCCTTGAAGAAAAAAGTGGATTTAAAATTGAAGGAGATTATCAATTGCTTAGCCTGATAACTAGATTATCTAAAGTTAAAAATGAGTATGATAAGATAGAAAGTGCTTTAATGGATGCTAAGATAAAAGGATATGGAGTAGTAGCACCTTCTTTAGAGGAACTTAGCTTGGAAGAGCCAGAAATAATGAAACAAGGAAAACAGTATGGTATTAAGTTAAAAGCTAATGCACCATCACTTCACATTATAAA
Organism: Clostridioides sp. ZZV14-6009; assembly: GCF_020658095.1. NCBI lineage: Bacteria > Bacillati > Bacillota > Clostridia > Peptostreptococcales > Peptostreptococcaceae > Clostridioides > Clostridioides sp. ZZV14-6009. Next base: position 93,024 of record NZ_JAGWDG010000001.1, read on the forward strand.
AGCAGATATATCTACAGAAGTTTCTCCTATAGTTGGAAATCAAAATCAAGGTGAAGAGATGATAAAATATCTCATGGAGGTATTTGAAGAACAACCAGCAGATTTGTGGGAGTCAAATATGTTTGGTAAGTCACTTCATGATTTAGTAAAAGAGCAGCTTCAAAGTAAATTATATACTATGCCAGAGGAAATAAGAGTCAAGATGCAAAAGACTCTACAAAAAATTGTAAATGAAGGAAGCTCTAATATTATAACTATTTTATTATAAAAATATAGCTACTTGTTAAAGTAAAAGATTTGTTTACTTTAACAAGTAGCTTTTTATTTATAAAAGTTGGTAAAAATATTTATATAAATTGACAATAAACACTATTTATGGAAAAATTATATTGAGAAAGTACATTTTTCAACATTACTATACTAAAACTAAAAAAATTCTAGAGGTGTAAGGTGAAAAAATCGGAGATATTTATTTTTATAAATTTAGTAGTGATATGTTTTATGATTTTTCCAAATAAAGTTTTTGGACAAGAAGAAAATTGTCTAGAAGATTTTAAAAAATGGGTTCAAGAAAATAAAAACAGTACTGAAGATATTGTTTATACTCTACCCTGCGATATGGTAATAGATAAAGAGTTTAGATTTTATATTCCATATGGAACTAATTTTACAATAGACACTAATACGCATAAAGTACTAATAAAAGACCAAGGTAATTTTATAGTTGAAGATAATGAATTGAATATAATAGGAGAGGGCGGAAAAGATGGAGTAATACATGTGGAAGAGGGAGGAAAGTTAGGTATAGGTATAGACAATATAATTGCTACTAATGGAACTGCTTTGTATGTTGAAGAAGGAGGTATTTTAAATTTTAGTTGTTACTATCAAAATGTTGGAAAGATAAAAGCAAACGGAAATGATGCTATAGGAATTTATTCTGGAAATAATATTAGGGTTCCATATAGAGATATAGAAGTAAGAGGAGAAAATGCTATAGGAATCTATTGTAAGGGTGATGTTGAGTTGGAAAGTACATCAGTAAGAGCTTATGGCAATGATAACGAAAATAGATTATTAAAAAATTTATATAAAACTGCGCAATCCATTGTATCAGAAAGTAAAAATATTTATATAATTAATGATGATAATGAGTTAATACCTGCTATCTCAAACGATTCTGGTTACAATATTATAGAATGTTCTGCCAGAGGTATTTATGTGTTTGATAAGAAAATACAAGTATGCAAAGAAGATAAAATAGAAGATATAAATTTTCCGAAGGATGTTTTGATACAAACTTCTAGTGGCACTAATGTTAAGATAGATATGGAATGGGATATTTCTGATTATTATGAAAATTTAGTAAAGGGGTATGACTTCAGTATAAAAGGTAAGTTCAAAGATGAAGATTTAAATCTAAAAAAAATAATATTAAATGATGATGTTGTTCCTACTTTGGATGTACATATTGTGGAAAAAAAGCCAATAGATAATTTAAGTTTTGATTTTCAAAATACACGTTATGGATATTTAGCCATATTGGACTATGATATGCCATATAATGCAAATAAAGTTTTTGTTGAATACTCAGAAGATGGAGTCAATTGGATAAGTGAGGAACAAGAAGATATCAGTGAGCAGGTAATTCTCTTCTTTGAGGATTTTAAATTACGTTGTTTTAGGATAAAAGTAGAAGGAGGATTTAGAGATGGATATTCAAATATAGTACTAAAGCCTGGATTTGTAATGGATGGAGGAGAAGGACAAATAACACCAGATGATGAACAAGAAAACGAAGATATCGATGGTGACCGTGGAGGAGGAGGTAGAGATGACCCAGATAGAGATGACAGTGGGCTTATTATGGATAAAAATAATGATAATAAAAATGATGATGCTGATGAGCAAAGACCTGAGGATTCTGACAAAATCATTGAATCTAATGATAAGGAAAAAGATAATAAGCCACATCAAGACGAAAAAAATATTAAGATTGATAAAGAAAAAAACAATATAAATAATAAAGACAATAATATTAAAAATAATACTTTAATTATAGAAAACAAATTTGAAAATAGCTTAAAAGAAAAATTAATATATGCGTATAGTGAAAATGAGAAATCTTCTAAAAGTGAATCTAATTATGAGAATCTACCAAATAGAGAATATATTTCTAATGGTGACAAGACTAATAAGAAGATAAATCTTACTTCTAAACCCTATAATAAAATTCAAAACTCTCATAGTGGAGTTATTATTGGTATTGGAATTGTTACTTTAATTATGATAGGCTCAATGATAGCAGTAAATCCAAGTATTATAAAATATATTCGTAAATTTATAAAATTTAAATAATAAAATGAGTGAAACTATTTTAAAGAAATTGATGTTATTTGAGAAAGGAATTAGTAGGATAAAGATATGAATAAAAAAAATAAAGCTTTTATTTTTATAAATTTGTTAATTGTGATTTTTGTACTTTTCCCAAATAAGAGTTTTTCACAAGAAAGTAATTGTCTGAATGATTTTAAAAGTTGGATTTTGAAAAATGAAGATAACAGTGAAAAAATAGTTTACACTCTTCCTTGTGATATGGTAATAGATGATTATTTTGAACTTAATATTCCATATGGAACTAAGATTACAATAGATACTAATAAGTATAAGATACTCATAAAAGATAAAGGGAATTTTTTTATCAATGGGAATGAACTAAATATAGTTGGAGAAGGTGAAACTGAAGGTGTAATTCATGTAGAACGAGGAGGAAAGCTAAGGATAGGAATAGACAATATAACTGCTTTAAATGGGACTGCTTTATATGCAGAAAAAGAAGCTGATTTATTTATAGATACATATTATGGTGAGGTTGGAAACATAAAATCAAGTGGAGAAAACGCTATAGGAATTTATTCGGAAAATGATGTTAGAGTAGACTGTAAAACAATTGAAGTTGATGGAGAAAATGCTATAGGAATTTATTCTAAGGGAGAAGTCGAAATAGAGGATACTTCAGTAATTGTTAATGATGATAATAAACAACAAAGTATAGGAGTAGGAAGTAACTCTAAAAAAGGAAAATCAATTGTATCAGAGACTAAGAATGTCTATATTATAGGAGACCAAAATATGATAATGCCAGGTATACCTCGAGATGATGATTATAATATTATAAGGTGTAATCGTAGAGGTATTGGAGTCTTTGAAGAGGAAATAATGATAACAAAAGAAGATAAAATAGAAGATTTAAAATTCCCTCAAACTGTAACTTTAAAAACTTCTAGTGGAAAGTTTGTAACGTTAGATGTAGATTGGGATTTATCAAATTACTATACTGATTTAAATAAAGATACAGAATTCATAATAAAAGGAAAATTTAAAGAAGAACATCTAAATGAAAAGAATATAGTGCTAAATGATAATGTTGCTCCTATTTTATATGTTCATATTACAAATAAAGGACCTATAAATGATTTAGAAGTATTTTTTATAAACTCAAGAAAGGGTTATTCAGCTCTTTTCGATTATAGTATGCCATATAATGCCAAGAAGGTATTTGTAGAATATTCTGATGATGGTATAAATTGGGTAAGCAAAGAATTAGATTATATTAGCAACCAAGCTACACTTAATTTTGAAGATTTTAAGTTGAGATGCTTCAGAGTAAATGTAGAGGGTGGATTGAGAGACGGATATTCAAATATATTTTTAAAACCAGGATTTGTGATAGGTGGAGGTAGTGACCAGATGACACCAGAAGATGACCGAGACGTTATTATCGATGGAGGCGACCGTGGAGGTGGTGGTAGAGATGACCCAGATAGAGATGACAGTAGCAGTAAAAATGAGGGTAATAACAATGAAAATAAAGAAGATAATAATGACGAAAATAAAGAAAATAATAATGACGAAAATAAAGAAAATAATGACAGTGCTAGTAATGAAAATAATGATTCTAATGGAGGAAAACAAAATGTTCCAGAAGATAACATAGGACCAAGTGCTGGTGGTGTTGATGATAAAAATCATCAAAATAATAAAGAAGATGCCAATATAAATAGTGATAAAGAAAATGATTATGAGGATAAAAATAAATTTAATAGTAAAAATTTAATGCCAGAAGATGATAGAAATTATAATTTAAAGCAAAAATCAGTATTTAGCAATAATAATCAATATTTCTCCTATAGGAATGTTTTTGTAAACAAAAATCAAGAAATAGATAATGTAAAGTTAGGAGTAAATAATTATGATGAAATAGCAAATTACAATGAGAATCTTAAATCTATATCTAAAAAATATAATTTAAATAGAGAGATTTTCTTTTTACTTTGTATATTAACTCCAACTATGATTGTTTCTATATTAGTTGTAAATCCAAGTGTAAGAAAAAATGTAATAGAATTCATACAAATAAAAAAATAATTTTTAAAAAGGGATTATTTAGTAAATTATAAAGTTGATAAATAATACCTTTCAGTATTATGAAAACTATATATTACTATCAATAAAAGGATATATAATATACAGTTTCGTTAAATAGTATAAAAATAATAGAATATTGAAAAAAAATTGACAAATGAATGTATAGGTATTAAAATATATTAAATATATACATAAAAAGTGATTTACCAACAAATAAATGAAATATATGTTAACAACTAGTTCAATTTGTAAAAATGTAAGATTTATAAAAAAATTAAGGGAGGATATTATTATGAGAGCAATTTTAACAGTAATTGGGAAGGATAAACCAGGTATAGTAGCAGGCATTAGTGATGAGTTATACAAACAAAATATTAACATAGTAGATATTTCACAAAAAATACTTCAAGAATATTTTACAATGATTATGGTAGTTGATTTAGAAAAAGCATTAAATTCTTTTGAGCAAACAGTTGAAGATTTAATTGAAAGAGGAAAGAAATTATCAGTAGATGTAAAAATTCAAAGAGAAGAAATATTTAATTCAATGCATAATCTGTAGCAAACAGTAAGGAGAGGTGATAACAGTGAATGTAGGAAATATACTTGAAACAATCAAGATGATAGATGAAGAACAGTTAGATATAAGAACTATAACTATGGGGATTTCATTACTAGATTGTATAGACCCTGATGGAGATAAAGCGAGAGAAAAAATATATAATAAAATTATGAATTCTGCTAAAAACTTAGTAAAAGTTGGTAAGGATATAGAACGTGAATTTGGTATTCCAATTGTAAATAAAAGAGTATCAGTAACTCCAATCTCTATTATTGCAGGTGCAACAGATGAAGAAGATTATGTGAAATTTGCACAGACATTAGATAGAGCAGCAGAGGATTTAGGGATAGACTTTATTGGTGGGTTTTCAGCATTGGTTCAAAAAGGATATACAAAAGGTGATAAGATATTAATTAAATCAATCCCAAAAGCTTTAGCAAGTACTAATAAGGTATGTGCTTCAGTAAATGTAGGTTCTACAAGATGTGGTATAAACATGGATGCAGTAAAAGAAATGGGAGAAATTATAAAAGAAACTGCAGAAATGACAAAAGATGCAAAAGGTTTTGGTTGTGCAAAACTAGTAGTATTTTGTAATGCAGTAGAAGATAATCCATTTATGGCAGGCGCATTCCATGGTGTTGGTGAAGCAGATAGAATTATCAATGTTGGTGTAAGTGGTCCTGGAGTTGTTAAGAGAGCTTTAGAAAAGGTAAAAGGAGAGCCATTTGATGTTGTCGCAGAAACTGTTAAAAAGACAGCATTTAAAATTACAAGAGTTGGACAACTTGTAGCAAAAGAAGCTTCTAATAGACTAGATGTTCCATTTGGAATAATAGACTTATCATTAGCTCCTACACCTGCAATTGGAGATTCTGTAGCAAATATATTAGAGGAAATGGGTCTTGAAGTTGTTGGTACTCATGGTACTACAGCAGCATTAGCCCTTTTAAATGATGCTGTTAAAAAAGGTGGAGTTATGGCATGTTCACATGTTGGAGGACTTAGTGGAGCATTTATACCAGTATCTGAAGATGCAGGTATGATTGATGCTGTTATTAAGGGTGCTTTAAGTATAGATAAACTTGAAGCTATGACTGCAATTTGTTCTGTAGGTCTTGATATGATAGCTGTGCCAGGAGACACTACAGCAGGTACACTTGGAGCTATGATAGCTGATGAAGCAGCAATAGGTATGATTAATAATAAGACTACAGCAGTTAGAATTATACCAGCACCAGGATGCGATGTAGGTGATATGGTCGAGTTTGGAGGTCTTTTAGGACGAGCACCAGTAATGCCTATAAATAAAAATTCATCTGAACTATTTACCCAAAGAGGAGGAAGAATTCCAGCTCCTATACATTCATTTAAAAACTAAGTACATTTACATATCTAGTGTAATTTAAGAAAAAATAGTTTTCTATTTAGAACAAAGTCTAGATTAAAAAATTATAACTAAGAATATAAATTTAAAATTAATTATTTGAATTAAAGCAATAATAAAGGGGATGTCTCAAAATAAAAATTTGAATCATCTCTTTTTTTGTAAAAAAACAGAGAAAAGCAATTTAAAAATATTGTATGTGATGCTGGATATGAAAGTTAAGAAAACTATAAGTATTTAGAAGATCAAAACCTTAATTCATATATTAAACCTGCAAATTACAAACAAATTAAAAAGCATAGCTTTAAATCCTATAGTAGGAAGAAAAGAGAAGATGAAATATGATTCTGAATCAGATGTATATACTTGTGCTAATAAGAGACTTCTTAGACCTATATATCTGAAAAAGAGAACGAATAAAAGTGGATATACATCTGAAGTACAGGTGTATGAATGTGAAAGCTGCAATGACTGCTTTTTATGTAGCAAATGCTTTAAAGGTAAGAATAATAAAAAGATTGAATATTCTTGAATTTAACTAAACTTAGGAAGCGTAGTCAAGATAATATTAAAAATAAAGTAGGAATTTTGCTTAGAATGAATTACTCTATTCAAGTAGAAGAAACTTTCGGTGTTACAAAACAAGACTATAAATGTAAGAAATTAATATTATCTATTGGCGTTAGCCTTTGATATTTATAAATTGCATAATCGAATACAAAAATATAGATTCAGAAAACACTTATTTGAAATAGCTATGTAGTTAATTTTTTATACATATGCTTTATTTCTTGTTCTCAAATTTACTCAGTATTAAAATTTAAGATACTAATTAAAAAAGGAGTTAAACTTAAAATTTGATTAGAAAAAAATCAATTTTGAGATAACTCCTGTTTTCCACTTAGTTAATATAAAACACTAATTCAAATCTAGTATTTTCAAAACTTTCAATCACACAAAGCACTGAATTATGAGTAGTGTTTTTGATATTTAAAAAAACACCTTGTAAAACAGTATTTCCAATTCGTACAGCGTTTATTTTCAAAATATTGCACACTGCATATTATATATTCATTATATCGTATTTTATCTAGCAAAAATCTAGATTTATTAAATAAACTAAATATAAAGAACTAAAATTATTTAAATTTATATATACATTTTTTATTTAGTTTTAGATAAAGAAACAGAGAAATTTGAAACTATTTTGTTTTGTACGTATTCACTATAAGACTAGAGTAGAAAGAAGAAAAAGTAATGGAGGGAAGAAACTACTCACATACTACTTAGTTAATATAAAAAGAATACTCTTTAAATAAAACAATAGAAAGACCTTCATTTACATACTACTTAGTTAACATAAAACCTTCCAGGTAAATTTAATGAATTTATCTTACCTGGTGAATTTACATACCACTTAGTTAATATAAAACTTGGATAGGCTTTACAACAAGCATATGCTAATAATTTATTTACATATCACTTAGTTAATATAAAACCCTAATTTAAAATCATTATTTTCTTAAATATCATACACTAAATATTTATTATAACATATCTTATATTGAAAAAATTTTCCATTTATTGAATAAATAAAATAACTTATATAATAAATTATATATACACTTTTTATTTTAGATAAAAAAGTAGAGCAGTTTGAAACTACTCTATTTTCCATCTATTTTGAAAAATATAGAAAATAAATATGAAATATGATTCTGAATCAGATGTATATACTTGTGCTAATAAGAGACTTATTAAAGTTACATATCTAAAAAGAAAACAAATAAAAATGGATACATATGAAGTACAAGTGTATAAATGTGAAAGCTATAATAATTGCTTTTTACGTGGAAAATGCTTTAAAGGTAAGAATAATAAAAAGATTGAATGTTCTAAAGTTTTAACTAAACTTAGGAAGCGTAGTCAAGATAATATTAAAAATAAAGTAGGAATTTTGCTTAGAATGAATCACTCTATTCAAGTAGAAGGACATTTCGGCGTTACAAAATAATACTACAAATGTAAGAACTTAATATTATCTATTGGCGTTAGCATATGATATTGATAAATTGCATAATCGAATACAGAAAAGAAAATTTGGAAAATACTTATTTGAAATAGCTATGTAATTAAATTTTTTTAAGATACATATGCTTTATTTCTTTTGCCCAAATTTCCTCAATATTAAAGTTTAAGATATTAATTAAAAAGAAGTAATAAAAAATAACATATAAAAATTCAAAAAAGGAGTTAAACTTAAAATTTGATTAGAAAAAATCAATTTTGAGAAAACCCCTTTTATTTTGAATTTTAAATTTAATAATATTTTCAAGTAATTAAGTAAAACATTTTAAAAAATTTAAAAGTTATTATATTTAAATATTAATAAGTTATATCAACCAAATAAAAAACTAAATTTAAAAAAATAAAAATCTATCTAAATATTTAACACACATAATAATCATAAACAAATATAAAAATAAAACGCTTGCAATTAATAAAATTGCCTACAATATAAAACTCTATCATTTAAAATATCAACTTAAAATATTAATTTATAAATCTTATTGTTTTTAAGCAATTTCTTCTTCTATATCAGTACCACGTATTTCATCAGCAGTAAGAACTTTAAAAGTACTGAATATTTTTGAGCCTAAAAATCCTGCGACTACATTAAATAAGGCACACAATCCAGCTGTTATAAGTACTTGATTAACTGGATTATAGGCAAACATTATAGCAAATCCAGCTACAGGAGTAGCTGTACCTGGTGTCATATTTACAAGCCCCATCAAAGCTACAACGATACCAGAAAAAGCGCCTCCAAAGAAATTAGTACAATATATAGGTATTGGATTTGCCGAAATTATATCTGATTGAGTCAGTGGTTCAATAGCGACAGATATAATATCTTTTTTAGATCCTAACTTCAATCTTGCAAATAGTGTTGAGTTCATAAAAGCTGAACCAAAAGCACCTAATGCTCCTATTGCCATAGGAAGACCAGTAAGACCAATTATAGATGTAAGCGCCATTGAACTAAGTGGAGATGTACCAACTACTGTTATTAAGCCTCCTAATATAATTCCCATCACTATAGGACTAATATTAGTAGCCTCTATTAAAACTTGTCCAATTTGTAGTAGTGTACTATTAACTAATGGGTCTACATTTGATGCTATAAGACGAGATAGTGGTGCACATAGAAGGATTACTACTACTAAATCCACTCCAGGTGGTACCTTTTTCTCTATAAACTTAATCAAGAAAGAAACAAAGTACCCAGCAACGAATCCAGATAATATAGAAAAATCTAAACACGATAATCCTATTAGAACTGCATAAACTGGAGATACACCAAGAGCTAAAGGTACAAGTATAGCAGCAGCAACTCCACCAAGGCTACCATTAGCGGCCCCAACACTTCTAAAAAATTCCATACCTAAAACGTCGCCAAGTAAAGAAAGGTTGAATGCCTCGACTAAGAAAGTAGCACAAGCAGCACTTGCAAGAGCTCCCATAGCTTTCATACCATATGGAGCTTTGTAACTAAAAATTGTGAAACAACATAGAACCAATAAAAGTAAACCTGTTCCTAATAAAATTTCTGACATAAGAAAATCCTCCTTGTATTTTTTTTAGGACATAAACTTTTGTTTATGATAACGTTATCCTAATGTGTAAATAATTAACTAATTAATGACAACAGAACAAAAGTAATTTTAAATTTTAATTGGTTTTATATTGTATCTAAAAATAAAAATAACTATAAAAGTATATAAAGCAAGTTTAAAATGTAAGTTAAACTTATACTTTATAAGATAATTATATATAAATAATACAATCTTGTATAGGAAGATTGATAAAAAATAAATTTAATATGAAAAAAAACAATTATTATCATATAAAAAAGGAATAAACCTTTTTTAGAAGAAGTATTTATAATGAAAGTAATTTTATAGGGGGAGAGTATTTGAAAAAGGTTAAATATACCAGATTAGTGATACTTGGTATTCTTATATATTTAGTGTTTAATATCTTAGTAATGATTATTAGTAAGAATGTAGATACAGTAGTATTAAAATCTGAAGTAGTCGATGCAAAAATTAGTACAGAAGGTACTTTAGAAAAAGACTTTAATGACCAGAGTAGTTTTTTATCAATATATGTTGATAAAGAAGATTCTAAAAGCTTTAAAAAAAATCAAGATGTCATAATTGAATATAACAAACAAAAAATAGATGCAAAAGTTTACAAAATATATAAAAATAATAATAAAATAATGGTAAAATTAAAAATAAGTAACCAAATTATTGGAAATCAGGATACAAGTGTCGAAGAATTTGATATAATATATAATCAGATGGAATGTTTAAAAATACCTAAAACTTCTATAAAAACAAAAGACAATAAACGTGGTGTATATGTAATTGATGAACAATCACAAAGTGTAAAATTTGTCATACTAGAAGGGATAACTTATGAAAATGAATCTTCTGTATTTGTGGATTATTATAAAAATGACATAAATGGAGTTAAAAGTGTTAATCTATATGACAAAATAATTTTAAGACCTAACAGAATAAACACAAATATAAGGATAAAGTAGGTGATAATAATGGGTTCTGTTAAAGAGAATTTATCTAAAGTAAGAAGTAAAATTGATGAAGTCGCAAAAAAAGTAAATAGAGATAGTAAAGAGATTACTCTTCTAGCAGTTACAAAAACTGTTGATGTAGATTTAGTTAGTGAAGCAATGGAAGAAGGAATTACTTCTGTTGGTGAAAATAAACCTCAAGAATTAGCTAGAAAGTATGATATTATAGGTGACAAACTAAATTGGCATTTAATAGGAACTTTGCAAACAAATAAAGTTAAGTACATAATAGATAAAGTCTGTATGATACATTCTTTAGATAGAATCGCGTTATGCGAGGAAATTCAAAAACGGGCTGAGCAAATAAATAGAGAAATAGATTGCTTAGTACAAGTGAATATATCTAAAGAAGAATCTAAACATGGACTTGACAAAGGAGAAGTTATAGATTTTGTCAAAGAAGTGTCAGAAAAATATAAAAATATAAAAATAAAAGGTCTAATGACAATGGCACCTTTTGTAGCAGATGAAGATGAAATAAGAGGTGTATTTAAAGGTCTTAAAGATTTATCAATACAAATAAAAGAATTAAACATATCTAATGTAGGTATGGATGTTTTATCAATGGGAATGAGTCACGATTATGAAATTGCTATAGAGGAAGGGGCTACCATTGTTAGAGTTGGAACATCAATCTTTGGAGAAAGAAATTACAATAAAAAATAATTACTCAAATCTGAATAAATTCTAAGGAGGAAGTTAATAATGTCAAATGGAATAATATCTAAATTTAAGAACTGGATAGTTGATGAAGATGAAGATTATATTGAAGATGAATATGAAAGTGGTATGGACGATATAGTTCAAGAGGAAGAAATAAATGGAGGATTTAGTGCTGCAAAAGCAAATAAAATTGTAAATTTACATACAACTTCTCAAATGAAAGTTGTAATAGTTGAACCTAAAGTTTATGATGAAGCTGCAACTATAGCAGACCATCTAAAACAAAGAAGGGCAGTTATAGTGAATTTGGAAGGATTGACTAATTCTGAAGTTCGTAAATCTATATTTAATTTTATGAATGGAGCGGTTTATGTTTTAGATGGAAGTATACAAAAGGTTTCTAAGTCAATATTTATACTAGCTCCTAATAATGTAGATATAGATGCAAATATGAAAAAAGAATTAGAAAGCAAAGCATTCTTCCCTTGGCAAAATAAATAGTAAAAAGGCGGTTAATGTATGGGAACAATAAGAATTGCACTGTATTATCTTTTAGACATAATAGCATGGATGATAGTTATAAAAAGCTTGATGACTTGGTTTCCAAATGGAAGACAAAGCAAAATTTTTGAGATTTTAGAAAATCTTACAGAGCCAATAGAAGGTCCAATAAGGTCTATAATGTACAAATACACAAATGGGCCGATAGATTTTTCTCCTTTAATTGCAATAGTATTATTGATGTTCCTAAGACAATTAGTATTGGTTATATTCTAAGGTGATAACATGGACAAATTGAAATTGACAAATCACATAAAGGATATAGACTTGAAAAATAAAATGTTTAAAGTAATAGACAAGGCTAATAGTTGTATAAAAAACTATGATGTTAAGTCTACTGAGTTTCTTAATCCATATGAAGTGAGAAATGCTGTAGATATATTAAATTCTACTAATGAAATAAAATACAGTGTGGATGGAGGTTACGAACAAGCTGAAAGAAGCACTGTATTTATTTATCCATTTTACATGGAATATGAGGATATAGAAGATACTCTTAGATTTTTACAGATAGAAGGAAATTTTAAATTTAAAAGTATATCTCATAAAGATTATTTAGGAGCAATTTTGAATCTAGGTATAAAAAGAGAAAAAATTGGAGATATAATTATACATGATAGTTTTTGTCAAGTAGTTGTAAGTAGTGATATTTGTGATTTTATAATCATAAATTTAGAGAAAGTTTCAAGAAATAGTGTAATTGTAAAGGAAATTTCCAGAGAAAATATTGTTAATAGTTCTTCAAAATATAAGGAAGTATCATTTACAGTATCTTCAGATAGGTTAGATTGTATCATAAGTAGTCTTTACAATATATCTAGGCAAGATAGTGCAAAATACATAAATGGAGAAAAAGTCCATGTCAATTATGAAAAGATAACTTCAACTTCTAAAATAATTAAAAATGATGATTTAATTTCTATTAGAGGTAAAGGAAGAGCTAAAGTAACACAAATAGGAGATATTACTAAAAAAGGAAGAATAAAAGTTCAAGCAAAATTAATTGTATAAGGACTAATTAAAATTATAGCTGGGAGGAAATGTAATGCTAACTCCAATTGAGATAGAAAATAAAGAGTTTAAAAAAGGTTTAAGAGGTTATAGAGATGAAGAAGTTGATGAGTTTTTAGATATCATCAAAGAAGATTATGAATCTCTGTGTAGAGAAAATACAGCTCTTAAAGAAAAATTAGGATTATATCAAGACCAAGTAAACAAATATGAAAATATTGAAGAAACACTAAAAGCTACTTTAATAACTGCTCAAAGTGCAGCAGAAGACACTTGTAGTGCAGCAAATAAAAAAGCTAAGATAATCGTTGAAGAAGCAGATTTAAAAGCTAGACAAATTATAGAACAGGCTAATAATCGTGTTATAGAGATAAGAAAAGAGTACGATGCTTTAGTTAAAGAATTTAAGATATTTAGAAATAAATTTAAATCATTGTTAGAAGATGAAATAAGAAGTGTCGATGAGATTTTTTATGATGTAGATGAAAAATGTGTAAATGCATTTGAAGGTACATCAGTGTATAATTATAGTAATGATGAAGCTGCTACAACTTTAGAATAAACAATAATCTTACTGGATTTTAGGTAGAATTATTGTTTAAGTTTGAGAATACTATAACAAAAACTAAAAATAGGATAAAAATACAAGAAAAATATAAATTATTATATTTTTCAAAAATATATTGACTATTCAAATTATTTGTTATAGAATTTCATATAAACACAGATAAATTTTTAAAAGCGTTGATAGAGACAATTATCTTTAGATAATTTTACAGAGAATTGGGTATGCTGAGAACCAAGGAATTTATAAAGATGAGAATCACTCTTGAGCTGCAGGCTGAACGATTAAACTTTATTAAGCTGTGCCGGTTAGTGCCGTTATACTATTAGAGTGTTATATGTGAGTATTGTTAAGTTCACATATAGAATTAGGGTGGTAACGCGATTGATAACTCGTCCCTTTGTTTAAAGGGGACGGGTTTTTTATTATTCAAATTTATGTAAAAGAATAAAAACTTTGGAATTATAATAACTGTAAGAAAGGGTGATTTATATGGCAAAATTTAAGCCATTGGTGGACAGTTCTGTAAAACAAGCAGAAGCACAAGTTTTTGACTATTGGAAAGACATAGATATACTTGAAAAAACTCTAGAAAAAGGTAAAGACGACCCAAGTTTTGTATTTTATGAAGGACCTCCAACAGCTAATGGAAATCCTGGAGTACATCATGTTTTATCTAGAACACTTAAAGATTCTGTTTGTAGATATAAGACAATGTCTGGTTATCAAGTAAAGAGAAAAGCTGGTTGGGATACACACGGATTACCAGTTGAAATACAAGTAGAAAAAGAATTAGGTCTTACTAGCAAGCAACAAATAGAAGAATATGGAATAGCTGAATTTAACCAAAAATGTAGAGAGTCAGTTTTCTCATTTGAAAAACAATGGAGAATAATGACTGAGAGAATGGCTTATGAAGTTGACTTAGATAATCCATATATAACTTTAGATAATAACTATATAGAATCTGTATGGTGGATACTTAATAAATTCAATAAAGAAGGATATATCTATGAAGGGCATAAAATACTTCCTTATTGCCCAAGATGTGGAACTGGTCTTGCTAGTCATGAGGTTGCACAAGGATATAAAGAGGTAAAGACAAATACAGTTGTAGCTAAATTTAAGAAAAAAGATGCTAATGAATACTTCTTAGCATGGACGACTACTCCATGGACTTTACCATCAAATGTTTCATTAACAGTAAATGCTGATGTTGATTACTTAAAAGTTAAAAAAGGTGATGAGGTATATTATGTATCTAAACCTTTAGCTAATAAAGTATTAGGTGAAGACTATGAAGTTTTAGAAGAAATGAAAGGTAAAGATTTAGAAGGATTAGAATATGAACAATTAATGCCTTTTGTAGAAGTTGATAAAAAAGCATTTTTCATTACAGTAGGAGATTATGTAACTACTGAAGATGGTACTGGAATAGTTCATACAGCACCAGCATTTGGTGAAGATGACTACAATACAGGTAAAAGATACGATTTACCAGTTGTACAGCCAGTAGATGAAACTGGTAAATTTACAGCTACTCCTTGGGAAGGTAGATTTGTAATGGAAGATGGGCTAGATGTTGAAATAATAAAATGGCTAGCTTCTGAAAATAAACTATATAGTAAGGAAAAAGTAGTTCATAATTATCCACATTGTTGGAGATGTCAAACTCCACTTGTGTACTATGCAAAACCAAGCTGGTATATAGAAATGACTAAGCTTAAAGATAAATTAATAGAAAATAATAATGGTGTAAAATGGTTCCCAAGCTTTGTAGGTGAAAAGAGATTTGGAAACTGGTTAGAAAATCTAAATGATTGGGCAATATCAAGAACTAGATATTGGGGAACTCCACTTCCTATATGGAGATGTGAATGTGGCCATACAGATTCAGTTGGTTCAAGAGCAGAATTAGCTGAAAAAGCTGTAGAAGATGTAAACCCAGAAACTGTAGAACTTCATAGACCATATGTAGATGATATACACTTAAAGTGTGAAAAATGTGGAAAACCAATGACAAGAGTAACAGAAGTTATAGACTGCTGGTTTGATAGTGGAGCTATGCCATTTGCACAACACCACTATCCATTTGAAAACAAAGAAAACTTTGATAAACTATTCCCAGCTGATTATATATCAGAAGGTATAGACCAAACTAGAGGTTGGTTCTACTCATTACTTGCAGTATCAACATTTGTATTAGGAAAAGCACCATATAAGAGTGTCTTAGTTCCAGACCTTGTACTTGATAAAGATGGAAAGAAAATGAGTAAATCAAGAGGAAATACAGTAAATCCTATGCAGTTGTTTGACCAATATGGAGCAGATGCACTAAGATGGTATTTACTATATGTTTCTCCACCATGGACTCCAACTAAATTTGATATGGATGGATTAAAAGAAATCCAAAGTAAATTTATAGGTACTATGAAGAATGTATATAACTTCTTTACTTTATATGCAAATACAGATGATATAAATCCAACTGAATTCTTTGTAGAATACAAAGATAGACCAGAACTTGACAGATGGATACTATCTAAATTCAATAATTTAATGAAAGATGTAGAAGAAAACTTAGAGATATTTGAATTAAATAAAACTTTAAGAATGATACAAGATTTCATAAATGATGATTTATCTAACTGGTATATAAGACGTTCAAGAAGAAGATTCTGGGCAACTGAATTAACAGAAGATAAAAAAGCTGTATACAATACAACTTATGAATTATTACATGGACTTTGCAGAGCTATAGCACCATTTGCTCCATATATGTCAGAAGAAATGTATAGAAATCTAACTGGAGAAGTATCTGTTCATTTAGCTGAATATCCTAAGTTTAATGAGAGTCTAATTGATACTAAATTAGAAGAAAAAATGGATTTAGCTAAGAATCTAGTTACTTTAGGTAGAGCTTCAAGAGAAGTTGAGAGAATAAAAGTTCGTCAACCGTTACAAAAAGTATTAGTAGATGGTAAGTTTGAAGATACAATAAGTGATGTAGTTGATTTAATAAAAGAAGAACTTAATGTTAAAGAAGTAGTATTTGCTAAAGATTTGGATGAATATATGAACTTTAGCTTAAAACCAAACTTTAAAGAAGCAGGACCAGTATTAGGTGCTAAGATGAACTTATTTGTAGGAGCATTAAATAAATTAAATGCACATGAAACTGCTAATAAACTTGAAAATGGTGAAACTTTAACAGTTGATTTAAATGGTGAAGCTTTTGAGTTTAATAAAGACTTAGTATTAATAGGTATAACTGCTAAAGAAGGATTTAATGTATCTGTTGAAAATAATCTTTTCGTTATATTAGATACTAAATTAACTGATGAGTTAATTGATGAAGGATATGCTAGAGAATTTATATCTAAAGTACAACAATTGAGAAAATCTAGCAATTTTGAAGTATTAGACAACATAGTAATAGATTACTGTGGTGATGATGAAATTGCTAAGGCTGTTGAGCATTTTAATGAATACATCAAGTCTGAGACTTTAGCTTTAGAAATAAATAGAGTGGATGATAAATCTTTAGAAGAACAAAACTTAAATGACCATATGACAGGTATAAAAGTTACAAGAAAATAAAAAATAATAAGTTGTTAATTAAGAGCCCTATAGAAATTTATTTGTAAATTTCTATAGGGCTTTTTTTAAAAAGATAGCTTATTTCTTTATTTAATTAATTGCTTTAGTAGACTAATGATTAAATGTTTTAATATTCCAAAATTTACAATAAATAAATTTATATAAATCATATAAATTATTTATAGCATATGATAAAATGTTAGTGAATAAACGTTTAAGTGAGGATGAATAATATTTTAGAGTTAACTACTTCTGGTAAATTTATTTTTGAATTTATTGTGCATTATGCAGGGTAGTTTATTTATTATGCAAAGGGGTGCGTTTTGATGTATGGTGAAAGCAAAAAACTAAGTATTGATAATAACATATTTTTGCAATATGGTCTTATTATATTGGGAATGATTTTATCAACCATAGGAATAAATTTATATCTAGCACCAGCCAAGTTGTTAAGTGGAGGAGTAGCTGGAATTTGTGTTATATTATATAAGTTATTTGGTATAAATCAGGGATTATCTAGTTTTTTGATGAACATACCGATATTTATTATAGCTAAAAAGTATTTTGATAATAAATTTTTGTTAATAAGTTTTGTCAATATGTTGCTATTTTCTGTTGCACTTGGGGTAACACAAGATATTGCTAAATATTTTCCTATAAATGATACTATGCTGCAGTGTATTTATGGTGGTGTTTTAACTGGTATAGGTATGGGGTTAACATTTAAAGCAAGAGCTACTGCTGGAGGACTTGATATAATAGCAGCTATAATGAAAAGAAAGTATGATATACCAATGAAAAATACATTTTTATTTATTAATTTTTTTGTAGTATGTGCAGGTGCATTTTTATTTGGAGCAAAATTGGTAATGTACACTCTAATTACTATGTATATAATTTCTTTTACAATGGATATAGCAAAAGATTGCTTCGATAGAAAAAAATCTATACTCTTAATATCAAATAGATATGAAGAAATATCAAAAGTAATAATGAATAAGATGGGTAGAGGCGTAACTTTTTTAGAAGCAGAAGGAGCATATACGCAGAATAAGAAAAAAATGATTTACTGTATCATATCTGCAAATGAAGTAGGTAAATTTAAGGATTTAATTTATGATATGGATAGTGAAGCTTTTATTTCTGTAAACAATGTAGAAGAAGTAAAAGGTGGAGGTTTTAAAGATAAATTTCTATAAGATATAAGTGTTAAAAAATACCATATATCTTGTTATTGTACCTAGTTAGATGTATACTGTAACTAATGGGGCACATGAAGTGCTCAATAATATACTAGGAGGTATAATAATATGTTAAGAGAAAGATTTGTAGTAAGAAATCATCATAATCCACATGCAAATGGATGCTGTGGAACTGGAGGAGAAGGATGTTGTGGAGGAGATAGCAATCAACATTCACATGAACATTCTCACAGTCATGGGCATGAACATGAGCACGTAAACGGTGTAGGGCATGACCATAATCATGATGATGGATTTTCAGGGACTCATGAGCATGGGCATGAACATACACATACACATGGGCATGAACATTTAGATGGGCATACACATCAACATAAATAGAAATATTTTAAATTAATAAAATGATTTTTATTTTGTGATTCCATGAAGGTTTAAATAAAAATTATTCATAGCAAATAAAAAAGTGAACTGTTTAAAGTAAAAAACTTTAATGGTTCACTTTTATTAATTATTAAAATATTAAGTTTAAATCCAATGATTAACTAAAAAAGAAGCAATATTTTCATAAGGTATTTTTTCTGTTTTTAACAAGCTTTGGACAACCAAACCATCAACTATAGACATAAGTAAAAAAGAAAAAGATTCAGCATCCTGTTCATTTTCATCACCACTATATTTTTCAAGGGATTCAATAATTTCAGATTTAAGGGTAGTTCGCCATTCAATATATTTTAATCTCATTCTTTCTTTCAAATCATCATTTGAAGTAATAGCCTCACAAATAAGATACATATGTACTCTACCACGACTTTCTATAGTAGATATTTTTTCTAGTATTAAGTTGACCATTTCTATTTGAGAATTTTTGGATTTGACATTTTTTACACAGTTTAATATAGCACTAGTTATAACTTCTAAATGAGTATCGGCAATGTCATATATAATATCATTTTTAGATGAGTAGTGATAATACAATGTACCCTTACTTATATTCACATCT
Source organism: Clostridioides sp. ZZV14-6009 (assembly GCF_020658095.1). Taxonomy (NCBI): domain Bacteria; kingdom Bacillati; phylum Bacillota; class Clostridia; order Peptostreptococcales; family Peptostreptococcaceae; genus Clostridioides; species Clostridioides sp. ZZV14-6009. The sequence continues at coordinate 112,663 of NZ_JAGWDG010000001.1, forward strand.
TTTGCAATATCAGCAAGACTAGTATTTTGAACTCCATTTTTGGCTATTAAATTAGTAGCAGATAATAAAATAGCCTGTTTCATATTATTTGTTTTCATAAAACCTACCTTTCTATGTATATTTATAACAAATTAATAACATTATAAGCTTATAGAAAATTATTGTCAATAAAGCAAGAATCTATATCTATTGACTTTTTTTAATTCAAAATATAAAATAATAATTAAATCGGTCGTACGACCGACTGAATAAACAAAAACAATATATTATAGTGAGGTTAATATGGATAAAATAAAATTGATAGTAGACAGTGCATGTGACTTACCTAATCATATAATAGAGAAATACAATATTGAAGTTATTGGTTTAAATGTATCTTTTGGAGAAGAGAGCTATATATCTGGGAAGGAAATAGATAATGAAACTTTCTACAGAAAAATGGATGAAAGTAAATTATTGCCAAAAACATCATGTCCTTCGCCAGATAAGTTTTTAGAGGCATATCAATGTGAAGAGGAAAGTATATTAGTAATTAATATAAGTTCAGGATTATCTGGAACTTATAATAGTGCACTTTTGGCAAAAGATATGTTCGAAAAAGAAGGAAATAATAAAAAAATCGAAATTATAGATTCACTTAGTGGGTCAATTGGCATAGGACAATTAATATTAAAAGCGGCAATATTAATAAAAGAAGGAAAAGAACTTGAAGAAATTGTTTCAATAATAGATAGATATAAAGACAATCCACCATTTTATGGAACTCTAGAGACGCTAGAAAACGCTATCAAAGGAGGGCGAATAAATCCAATAGCAGGAAAAATTATAAATACATTAAATTTTAAGGCTATAATACAAGTTGCAGATGGGATTGTAACTCCAATAGATAAGGCAAGAGGTGAAGGGAATAGCTTGAAAAAACTGATTCAGTTAGTAGAATCAAAAATTATAGATAAAGAAGATAAGGTTTTATTTATAGGACATGCTAACTGCCCTGAAAAGGCTCAAAAAGTAAGAGAAGCTATGGAAAAGGATGTTAAATATAAAGATGTTGTAATCTGTGAAGTTGGTTCAGTAATGGGAACATATACTTCAAAAGGTGCAATTTTGATAACTGCAATATAAATAATAAATTAAAAAGTTAAAGCTGTATAAAAATGAATAAAATCATTTTTATACAGCTTATTTTGATGTTACTAAGTTAATCTTATAATTAACCAACTACACATATTTCTTTGTCATATTTGTTTAGTATTTCGCAACCATCTTCAGTAACTAGTACTAAATCTTCTATTCTAACTCCAAACTCTCCTGGTAAATATATACCTGGTTCTATAGAGAATATCATTCCTGGTTGTACAGTATCTGTATTTATAGAAGATACATCTCCCTTATCATGAACTTCAAGTCCTATAGAGTGACCTGTTCTATGAGTGAAGTATTGTCCATATCCTTTTTCAGTTATGTAATCACGAGCAGCTGCATCTATATCACAGAATCTAACTCCTGGTTTTACAATAGCTTCAGCTCTCTTATTGGCTTCAAGAACTATTTCAAATATTTCTCTACCTTTTTCAGGTATTTCTTTATAGAATACAGTTCTTGTCATATCAGCACAATAGTTATCTTTTATGCAACCTATATCTAATATTATTGCGTCACCTGGTTTTACAAGAGCATTTCCTGGTTCTCCATGTGGATTGGCTCCATTAGGACCAAATCCTATGATAGGGTCAAATGAAAATCCATCAGCACCTAAGTCTTCATATATTTTAGATAATTTACCAACAAGTTGTTTTTCTGTAAGTTCACCAGAAACAGTAGCTTTAAGTTGTTCCATACCTTTGTCATTTAATCTTGAAGCTATTCTCATTAATTCTTTTTCTTCTTCATCTTTACACATTCTTAAAGTATCTATTATATAAGATGAGTTTACAAATTTGCTTCCTCCACCTGATTCTATTAAGCTTAATAAGAATCTAGCTGGCCAGTTTTTGTCAACACCCATAGTAGCATTTTTGTCTACATGTTCAGTTACTATTTCTATTGGATTTTGAGTATCATTAAACCAAACCATTTCAACACCTAAATCTTCTGCAACTGGGAATAATTCATTTATAAATAATTTATTATTACCATTTAAATTTAGGTATAAAGCTAGTAGTCTTTCACCTGGGTGGATTAGTAATCCTGTTAAATAAAATATTGAAGTAGGATCACTTACCAACATTTGAGAAATATCATCTTTTTTCATTTGTTCAAGTACAGCATTTAATCTTTGAGTCTTCATAATAATTTCCTCCTAATCAAAATTCGATACAAATCAATTTTAGCACTATTAAACAAAAATTAGTATACTTTTCTTCTAGAAATATAAAAAATTTTTAACATATATCTTTTATATTAAATTTAATTCCTCATTTTACATTAAAAGAAAAGTAAAATCAGTTTATATTGTGAAAATTTTATAAAAATAATAACTTGAATAAGTAAAAATATATATTTGAGATAGTTATATAATTATGAAAATTAATAAAAAAATTTTTATATTAAAATAATATTGAAACAATTTTAAAAATTTAGTATCATTAAAGAGAAAGTGATGGAACTTTCAAAATTTATCACTTTTAGTAAATTTTGATTTCAAAATATCTAAATTTGAAGTATAAATATTTCTATTTAAAGTATTTTATAGGTTAAATTGAAGTATTTTATAGGCTGAATCTATCTTAACAGTTATGAAATCAATTTTTAATTAATAAAGAGAGGGGAAATTATAATAGGATGGAAAAGAAAAAAATAGGCCTATGGAGTTTGGTATTTATGAATGTATCAGCTTTATATGGTATAAGATGGATAGCTAAGTCGACAGCGTCAAGCTTCGGTTTAGGATTAGGTGCAATACCTATGTGGTTATTATTCTCATTTATATATTTCGTACCAGGAGCTTTAATTTGTGCTGAATTAGCTTCTACATACCAAAAAGGTGATGGAGGTTTATATGATTGGGTTAAGGAAGCCTTTGGAGAAAAATATGGATTTTTAGTTTCTTGGTTAAACTGGACAGCTAAAATATTTTGGTATTCTTCATTCCTAACTTTTTTAGCAGTAAATGTTTCTTATACAATAGGAAATCCAGCACTTGCAGATAATAAGATATTTGTACTTATATTATCTTTAGTAATATTCTGGGTATTATCTATTATAGCAACTAAAGGAATAAGTTTTACAAAAATATTCACTAATACAGGTGCATTAGGTTCAACAATACCAAGTGCTATACTTATAATATTTTCATTTTTAGCAGTATTAGTATTGAAAAAACATGATATAGCTTCAACATATACAATAGCTTCAATGACTCCAAAACTTAATATGGATGCATTTGTTGCTATATCAGCTATAATGTTTGGTTTAGCAGGAGCAGAAACTGCAGCTAACTTTATAACAGAAATAGATAAGCCTGAAAAGAACTTCCCTAAAGCTATATTAATATCAGCTGGAATAGTTGCTTCATTATATGTATTAGGTTCTATTGCAATAACAATGATAATACCACCAGACCAAATTACTGCTTCTAAAGGTGTATTAGATGCACTTGCAGCTGTTTGTGAATCTTTAGGAATAGGTTCTTGGTTAGTTCAATTGATAGCTTTTGGTATAGCTTTTTCAATATTAGGAGCAATAGTTCTTTATATAGCATCACCAATAAAAATGTTATTTGGTAGTGTTAAAAAAGGAGTATTTCCAGATAGTTTGGTAGAAGTAAATAAACATAAGATACCTTCTAAAGCAGTTATACTTCAAGCAATAATAGTTACTATAATATTATTGGTGACTACATTAATGCCTTCTGTTGATGCTATATACAATGTTCTTGTAACTATGACAGCATTAACTGCATTATTCCCATATGTGTTGTTATATGCTTCTTATATTAAACTAAGAAAAGAGAGACCAGATGAAATTAGACCATATACTATGGCAAAATCAACAAGTACTTGTATAGGTTTAGCTAAAATGGTTTTAACTGTAACTGTAGTTGGTATATTGTTATCAGCAGCACCAGTTATGCCTACATTTGCTGAAAATATCATATATGAAATAGAAATGATTGGTGGAGGTCTTCTAGTTATCTTATCTGGTCTATGGTTATGGAATAGATACGAAAAGAGATCAGCTAAATAAAAATGTATTTTAAATATATATTTTGGATATTATTATATATATAGTTGACAATTTATATCATAAGGAATATTATAAAATAAAGAAATTAATAAATTAAATCCTGAGATAAGAAAGAGTAAATAAATAGACTTTTACACAGAGAATTAAGGGTGCTGAGAGCTTAATAAAAAGTGTTTATTGAATGGGTCTTTGAGGAGTAAGGTGAAATGCAGTTTAAGACTGTAGATTATCTGATATCGTGTGTGCACGTTATAGCATATATTAAGATATATATATTCAGATTTGAGTATATATAAATTTAGGTGGTACCACGGAAAATATATCCGTCCTATTGATTTAGGACGGATTTTTTAATATAGAAAATTTAGGAGGCAAAATGAACGTAATAGGAATTATAGGTGCAATGGATGAAGAAGTAAGTATATTAGTAAATTTAATGGATATTAAAGAAATTGTAAAAAAAGCTAGCTTAGAATTTCATAAAGGAACTTTAGAAGGAAAAAATGTTGTATTAGTAAAATGTGGTATAGGAAAAGTTAACTCTGCTCTTTGTGCACAAATATTAATAAGTGAATTTAAAGTTGATGCTATTGTTAATACAGGTGTTGCAGGGGCTTTAAATGAAAATCTTGATGTCAATGATATAGTAATTTCAACTGATGCGATACAATACGATATAGATACTACTGCATTTGGAGACCCTAAAGGTGTTATACCAAGAATGGAAACATCTGTATTTAAAGCAGATGAAAGACTCGTAGAAGCTGCCTATAAATCTTCTGTAGAAGAAACAAAAACTCATAAAGTATTAAAAGGAAGAGTAGTAACAGGAGATATATTTATAAACTCTAAAGAATTAAAAGAAGAATTAGTAAATGATTTTGGCGGGTATTGTGGAGAGATGGAAGGTGGAGCTATAGCTCATGTATGTTACTTAAATAATGTTCCATTTGTCATAATAAGAGCGATGTCTGATAAAGCAGATGGAAGTGCTGGTGTTGCATATGAAGTATTTGTACATGAGGCAGCCAACAATTCTAAAGATATCGTATTAAGCATGTTAAAATCAATATAAATATATAAGGAGGTACAAATCATATGAGTGAAAAAAAGGTTATATTTAGTGGTGCACAACCATCAGGTAAGATGACTCTAGGAAACTATTTAGGAGCTATAAAAAACTGGACTGAACTTCAAGAAAATTATAATTGTTATTATAGTATTGTTGATTTACATGCAATAACAGTACCTCAAGACCCTAAAGTTTTGAGAGCTAATACTATAGAATTACTTGCTCAATATCTAGCTTGTGGATTAGACCCAGAAAAAAATACTATATTTATACAATCACATGTTAAAGAACATGTTGAACTTATGTGGATATTAAATACAATGACTTATATGGGTGAATTAAGTAGAATGACTCAATTTAAAGATAAATCACAAAAGAGTGAAGCAAATCTAAATGCAGGATTATTTACGTATCCAGTTCTTATGGCTGCTGATATACTATTATATCAAGCTGATTTGGTTCCAGTTGGAGATGACCAAAAACAGCATTTAGAATTATCTCGTGATTTAGCAAATAGATTTAACAATAGATTTTCACCTACATTTGTAGTTCCAGAAGGATACTATCCAAAAGGAGGAGCAAGAGTAATGAGTTTGCAGGAGCCAACTAAGAAAATGAGTAAGTCTGATTCAAATGAAAATGCATTTATATTATTAGCAGATGATTCAGATACTATAAAGAGAAAGATTAAGAGAAGTGTTACTGATTCTTTAGGTGTTGTAAAGTACACTGACGAACAACCTGGTATTAAAAACTTACTTGATATATACTCTAATTTAAGCAAAAAAAGTGTAGAAGAAATTGTAAATATGTATGAAGGTAAAGGTTATGGAGTATTTAAAGAAGATGTAGCTGAAGTAGTATCAGAAGCTTTAAGACCGATAAGAGAAAAATACGTTGACCTTCTTAATAATAAAGATTATTTAGAAAAAATATATACTATGGGAGCTGAAAAGGCTGAAAAACAAGCTAGAAAAACTCTTAGAAAAGTTTATAAAAAAGTTGGATTTATAGAGAGAAGATATTAATTATATTATATATATTCTTTAGTAAACAAATTTTAAAGTTATTAAAAAAGTATATGATAGGAAATAGAGAGGATATTATTAAGATAATATCCTCTTTAGTTTTGTAATAAAAAAAGATGAGCTTTTGCTCATCTCAAAGGGGTTAGATTATTCTTACTTTGGGGAAAGTAGAATAAAGGTAAAAGTTAACTGACGTTAACTTTGTTCTTTTTTGCATATCACTACTGAGCATAAAAAAATCAGAAAACCAGAGCCTTCTGAACTAACCTTGAACATACATCCATTATACTTTATACTCAATATGTAATTTATGAATTAATTTTAACTCTTATAAAGAAAATTGTCAATAATATATCAAAAAAACGTTTTAAAAAATTTATATATATAATTAAATGAGTTTGATTTTATGTTTAACTGATATGATACAATAATTAAGGCAATTATTTTTTATGTATTTAATAAACCATAAAAATAATACCAATAACATATGTAAAAATTATTTTTAACAGGGAAAATAAGAGGGAAAAACATGAAAACATCAATTTTAATAGCATTAGTAGAGAAAACAAGCCTTATTGTAGTATTATTTCTTCTAATAACAAAGCTAAAAACATTTAAACAAATATTTCAAAAAGAAGAATATAGCTTGAATGATTTGATTTGTATATCTTTAGTTTTTACTTTTCTAGCTATATTTGGTACTTACAATGGTATAAATTATATGGGGTCAATAGTAAATACTCGAATAATATCTATAGTATCAGGTGGTGTTTTATTTGGACCAATTGTAGGTATTACAGCAGGGTTGCTGTCAGGTATACATAGGTATTTTATGGATATTGGAGGTATAACATCCATGCCCTGCCTTTTATCAAGCATACTAGCAGGTGTGTTATCAGGGTTTTTATATAAAAAGATACCAAAAAAGCATAGAGTGATATATGGAATACTAGTAGGTATGATTTCTGAAAGTTTTACTATATTACTTATATATTTAATATCACAGCCTCATTCTCTGGCAATTAAAATAATTAATGTGATATATTTACCTTTAATTGTCGGACAAATTGGTATAGGGTTTGTTATATCTATAGTTGAGGGAATTGAAAAAGATAAAAAGGATATAGAAGCAAGAAATAAAGCGGAAATAAAAGCACTTCAAAGGCAAATTAATCCACATTTTTTATTTAATTCTTTAAATACGATAGCATCCTTTATAAGATTTAATCCAGATAAAGCTAGAGAACTCATAATAAATTTATCAACTTATTTGAGATACAATCTTGAATATAGTGATAACTTGATAGACATAAATAAAGAGATTGAGCAAGTTAAATCTTTTGTAGAAATAGAAAAGGCTAGATTTGGAGATTTATTGACTATAATTTATGATATAGATGATGTAAATATAAAAATTCCAAGCTTAATTATACAGCCAATAGTAGAGAATGCAATAATACATGGGATTTTGGAAAGTGGAAGAGCTGGTGTAGTAAAAATATCTATAAAAAAGTTACAACATTCATTAGAAAATACTGTGAGAATATCGATTGAGGATGATGGTATAGGTATAAGTGAAGAAGTTATAAATAATGTATATCAAGATAATATGCCAGAAAATAAGATTGGCCTTTATAATGTTCATTTAAGACTTAAGCTAATGTATGGAAGTGGTCTTAATATGAGAAGAACTGATAAAGGAACTTTAATTATGTTTTATGTAAAGGAGTAGGAAGATGAAAGCGATAATAGTTGAGGATGAGTTTCCAGCAAGAAAGGAATTAAGATATTTTATTGAAAATAAAAGCAAGATTGAGGTAGTAAGTGAATTTACTAATGGTATAGAGGTACTAGATTTTATTCAAGAAAATAAAATAGATGTAATTTTTTTGGACATAAATATACCTCATCTTGATGGAATGTTACTTGCAAAAACATTAAATCAATTTAAAGCAAGACCCAAAATAGTTTTTATAACGGCATATGAAAATTATGCAGTAGATGCTTTTTCATTAGGTGTATTTGACTATGTACTTAAGCCTTATTCTGAGGATAGAATTACATCAATGTTGGATAAGTTAGAGAAAAGTGAAACAAATAGTAGTGAAATATCTAGTGATAATAATTATGTATCTAGTGATAAAAAAGGTACAATAAATCAAAATATAGAGGAAATAACACATAAAATTAGCCTTTGGAAAGGTGATAAATTGGTTGTAATAGATATTGATGATATATACTACTGTGAGGCTAATGAAAGACAGACATTTATATATACTGAAAAGGAAACTTTTATACTGAAAGAGGGCATATCAGAAGTAGAAAATATAATAAATGATAAAACTTTTTTTAGAACACATAGGTCTTACATAGTAAATTTAACTAAAGTAAAAGAAATTATCCCATGGTTTAATAATACATACATATTGAAGTTAAAAGATAGCAATTATGAAGTAACTGTAAGTAGAAGTAAAATAAAAGAATTCAGGCTATTAATGCATATATAAAGTCATTTCATGTACTTAAATATGCACTTAATGTGATTAACATTTATATTAGTACAAAAAAGTATTACTATTTGAACTGGAAATAGTTTTCTTAAACTTATAAAAATTTATAAAGCAATTATATAAAAAACTAAGGGGATGAATTTATGGTAAGTTTTTTAGGTTCAATAGTGGTACTTATAGTAGGTTATTTTATTTATGGTACATTTGTAGAAAAGGTTTTTGGAATTAATGATAAAAATCAAACTCCAGCTATAGCTTGTAGAGATGGTGTAGATTATGTTCCAATGAAATGGAAAAGAATTTTCTTAATTCAATTCTTAAATATCGCAGGTTTAGGTCCTATATTTGGTGCTATACAAGGTGCATTATTTGGGCCATCAGCATTTTTATGGATAGTATTTGGGACAATTTTTGCAGGTGGTGTACATGACTTTGCTTCTGGATATTTATCAATGAAGAATAAAGGTACATCTGCGTCAGAATTAGTAGGTCTTTACTTAGGTAATAGTGCAAAAATAGCAATGAGAATATTTAGTGTTATTCTTTTGGTATTGGTTGGAGTTGTTTTTGTAACAGGTCCAGCAGGATTACTAAAAACATTAACAGGAGTAAATACACAAATATGGGTTGGAGTAATAATTCTTTATTATATAATGGCTACTGTTTTACCAATAGATAAGTTAATTGGAAAAATATATCCTTTATTTGGAGCTGCTTTATTAATTATGGCAGTAGGTGTAGCAGGAGGATTAATAATAAAGGGTTATAACATACCAAATATAAATTTACAAAATATGAATCCAAATGGAACACCTCTATTCCCATATTTATTTATAACAATAGCATGTGGGGCAATATCAGGTTTTCATGCAACACAATCACCACTTATGGCAAGATGTGTTGAAAGAGAGAGTGAAGCAAGACCAGTATTTTATGGTTCAATGGTTGCAGAAGGAATAATAGCTTTAGTTTGGGCAGCAGCAGCTATGTCATATTTCCATGGTATACCTCAACTTAATGTAATATTTAATGATGGTGGAGCAGCTACTGTTGTAAATACAGTGTCTGTTGGATTAATGGGACCTATTGGAGGAGCTTTGGCTATACTTGGTGTTGTAGCATGTCCTATAACTTCAGGTGATACAGCATTTAGGAGTGCCAGATTAACAATAGCTGATGCAATGAACTACAATCAAGATGCAGTTAAAAATAGATTTTTAATAGCTTTACCATTGTTTGCAGTAGGTGTTGCTCTTACGTTTATAGATTTTAATATAATCTGGAGATACTTCTCTTGGGCAAATCAAACACTTGCTATGATAATGTTGTGGACTGGTTCTGCATATTTGGTTAAAGCAAATAAAAATCACTACATAACTACATTGCCAGCACTTTTTATGACTGTAGTGACATTTAGTTATATAATGCAAGCAAAAGAAGGTTTTAGACTACCAGTAAATATATCTAATGGAATAGGTATTGCTGTTGCAATAATTCTTGGTATTTTATTCTTTAAAAAAGCTAAAGATATAAAAGAACAAAATACTCATAAATTAGCAAGTTAATACAATCATTACAAAAAATAAAAAATATAAAATTTAAATTATGTTTTAAAAATTTGTAGGTGAATTTAAAATTTGCCTACAAATTTTTTTTGAAAAAATCAAATCTTACTTTTTATTGTATTTTTAATTTAGTTTTCCACATACTATTTTTACAATATAAATATTAAAATTAGAGGTGTTGAAAATGGATACTAACAAATACAAAGATAAATTATTGAAAGAAAGAGAAAATTTGACTAATTTAGTGGGAGATATGAAAGACAATACTTTATTTGGAGATACAACTAAACATACCAGTGAAAAGTATTCATCAGGAGAGTTATCTAGTTATGATAATCATATAGGAGATATGGGAACAGATTTATATATGCAAAATATGCAAAATAGTTTAATAAATCATGAAGAAGGCAGATTATATCAAATAGATTTGGCATTATCTAAAATAGAAAATGGAACATATGGACTTTGTGATTTATGTCATAATCAAATAGATTTAGAAAGATTGGATATACTACCTGATACAAATTTATGCAATGAGTGTGCAAAAAAAGAAGAGGATTTATTAGGAGATGCAAGTGAAAATCCTGATGTGGAGGATTCTAATTTTTATTCAACAGACTTAACAAATTTAACTGATTTAAACAAAAATGGAACATTAAGAGATTAAAAAATTGACATCATATATTGTTAGAATGAATTAAGAAAAGAGGTAATGACATGAAAAAAGCAATGTGGGGTATATGTATATTCGTATTATCAATAGTAGGTGTATATACATATAATCAAAATACACATAATCAAAATATCTCAAAAGAAGCCTATAGTTTAAATGACAATATAAAGGACGATTATGAAGATGTAATAATCAAGAAAGGAAATGATGACGAAAAAATTCTAGCATTGACTTTTGATGATGGACCAGATGAGGACTTTACACCACAAGTACTTGATATATTAAAGAAAAATGATGTAAAGGCAACTTTTTTTGTAGTTGGAGAAAAAGTTGAATATAACAAAGAATTGCTAAAAAGACAGTATGAAGAAGGTCATGAGATAGGAAATCATACATTTACACATATAAATGTTGAAAAAAATAGCTATAATAAAGTAGAAAAAGAAATAACAGATACACAAAATGCTGTAAAGAGTGTAATTGGAGTAGAGCCAAAAATATTTAGACCTCCATATAGAGCCATGAGCAAAAGTGTTTGTGATATTGTAGTTTCTAAACGTATGAATATAATTCTTTGGTCAAACTTAGACCCTAGAGACTGGTCAAATCCTGGTGTTGATAGTATTATTAATACTATTCTTACAAAAGTACAAAACGGAAATATAATACTTTTACATGATTACAATAATAAGAGAAATAATAAATCTCAGACTATACAGGCTTTGGAAGTAGTAATTCCCAAGTTAAAAGAAAAAGGGTATAAATTTGTAACAGTATCTGAACTTATACAACATTTAGATAAAAATGAACAAGTGCAAAAATAAAGGATATTTGTTTAAAGATTAATGATGCTTGTAAATTTAAAATACAAGCATCATTAATCTTTAAGCTATAAAATACACAAAAGTATTGAATAATAGAGTACTTTTAAATCTTTTATATATAATAATACAATTTTAAATGTGTAACGGTTTATAATACAGAAAGGTTAATATTATTTTTGATTAGTTTCACTAAAAAATTCAATTTTAACAGAGTTGCTCTTTATAGTATTTTTTTTGTATAATGGTAATAGTGAATTTAAATCAAAATTGATTTTTAAATAATTTATAGGGGGAAAAATCATTGTTATATGTGTTAATAATAATTCTGCTTATAGGATTAGACCAATTGTCTAAACTATGGGTGTTAAACAATTTGGTTAATGTATCTACAATACCAATAATAAAGAATGTATTTCATCTAACTTACGTTGAAAATAGAGGTGCAGCATTTGGACTATTACAAAATAATCAATGGATATTTATAATAGTTGCATTACTTGCAACAGTGTTTGGGTTATACTATCTCAATACAAGAAAAGTACATACATCTGGGAAGTTGGGAATCATATTAATAATATCTGGTGCATTAGGAAATCTAATTGATAGAGTTAGATTAGGGTTTGTAGTAGATTATTTTGACTTTAGGATTATATGGGAGTATGTATTTAATGTAGCAGATGTATTTGTAGTTGTAGGAACTGTATTTTTATGTATATATGTTTTATTTTTTGAAAGTAAAAGTAGGTGATTTGATGGAGAATGTAAGAGAGTTTTTAGTGCTTGAAGAGGAAGAAGAGGTTAGACTTGATGTTTATCTAGCAGAACAATTAGGAGATATGTCAAGAAGCTACATACAAAAAATTATAAAAGATGGTAAAGTAAAAGTTAATAATAAAGTAGAAAAAGCAAAATATTTAGTTAAAGAAGAAGATAAGATTATTATAGAAATACCAGAACCTAAAGTTTTAGAGGTTGTAGCTCAAGATATACCAATAAATATTGTATATGAAGATGATGATATTTTAATAATTAATAAATCTCAGGATATGGTTGTTCACCCTGCTCCTGGAAATTATGAAAATACATTGGTAAATGGAATTTTGTATCATTGTAAAGATAAGTTATCATCAATAAATGGTGTTATTAGACCTGGCATAGTTCATAGAATAGACAAAGATACTTCTGGTCTTCTTATGGTAGCTAAAAATAATTATGCACATAATTTTTTAGCAGAACAATTAAAAGAGCATTCTATAACTAGGGAGTATGAATTTATATGTTATGGTGTAGTTAAAGAAGATAAAATAACTGTAGACAAACCTATAGGAAGAAATCCTAAGGATAGATTAAAAATGGCTGTAGTAAAAGATGGAAGAAATGCAGTAACTCATTTTGAAGTGGTAGATAGGTTTGATAAATTTACTCATATGAGAGCTAGACTTGAAACTGGTAGAACTCATCAAATAAGAGTGCATGCTTTATCTATAAATCATCCACTTTTAGGTGATAGTGTATATGGACCTAAAGAAAATAAGTTTAAACTAAAGGGACAAACTTTACATGCTAAGAAATTGGGATTTATACATCCTACCACTAAGGAATATATTGAATTTGATTCAGAATTACCAGAATACTTTAAGGAAGTTCTTAGAAAAATTAAATAAAAATTTATATGATATTATAAATCATCTAATTAGATTTATACAAGTCATAAAATTAGTGAAGTTTAGCTAAAATATTTTATATTAAAGTATTTTGATTAAAAAAGCTTGAAAAATTTGAAATATAAATATATAATTTGAGTTAATGGAGTATAAAAATTATCTTTAAACGATACAGAGATATCGTAAGACAATTGCTGAATTAGACTATATATTTTTTATATAAAAGCTTCTTGTCTTGTGATGAGAAGTTTTTTGTTGTTTAAATTGAAAATTTTAATAAAGTGGTGTTGTAAAAATTTAAGAGAGAGGAGTAGATTTGTCAAAATAAAAGAGAGTATATTTTTTTGACAATAGTTATGATATGGTAGAAAAAGCTCAATTAATGGATGAAAAGGCTATAGCAAGAGCAATTACTAGGATAAGTCATGAGATAATTGAAAGAAATAAAGGTGTAGAAAACCTAGTATTAGTTGGAATAAAGACTAGAGGTGTACCAATTGCAAATAGAATCTCTAAAAGAATAGAACAAATAGAAGGAACAAAAGTAGACACTGGAGATATTGATATAACACTTTATAGAGATGACTTAGAAAAAGTTAATGTTGAACCAGTAGTCAAGGGAACATATCTAGACTTTAATGTAGATGATAAAACAGTAGTTTTAGTTGATGATGTGTTATATACAGGAAGAACTGTAAGAGCAGCACTTGACGCTATTATTGATATAGGAAGACCTAAATCAATACAATTAGCAGTATTAGTGGACAGAGGACATAGAGAGTTGCCTATAAGAGCAGATTATGTAGGAAAAAATGTCCCTACTTCAAGACATGAAATTATATCTGTTAGTTTATTAGAAATTGATGGAGAAGATTCAGTTACAATCAAAGAATAGTGATTTTTTAATATTATATAAAAGCTCAGCATTGTATAGTCATGGAGGAGGATAAAGCTTACATATATTGCACAAAATAAATAATACAAGTTTATTAATGTGTAGATTAATGTAGTTTCTATTCTCCTTTATTTGGGCTTTCAATGTCGTAAAATGTAAAAAAATGATGATTTGCATAATAAGTATATAGAGATTAAAAAATAGAATCTAGGGAATTATAATTAATTAAAATATATTAATTGAACAAAGGATTTATTCATATATAATAATTTTTGGAGGTTTTTATGAAAAAAACGATAATGTCTTTACAACATTTATTGGCCATGTTTGGAGCGACAGTATTAGTTCCCATTTTAACAGGCTTTAACCCATCAGTTGCAATTTTTTGCGCTGGTGTTGGTACATTGATATTTCATTTTTGCACAGAAGGAAAAGTACCTGCATTTTTAGGTTCAAGTTTTGCTTTTATCCCTGTTATACTAGCAGCTAAAGAAGCTTATGGAGGAGATTTAGCATATGCTCAGGGTGGTATAATAGTAGCAGGATTAATTTATATTATAATGTCAATTATAGTGAAAGTAGTTGGGGTGGATAAAATTAAGTTATATTTTCCAGCACAAGTTACAGGAGCTATGATAGCAGTTATAGGTTTAAACTTATTGCCAACAGCTTTTAATATGGCTTCAGCTAATTTTATAATAGCATTCATGACCTTAGCAATAGCAATTTTGACTAATAAGTTTGGTAGAGGATTTATAAAACAATTAGGTATATTAATAGCCGTTTTTTCTGGATATATAATATGTTTGGTACTGGGATTAGTAGATATAACTACAATTACAGAAGCAAGTTTACTTGCGATACCTAACTTTACAATTCCTAAGTTTAGTTTAGGTGCAATTGTGATTATATCTCCAGTTGTTTTAGCTGTATTTATGGAGCATATAGGAGATATGACTACTAATGGTGCCGTTGTAGGAAAAAACTTTATAGAGAATCCAGGATTAAACAGAACGTTACTTGGTGATGGATTTGCAACTATAGTAGCAGGTTGCTTAGGTGGACCAGCTAACACAACTTATGGAGAAAATACAGCAGTACTTGCGATAACTAAAAACTATGACCCTTCAATACTTAGACGTACAGCAGTATTTGCTATATTGCTTGCATGTGTAGGGAAGTTTGGAGGATTTCTTCAAAGTATACCAGGTTCAGTTATGGGTGGAATAAGTATAATGTTATTTTCAATGATAACTTATGTTGGATTAAAAACTATAAGAGATAGTTCTTGTGTAGAAAGTAAAGTAAATATATTGATAATAGCAGTTATATTATTGATAGGTCTTGGAACAACCTACTTATCTAATAAAGGGATTTCTATAGGAATTCCTATAACAAGTACTGTAAAGATAACTGGTCTTAGTTTGGCTGCAATTGTCGGTATTGTACTAAATAGAATATTGAATAATCAAGATTTTAAAGTTGAAAAATAATAATTAATTAAGTATATATTATTTTAAATAATCAATTTTATATAGACATTAGTAACTAATGTTGATATAATGATTAAAAATAAATAAAAGAAAGGGTAAGGTAACTGGGAAGATGAGAATATAATCTATTTTTTATAATTTAAAGTATTGTAAATTTTGAAAAGCCTATATTGGTGGCTTTATTTATGATGCTTAAATTAAGGAGAGTAGATTATAGTCTATACGTTTAGTTATTGTGCCTATTTATGTAAATCTCTCCTTATATTTAAGTATACCAGGGAGGGATTTTTTTATGATGTTAGTAAAAGTAGAAAATTTAAAAAAATATTATGCTGATAAATTAATTTTGGATATAGATAAACTTGAAATATTAGAGAATGAGAGAATAGGTTTAGTTGGTTCAAATGGTCAAGGAAAAACAACTTTATTAAGAGCAATATTAGGTGAAATAGAAATTGATAATGGTTGTGTTTATCTTACAGATAGCTATTCATATATAAGTCAGAGTGAAAATAATATTGAAAAATGTAATGATAGTAAAGAAAAGAGTCTATTAAATGCACCAGATAAATTTGAAGATTATTTATCTGGAGGAGAAAAAGTTAAGCTAAAGATAGCAGATGCACTGAATAATAAGAAAAATATAATAATAGCAGATGAACCCACTTCAAATTTAGATAAAAAGAGTATAGATATTTTGGAAAATATGTTTAAAAGACATAAAGGAGCATTATTATTAATATCTCATGACAGACGTTTTTTAGATGAATTATGTACAACTATATTGGAGCTGGAAAGTGGCAAATTAAAAGCTTATAAAGGTAATTACACTGATTATTTAGAACAAAAGGATGAAGAGATAAAAAGAGCTGACTTTGAATATCATGAATATATAAATGAGAAAAAAAGATTGGAGAAGGCTCTTTTAGGTAAAAAATCTTTAAGTGATGGTATAAGGAAGACTCCAAAACGAATGGGGAATTCAGAAGCTAGATTGCATAAAATGGGTGGTCAAAAAAATAAGAAAAAAGTAGACTCAAGTGTAAAAGCATTAGAAGGTAGAATTGAAAAATTGGAAGTGAAAGATAAACCTAAGGTCTCTGCAGATATGAATATTAAAATACAGGATGGTATGGAAATAATCAGCAAAAACTTAGTGGAATTAAAGGATTTAACTTTAAAGGTAGAAAATAAGATTTTATTGGATAATATTTCTTTCAAGGTAAAAAGAGGGAAGAAAATAGCTTTATTAGGTGATAATGGATGTGGAAAAAGTACTCTGATAAGAGAAATACTTAGTAATAAAAACGATTGTATAAAGATAAATAACAAGGTAAAGATAGGTTATTTTGACCAAAACCAAGATTCATTAGATAAGGAAAAGAGTATTTTGTACAATATCAAATCAAATAGTTCATTTGATGAGTCTTTTATAAGAATAAACTTAAGTTTATTTGGATTTAAAGGTGATACTGTTTATAAAAAAGTTAAGGTTCTTAGTGGAGGAGAAACGGTAAAGATAGCTCTATGTAAAATAATACTAGAAGATAATAATTTTTTAGTTCTTGATGAGCCAACTAATTACTTGGATATAAAATCTATGGAAGCATTGGAAAAAGCATTGATAAATACTGATAAAACTGTGCTTATAGTGTCTCATGATAGAGTATTTATATCTCATATTTGTGACTATTTTTTAGAAATAAAAGATAGGCATATAAAGGAGTTTGATTGTAATTATAATGATTATATCATTAGTAGAAATAAAAAAACTCCTAGTAGAGAAAGTAAAGTTAAACAAGAAAAACTTTTAGTATTAGAAAACAGACTTACAAACATTATATCTATGCTGTCAATAGAAAAAGATAACTTAAAAAAAGAGTGTTATGAATTAGAATATAATGAGTTATTAAAACAAATTAGAAGTATAAAAAATAGTTCTCAAAATTAAACTAATTGTTGGATTTTTATAAAAACAGAAATTAATTGATTTAAATATATACATTAGTTATTAAAGAGCTAAAAATAAATAAAATTAAAAGTGGCATTCTTATATAATAAGAATGCCACTACTTTTAGTTAATATGATAAATATATTATTATTTATCAGTCAGTAATTTTTATATTTATGAGATATACTTTATTCAGATTTAATCTTAAGTTTAGCTACCATTTCTTCTTCAGGAGTAACATAAATAGTACTATTAGTTTCATAGATAACCATACCAGGTTTAGAGCCACTAGGTTTTTTTACATTTTTTTTCTTTGTATAATCTACAGGTACTTGAGAAGAAAGCTTTGACTTGCTAAAAAATGCAGCTAACATAGCTCCCTCAAATATAGTGTTATCAGGGACTTCTTTACCAGCAGATTTTATTATTACATGAGAACCTGGAATATTTTTTGTATGCATCCATAAATCATCATTATCAGCAAGTCTTAGTGTAAGATAATCATTTTGTTTGTTGTTTTTTCCAACTAAGATTTTAAATCCATCAGAAGAAATAAATTCATGAGGTTTTGTAGAAGGCATAGTGTCTTTTTTACTACTTTTCTTTTGTGCTTTGATATATCCAACTTTACCAAGTTCTTCTTTTATATCTTGTAATTCAGCCAAATTTTCACAGTTTTCAATACTCAAAATTATGTTTTCTAAGTAATCTATTTCTTCTTTGTTCAATGAAATTTGGTGAGATATTTCAACTTTGGCATGTTTCATTTTAGTATACTTTTTAAAATATTTTTGAGCGTTTTCAGATGGAGTCAAGTTTTTATTTAATTCTATTGTTACATTTTTACACTCTTCATCATAGAAATTGGCAACCTCAACACTTTCCATCCCTTTCTCTACCATATATATATAAGACGTAATTAGTTCACCCTTTACTTTATAAATAGCTGCATTTTCAGACTCTAACAATTCTTCTTCTTGCTTTCTAAGTTTGTTATAAAGTCTATCCAGTTTAACAGATATGCTTTTCTTTAAGTCAGATGAACGTTGATTGATTCTATCTTTAATATCTTTATTTCTGTAGAAATCTTCTAGTATAGTAGACATACTTTCCTTATTGATATATGATAAATCATTAAACAATGTAAGATTGACACAACTGAAATCAACCACTTTATCTAATTTTTTATCTATAACAATACAAGGTGAAAATTTATTAGAGTTTATATCATTAAATAAACTACAAAATTCCTTGTATAAAGAATCAAACTGCTGACTAGATATATCTTTGATAATATCATTTTGATTTACATCTGCCCTATAACAAATTTCTTTGGCGATAGTAGGGCTTATACCTAAAAATTTAGAATATATGGACTTAAAAATAGGGCCGTCAAATTCATTTAGATTGCCAATAAATGAATCTTTAGATATATTATCAAGAGGGTTAAGTTTATCTTGCTTTGGTGGCAATGAGTAACTATGACCAGGTAAAACCTGACGAACTCTACTTATACTAAAAGGCACTCTTTTTATAGAATCTATAATTTTATCATCTTCATTATGAGTTACTATTATATTACTATGTCTTCCCATAATTTCAATTATAATATTTTTGATTGTCTTTTCTTTTAATTCATCTAAAGACTCAACACTGATTTTTATTATTCTTTCAAAACCAATTTGAGAAATTTCTATAATATTTCCACCTTGTATATATTTTCTAAGCAACATACAAAACATAGGAGCCTTTAGGGGATTTTCTTTTTTATAATTGCTTGTTAAATAAACCCTAGGATTTGAAGCACTTGCACTTAAAACCAATCTAAAATTTTCTTTGTTGTTTCTTATATTAAAAATTACCTCATCATCTTCAGGTTGATGAATCTTATCTATTTTTCCACCTGTAAGTTTTGATGATAATTCATCTACTATTGAATGTATAACTAATCCATCTAATGCCATATATAGCACCCCTTTCTTTGACCAAAATAAGTCAGTAAATTAATTATACACATAATATATGCTCTATGACTAGGGGGAATTTAAACAACATGGATTAATGTGTAAATTTTATAATTATTTATACTTACAGGATATACTCACAATAGAATCAGCTTTATATTTTCAAATTAATAAGTTAAATTTGCTTAAATATAAAACAAATGTAGTATAATTAGTGTGTAAAGAATAACTTATAAAAGTATATAAACTTTACAAAACTAAATAAATATTAAAGCTGTATAATATATAAATATGAAAGAAGGTTGAAAAAATGAAATTTATTGATTTAAGAAGTGATACTGTTACTATGCCTACTGATGAAATGAGAGAAGCCATGGCAAAGGCTCCTGTTGGAGACTCAATCTTTAGAGATGACCCTACTGTAAATAAACTTGAAGAATTAGCAGCTGCTAAAGTTGGAAAAGAAGATGCTATTTTCCTTCCAAGTGGAACCTTTGGAAATCAATTAGCTTTGTTTACTCACTGCCTAAGAGGTCAAGAAATCATTATTGGTAAAGGATATCATATTGTGACTCATGAAGTTGGAGCACCTGCTGTAATAGCTGGAGTTCAACTTAGAACTATAGATGAAGATGAAAGTGGAGCTCTTAATCCTGAGCTTGTTGAGAAGGCAATTAGGAGAGATGATATACATGAACCACAAACAGGTCTTATATGTGTAGAAAATGCATACTCAGGTGGAACTGTTGTAAGTCTTGACAATTTAAAAGAAATTAAAAAAATAGCTGAAAAACACAATTTACCAGTGCATTTAGATGGAGCGAGATTATTTAATGCAGCATTAACTTTAGGTGTAGAAGCTAAAGAAATTGCACAATGTTGTGACAGTGTTATGTTCTGTGTATCAAAAGGTTTAGCTGCACCAATGGGTTCTATTCTTGCTGGAAGTAAAGAATTTATAGCAAAAGCTAGAAGAAAGCAAAAAGTTATGGGTGGTGGAATGAGACAAGTTGGTATAGTTGCAGCAGCTGGTATAATTGCTATTGAAAAAATGACACTGAGATTAAATGAAGACCATGATAATGCAAAATATTTAGCTTGTGAGTTGGATAAAATTGAAGGCATTGAAGTAAATAACACTAATCCAGACCTGAGTATGGTATTCTTTAAAATGAGTGAAGATGTAATAAAAGAAGATGTTTTAATAAAAGAGTTTTTTGAAAGAAATATAAAAATCAATAAAATGGAAAATGGGGAGTATAGATTTGTAACTCATGTAGATATTACTAGAGAAGATTTAGATTATGTTTTAAAAACACTTAAAGAATTAATAGGTGTATGCTAATTAGGTATGTTCAAAAAAACTAAATAGCATATGTTAAATATTTTATTTTAAAAATTCATATACAGTTTAAATAAACTATACATAAAATTCATATAGAAATATTATTATATAAACATAGAAAGAACTAGCTTAAAAACATAATATAATTACCCTAATTGTAATGGCAACTCTCCCTCACATCCTCAAATTATAGTTGTCATTACAAAACTTTTCCCATAAAATATAAGTTTATGGGAATTTTTTTATGTTATAATAGTTTAAGTGTTAATTTACAAAGGAGCGATACTTATGAAATTTTGGAAACTACATGGAATAGGCAATGATTTTATTGCAATAGATGGAAGATTTGACCAAATAGATTCATCAAATTATACTGTTTTAGCAAAAAAAGTATGCCATAGAAGATTTTCTGTAGGAGCGGATGGGTTACTAGTTGTGAAAAATTCAGAAATTGCAGATGTAGAAATGGTGTATTATAATTCTGATGGTTCAAGAGCAGCTATGTGTGGAAATGGACTTAGATGTTTTTGTAAGTTTGTTTATGATAATGGCATAGTTAAAAAAGAAAACTTTACAGTAGATACACTAGATGGTATAAAAAATATAAAAATAAACACTATAAATGGAGAAATAAATACTATAAAAGTTAATATGGGAAAAGGAAGTTTTTTAGCTAAAGATGTTCCTGTGTTAACTGATAAAGAACATTTTGTACAAGAAAATATAAAAGTTTTAGATAAAGAGTTTAAGATTACATCTATGTTGATGGGGGTTCCTCACACTGTGGTTATAGTGGATGAATTAAATGTAGATGAAGTTTGTAAATATGGAAAAGAGATTGAAAATAATAAAATATTTCCTAAAAAAACGAATGTAAATTTTGTAAAAGTAGAAGATAAGTATAATATACATGTCTATACTTGGGAAAGAGGTTGTGGATATACTTTAGGATGTGGAACAGGTATGACTGCATCAGCAATAGTATGTAATCTACTTAATATGGTAGAAAATAGTGTAAATGTGACTTCTCAAGGAGGAACAGTACGTATAGATATAGGAGATTTTTCTTATATGACAGGTCCAGCAGTAAAAATATGTGAAGGTGTTTTGGAGGTTTAGGTAATGGCTATAAGTATGACTGGTTTTGGAAGAGGAGAATACAAAGACGACAACTATTATTTTTTAGTAGAATGTAAAACAATAAATCATAAATATTCAGATATAAATATACGTCTTCCAAGAAAAATTTCATTTTTAGAGGATAAAGTTAGAAATTTAGTAAAAAACTATGTAAAAAGAGGAAGAGTTGATTTATACATAAAATTTGACTTATTAGGCAAAGAAGATGTAAACTTAAATTTCGATGAAGGATTAGCATCTCAATATATAGATATATTAAAAGAAATAAAAAACAAATTTGATATTATAGATGATATTAGTGTTATGAATGTTGCAAGATTTCCTGATATTATAAAAATAGAAGAAAAAGATGAAGATGAAGATTTATTATGGTCGATGTTGAATCAAGCTGTAGAAGATGCAATGATAAAACTAAGAGAAATGAGAAGTGAAGAAGGTAAAAAACTAGCTGAAGATATTACAATGAGATGTGACTTATTAAAAAATCATATAGAAGAAATTGAAAAACATTCAAATAGTGTTGTAGAAGACTATAGAGAAAAACTAAATTCAAGAATAAGTGAAATGCTAGAAGACCCAAGTATAATAGATGAAAATAGGTTAGCACAAGAAGTTGCAATATATGCAGATAAAAGTAGTATAACAGAAGAGATAGTTAGATTTAAAAGTCATATTGGTCAGCTTAAAAAAACTATATTTAAAGACGATTCTATAGGTAGAAAAATTGATTTCTTAATACAAGAGATGAACAGAGAAACTAATACAATAGGTTCAAAATCATCTGATATAAATATAACTAATTTAGTAGTAGAAGTGAAAAGTGAGTTAGAAAAAATAAGAGAACAAATACAAAATATAGAGTAAGAATACAATATTAGAAGGGGAATATTTAAATGTTTACAAAAAAAGGATTATTGCTAGTTGTATCAGGTCCATCAGGTGCAGGAAAAGGTACTATTTGCAAAGAACTACTTAGAGAGAATGATACAATAAAACTTTCTGTATCAGCTACTACAAGAAAACCAAGAGCAGGAGAAGTTGATGGAGTAAATTATTTCTTCATAAGTAAAGAAAAGTTTGAAGATATGATAGGAAAAGGTGAGTTTTTGGAGTATGCTCAAATTTATGATAATTTTTATGGAACTCCAAAAGCAGCAATAATGGAATGTTTAGAAAAAGGACAGGATGTGCTACTAGAAATTGAAATGCAAGGAGCAAAACAAATAAAAGAGGTTTGTCCAGAAGGCGTATTTATATTTGTCCTACCTCCATCACTTAAAGAATTAAAAAATAGGATTGTTGGAAGAGGTACAGAGACAGAAGAAGAAATAGAAAAGAGATTTAGTTGTGCATATGAAGAAATAAAAATGATTAAGGATTATGATTATTTTATATTTAATGAAGATGTAAAAATATCTGCTAAAGAAATAGAAGGTATAATATCATCTGAAAAGAATAAAGTTAGCAGATATAAAAATATTATAATAGAGAAATTCAAGGAGGAATTATAATTATGTTAAAACCATCTATCAATGAGGTACTAGAAAAAATAGACAACAGATATTATTTAGTAGGGACTGTTTCAAAGAGAGCAAGAAAATTAATTGATGGAGAAGAGCCATATGTTCCAAACAAAGATAAAGAAAAGCCTGTATGTGTAGCTACTAAAGAAGTTGCAAGTGGAAAGATAACATATAGATTATTAACAGAAGAAGAAATAGAGATAGAAGAAGCTAGACACTACGCTGAGCAACACCAACAAATTTCAGAAGAGGAGTAAGGTAATGCTAAAAAATAAGACTGTTGTAATTGGCATAAGCGGCGGAATAGCTGCATACAAGGCTTGTGATGTTGTAAGTAAATTAAAAAAGTTAAATGCAAATATCCATGTTATAATGACAAAATCAGCAACAGAATTTGTTAGACCACTTACACTTCAATCACTAAGTCAAAATTATGTAGTAGAGGATATGTTTGAAGAACCAAAATCTTGGGAAGTTGAACATATATCATTAGCGAAAAAAGCAGATTTGTTTTTAATAGTACCAGCAAGTGCAAATGTTATAGGAAAAATTGCAAATGGTATAGCTGATGATATGCTAACAACTACTGTTATGGCAACAAAAGCACAAGTTTTAATAGCACCAGCTATGAATACTAATATGTATGAAAATACAATTGTCCAAAAAAATATAAAAACTTTAGAGGAATTTGGATATAAATTTATAGAACCAGAAAGTGGAAGACTTGCATGTGGAGATATTGGAGCAGGAAAACTAGCTAAATCAGATGTAATAGTAGAGGCAGTTTTAGCTAATCTTACGAAAGAGCAAGATTTAAAAGGTCAAAGTATAATAGTTACAGCTGGACCAACTGTAGAAAGTATAGACCCAGTAAGGTATTTAACTAATAGGTCTTCTGGTAAAATGGGATATTCTATAGCTAAAGAGGCTATATCTAGAGGTGCTGATGTAACATTAATATCAGGTCCTACAAATCTCTCTATTCCACAAAACCTTAAAAAATTTGTACAAATAGAATCAGCACAAGATTTGTATGAGGCAGTAGTATCAAATTTAAACGAAAATAAAATAGTAATTCAAAGTGCAGCAGTTGCAGATTATAAGCCAAAAACTTATTCTGACAAAAAGATTAAAAAGAATAATGATGATTTATCAATAGAATTAAGTAGGAATTATGACATTGCTTATGAAATAGGAAAAATAAAGGAAGATAGGATATTAGTTGGATTTGCTGCTGAAACTAACGACCTAATAGAACATGCCAAAGGAAAAATTGAAAAGAAAAATTTAGATTTTATTGTGGCAAATGATTTAACTAAAGAGGGAGCTGGTTTTAGAACTGATACTAATATTGTAAAAATAATAGATACAGAAGGAAATATTACTGAGTACCCTAAAATGAAAAAGGAAGAAGTAGCTAATGTTATCTTAAATAAGATTAAAGTGTTACTTGAGAAATAAGAACTTTTTTAAATATGATATTTGTGTATTTTATCACAGCTAAAGTGGCTGAAAGCTACAATTTACTTTTAGCGAGTAAAAACTCGCAAATGTCAGTTAAATTGTGGTTTTCAGCATTTATTTTGCCATAAAGTATAAAATATGATTAATAGTTAATTATTAAGATATATCTAATATTAGTAATAACTTGAAACTTTTTAGGTATGCTGAGATTTTTTGATATATTATAAAATGTGTTAAAATATGAGCAGTAGATTAATTTTAAGTAGGGGTTTTACAATGAAAAAATATGCAAAGGTAATAGTTAGAAGTAATACTATATACACAGACAATTTATTTACATATCAAATTCCTGTATTTTTAGAGGAAGTTATAAGTGTTGGGCATAGAATACTAGTGCCATTTGGAAGAGGTAATAAACCAACAGAAGCCTTTGTATTTCAACTTACAGATAATTTAGATGAAAAAATAAAGACTAAAGAAATCATAGATATATTAGATGAAAATCCAATATTTAGAGAAGAAGATTTAGAGTTGGTTTACTGGATGAAAAATAGATATTTGTGTACTTATATAGAGTGTATAAATTTGATATATCCAAAAGGATATAAACTAAATAATTACAAAGTAGTTTTACTAGGTGAAAAGCTAAATGGATTAAGTGAGATTGAATTAGATGAAAAGATATCGAAGCTGAGTGATAAAAATAAAGAGATAGTAGAAAAAGTAGTTGAGAGTAAAGGAAAAATTAAGGTTGATAAGTTAAAATATATACCGAATCTAAATAATTCTCTATATACAATGAATAAAAATGGAATTATAAAATTATGCTGGGAATACAAAAATCATAAAAATGAGAAGAAAGTATGCTATGTATCTTTGAGTTTAGAAAATGATAAAATTGATGATTATATAGAACAAAATAAAATAAGCATAGGAAGCAAGCAAAAAGAGATATTAAATTTTCTTAAAAACAATGAAAATGTAGAGATAAATGATTTATTGGATTTATTAAATGCTTCAAAGCAGAGTATAAATTCTTTAAGTAAGAAAGAGTTAGTAACTTTAGAATTTAAAGATTATTATAGAGAGCCAAAAAGTATTTACAAATCTATATCAAAAAGTATAAAATTAAACAATGAGCAACAACAAGCGGTTGATGAGATAAATTCAAGTATGTTTATAGATGATAAAAAGCCATATTTAATTCATGGTATAACTGGAAGTGGAAAGACTGAAGTTTATATGGAAATAATAGAATTTGCATTAAGCCAAGGTTTAGATAGTATATTTTTGGTTCCTGAGATAGCATTAACTCCCCAAACTATAGATAGATTAAAGAGTAGGTTTGGGGATTTAGTTGGAGTGTTTCACAGTAAACTATCTGAAGGAGAAAAACACGATGTTTATAAAGCTGTTAAAGCTGGAAAGATAAGAGTTTTAATTGGTGCTAGGTCAGCACTATTTGCTCCTTTTAATTCTTTAGGATTGATAATAATTGATGAATTTCATGAGTCATCATATAAGTCTGAAAAAAATCCTAAGTTTAACGCTATAGAAGTAGCTAGATTTATGGCATTAAAAAATAATCTAACTCTTATTTTAGGTTCAGCAACACCTTCAATTGAAGAGTATTATAGAGCAAAAACTGGTGAATATAAACTTATAAATATAAAAAATAGAGCAAACAATAAACCACTTCCAAATATTGAAGTTGTAGACATGAAAGATGAATTAGATAGAGGTAATAGAAGTATATTTAGCTTAAAACTTCAAAGAGAAATAAGTTGGGCGATTGAAGAAAATAGTCAGGTAATACTATTTTTAAATAGAAGAGGTTATGCAAATTTTGTATCATGTAGAAAGTGTGGTTATGTGTTTCAATGTGAAAATTGCGATATATCTTTGACATATCATAAAAAAAGTAATATTGGAAGATGCCATTATTGTGGATATGAAAGAGAAATTCCAAAAGAATGTCCAGAATGTGGAAGTCATTATGTCAAGCCATTTGGAGTAGGAACTCAAAAAATCGAGGAAGAGTTAAAATGTATTTTTCCAAATATAAAAACTTTGCGAATGGATAAAGATACAACCTCAAAAAAGGGTTCATTAGAGGAAATACTAAATAAGTTCAAAGATAAAGAAGCAGATGTATTGATAGGAACGCAGATGTTAAGTAAAGGATTGGATTTTGACAATGTAACTTTGGTAGGCATTTTATCAGCAGACATGATACTAAATTTTCCTGATTTTAAAAGTTTTGAAACAACCTTTCAGTTGATAACTCAAGTTTCTGGAAGGGCAGGAAGAGCAGATAAAGAAGGTAAAGTAGTACTTCAAACATATGATACTGAGCATTATGCTATTAAACATGCCATAGAGTACAATTATGAAGGTTTTTATGAAGATGAGATAAAGATAAGAAGGGCATTTGGATATTCTCCTTTTAATAACATGTTAAGTGTAGTTGTTAGTGGCGAAGATGAAAGATTAGTTATAAAAAATATAAAAAATATGCATGCATCTTTGATTTATTTATTAGAAAAAAGGAGTATAAATGACTTAGAGTTTATATTAGGACCCAATCCATGCTCAATATCAAAAATAAATCAAAATTATAGATGGCAGATACTCTTTAAAGATGAAAATATTGAAATTAATCTCTTAAAGGGTATAATAAAATATATATGTATAACAAAACGAGATTTGATATTTGATAAGAATATTAATGTATCTATAGATATTAATCCAAATAGTGTATTATAAATTTAGGAGGAAGTGTAATGGCTTTAAGACAAATAGTTCAAATAGGAGAACCAGTACTAAGAAAGAAATCAAAAAAAGTTGAAAAAATTGATGCAAAAATAATACAATTGTTAGACGATATGGCAGAAACTATGTACGATGCAGATGGTGTTGGACTGGCTGCACCTCAAGTTGGAATTTTAAAAAGAGTGGTAGTAATTGATATTGGAGAAGAACTTATAGAACTTATAAATCCAGAAATAATAGAAACATCTGGAGAACAAATAGATGATGAAGGTTGTTTAAGTGTTGTTGGAGAATCTGGAGAGGTTAGAAGACCAAACTATGTAAAAGTTAGAGCTTTAAATAGAAATGGAGAAACAATAGAGTTAGAAGGGGAAGAACTTTTAGCTAGAGCATTTTGTCATGAAATAGACCATCTAGATGGAATACTATTTGTTGATAAAATAGAAAAATAGTAGGGGTTGATTTGATGAATATAGTATTTATGGGAACTCCTGATATAGCAGTTCCTTGTTTACAAAAAATAATAGATGAAAAGTATGAAATACTAGGAGTTGTAACTCAGCCAGATAAACCAAAAGGAAGAGGTAAAAAACTTGGCATGAGTCCAGTAAAAGAGCTTGCAATTGAAAATAATATACCTGTATATCAACCAATTAAAGCTAGAGACAAAGATTTTATAGACACAATGAAATCTTTAAATCCAGATGTAATGGTAGTAGTGGCTTTTGGGCAGATACTTCCAAAAGAAATATTAGAAATTCCTAAGTTTGGATGTATAAATGTACATGTTTCTTTACTTCCAAAATATAGAGGTGCGGCACCTATAAATTGGGTAATAATCAATGGCGAAGAAAAAACTGGTGTTACAACTATGTATATGGATGAAGGCTTAGACACTGGAGATATGATATTAAAGACAGAAGTAAATCTTGATGAAAATATAACAGCAGGAGAACTTCATGATAAAATGATGAATATAGGAGCAGAAACTTTAAAAGAAACATTAAAGTTGATAGAAGAAGGTACTGCCCCAAGAGAAGTACAAAATCATGAGGAATTTTCTTATGCACCAATAATGAATAAATCACTAGGTAATATAGACTTTTCAAAAAATGCTAAGGAAATACACAATCTAGTTAGAGGTGTAAATCCATGGCCAAGTGCTTATACTACTTATAATGGTGTAACAATGAAAATTTGGAAAACTAAAGTATTAGAGGAAGAAAGTACCAAAGATGCAGGTACAATAATTGAGGTAAATAAAGATGGCATAAAAGTAAGTACTAAAGATAAGGTACTTTTAATTGAAGAAATTCAGATGCCAAATAAGAAGAGAATGCTGGTTGGAGAATATATAAAAGGAAATACTATAGAAATTGGTGTAGTATTGAGTTAGGTGAAAAGTATGACAGATATAAAAAAGTATTTAACAAGTGTTGGTATTTTAGTCTTAATATTAGGGATTTTAATGGGAGTTACAAACTTTTTTATAATTAGTTTGACTCAAATATTTTCCTTAGGAATAAATACTGTAGTAATATCACTAATACTTATAATACTATGCTCAACAATAGTTACGTATAGAGTAATTAAAGGAAAAAATGTTAACTCAAATATAATGAAAATAAATTTTAAAATTGTTAGTGTATTATTTCCCATTATATCTTTTATTGCATCATCATTTGGTATGTCAAAAAGTGAAATTAGAAGGATATATATAAAGTTAAATAATGAATATATATACAGTAATAAATATAATTTTAATCCAGAGGATATAATAATTTTAATACCTCATTGTATTCAAGAGAATAGTTGCAAACTAAAAGTTACTAATGATATAGATAATTGTAAGAAATGTGGAAAATGCAATATAGGAGAATTAGCTGAGCTAAATAAAAGTGTTAAAGTAAAAGTATTTGTAGCTACAGGAGGGACTCTAGCTAGAAAAATTATAATTGACAATAAACCTAAAGCTGTTATAGCTGTTGCATGTGAGAGAGATTTAACATCTGGAATACAAGACATTAAAAAAATTCCTGTTTTAGGGGTATTTAACAAAAGACCTAATGGACCTTGTATAAATACTAATGTAGATATAGTGGATATTAAAAAAGCTATAAGTTTTTTAACAGGAAAAGTATATTAGCTTGTAATTAAACTGTTTTTAAGTTATGTGAATATTAAAGAGGATGTATAATAAAAATATATTTTAGGAGAGTGTTATTTATGTACCCTGTATATGGCGGTTTTTGGGGATTTGACCCAACGATGATTATATTAATTCCAGCTATATTATTCACTGCATATGCTCAATTTAAAGTGAGCTCAACAACAAATAAGTATTTAAGAGTAAATACACGTAGAGGATATACTGGAGAACAGACAGCAAGAAGAGTACTTGATTCAAATGGTTTGTATGATGTAAGGATAGAAATGGTTAGAGGGCATTTAAGTGACCACTATGACCCAAGAAGAAAAACTGTAAGATTATCAGAGGATGTATATTATGGAACATCAATAACTTCTGTTGCAGTAGCTGCACATGAATGTGGTCATGCAATGCAACATGCTAAAGGTTATGCACCTCTTCAAATAAGAAGTAGTTTGGTGCCAGTAGTAAACTTTGCTTCAAGCATTTCTTGGTTTTTAATATTTCTAGGATTTATTATGGCTGGACCATTTCTAAAAATTGGGATATTATTGTTTTCAGCTTCAGTATTATTCCAAATAATAACATTGCCTGTAGAATTTAATGCTTCTAGTAGAGCAATTGTTCAACTTGGAAATCTAGGTATTATAGATGAGGGTGAGGTAAGACAAAGTAGAAAAGTGCTTTCAGCAGCAGCCTTAACATATGTTGCAGCAGCACTAGTTTCAATACTTCAATTACTTAGATTGTTACTAATAGCTCAAAGAAGAGATGACTAAAAATAAAGTGGGTTGTTTAGAAACAACCCTTTTTTATGTTTAATAAAAGGGAGAAATTTATATGGATGCAAGAGAAATTGGATTTAAAGTATTATGCGATATAGAGAAAAATAATAACTATTCAAATATTGCAATAAATAAGCATTTTAAAAACTTAGAAATAAGCGACATGGATAGAGGACTTGCAACAGAGTTAATCTATGGAGTAGTAGAAAATAAATATTACTTAGATTATATAATTAATAAACTTTCAAAAATAAAAGTAAAAAAAATGTCAACTTATGTTAAAATCTTTTTAAGAATGGGAACATATCAAATTTTATTTTTAAATAGTATATCAGATTATGCAGCAGTTAATGAAACTGTAAAATTATCTAAAAAATATGATAAAAAATCTTCTGGTTTTATAAATGCTATTCTTAGAAATGAAATAAGAAATAAAGATACTATAATGGACATAACTGAGGAAGATAGTGTAAAATACTTATCTATAAAGTATTCTTACAACTCTTGGATTATAAAAAATTGGATAGATAATTTTGGACAAGAATTTACTGAAGATTTATTAGAAGCAAACAATGAAAAGCCTAGTATTTATATAAGAACAAATACACTTAAAATCAGCAGAGAAGAGCTTATTGAAAAATTAAATCAAGAGGGTATTATGTGTTTGAAAGTCCCTATGGTGGAAGAAGCTATAAAAGTCGAAAAATTAAAAAATATAGAAAATAATGAGTTATTTAAGGCTGGTTTATTTACAATTCAAGATATAAGTTCTATGATAGTAGGGAAAGTAATTAATCCAAAGGAAGATTCATTGATTTTGGATGTATGTAGTGCTCCTGGTGGAAAATCTACTCACTTAGCCACTTTAATGAATAATACAGGTCAAGTAATAGCTAGAGATATTTTTGAGCATAAACTAAAGCTTATAAAAGTTACTGTAAATAGACTTGGTCTTAAAAATGTATGTGTAGAAGGATTTGATGCTTCTGAAATTGATGAAAATAGCATAAATAAATTTGATTATGTTTTAGCAGATGTTCCTTGTTCTGGCCTTGGTATAATAAGACGTAAACCAGAAATTAAATACAAGAAAGAAGAAGAGTTAGAAGATATTACTTCTATACAAAAGAAAATATTAGAAAATGCATCAAAGTATGTTAAAATTGGAGGAACTTTAGTATATAGTACATGTACAGTTCAAGATATGGAAAACATAAATATAATTAATTCTTTTATTGAAGAAAACAATAATTTTGAATTGACTCCAATTGATACAATAAATGTAGATTTAGACAAGCAAGATAAAGGATATTTAAAAATATATCCCAATATTCATGGTATAGATGGTTTTTTTATAGCAAAATTAAAGAGAATAAGGTAGTGAATAGAATGGAAGAGAAAAAAATAGTATTAAAAAACTTGACTGAAGATGAACTCAAGGAATTTATGAAAACTATAGATGAAAAACCTTTTAGAGGGAGCCAAATATTTTCTTGGATATATAAAGGTGCAAAAACTTTCGATGACATGAATAATATACCAAAAAGTTTGAGAAATAAATTAGAAGAAGTTTCATGTATAGGTCATATAGATATAGAATTAAAGTTAGAATCTAAGGTAGATGGGACAAAAAAATATTTGTTTTTATTAGATGATGGAAATATAATAGAAACTGTGATGATGGATTATGACAGTAGGGTTACTGTTTGTGTTTCTAATCAAGTAGGATGTAGAATGGGATGTAACTTCTGTGCATCTACAATGGATGGACTGATTAGAAATTTAGAACCATGGGAGATTTTAGACCAAGTTATTAAGATTCAAGAAGATACTGGCAAAAGAGTATCAAATCTTGTCTTAATGGGAAGTGGTGAACCACTTGACAATTTTGAAAATACAAAACAATTTTTAAAAATAATTAATGAAAAAAATGGTCTTAATATAGGGTATAGACATATAACTCTTTCAACTTGTGGGATAGTGCCAAAAATGTACGAGTTGGCTGATTTGAAAATAGCTATAAATTTGGCTTTATCACTTCATTCACCATATGATGAAGAAAGAAGAAAGATTATGCCTGTAGCAAATGCCTATTCTATTAAAGAAATACTAGATGCATGTAGATATTATATAAAAAAGACAAATAGAAGGGTTACATTTGAATACTCTCTTATAAAAGGTGTAAATGACTCAGAAAATGAGGCAAAGGCACTAGCAAAGCTTTTAAAAGGTATGCTATGCCATGTAAATTTAATACCAATAAATAAGGTTGAAGAAAGAGAATATGAAAAGCCAGACAAGGCATTTATTTATAAGTTTAGAGATAGTTTAGAGAAAAACAATATACCTGCTACAGTTAGAATGTCTATGGGTTCTGATATTAGTGGAGCTTGTGGCCAATTGAGAAGAAAATACAAGTAATATGTAAGGAGGAAGTCGTATGGTTTATAGTTGTGCCTCCCATATAGGAAAAGTAAGAAAAAACAATGAAGACTATTGTGAGGGAGAAGTTATAGATACAGAACATGGTCCAATAGGAATATTTGCCATAGCTGATGGAATGGGTGGACATAAAAAAGGGGAAGTCGCCAGTAAGTTAGCAGTAGAAAATATAATTGATTTTCTAAAAGAAAACTTATTACAGCATGATAATGTAAAAATAGACTATATAGATGATATACTAAAACAGGCTTATAATAATGTAAACTCAATTGTGCACAAGAAATCTATGGAAGATATAGCATTTGAAGGAATGGGAACTACATTAGTTACAGCGATAGTGTATAATAATGTCTTGTATGTGGCAAATGTTGGAGATAGCAGATGTTATTTGTTAACAGATGAAAAATTTGATAAAATAACTATAGACCATTCTGTGGTTGAAGAACTTATGATGGCTCATGTTATTACAGAAGAAGAAGCGAGAAGACATCCACAGAGAAATAGAATAACTAGAGCAATTGGAACAGATGATATGGTTGTTGTAGATATTTTTAAGAAGGAAATCAAAAAAAGTGATATAATACTTCTTGCAACAGATGGATTAACCGGGTTTATTTATGACGAAGATATAAGAAGTTTAATATTAGATTATGAATATGAGAGAATTAGTGATATAAGTGATGAATTGATAAGCATGGCCAATGATGTTTCTGGTAAAGATAATGTTTCGGTGATAGTAATAAAAGTATAATTAGGACGGTGATATTGTGGGAGATACAATTTTAGGAAATAGATATGAAATCATCAGGAAGATTGGTGATGGAGGAATGGCCTTTGTATATGAGGCTAAAGACAGATTATTAAACAGGACTGTTGCACTTAAAGTACTCAGACCTGAATTTGTAGATGATGATGAATTTTTAACAAAATTTAAAAGAGAAGCAGAAGCAGTAGCAAGCCTTTCACATCCAAATATAGTAAATGTATATGATGTTGGGGAAGATGGAAAAGTTCACTACATTGTAATGGAATTTGTAGATGGAAAAAATTTAAAGGAAATTATACAGGATGAAGGGATATTAGACGAATATACTGCACTAGATATAACAAAACAAATAGCTATGGCACTTAGTGCTGCACATAAAAAGGGGATTATACATAGAGATATAAAACCTCATAATATTCTCATATCCAATGAAGGAAGAGTAGTAAAAGTAGCTGATTTTGGTATAGCCAAAGCTGTCTCAAATTCAACAATGACTAATATTGGTAGTATAATAGGTTCAGTACACTATTTTTCACCAGAGCAAGCTAAAGGAAAGTTTGTAACTAATAATGCAGACTTGTATTCTTTAGGTATAGTTTTATATGAAATGCTGATAGGAAAAGTACCATTTAGAGGAGATAGTCCAATTTCTATCGCACTTCAACATATTAATGATGATATAGATTTTACATCAGAAGAAAAAGTTAGGATTCCTCAAAGTGTAAGAACTACAATAAAAAAGCTTACAGAAAAATCTAGTGCAGATAGATACCAAACTGCTGAAGAGTTAATAGAAGATATAGATTATATAGAAAAAAATATTGACTTAGATTTTATAAAGGAATATGATGATTTTGCAACGAAGAAAATTGATGAAAAAGAAATTAGTAAAGCTGTAAATCCAGTACTTGCAAAGCCAGTTCCAGAAAAAGTAGTTAAACCTATAGAAGTTGCTGATTTAGATGAAGATGATGATTTTTATGAAGAAGATGAAGATGAGGAAGAGATAATGAGAGCTAAAAAGAATCAAAAACCTAAGAATACTCAAAGTAAGAGGGCTAAGAAAAAGAAGAAAAAACAAGAAAGTCCTAAAGCTAGAAAAAGACTAAAGGTAGTCGCAGCAGTTTTGATAGTAATCTTATGTGCACAAGTATTCTTAGCATATAAATTTTTATTTGCTGGAGGATTTGGTAGTAAAGATTTAACTGTTCCTAATCTTGTGAATATGACATTAGAGGAAGCACAAAGTGAAGTTGAAAAAGAAGGATTGTCCTTAAGTGTAAAAAGTGAAGAGTATAGCAGTGAGGTTGACAAAAATTGTATAATATCGCAAACACCTGAAGGTGGAAGTACAAATATTAAAAAAGGTGACACTATAAATGTCGTTGTAAGTAAAGGTGCAAATGAAGCTTCAGTTCCCAATGTAGTAGGTATTACTTTAACTAATGCAAAAAAAGTTATAGAGGAAAATAAATTGAAAGTTGGTACTGTCAAGTACGAATATAGTTCAGTATATAAAGAAGGTACAGTTTTAAGTCAGAGCCCTAGTTCTGGTTCATCAAGTGTTCAAGAAGGTGATGAAATAGACCTATATGTTAGCAAAGGCCCAGAAAAATCAAATACGCCAACGCCAACAACACCAAATAAGACTCCAACAACACCAAACGAGGATGATACAACAACACCTGGTTCAAACTCAGGAAATAGTGGAGGAAATTCAGGAGGTTCAAACTCAGGAAATAGTGGAGGAAGCTCAGGAGGTTCAAACTCAGGAAATAACGGAGGTAATTCAGGAAATAATGGAGATAATTCAGGAAATAGTGGAGATAACTCAGGAAATAGTGGAGGAAACTCAGGAAATAATGGAGATAATTCAGGAGGCTCAAACTCAGGAAATAGTGGAGATAACTCAGGAGGTTCAAACTCAGGAAATACTGGAGAAACTCCATCAGGAACTGGTGGAAATATTGGCAAATCAGAATAAATATTAGCTAAAAATAAAAAGCTGTCCTTTTATAGAAATTATTTTCTTTAAAGGGGCAGTTTGTTTTGTATAAAATATTAGATTAATTATAAGGGAGATAAATATTTATGAATAAAAATAATAAAACAGTTTTGGTCACAGGAGGCTCTAGAGGAATTGGAAGAGCAATATCTAAAACATTTGCAAAAGATGGGTATAATGTATTGATAAACTTTAATAAATCAGAAAATGAGGCTAAAGAACTATACACTGTATTAAATGAAAAAGGTTTTTCTGTAAAATTATTTAAAGCTAATATTTCAAATAGAGAAGAAGTTGAAAATATGATAGATTATTGCATAAAGGAGTTTGGAGGATTGGATGTACTTATAAATAATGCTGGTATAAGTCAAGATAAGTTATTTACAGATATAACTGATGAAGATTGGGATAATATGATGAATATTAACTTAAAAGGAAGTTTTTATTGTTCACAAATTGCTTTAAAATACATGATATCAGAAAAAAAAGGAAACATAATTAATATATCTTCAATTTGGGGTATATCAGGTGCTTCTTGTGAGGTACATTATTCTGTATCAAAAGCAGGTATAATAGGAATGACAAAGGCATTAGCTAAAGAAGTTGCTCCATCAAATATTAGAGTAAATAGCATAGCACCAGGAGTTATTAATACAGATATGTTATCTGAATATAATGAAGATGAGATAGATGCTCTTGTAGAGGAAACTCCTTTAATGAGATTAGGAACACCAGAAGATATAGCAAATTGTGCTATTTTTTTAGCATCTGATAAATCAAGTTTTATTACTGGTCAGGTAATTAGTCCAAACGGAGGATTTGTTATTTAAAAAAAATGTGGTATTATATAAAAATAGGAAAGAATAACACTATATACTACTCATAAACAGCATATGTTTATATAATTTTATAAAGGGAGGTATTTGATGCTAGAAGGAAAAATTATAAAAGGGATTAGTGGATTTTATTATGTAGATACAGAGAAAGGTCTTTATGAATGTAAGGCTAGAGGTATATTTAGAAAGCAAAAAGTAACACCTTTAGTTGGTGACAGAGTTAAAATAAGTGTTGTTGATGAAGATGAAAAAAAGGGAATTGTGGAAGAAATAGATAGTAGAGATACAGAACTTATAAGACCACCTATAGCAAATGTAGATAAGGCACTAATAGTATTTGCAATAAAAAATCCTAAACCAAACTTATCTCTTTTAGATAGATTTATAGTTTTGGCAGAAAAAGAAAATTTAGAAACTGTAATAATCCTTACAAAAGCAGATTTAGATGATGATAACATATTAGAGCATGTTAAAAATATATACGAGCTTAGTGGATATAAGGTTATTCCTGTAAGCAATGTCACTAAGTTAAATATAGATAAAGTAAAAGATGAATTAAAAGAAAATGTAGTAGTATTTGCAGGACCATCTGGAGTTGGAAAATCAAGCTTATTAAATGAAATAGATGAAAATTTTAAACTGCAAACAGGTGTAGTAAGTGATAAAATAAAAAGAGGAAAACATACCACTCGTCATGCTGAACTTTTAAAGTTAGAGTTTGGTGGAATGGTTGCAGATACACCAGGTTTTAGTTCACTTGCACTTGAAGACATAGAAGAAGTTGAACTTAAAGATTATTTTATAGAATTTGATAAATTTAATGATTGTAAGTTTGGTTCAAAATGTATTCATGAAAATGAACCTAATTGTGCTATAAAAGAAGCTGTTGCAAATGGAGAAATATCTAAAGAAAGATATGATAGTTATATACAGCTACTAAATGAAATAAGACAAAATAACAGTAGGAGGTATTAGAAACATGATTAAATTAGCACCATCAATATTATCAGCAGATTTTGCAAAATTATTAGAGGATGTAAGAAAAGTGGAAAGTGCAGGATGTGAATATCTTCATATCGATGTAATGGATGGACATTTTGTACCAAATATTACACTAGGACCACTTGTAGTTAAAAGTTTAAAAAAAGAGAATATAAATATGGTATTTGATGCTCATCTTATGATAGAAAATCCAGACCAATATATTGAAGATTTCGTAAAAGCAGGATGTGATATAATAACTGTTCATCAGGAAGCTTGTACACATCTACATAGAACTATACAAAATATAAAATCACATGGAATAAAGGCAGGTGTAGTACTTAATCCAGCAACACCAATAGATACTATTAAACATGTACTATCTGATTTAGATATGGTGCTTTTAATGTCTGTTAATCCTGGATTTGGAGGACAATCATTCATACCTTGTGTGCTAGATAAAATTAAAGAGTTAAAAACACTTATAGATAGTAAAGGATTAAATATTGATATAGAAGTTGATGGTGGTATAAGTCCTAAAAATGTAGCTGAAGTTGTACAAGCAGGAGCTAACGTAATAGTAGCAGGCTCTGCAATATTTGGAAGTGATGACATTCAAGAAACAGTTAATTTATTTAGAAAGAATGCTTCTCTTGAAGAATTAGTTTAGACTTAGGTATGAAAATCTGTATTGTTTTAAATGGTGAAATTGAAGACTATAAAATTACAAGAGATATTATACTTAAAGAATGTTATGACTGCATAATATGTGCAGATGGAGGCGCAAATCACACCTATAAAATGGATATAATACCAGATTATATCTTAGGAGATTTAGATTCAGTAGAAGAAGAGAAGAT
Organism: Clostridioides sp. ZZV14-6009; assembly: GCF_020658095.1. Taxonomy (NCBI): domain Bacteria; kingdom Bacillati; phylum Bacillota; class Clostridia; order Peptostreptococcales; family Peptostreptococcaceae; genus Clostridioides; species Clostridioides sp. ZZV14-6009. The sequence goes on from NZ_JAGWDG010000001.1 coordinate 151,559, forward strand.
AAATTTCTATATAAATCAAGGTGTTAAATTTGAAAAATTTCCATCTAAAAAGGATGAAACTGATACAGAGCTATGTCTCTTTTTAGCTAAAACTATTAAAGCTAACCATATTGATTTTTTTGGTGCCTTAGGTGGAAGAATTGACCATACCCTTGCAAATATAAAGCTATTATATTATTTAAAAGAAGATGGAATATATTCTAGGATACTCTCAGATAAAGAAGAGATGTATATAGTTGAAAATGAAGAATTTACCTTGTTTGGAAACAAAGGAGATACTATTTCTGTAATAGCTGTAAAAGGAGATGCTAAAGGAGTAACACTTACTGGTTTAGAATATCCTTTGGATGATTATTATATGAAGTATTCAGTACCTATTGGAATATCCAATGTTATGTTAGGGAATTCTTGTAAAATTAAAGTAGAGCAAGGATGTGTACTTGTAGTTAGAAATTTATAAAAATGGACTTTAATAATTGATTTTATATTACAGAGCAGATACAATCAAGTAAAATATATTTATAATTGTATCTGCTTTTTAGTATATAATTATAAATATATAATAACTTTTGACGCAAGGGGGATTTTTTGTGATAGACAGTATTATTTTCGATTTAGATGGAACTCTATGGGATTCAACTGAAGGAGTATGTAAGGTATGGCAAGAGGTCTTAGATAAACGTGAGGATATAGGTTTAAATGTTACAGTAGAATTATTTAGAAGTGTTATGGGTCTTTCATTTGATGAAATAGCAAAGCGTTTATTTCCAGATTTAGATGAAGAACAAAGAATGAATCTATTAGATGAATGTTCTGCAGGAGAATGTGATTACTTATCTGAACATGGAGGTAAATTATTTGAAGATATAGAAAATACTCTTGAGAAATTATCTGAAAAATATAAATTATTTATAGTAAGTAATTGTCAAAAAGGATATATAGAATCTTTTTTAAAAGCACACAAGCTAGAAAAGTACTTTATAGATTTTGAGTGTCCTGGCAATACTGGATTGCATAAAGGTGAAAATAATAAACTCATAATTGATAGAAATAAACTAACTAACCCAATCTATATTGGAGACACTCAAGGGGATGCAAATAGTGCTAAATTTGCTGGGATTCCTTTTGTATATGCAAAATATGGTTTTGGAAATGTGGATGAATATGATTATTCTATAGAGTCATTTAAAGATTTGTTAGAACATGATATATTAAAATAAGAGAAGTATAAAGTTTGTTTTTAAATAACAAAAATAATCTACAGGGGGACTTAAAATGGAATTACAAGATACTATTTACAAAAGACAAAGTGTAAGAAAATTTAAAGAACAAGATGTTTTAGATGAAGATATTTTGAAAATGGTAAAAGCTGCAGGGGCAGCTCCATCAGGTAAAAACATTCAAAACTGGCATTTTGTAGTTATAAAGCGTCGTGATTTAATGGAAAAGATAGCAGATGTGATAACTAAAAAACAGCAAGAAATACTTGTAGAGATGGATAAAATATCAGTAGAAAAAGCTAATAGATTTAGAAAATTTGTGCCAAACTTTACTTTATTTTATTTAAAAGCTCCAGTTTTGGTATTAGTTTTTACAAAGGTATACAATCCATCTGGCTATTATGAGTTAGAACTTATAAATGCACCTAAAGAGACTATAGATAAGTTGTTTGTAAGAAATCCAGGCATGCAAAGTTTAGGAGCAGCAATTGAAAACTTTACATTATCAGCAATTGAACTTGGGTATGGTTCTTGTTGGTTGACAAGCCAGAACTATGCAGCAGATGAGATAGAAGCTGTTTTAGAGAAAGAAACAGGATTTGAAAAAGGCGAATATTTCTTGGGAGCAATGTTGGCACTTGGAGTACCAGAAGATAACTTAAGAAGTCCATCTAAAAAACCAGTAGAAGACATATGTACATTTATAAAATAAAAACAAAAATTTTTATAAAAAATAAATAAATTAAAAATAAATATGCAAAAATTAAAAAGTAGATTTTATTGATATTAAATTTATATTTCAGGTTGTTGATTTAATTAATACAATAAGGCCTACTTTTTTTGTGTATATTAAAACAAGTAAATTTAAATCTTTAGAAAATCTTTAGAAAAGTATCTATAATATCTTAAGTTTTTAGCTTTAATATTAGATATATAAATAAGGTAAAACAGTATTGAAGTTAAATTAAAGGGAGGGTTCTGAAATGGACATTAAAGATAAATAATTAGAATAGACCACTATAAATTTATAAAAAAATGGAAAAACTTCTATCATATTGTATAATCATATATGTAAAGGTAGTTTATAAATTAATTGATATAAAGGAGATTAAAATGAATTCATATAATATTTTGGTGGTAGAAGATGAAAAGGAAATAGCAGATGCTATAGAAATATACCTTTTAAATCAAGGGTATAATGTTTTTAAAGGTTACAATGGATTGGAAGGTCTTAAAATTATAGAAAGCCAAGAAATACACTTAGCTATAGTTGATATAATGATGCCTCAAATGGATGGAATAACGCTTACAATGAAGCTTAGAGAAAATCATAATTTTCCAGTGATAATGCTATCTGCAAAATCAGAAGAAGTTGATAAAATAATGGGGCTTAACATAGGCGCGGATGATTATGTAACAAAACCCTTTAAGCCATTAGAGTTATTGGCTAGAGTTAATTCTCAACTTAGAAGATATACTAAGTATCTAAATATGATAAAAAATAAAGAAGAAAGTTCAGAAAGTAATGAAGGTGTATTTGTAATAGGTGGATTAGAATTAAATGAAAATACAAAAGAAGTTAGTATTGATGGAAATTATATAAAAACAACTCCTATAGAATTTAAGATATTAAGTTTACTTATGAGAAATGCAGGAAGGGTCTTTTCTGCAGACGAAATATATGAAAGAGTTTGGAATGAAAATGCTGTAAATACAGATACAGTCATGGTGCATGTTAGAAATATAAGGGAGAAGATAGAAATCGACCCAAAAAATCCAAAATATTTAAAGGTGGTGTGGGGTGTTGGATACAAAATTGAAAAAATTTAAGGAAAAATATATAATTAGTGTGATAGTTTTTATACTTATGTTATCAGCATCATTAGGTATGATTAGTCAATATCCAACTATACAGGCAGCTGCTAAAGGTGGAGCTAAAAATCCATTTGAGCAAGAAGGATTTGTAGATGACATATATAAAGGAAGTTATGTTTTATATCACAATATGAAAGAAGAACAAGAAGGTAAGATGATACAACCTTCGAAGCTTTTTTTAAGTGAAGAAACTATAAATTATATAAAAAATGCTAGTAAAGAAAAAAGCACATATGAAGGTTCAGAGAACTATTATTCTGATGATAGTATTAATGCAGATTTTAATGAAAACTTTGATGAGTGGGAATCTTTTATTAATAATTCAAGTAAAAATTTAAAATATTATTTAGTTGATAAAGAAAATAACTTTGAGCTTTTTAATGAAAATAAAGAATTAAAAGCACTTGATACAACAAAAAATGATGTATCAAAAGAAGAGTCTGATAAAAATCAGCCTCAAGATACAACTATGAATGATGAAGAAAGACAAGAAAAGATTAAAAATATAAAAGCAAATTATAGATTTTATCTTGTAATGAATTTTGATAAAGATGGAAAAGTAAATATTGTAGACTCTTATGGAGTAAATCAAAACATTATCAGCCAAATGTTATTATCTAAATCTAGAGAAGATTTGATGGATACAGATTTAGGTGGGAATTCAATCTCATATAAATTATCTCCAATAAAAAATAAAACATTAGTATATGCTGTACCTAAAGTAATAAGCCAAGACAGTTCATATAGCTCATATAATGATTATGGAATGATTTATAGTAGTGATGATATAAGTGGATATATAAATAATGTAGAGAATAATTCGTATTATAAGATTTCTGCAATGATTATAAAAATCATAGTATCTATAGTTGTAATTGTAGCTGTAGTATTTCCATATAAAAAATTTAAAGAGTTATTAGGGTTTGAGATAATCACAAGAATACCATTAGAGATACTTTTTATTGCTATTGCTATTATACAGGGTATTGTAGATTTATATCCTACTGGTATAATAAGTAACACATTGAATGGAAATTATGTAAAGTATCTAATAAATAATGATATAAGTAGTAAAATGGCAAATATATTAGTAAGCTCAATGAATTTAATTTATTGGTTTGTAGTCTTCTCAATAATATTTGTATTTATAGCACTTTTAAAACATATTTTAAACTTTGGAATAAAAGAATACTTTGTAAAAAATACTTTGACAGGAATGTTTTTAAAATGGTTTAAAAAATCAAGTAAGGTAGTTATTAATCAAGTTAGAATGACAAATTTAAAAGAAAAGCCAAATAAAACTATAGCTATAATTCTATCAGTAAACTTATTAATTATAGTTATAATGTGTAGTATGTGGTTCTTTGGAATAATACTTGCATTAATTTACTCAGTAGTTTTATTTAAGTTATTGTCAGACTACTCTAAGAAAACAATATGTGAATACAATCAACTTTTAGATGTTACAAAGAAAATTTCAGATGGAAATTTAGAAGTAAATATGGAAGATGATTTAGGGTTCTTTAATCCTATCAAAGATGAGCTTGGAAATATTCAATCTGGATTTAAAAAAGCTGTCGATGAAGAAGTTAAAAGTCAAAAGATGAAAACAGAGCTTATATCAAATGTATCACATGACTTAAAAACACCTTTGACATCTATAATCACTTATATAGATTTACTAAAGGATGAAAATATAACAGATGAAAATCGTAAAATATATATTGATACATTGGATAGAAAGTCACAAAGACTACAACACTTAATAGAAGATTTATTTGAAGTGAGCAAGGTAAATAGTGGAGATGTGCATTTAAATATAGTAAATGTAGATATTATATCTCTAATGAAACAGACATTACTGGAATTAGATGATAAAATAGCAGAGTCATCACTGAAGGTAAGAAATAATTTTTCAAGTGAAAAAATAATATTACCATTAGATAGTCAACGCACATTTAGAGTATTTGAGAATCTTATAATAAATATAAGTAAATACGCAATGCCAAATTCAAGAGTATATGTTGATATTTTAGAAACAGATAGACAAGTAAATATCATGCTTAAAAATATGTCAGCAACTGAAATTGATTTTAGTGTAGATGATATAATGGAGAGATTTGTAAGAGGAGATAAATCACGTAATACAGAAGGTTCTGGACTTGGTCTAGCAATAGCAAAAAGTTTTGTAGAGCTACAAGGTGGTAAAATGAAGATAGATATAGATGGAGATTTATTTAAAGTTACAATTACTTTTAATAAAAACTAAGTTAGATTTTTATCACAGATTATAACTATAGAATTTGCAAAATAAAATTTTTTAAGAGTGCTATTTTAAAGTAGCACTCTTTTTATTGCTTTACATTGAGTATTATCTTGTATAGAATACTATGGAATCTCTCAGAAACTTTGCCAGCCCAGGTTGTTCTTTATCATAATATGATGTAAAACGTTCATCATCTACATACATCTGCGCTAAAGTAGCATGAGCCTCCTTAGAGTACGTATTCCAAGTGTAACTCAACCATTTTTGATGTAATATTGCAACTTCTTGAGAAAGTTCATTAGATGCATCACCAGTTTCAAAAGCTTGTTTGAGTTTACTAATTATCTCAGCACTTAAATCTTGCCAATCCTCATAATCTTTTTTAGACATATTTTTAAATTTTTTATTTGATTGATTGATTACATCTTCACCATATTTTTCTCTAATTTCAGTTCCATAATTTTTTTCATTTTCATCAATCATCTTTTCTTTAAAACCTTCAAATTTTTCTAAATCTGTCATAATATATTTTCCTTCCTTTAATGCTATAGTTTTAGTTACATTTTCTATCAGTAAGTCAATTTGTTTTCTTTTAGCTAGTAATTTGCTATGATGTTGTTTTAATGCACTTAGACTGTCAAAAGTTGGTGAATTTATAATTCTTTTTATATCTTCTAAGCTGATGCCTAATTCTCTATAAAAAAGTATTTGTTGTAGCTTATTAACTTCATTTTGACCATATATACGATAACCTGAGGAATTTATTTTAAGTGGCTTAAGAAGCTCGATTTCATCATAGTATCTAAGGGTTCTAGTACTTATACCAGCTATTTTACTTAATTTCTGAACTGTATATTCCATAAGTAATACCTCCTATAAATTAAATATACACTTTTACGTAACGTCAATGTCAATACATTAAAATATAAAAATTTATATCTTTTAATAAAAATATAAAAAAATATCTTTATTGGATATTTTAATCATAAGTGTCAATAATCACTAGTGAAAATTAAAAAATAAAATTTATAGATTATTTTTATCAAAAGATAGAGAATCTATAACCTGGGAGGAATTGTATGAATTTAAAAAGAAGCAAAGAAAAACGTGAAGAATATAGAAGGCTGTATTCAGATAAAGAAAGTTTTTTAAGTTTGATTCAAAATTTTACAAGCGTCTCAATAGCAAAGGAATTAACTCTTAAAAATATAGAGTTAGAAACATCTTTCATATGTGAATATAAAGGAAAGGAGGTAGATATAATTTATAAAGTTTTTTCTGAAAATCGTAAAATTTCACACTATATAGTGTTGGAGTTTCAAACAGAAATGGATACAGAGATTGTACCAAGGTTAAAATCATACAGAGAGCAAATTTGGAAAAGCTTTATAATGAAAAAGAGTCTTGAAGAAATAGAGCGCAAAGATTTTAAACTCCCAAAAGTTATACCAGTAGTTTTATATAGTGGACCTGAAAGGTTAAGTAAAAAAAGAGGTATTTTAGATATTATAGAATCTGCATCAGAAGATAGTAATAATTCCAGTATAAAAAATTAAAATTACATAATGTGTTTATCGGTCTAAAATGGGAACTTATCGCATAAACTTAAATATGAAAATATTTGTAGATACAAGTTCTATGTGGAGGTGTTCCATGAGAAATAACAAGTCTAAGGTATTGCTAGGAATACTGTGTCTAGCAACAGGAATGGCAGTAATTTTATCTATGTTGCTTCCTGGCTGGATTTGGTCAGCACTTACCGCATTAATACTTATTGGATGTGGAGCATTATTATTTTTTTGTTAAAATAATTTTAACTATAAAGTGTGGGGTGAGTATTGATGAAAGTAGTAACAATAAAGTTACCAAAATGGATTTCAAACATAGTTTTAAAATTTATGAGAAAGAGTAAAAATGATTAAATTTAAAAAGCCTACTTTCGGAAGTAGGCTTTTAAACGTGGCTATTAAGCTCTTTCAATTTTACCAGAACGTAAACATCTAGTACAAACTTTTACTCTCTTAGGAGCTCCATCTATAATCGCTCTTACGCTTCTTAAATTAGCTGACCATGTTCTTTTATTATGTTTATTTGAGTGTGATACTTGGTTTCCAGAAACCTTACCTTTACCACATACGCTACATACTTTTGCCATCTACGCACACCTCCTTAAAATGATAACTATTTAAAGACTAAAAACATATTTATATTATCATAAATAACAAAAATTTGCAATAGAAATATATATTTGCCTTACATATATTGAAGAATTTCTTATTATCATATAAAATTATATATATAATTTTATATAAAGTAAATATATTTGAAAAATAATTATTATTTTTCTTTAAATATATAGACAATACAAGAAATTTTATCCAAAAACTTTTCTAGGTTTAAATTATACCATATTTATAGTATGATATGATTATAATTTTATATAATAAATAAGTAAAAATAGTAAAAAATAAATTAAGAAACATTTTTAATAAAAATAAACTTAAGGGGGTCAACCATGAGTGCAAAGGTAATGAATCAATATGGAAGTATAGAAATAGATAATCAAGTAATAGCTCAAGTCACATATAGAGCTGCAATGGAAAGTTATGGTCTAGTAGGTTTAGCATCTAAATCTAAAGGAATAGTAGAATTATTAAAAGGTGAAAATGCTACTAAAGGTGTTAGAGTAGAAGAAGTAGAAGAAGATGCCATAGCAATAGAACTTTATGTTATAATACAATATGGTACAAATATATCTACAGTTGCAAATAACATAATAGATAGAGTTAAATATGTAGTTGAAAAGATGACTGGCGTAAGAGTCACTAAAATTGATATTAATGTACAAGGAATAAGAGTTAAGTAATTTTATAGGAGGAAAGAAATGATTCAGTATATAGATGGTAAAAGGTTAAGAGAGATGTTCATTTCAGGTGCAAACAATCTCCAAAACAATAAAGATTTAGTTGACAAATTAAATGTATTCCCTGTACCAGATGGAGATACAGGGACCAATATGTCCTTAACTATATCTTATGCCTTAAAAGAGTTAGCGAAAGTAGACAATGATAATATATCAGACATCGGAAAAGCATTATCTAAAGGCTCTTTAATGGGTGCGAGAGGAAACTCAGGAGTTATACTTTCACAAATAATTAGAGGTATAGCTAAGTCTATAGAGGGAAAAAGTAAATTATCGACAGATGATTTAGCAAAAGCTTTTAAAAATGGTGCTGATACAGCTTATAAAGCTGTAATAAAACCAATTGAAGGAACTATACTTACTGTAGTTAGAGAGAGCGGAGAGTTTGCAGTAAAAGCTGCTAAAAAAGAAAAAGATGTAGTAAAGTTTTTAAGTATGCTTGTAAAGGAGTCAAATGCTTCACTAGAAAGAACTCCAGACCTCCTAAAAAATCTAAAGGATGCTGGTGTAGTTGATTCTGGAGGAAAAGGGCTTGTACTTATATATGAAGGTATGTTAGCTTCTATAAAGGGTAACAATATAGAAATAAAAAGTGTTAGCCTAGACACTAATGTTGCAACAAATATAGACTTCCCAAAGAATAGCACTAGCACAGATGATATAAAATACTGTTATTGTACAGAATTTATACTAGAAAGTTCTAAAGTAGAAGATACGAAAATACGAGATATAATGATGGCTTATGGTGATAGTCTAGCAGTAGTTGGAGATGATGGAGTCATAAAGGTACATGTACACACTAATGACCCAGGAGACGTGCTTCAAGAAGCTCTAAAGTATGGTCAATTATTAACTATAAAAATAGAAAATATGAAGTTACAACATGAAAATACAATATTGGAAGTAGAAGAAAAAAAAGAAAATGATAGTGAGCCTTTAGAAGAAGAAAGAGAATTTGGATTCATAGCGACTTCTATGGGTGAAGGATTAGCAAATATATTTAAAGATTTTGGTGTTGACCATATAATAGAAGGTGGTCAAACTATGAATCCAAGTACTGAAGACTTTATGAATGCCATAAGGGATATAAATGCTAAAAATATATTTATTTTCCCAAATAACAGCAATATAATAATGGCTGCTAACCAAGCTAAAGAATTGAGTGATAAAAATATAATAGTTATACCTACAAAAAACACACCTCAAGGATTTGCTGCATTAGTAACATTTAATGGAGAATTAAGTGAAGATGAAAATGAAGAAGCTATGATGAATGCTTTAAATTCAGTTAAATCAGGTCAGGTAACTTTTGCTGTTAGGGATACAGTAATGAATGAAATTGATGTTAAAGAAGGTAATATAATTGGAATTGCAGAAGGTAAATTATTATCAGCAGGGGATTATGTAGATGAAGTAACATCAAATCTTATTGAAAAATTGGTTGATGAGGATACTGCTATAATAACTTTATTCTTTGGTGAAGATGTTACAGAATCTCAGGCAAATGAACTTCGTACTTCTTTAGAAGAAAAATTTGAAGATGTAGATGTGGAATTATATTATGGAGGACAACCTCTTTATTATTACTTAATTTCAGTTGAATAATGATTATAAGAACCTGTATGACCATGTAGCTTTTATAAAGTTGGTTGTACAGGATTTTTGTGTAGTAGGTGATATATTTGTTGGATTTATATAAAGATGTTCAATATGTTAAAGGAATAGGCCCTAAAAAAGCATGTAAGCTAAATAAGTTGGGTATATTCACATTAAAGGACCTATTGTATTATTTTCCAAGGCAATTTGAAGATAGAAACAATCTTAAGAAAATAGCACAATTGGAGAATGATGAAAAAGCTACAATAAAAGCAGTAATATCAAGTATAAATACATTTAGTCCAAAAGAAGGAATGACTTTAACAAAGATTGATGTAAAAGATGAAACTGGTTCGGCTAAGTTAGTATTTTTTAATAAAACTTATATAAAAAATACATTTAGACCTGGAGATTCAATATTAGTTTTTGGAAAAGTTAAGAAAAGATTTAATAACTTAGAACTTACATCATGTGAATTAGAATATCTTACTAATTCACCTAAAAATACATGTAGATTTATGCCTGTGTATCAACTTACATATGGTGTTACAAATAAAGAGATTATGAGTATAATTAAGACTGTACTTGAAGATAAGGAATTAATTATACAAGAATACATGCCACAAAGAATTATAGAAAAATATAGATTATGTAACATAGATTTTGCAGTTAGAAACATTCATTCACCAAGCAATAAGGAATCGTTAAAAATAGCTTTATATAGAATTGTATTTGAAGAATTACTTATATTACAGTTGGGACTGTTTGTATTTAAAAGTGGAAGAAATAAAGAAAATGGAATAAAATTTACAATAAGTGAAAGTTTAAAAAATATAATAAGTTCTTTACCATTTAAATTAACTAAAGCTCAGAATAGAGCATTAGATGAAATTATAAATGATATGAATTCCGATAAAATAATGAATAGATTGGTTCAAGGTGATGTAGGTAGTGGTAAAACAGTAGTTGCTCTCTTAGCACTTGCAAATTGTGTCTTAAATGGTTATCAAGGCGCTTTGATGGCACCTACAGAGATATTAGCAGGACAGCATTATATTTCACTTACTGAAACCTTAAAAGATTTTGGCATAAATGTAGGCTTATTAATAGGTAGCCTTACAAAAAAACAAAAAGATACGGTATTAGAACAAATTAAAAATAATGAAATTGATATATTGATAGGAACACATGCGTTAATTGAAGATAAAGTTGAATTTAATAATATTGGTCTAGTTATAACAGATGAGCAGCATAGATTTGGAGTTATGCAAAGAAGTAGACTTTCATTAAAAGGAATAAATCCAGATATACTAGTAATGACAGCAACACCAATACCAAGAACATTAGCACTTATACTTTATGGAGATTTAGATATTTCTATTATAGATGAACTCCCACCAGGGAGACAGCCAATAGAAACACTTGCTATTGAAAAGAGCAAGAGAGATAGAGCTTATAATAACCTAGTAAGAAGAGAAGTTGAATCGGGAAGGCAAGTATATATTGTATGTCCATTAGTGGAAGAAAGTGAAGCAATAGAAGCTAAGTCAGCTGTTGAATTAGTAGAGGAATTAAGAGCTGAATACTTCTCAGATTTAAGACTTGGACTTCTTCATGGGAAAATGAAATCAAGTGAAAAAGATGAAGTAATGAGTAACTTTAAGAATAAAGAAATAGATATTCTGGTTTCAACAACAGTTATAGAAGTTGGTGTCAATGTGCCAAATGCAACTCTAATGATAATAGAGAATTCTGAAAGGTTTGGCCTTGCACAATTACATCAGCTTCGAGGTAGAGTTGGGAGAGGAAGCCATAAGTCATATTGTGTACTAATTTATGACTCTAAAACAGATGTATGCAGGCAGAGAATGTCTATAATGGAAGAAACAAATGATGGATTTAGAATTTCAGAAAAGGATTTAGAAATAAGAGGCCCTGGAGAGTTTTTTGGGACTAGACAACATGGACTTCCAGAATTAAAAGTAGCAAATTTGTTTAAGCATATAAAAATATTAAAGTTAGCACAGCAGGAAGCACGATATATATTAGGTGAAGATAATAATCTACAATTGAAAGAGAATATTCCACTTAAAAATGAAATTATAGATAAATTTAAAGATACATTGGAAGAAATTTCATTAAATTAATTTTAATTTATGTTAAAATATTATTGATGTAAGAATGTGCTGAAGGGAGATTGTCATATTGAGAGTAATTTCAGGAAAAGCAAGAGGATTAAAATTAAATACTCCAAAAAATGAAGATGTAAGGCCAACAACAGACAGAGTAAAAGAATCTTTATTTAATATAATAAATTCATATATAATGGAAAGTGAAGTTCTAGATTTGTTTGCTGGAACTGGTTCTTTAGGGATAGAGTGTTTGTCCAGAGGTGCAAAAGCATGTACTTTTGTAGATATTAGTAAAGAAAGCATAGAAATTGTTAAATCTAATATAAAAAAAGCAAGGGTTGAAAATGAGAGTTTTATTTTAAACCTTGATTTTAAAACTGCTATAGATAAGCTTAAGTTACAAAATAGTAAATTTGACATAATTTTTATGGACCCTCCATATTATAAAAATATGTTTATAGAAGCTATTGAAAAAATTGATAATTCCAATTTATTGAATGAAGATGGAATAATAGTTGTAGAGCATGATACTAATGATTTATTTCCAGATAAAATATGTAAGTTACAAAAAACTAAAGATAAAAAATATGGAAATACTACATTAACTTTTTATAAGGTGGAGGCATAAAATGGAAAATAAACCTAGAAAAGCTATATTTGCAGGAAGCTTTGACCCAATTACTAATGGACATTTAGATATTATTTGCAGGGCTTCGAAGTTATTTGACGAATTACAAATAGGAGTCCTAAATAATCCTAATAAAAAAGGTCTATTTAGCTTTGATGAAAGAGTAGAACTTATAAAAAAAAGTACAAGCCATCTAGAGAATATAAAAGTTGTAACTTTTGATGGGCTATTAATAAGTTACTGTCAAGAAAATGGAATTGGAGCATTAGTTAGAGGTGTAAGAAGTGGTGCTGATGTTGATTATGAGCTTCAAATGGCTCATATGAATAGAGAGCTTAATCCAGATATAGAGACTATAATTTTACCAAGTTGTACAAAATATTCATTTATAAGTTCATCTTTAATAAAAGAGGTTTTGCTCTTTGATGCTGATATAAAAAATTTGGTTCCAAAAATTGTTTTGGAAGAATTAAAGAAAAAAACTACTGGGGGTAATTGATATATGAAGATAGATTTAGAAATGATTGAACTATTTGATCAATTAGAGGAGATAATTAGAAGTGCTTCTACAATTCCTTTTTCACATAAATGTACTGTAGATAAGGATGAAGTTCTAGCAATAGTTAATGATATAAGAACTTTAATACCAGAAGAAGTAACACAGGCAGTTTGGATAAATAAAGAAAGAAATAAAATAATAAGCCAAGCTAAACAAGATGCTACAAACATAGTTGAACAAGCACAAAAAGAAGCTGAAAGAATACAACAAGAATATCAGGAAAATATAGAAGAATTAAAGAAAAATTCTGAAGATGTAGTAAAAGCATATGTAGAGTCAAGCGAACCTGTTGTTCAAGCAGACCAAAGAGCTAAGGATATAGTTGACAGAGCTGAAAGAATAGCCAATGAGATAAGAATTGGTTCAATTGAATATGCAGAAGATGTACTTTCTAGTGTTGAGTATAATTTAAAAGAAATATTAGAAGAAATAAAAAGAGATAAAGCTGAACTTAGACCTAAAAAATAAATTTTTTTAAGTAGATAAAAACAGACCATATAATTATATGGTCTGTTTTTTATGGAGCAATTTAATAAAAGAGATTTTAAAATCAAAAATTTCACTAAAAAATTCTAGTTTATCTTAACTATATTGATTACTATAAAAAATAAAAATAGCAACGTTGCTATAGAAAAAAACTATAATAGAAAAATATATATAGAAAAAACTGATTAGACAAGAAATACATGCTTTGATAATATTTTAAATGGAGTAAAATTATGTAGAATTACAATGAAAAAAGAAAAACCAAACAAGATGGAGGGAATTAAAGTGAGTATGTTGAAAAAATTGTGTTCACTAGCTATGGTGGTAATTATGACTACAACACTTATAACAGGGTGTTCAAGTGGTAGTGGAAAAGATGCAAAAAAGGATGGAGAAAAAGAAAAGCTAGTTCTTTGGATGCCACCAGTAGAAGATAATATGAAGGAAGTTTGGGACCCTATTTTAGATAAATTTGAGGAAAAAAATAACTGTGAAGTAGATTTACAGATAATTCCTTGGGAAAATTATTCAGAAAAATTTGCAACAGCCATAAGTGCTGATGAAGGCCCTGATGTTGGGTATATGTATGCAGAAATGTATCCTCAGTTTATACAAAGTGGAGCAGTAGAAGATTTAACTAACTATGCAACTAAAGAAGATAAAGAACAATCTATTTACATAAAAACATCTGAAATGATGGGTGGAATGTATGGAATGCCATTCCAAGCAGCAAATCCAGGTGTATTATACTATAACAAAGATATTCTAGATAAGATAGGAGAAAAACCTCCTAAAACATGGGAAGATTTTAAAAGAATCTGCCAAAAAGCAACAAAGGATACTGATGGCGATGGAAAAGTAGACCAATGGGGATTAGCTCAAGGATGGGGAGCTAAAACTTTTGGTAACATGAACTGGAACTGGTATCCATATTTATGGCAAGCTGGTGGAGACATATTTAATGACGATTTAAAATCAGTTAAATTTAATGATAAGAGTGGTTTAGACGCGGCTAATTTCTTAAAAGAATTACAAGCATATGTACCTGAAGATTCTTTATCTAAAGATAGTAATGAAATGATAGAAAGTGTATTTGGACCAGGAAAAGCAGCATTTACTATAATGTTGTCTTCTGCTGCAACAAGTGTATTTGATAAGTCATTTCCAGATTTAAATTGGGGATTTGTAACTGGTTTAGAAGATAAGAAAGCTGCAACTTTTGGAGCAGTAGACCATTTATCTTTAATGTCATCAGCAAAAGATAAAAAACTTGCATATAAATTAATACAACATATGTTAAGTGTTGAATCAATGACAGAATTCCATAAAGCAATACCAAGAGCACCAATAACAAAAGGTGAACCATATCAAGGTGATGAAAGATTTAAAGAAATGGTTGAAAATGATAAGGATGTATATAGACCATTAGTAGTAGGACCACATGGTGTTGAAATATATGAATATTTATGGAAAGAACTTCAAACTATGATTTCAGGAGATAAAACTCCAAAACAAGCATTAGATGATGCTGCAAAATATTCAAATGATTTATTAGCACAATAAAAGTTTAAGGCTGTAAGATGTTATAAAATACTTTACAGATTAAAATTAGCATTGTATTTATAAGTACAATGCTAATATTTATATTGGAGAGGATAAAAATGAATAACTTAGTTAGAGAGTTTGAAGAAAATTCAACAAGAAAAAAATTAAAACTAAATATTAAACCATATATATACATATTACCATTGGGCATAATTTTAGTGACATTTTATGTATTACCAATAATAATGTCAATATACTTTAGTTTTACAAAGTACAATATTATTAGTCCAGCAACATTTATAGGTTTAGAAAATTATAAAAAATTATTCACAGATGAAACATTAAAAGTATCTATTATAAATACAATTAAATTTGCTGTTGTAGTAGTACCTTGCCAGACTATTTTATCATTGATTTTGGCAGTTTGGATTACAGGAAAAGGAAATAGTAAAATAGCTTCATTTGCTAAAGGAGCTATATTTATACCTGTATTATCATCTATGGTTTTGATTGGTATGGTATGGAGAGCTTTATTAAATGGAGAAGGTTCAATTATATATCAATTATTAGGTGCTTTTGGAATAGAATCATCTAAACTTTTGGGTGATAGTAAGACAGCACTTCCTACACTTATGTTTATATCTATGTGGAAAAACATAGGATATTTTATGGTAATTTATATTTCAGCTATAATGAATTTACCAAAACATTGTTATGAGGTGGCAAAGGTTGATGGAGCTACAAAACTTCAAGAATTTATGAAAATAACAGTTCCATTACTAAAGCCAACTACAATAATGGTTGTGTTTTTAGGAACAATATGGTCGTTACAAGTGTTTGACTTGGTTTATACTGTGACAGGTGGAGGTCCAGGTATATCTACTATGAGTATAGTTATGCACGCATTTAACTTAAACTTTAAAAATTTCAATTCTGGATATGCAATGACTGTAGCAAATGTATTATTTTTGTTGATAGCAGTAGTTTCAATTTTACAAAATAAGCTTGTAAAACGAGACAGTTCAGATTTTTAGAAAGGTAGGTATAATATGAAAACAACAAAGAGATTATTGAGTGATGGGTTGCTGTTATTTATAGCATGTGCAAGCTTAGTACCATTTATATATATGTTGATAATATCATTAAAGGTAACATATAATTCGTACAATTTGGATATATCTTTTTCAACAGTAACACTTCAAAACTATATAGATATATTTACCAAAAAAGGATTTATGCAATATTTTTTAAACACAACTATAGTATCTTTTTCAGGAGTACTGTTAAATTTAGTATTTAGTACATTAGCAGGGTATTCTTTTGCGAAGATGGATTTTAAAGGTAGTGATAAGTTATTTTTATTTATGATAATGACTTTAATTATACCATCTCAAGTTACAATGATACCACTTTATATAATAATGAAACACTTAGGATGGATAAATAGTTATTTGGCTCTTATTATGCCAATACCAACTGCATTTGGTGTATTTATAATGAGACAAGCTATTTTAGGAGTACCAAAAGAACTCTTAGAATCAGCAAAAATAGATGGTTGTTCAGACCTTAGAATTTTAGTACAAATAGTGTTACCTCTAATCAAACCAGCATTAATTACACTAGCTATATTTACTTTTATGGGAGCATGGAATGAGTTTATGTGGCCTCTTATAGCAACAACTAAAGATGCAATGAGGACATTAACAGTAGGGCTATCCACTCTTAAGACATTCCAGATAACGAATTATGGACAAATGATGGCAGGAGCAACAATAACATTTTTACCTCCATTTATTTTCTATTTAATTTTACAAAGTAAATTTGTTGAAGGTGTATCTTTATCTGGTATAAAAGGTTAAATAGTCTATTTTAAAAATACAAAATAAAATTTATAGATGCGGAGGAAATTAAAACATGGAAATTTCATATGTATTGAAAGATTGCACATTTAAACACAATAAATACTCAGTTATAGAAGCTGAAACTTGGGAACATAAGGATTTAAATATTGTAGTAGCTAGAGGTGAAAAATTTGCCTTTCAAATTATGTTGAAAGCTACAGAAGAATTTAATTGCACAATTGATGGTAGTAGTGCTATATCATGGAAAGGCTTGGGAAATAGAGTAAGATTAGAACTAAATGTGTCTGATGGATTAGAAAACAATTTTAGTATAAATATATTAGGGTATGTTCAAGATGATACAAAAGCATTTGTAAATGATGCTATTTTGAGAGATAAAGATGTGCTAGTGGAACAATATTTGCCTCAAACGTTTTGGATTGAAGGGCAAGTACCTGAGGCTTTTTTAGGAAATAACTTTAATATAAGTATTGATATATTTAAAAGCTTTGGATATGAAGATGAAGAAAAAGTTTGTACAGTTGATGTGCCAATAGAAGTAAAAAATGTTGTGTTAAAGCCTTTAGACGAAAGTAAATTCTTTTTAGATTTATGGCAACATCCAAGTTGTCTAGCTAGAATGTATAAAGTTGAATTGTGGTCTGATATACATTTTGAGATAATAGATAATTATCTCAAAGAACTAGCATCTTTAGGAGAAAAAGTTGCAACAGTTATAGTTTCAGATTATCCATGGGCAGGTCAAAGTTGTTATAAAGTTTATAAAAATCCATCAAACTTATACGAATACAATATGGTGGGTGTATCAAAAGATTTAGATGGAAATATCAAGTGTAATTTTGAAAGCATGGACAAATATATAAGTATAGCTAGTAAGTACAAAATGGCTCAGGAGATAGATTTATTTGGTCTGTTGGGTAATTGGTGTGCTGGAGAGTTTGGAAACCCGATAGAGGGCTACAAAGACCCTATAAGAGTAAGATACTTTGATGAAAAAGACAAAGTGTTTAAATTTATAAATAATACAGATGATTTAAAAGCGTATATAGGGTTAGTATTAAATCATTTAATAGAATGTGATCTATGGGATAGCGTCAGAATTATAGCTGATGAACCAAATAATCCAGAGGTCGTAAAAGAGTGTATCGAATTTATAAACTCTACTGTAAGTACTCATCAAGTTAAATATAAATCAGCAACTCATGACCAAAATTTTTTAGATAGAGCCAAAGATGAAGTTGATGATATGTCAATAAATTTAAAACTTACTATTCAAAATTATAAAGATATAGAAAATCTAAAGAAAAAAATGCATGATAAAGGCGGAATATTGACTTGGTTTGTTTGTTGTTTCCCAGAAAAACCAAATAGTTTTATAAGTTCTCCTTTTGTAGAAAATAGAATAATAGGGTGGTATACTTATTATTTTGGTCTTGATGGATTTTTAAGATGGGATTATAATTTATGGACAGAAGACCCTTGGAAAGACGCAAGTTATAAATTCCCTATTTGGAAAGCTGGAGATATGTTCTTTGTTTATCCTGGAAAAGACTTAAAGCCTGTTAGAAGTGTTAGAATGGAAAACTTAAGATTTGGCATACAAGATTTTGAGTTATTCACCATGTTAGAAAAAGAAAAGGGAAGAGAATATATAGAAGTTGAGCTTATGCAAACTTTGTTAAATAAAAAAGAAAATGCTGAGATTAAAGGTTTTGGAAATATAGAGCTTGGATATTCACTAGATAATTGTGGATATGATAAGATAAAAAAACAAGTTTTAGATTTGTTAGATAAATTGTAAAAAAAATAAGGGCAGTATATCTTAAAATAATTTTAATTATTTTAAGATATACTGCCCTTATTTTTTAAAGAATATTTGAGAAAAAATTTATAAAGAAGCATAATTAGACATGACATGATATAATTTAAATTGTTATAATAGGGTATTAATTATATTAAGGCTACTGCGGATAGAATAAACTTATTAAAATGTATCATACAAAAATGAAATTGTTAGGAGGAGAGTAATATAAAAAGAATAGGTATTAGTATAACAGCTTTTTTAAGTATAGTTTTTGTTGGCGTTTGTTTTGTAATAAGGGGAAATAGTGATACAGTTACAATGCAACGAGGAATAAATATAGGAAATTCATTGGAATCACCAAAAGATTTTCCTTGGGATGTTAAAATGTCAAATAAATATTTTGATGATATAAAAAAGGCAGGTTTTGATACAGTTCGTATACCAGTAAGGTTTTCTGATTACACCTCAGATTCTAATGATTATAAAATTGATGAAGAATTCTTCAAAAAGATTGATGGGCATATAAAGTATGCATTGGATAAGGATTTAGTAGTTGTGCTAGATTTACATCACTTTGAAGAAATTATGCAAGAACCACAAACTAATAAAGAAAAGTTTTTAAAAATATGGCAGCAAATAGCTAGTAGGTATAAAAACTATGATAAAAACTTGGTATTTGAATTATTAAATGAACCTAAAGAAAGTTTGTCTTCACAGTTACTAAATGAATACTTTGAAGAAGCTATAAATATAATTAGAAAAACTAACCCTAAAAGGACAATTATAGTAGGTCCATATAATTACTATCAAATTGACTATTTAAAGGATTTGAATATTCCTAAAAATTCTAATATAGTAGTTTCATTTCACTATTATGAACCAAATGATTTTGCATTCCAAGGAAATATTTATCATAAAGGGTTTGAGCACTTAAGTAATATTACTTGGGAAGGAACAAATGAACAACTTGAGTATCTAAAGAAAAGATTTGATACAGTAGAGAAGTGGGCTAATAAAAATAATGTAAAAGTTTTCTTGGGAGAGTTTGGAATAACAAAAGAGGCACCAGAAGCTTCAAGAGTAGCTTGGATAAAAGCAGTAAGAGAAGAGGCTGAAAAACGAAATTTTTCATGGGCTTATTGGGAACTTGCTTCTGGATTTGGAATATATAATCAAGTTGAAGGTACTTGGGATGAAGATATATTGAATGCACTAATAGGAAAGAGGTGATTTGGTGAAGAAAAATTCAAAAAAGGTACTTATAACCTTAACTATTATTACTAATATTATATATATATTGTGGAGAATTTTTTATACAATACCCAAAGAAGAAGGGGCGTTTGCATTAATTTGTGCGATAATACTACTTTCAGTGGAGCTAATAGGAATGATGGAAATGTTTGTACATTATTATGGAATGTCTAATATTGAGTATCCTGAAAAGCCAATTATAAGTGAAGAACTTTATCCACATATAGATGTATTTATTGCAACATATAATGAGTCTGTTGATTTGGTGAGAAAAACAATAAATGGATGTCTTCATATGCAATATCCTGATAAGAAAAAGGTGCATATATACATATGTGATGATGGTAATCGTGAGGAAATGCGTCTTCTGTCAGAAAAAATGGGTGTCAATTATATAACTCGAACAGAAAGAGAAGGAGCTAAAGCTGGAAACCTAAATAATGCAATGCAACAGACAAACTCTCCTTTAATTGCTACGTTTGACGCAGATATGATACCTATGCATGATTTTTTAATTGATACAGTACCATACTTTTTAAAAAATGAGCAAGCTAAAAAAGATGGAGAAAAAGAACAATACGAAAAGATTGGTTTTGTGCAAACACCACAAAGTTTCTATAATCCAGATTTATTTCAATTTAATTTACACTCTGAAGGTAGAATACCAAATGAACAAGATTATTTTTATAGAGATATTCAGTTAGCTAGAAATAAAACCAATTCTGTAATTTATGGTGGTAGTAATACAGTTATTTCAAGAGAAGCTTTAAACGAAGTTGGAGGATTTTATACTTTTTCTATCACAGAAGATTTTGCAACAGGGATTTTAATCCAAAGTAAAGGATATAGATGCTATGCTATTCCAGAGGTACATGCATCAGGATTGTCTCCAACAGATTTAAAAAGTCTTATTAAACAACGTGAAAGATGGGCACGTGGATGTATACAGACGGGCAGACGATTAAATATTTTGTTTAGAAAAGGTTTAGGATTTTGGCAGAAAATAAGTTATATTTCTTCAATTACTTATTGGTATGCAAGTATAAAGCGCTTTACTTATATAATGGCTCCCATTTTATTTTCAGTCTTTAATGTAATTGTTGTAAAATGCACATTACTTCAAGTATTGATATTTTGGTTGCCTATGTATATTTTAAGTAGTCTATCTCTTAAAATATTTTCTCAAAATATAAGAAATACAAGATGGACTAACATATATGAAACTATAATGTTTCAGTCTTTAATGCCAGCAGTAATACTTGAAACATTTGCAATATCTAAGAATAAGTTTTCAGTGACTAATAAAAATAAAGCAGAAGAAAAAAGAATATATAAGGTCTTGCAGGGAGTACCATATTTTATCTACATAGTGTTATCTATAATAGGAATCTTAAAGATGTTTATATCAATATTTAAAATGAATTCAATGACATACTCAGTTGTACTGTTTTGGTTAATTGGAAATCTTTTTAACCTTATTATGGCAATGTTGTTTATATCAGGAAGACAGCAATTGAGAAAATCTGAGCGTTATGTTGCTGAAATTGATTTTAAACTAAAGCAAAATTCGTACATTCTTTCTTCAAAAACGATTGATATATCAGAAAATGGATTTGCATTTTTGTTGGAAAATCCAGAGTATATTTCTCCAGAAGAATTTGAGATAGAGTTTAGAGAAAAATCAGGAAATGAAATATATATAGCTAGTATGAAGGCAAAAATAGTTAATGTTGTGGAAATAAACTCGAAATGGAAGTATGCATGTTACATTACACACATTGAAGATAATCAATTTGATAATTGGATGTGTATTGTTCATGATAGGGTACCTACTTTGCCAATGACAATATCTAATCAATTAGGTTTTTTTGATGACTTGCAAATTAACGTAAAAAAACGTATTGAAAAATCCAAAACTTTATCGCGAAGAAGTCCAAGAATTAATACAGATTTTGAAAGCACTATAGAAAATATAGGTAAGGTAAAACTGGTAAATTTTAATTATCAGTATGTATTACTAAGTTTTGAAAATAAAAATATTTATCCTCAAAAAATAGAAATAGAACTTAATGAAGATATTATACTTGAATGTGATTTATGTGAAGGTAAAGCTGATGTGAGAGGTGTTCTATACAAGGTAAATAATATTGATAGTATAATGCAAAATTTATTTTTAAGAGAGGAAATGATGGAGTGGATATTACAACATAAAACAATTATAATTTCAAAACCTAATGAAAAGAAAGACGAATGCATAGATGAGTTTGAGCCTATGAAATATATTTAGGAGAGATAAAATGAAAATTTTAAAAGTGTTTTTGTGTTATTTAAAATATTTTATTTTAGTGTTTATTTTTTTTATAAACAGTACTTTTATAAGTTCAGCAATAAGTAATAAAAATTTAGATTTATCTTTTAAAAAGGTGGAAAGTAATTTAAGTGCTAACATTATACATGAAAATACAAGCATAAAAATAGAGACAGATAGTTCTAAAAATAATAAAGAACGTTATCTATATATTTATAAAAATATAAAGGAAGACTGGAATGGATTCCATAATTTTTATATTGAGATTCAAAATAAAAATAAAAGTTATCAGCGAATTAATTTAAATATACAAAGTAAGGATATGCTTGACTTTAAGTTAAAAGAAGGTAGCGAAATATTTATTGAAAATCAAAATATAATATATTCAGATAAAATAAAAGATGGATGCATAGATATACCAGGTGAGTTTGAGGGAAAAATTTATGTAAATTTTAGCAGTTTTATAAATGATAAAAATAATGTCGTGTTAGATTCAAATGTGCTATCAGATATTAATGGGTGGGGAATTACATTTATTCCATCTAATGAAGAACATAATGTTATTACAATAGGAAAAGTATCTTTACTTTTAGAGGAGCAACTTGAATCTTTGCATAATATTAAAATAATTGGTGATGAAGAAGTACAAATACCTGTATTGGGTCAAAGTATAAGTCAATATAAAGTGTCAGGACTAGAAAATAGTTCAAAAATTAAGTACTCATTTGTAAAAAAACAAAACAATGTAAATATATCTCAAGAAGGTAAATTAACATTAAATGATGAAGTACAACCTGGAGAAATTATTTTACAAGTTAATGTTGATGACAAATTTAAAGTTGGAAAGAAGATAGCATTGACTCAGTCTTGGAGTATTAATCAAAAAGATAAAGATGGTGTTCCATATACTTTAGTAGCTCCTAAACAATCACCAACAGTACAAAATATGAAAACAGTAAATTTTATAAATAACAGTTTGAATTTTATTCGCATTTTATTTATATCCTTAGTAGTAATATGCTTAGGAATATACTTATATTGGAAAAAATACTCAAAAACTGAGTAAAGAGAGGAGGTATAGCATGTTATTTTCAAGTTTGATTTTTTTATTTTATTTTTTGCCAACAACTTTGGTATTATATTATTTATTTAGATTTAATCGGACAATCCAAAATATGATATTACTTATTGTTAGTTTATTTTTTTATGCATGGGGAGAACCGAAATTTGTTGTTATTATGATAGCTTCGATAATAATGAACTATATATTTGGTTTACTAGTAGATAGATACAGAAAAAGTAAAGGAAAAGTAAGGCTTATTTTGATTTTGATGTGTATATATAATATAGGTGTTCTATTTATATTTAAATATCTAGCTTTTGCATTAAGAAATATTAGTTCACTTATTAATACAGAACTTGCCATTCCAAGTATTGTTTTACCTATAGGTATTTCATTTTTTACCTTTCAAGGAATGTCTTATGTTATAGATGTTTATCGTAGACATGGAGAAGTTCAAAAGAATCCTTTTTATGTAGGATTATATATAGCTTTTTTTCCACAATTAATAGCAGGACCTATAGTTAGATATGAAAGTGTTGCAGAACAAATTCATAACAGAAAAGAAACATGGAATAAATTTTCTATTGGAACCTGTAGGTTTATAACTGGTTTAGGTAAAAAAGTATTAATTTCTAATAATATGGCAATAGTAGCAGATTATATTTACACTATGAATAGTCAAGGTTCAATAGCTGCATCGTTGGCTTGGCTTGGTTCAATAGCTTATACTTTACAAATATTTTTTGACTTTTCTGCGTATTCGGATATGGCTATAGGTTTAGGTCTTATGTTTGGTTTTAAATTTGAAGAAAACTTTAATTATCCATATATTTCAAAATCAATTTCTGAGTTTTGGAGAAGATGGCATATTTCTTTAGGAATGTGGTTTAAGAGTTATATATACTTTCCACTTGGTGGTTCTAGAGTTTTAAATAAAGACATTATGATTAGAAATATGTTTATAGTATGGTTATTTACTGGAATATGGCATGGTGCAGAATGGACATTTGTGATTTGGGGGATTTTGAATTTTGTTTTTTTAATTATAGAGAGATTCATAATGTTTGAAAAGATTGAAAATCATAATCTCATAAAACATATCTATACTTTACTAGTAGTAAACTTTGGATGGGTACTGTTCAGAGCTCCAAATTTAAATGAAGCATATAACTATTTTAAAGCTATGTTTGGTGCAAGTGGAGTTATATGGAGTGATTATACATATATGTTCTTGAAAGAATATTTGATTTTCTTTATATTTGCATTTATTTTTAGTGTACCTATTGCAAAGAAAGTTAATAAATTTGTTGTTGAACAAGCTAAATACAGTACATTATTTAATTTATTTTATCCAATTTGTTCTATTTTATTGTTCTTTATTTCTGTGACATATTTAGTAACTGGAAGTTATAATCCATTTATTTACTTTAATTTTTAGCTGAGGAGGAAAAGTATGAATAGATTTTTTAAAGTAAGGCTAATAACTACAATTATATTCTTAGTTGTTTTATTCACCTTCTCTATCTCTAATATCTGTTATTCTGGAAAAGATATGATACAAGAAATAAAAAATTCAATTAATGATAAGAATAGTTTAAAGGATACTATATCATCCATTGATAATACAGTAAATGACAAAGTGATATATAAAAATACTTTTATTGAAACTTATGGATATTTGCAAAAACTAATGGGTAAAAATGAATTTTCAAAGTTTAGTGTTGTGAAAGATACTTCTGGAAAAATGCATTACACATATTTTGCTAAATCTCCAAATCAAGTTGATGTATTGGTAGATAGAGTAAGTAAGTTCTCTAAGGAAATGGATAAACAAAATACTAAATTGGTTTATTTAATGACTCCAGATAAATATATAAAAGGAGTAACACAGTTTCCTAAAGGCATACCTTATTCCTATAGTAATGAGACAGCAGATACTTTTTTAAATGAACTAAAAAAGGATAATGTTGACTATATAGATTTTAGAGAAAATATTTTAAAAAGTGGTATTTCAAAAGATGATTTATTCTTTAAAACAGACCACCATTGGAAAGTAGAGACTTCTTTTTGGGCATTTGGAGAATTAATTGAACAGCTTAATAAAAAATATAATATGAAATTAGATGAAAATTATTATTATAGAGATAAGGAAAACTATAATTCGATTGTATATCCTAGGTCATTTCTTGGTTCTATGGGAAGAAAGACAGGAGTTTTATATGGTGGGATAGATGATTTTACACTAATTTATCCTAAATTTAAGACAAATTATACATACTATACAGATTCTAAATCTCAAAAATTTGAATTAAAAGGAAGGTTTGAAGAGAGTTTGATATTATCATATCCTTTTAATGCTGACCTTAATTTAATGGATGGACAATCAGATAAATATTTTACATATTTATTGGGGAATCGTCCACTAGTTAAAATTAAAAATATAGAAAATCCAGAAGGATTAAAAGTGTTATTTGTTAAGGACTCATTAATTGTACCAACAGCAGCATTCTTTTCTTCTGTTTGTTCAACTATGGATATGATAGACCCTAGATATTATGATGGAGATATATTAGAATATGCAAAGTCTCAAGATTATGACTTTGTTTTTATATCTGTATATCCTCAAAACCTTACAAAAGAATTTTTTCCATTTTGTAAATAAAATAAAAAATAAATGGCTAACTTTGTACTATGTCAGCCATTTATTTTTTATGATTCTTTTTAAGAAATATTTTTCTTATTGAATACTTCTTTATCAACTTTTCCAATTGATTTACCTACAGTAATTGAAGATACCATAGCTCCATTGACATTTATCATTGTACGTCCCATATCTAGTATAGGGTCTATTGCAAGTATTCCACCAACTAGTGGGAAATAAGAACCAAGACCTACTCCAGAAATAACAACCGAAACAGCTATTGTAGCAGTCCCTGGAAGTCCTGCTATCCCAAGTGAACTAATTGTTATAACAATTAACAGCATAACATAAAAACTGATATCCATATTTACTCCAGCCATATTAGCAAGAGTAACAGCCATTAAAGCAGGATATATGCCAGCACAACCATTCATACCCATATTTGCACCTAAACTTGCTATAAAGCTTGATACACCCTCATCAACTCCGTGATTTTGTACTAAACTTTCTATCGTAACAGGCAATGTTCCCAAACTAGAACGTGAAGTAAATGCTAGAAGTAGAGCTTCAGTTGAATTTTTTATATAAGTAATAGGATTTAGACCATTTAAAGTTATAAAAATTAAATGTATAACAAATAATATTGCAACTGATATATAAAGAGCTAATATAAAATATAAAACAGAAATTATTGAACTAATACCTTGTGAAGTTATTGTATTTGCAAGTAGTGCAACTACAGCATAAGGCATAAATTTGATAACAGTCATAGAGACACTAACAATTATTTTGTAAGATGCTTCTATAAAATCTATAAATGGCTTTATAGTTTCAAAATGTTTTTTACTTAATCTCTTTATTGAGGTACCTATAAATGTAGCAAATATTATTGTAGCTACAATATTTCCATTTGCCATAGCCATTACAGGGTTTGATGGCAATAATCCTCTTAAAGTATCTACAAGAGAGTTTATTTCCTTAAGTTCTTGATTTCCACCTAAACTAGATAAATCAGCTCCTACTCCTAATTTCATTGTGTTTGCAACAACAATTCCAACAATTGCTGCTATAGCCGTAGTAATAAGGAGCATTCCTAGAGATTTAAATGTTAAAGTTCCAAGATTATTATCTTTCATGTTAATAATTACTTTTATAATTGATAAGAAAACCAAAGGTATTACTAACATTTTTAATAAGTCCATAAATCCAGAACCAAATAAACTATACCATTTGCTTACTTCTTGCAACCAAGTAATTTGAGTTGTATCAGTAGGAAAACCAGCAAAAGCTTGAATAATAATTCCTAATATAAGACCAATTATTGTAGCATATATTGTTCTCAATGAAAATTTGATTTTTTTCTTTTCAAATTGTCTAACAATAAAAAATATACCTATAAGTAATACTATGAAAAAAATCGTTTTAAAATCTGTAATCATAAGAAATTGTGATAAGAATGAGCTTTCCAATATTTTTTCTCCTTTGTCTAAAAATAAATTTTTCTAAGTTTAAATGATATCAATATATTAAAAAAATGTCAATATTATATCACAATTTACCGAGATAGAATAAAATGATTTAATTTATCAAAATGTGATTAAATAGATGGAAATGGGGTATAATATATGTTTAAAGACTTTGGATTAGGGTAATAGATGTAAGAATAACTTTTATAAAATTTGATTTCAAATAAAAAAATGTTAAAAAAATAACTAAAAATTACCATGAAAATATATACATAGAATAGATATCAAATGAAAAGTTTAAAATAAGTAGAGAAATTAATTAGACGTCTAAGGAGAGATAAAATGAGAGTAATAATAATTGGTGGTGTTGCAGCTGGTATGAGTGCTGCAGCGAAATTAAAAAGAATTAAACCTGAATATGAGGTTGTAGTTTATGAAAAAACTGAAATAGTGTCTTTTGGAGCTTGTGGATTGCCATATTTTGTAGGTGGTTTTTTTGATGATGCTAATGATTTATTGGCAAGAACACCTGAAAAACTTAGAGAATCTGGTATTGATTTAAATATATTTAGAGAAGTTATTGCAGTTGATACTGAGTCTAAGAAAATAAAAATAAAAAATGTAAAAACAGATGAGATATACGAAGATTACTATGATAAATTGATGATAGCAACTGGGGCAAGAAGCATAATGCCTCCTATAAAAAATATAAATTTAAAAAATGTTTCTACACTAAAAAGCTTATATGATGGAGAATATCTAAAAAAATTATTAAGAGGAAAAGAAATAAAAAAAATAACTATAATAGGTGCTGGATTTATAGGATTAGAAGCAGTTGAAGCATGCAAGAAATTGGGTAAAGATGTACAAGTAGTTCAATTGGAAGAGAGAATATTACCACAAGTATTTGATAAGGAAATTACAGATGTCTTAGAGGATGAAATAAGGAATCACGATGTCAAATTGCATTTGAATGAGATAGTTGTAGAATTGTCTGGAAAAGATAGAGTGGAAAAAGTAATAACAAATAAAGGTGAAATAGATACAGATGTTGTGATAATTGCTACTGGTGTAAAACCAAACACGGAATTTTTACAAAACACAAATATAAAAACATTAAAAAATGGAGCTATAGTAGTTGATGAATATGGAAGAACTTCTGTTGAAGATATATATTCTGCTGGCGATTGTGCGACTATAAAGAATATAGTAAGCAATGAAAACGCATATATACCTTTAGCAACTGGAGCAAATAAATTAGGTAGGATAGTAGGAGAAAATCTAGCAGGTAAAGAAGTCTCTTATCAAGGTTCTCTATCTTCAAGTTGTATAAAGGTTATGGATATGGAGGCTGCCTCAACTGGAATTACAGAGAAACAAGCTAATGCTTTGGGATTAAACTTCAAATCCAAATTTATTTCTGATTATAATCAAACTCATTATTATCCTGGAAGAAATAAAATATATGTAAAACTTATTTATGATGCAGATACAAAAGTTATTTTAGGTGGGCAAGTAGCTGGTTTTAAAGATGCTGTTCAAAGAACTAATGTGTTAGCAGCTGCTATCTTTGGAAAAATGACTACAAGTCAACTTGGTATGTTAGATTTATGTTATGCTCCACCATTTGCAAGAACATGGGATGTATTAAATGTAGCTGGAAATGTATCTAAATAATTTTATCTAAGCAACTATTAATAATTAAATAATAGTAATAAATATTAAAGGAATGAGTTTACCCTAAAATAATTTTATCTAAGGTAAGCTCATTCCTAAATTTTTATTACGGATAATTTTTACTAAAGCTATAAAATTAATTATTCATCAAAGTTTAAGTGTAAACTAAGTCTATCTTCACCAATAATCGTATTTTCAAAAACGTTAGTAGCATTTTCTAAGTACATGTTAGGCATATCTAATGATGGGCTAAAGTGTGTCAATAAAAGTTGCTTAACATTTCCTAGTTTTGCAAGATTTGCAGCTTCTCTAAAAGTCATATGCTTGTTTTTGACAGCTTTTGAAATATCTAAATCATCACCATACATAGCTTCACATATAAATAAATCACTATCTTTTATAAAGTTAGGTATTGAGTCTATAGGTCTTGTGTCTGTTGTAAGACTTATTTTAACTCCTTTTCTTGATTCTCCTAAAACCATGTCTGGAGTGTATTTTTTTGAATTTAAAACAATACTTTGACCATTTTGAAGCTTTTTCCATATTGTTTTAGGAACTTTATTTTGAGTTGCTTTATTTATATCAAATTTAGGATTTCTTTTAAAATTAAAACTATATCCTATACACTCTATAGAATGTTCTAAAGGGATTGTTGAAATCTCTATGTTTTTTAAATACTCATTATCTAAAGAAAAACTACCTTGAGGATTTTCTATAATTTTTAAAGTATAGGGTATATATTCTACTAAATTTCTCATAGAACGAATACAATCAATTATTCCAATAGGGCCAACTATAGTTAAATCACTTGTACGACCGCTATTTCCAATCGTTGATAGAAGCCCTAAAAGTCCGAATATATGGTCACCATGTAAATGTGTTATACAAATCAAGTCTATATCTTTAAAGCCACATTTTTTCAACTTCATAGATACTTGAGTGCCTTCACCACAGTCAATTAGTATTTTTCTACCTTTATAATTCATAAATACAGAAGATAGAAATCTATGTGGCATGGGTACATTTCCACCACATCCAAGTAAAGTTAAATCTATCATTTTTTCCCCTTTCTAAAATTAACACAAATCTGTTGTTTGTTTTTATTATGATATCCTATTATAATTATTTTAACATTAAATACAACAATAAATGTGTATTTGAGTCAAGAAATATTAGTAAATAGAAATTTTGTATAATAATATACAAAAACTCTATAAGTATAACTTTACATTTATTTTTGAAAAATTTATAGGAGGTAAGTCTAATGAAACTGTCAAAGAGAATTATTATTTTATCATTGATGATACTGACTTTAGTAGGATGTAGTAATGGGGAAAGTAAAAAAACAGTTGAAGGTTCTAACAAAATTCAAAGTTCTAAAAAAGAAGAGCAAGCTATTGTAGTACATAAAGATGAAAATATATTAAAAGATAGGTATGAACCACCAAAAGGATTTAAAAGGGTTGAGGTAGAAAAAGGTAGTTTTGAAAGTTTTTTGAGGAATACTAAGTTGAAAAATTATGGTGAGAAAGTCAAGTATTACGATGGTAGGACTAAGGAATCAAAAGGCATCTATGATAGTGTATTCGATGTCGATATTGGCGATAGAGATTTGCATCAATGTGCAGATGCAATTATGCTTATGAGAGCAGAATACCTGTATCAGAATAAGAGATATGATGAAATAAGTTTTGACTTTGTGGATGGTTTTAAGGCTAAGTATTCAAAATGGGCAGAAGGTTATAGGATTTCAGTAAAAGATAGTGGTTCAAGTTGGTATAAAGCAAGTGAATATTCAACATCATATGAGAGTTTTAGAAAATTTATGGATATAGTATTTGCTTATTCAGGTACTTTATCGCTTGAAAAAGAATTAAAACCTGTACAACTTGATGATATGAAAATAGGGGATGTTTTTATAGTTGGAGGCAGTCCAGGACATGCAAGTATAATTATGGATATGGCAGAAAATGAAAAAACTGGAGAAAAGGTCTTTATGATAGCTCAAAGTTATATGCCTGCTCAACAAACTCAGCTTCTTATTAATCGTAAACAACCAAATTTAAGTCCTTGGTATAACTTGAATTTTGAGGGGGATTTAACAATTCCTCAATGGACTTTTAAAAGAGACCAGCTAAAAAGGTTCTAAAAAAATACATATAAAATAAATGAAAAATATAAGTGTGAAAAAATGTAATTAGATTAAAACCTGTTGGATATGGACAAAATTAAATTGATAGATAAATATTAAAAATCGAAATGATTAACTTTGTATATTTAAATATTTATCTAAAAAGCTTTATCTTAAAATAAGAGTCTTATTTTAAAGCTGAAACTAATTTTAGGAGGATAACTTATATTGAAAATTAGAAGATATTTAATTTTAGTAATTATAATTCTAATTACAACAGGCCAGAGTTTTATTTCTTATGGACTAGAGAGCTTTGAAGAAATAACTATTTTTCACACTAATGACATACATGGAAGATATGCTGAAGGTGATGAGTATATACAAATAGGTAATCTAGCTACATTAAAAAAGGAAACTCCAAATTCAATTTTAGTAGATGCAGGAGATTGCTTACATGGGTTACCAATAGTAAATATGAATAAAGGTGAAGATGCAATTGAATTAATTAAAAGTGTTGGATATGACTATATTACTCCAGGAAATCATGACTTCAATTATGGAAAGGATAGATTATTAGAGCTATCCAAAATTGCTAATTCAGGAGATAAAACTTTAAAATTTTTAGCATCAAATATATTTGAAGATGATAAGAGCATATTTGACAGTAATGATATAAAAGAAATAGATGGTATAAAAATAGGATTTTTTGGGCTTACAACTCAAGAAACAAAAAGTAAGACAGGCTCTAAAAATGTAGAAGGATTAGAGTTTAGAAATCCTATAGAAAGTGCAAAAGGGCAAGTAAATGAATTAAAAAGAAAAGGAGCTGATGTAATAGTTGCAATATCACATATTGGAACTAATAGTTTAAGTAAGCCAAATAGTATAGATATAGCAAATAAAGTTCATGGTATTGATTTAATTATTGATGGTCATAGCCATACTAAGTTTGAAAATGGTAAACAGGTTGGTGATACACTGATTGTAAGTACAGGGCAATACCTAGAACATATTGGTGAAGTAAAGTTAACATTGGATACTAATGATACAGAACATATAAAAATAGAAAATAAATCAGCAAGATTAATTGAAAAAGAAGAAGCATTAGAGTATAAGCTTGATTCTAACGTAAGTGAAAAGATTGGTGAAATAAAGAAACAGCAGGAAAAAGTTTTAGATAAAGTGATAGGAGTAACAAAAAATACTCTAGATGGCTCATATGAAAATGTAAGGACAAAAGAAACGAATCTAGGAAATTTAATAAATGATATCTTATTAGATAAAACTAAAGCAGATATTTCGCTATTTAACGGGGGGAATATAAGAGATACAATTGAAAAAGGGGATATAACAATAGGAAGTATTGCAGATGTATTCCCTTTTAGCAACACTATAGTTACTAAAAAACTTACAGGAGAACAAATTAAAAGTGTTTTAGAACATGGAGTAAAACTTTATCCAGAAAAAAATTCAGCCTTTTTACAAGTGGGTGGAATCTCATACTATTTTGACCCAAAGCAGAAAGAAGGAGAAAAAATAACTGGTATTATGAAAGATGGAAAATCTCTAGACATGAATAAAGAGTATACAGTTGCAACTAATGATTATATAGCACTAGGTGGAGATGAATTTCCTTGTTTATCAAAAGAGCCAATGTTAAAAGATTTTGGAAGTTTAGAAAGCGCAGTAATTGAGTATATAGAGTATAAAAAAGAAATCTGTAAGAGTGTAGATGGAAGAATTAGCATTAAAACCAAGGAAGAATTGATAATTAAAAGTAATGAGAGTAACTTAGTATTAAATGGTGATGAAGACAATTTAAATGATAGTGAAGACAGTATAAATAATGAGGATACTAAAAACTCAAATGAGAATAAACGTAAAAATTTAGACAAAATGAAAGCTAGAGAAAGTTCTAATATAAAAGCATCCAAAGCAGAAATTAAAGAGAAATCTCCTAAAACAGGCGATTTAGGTATAAAAGATAGTATGTTTATATTTGCAGCTTCAAGTGTTTTAATTTACTTATTTAACACTAACCAGATAAATTTAAAAAAGAAAAAATTAAAATGAAATAAATAATAAAATAGACTCAATATCTATTTATTAATAAATAGATATTGAGTCTTAGATAAAATATAAACTTAAGCAAAGGTAATTGGATGTTTAAATACTGGATTATCTTTGTTTTTTTATATTTAGTATAGTAATATCCAATCAATAATTGTACTCTTGATTAAAAATAAATATATTATTAACTTATTATTGGTATGTTTATTTTATTATCTAAGTGTGTAAAA
The DNA here is from genome assembly GCF_020658095.1 of Clostridioides sp. ZZV14-6009. Taxonomy (NCBI): domain Bacteria; kingdom Bacillati; phylum Bacillota; class Clostridia; order Peptostreptococcales; family Peptostreptococcaceae; genus Clostridioides; species Clostridioides sp. ZZV14-6009. The sequence goes on from NZ_JAGWDG010000001.1 coordinate 185,292, forward strand.
TCTTCTTGGTGATTAAAAAATATTTATAAATTGTCAAATAAAATGGCTTAGTTAGTATGATATAATTTAGCTAGTATACATAATAATGGAGGGGAAAAGCATGAATAATATATTACTTTTAGAAGATGATAAATCTTTAAATAGAGGGATTAGCTTTAAATTAAAAAAAGAAGGATACAATGTTTTTAATACATTTAGTATAGAAGAGGCAAGAGGTATTTTTTTCAAGGAGGATATAAATTTAATTATTTCTGATATAGGTCTACCAGATGGAAGTGGGTTTGATTTTTGTGAGGAGATTAGAAAGAAAAGTGATGTTTACATAATAATGCTTACAGCGCTTGATGAAGAAGTGGATATTGTTACAGGTTATGATTTAGGCGCAGATGATTATATTACAAAGCCATTTAGTTTGATGGTGTTAATCTCAAAAGTAAATGCATTTATGAAGAGGGTAAACACAGTAAAGAATTATACTTTATTGGTTTGTGATGATTTGTTTTTTTATTATATAGAAAATAAATTGATTATAAAAAATGATGACAAAGAAGAAGAAATAATTTTAAGTAAAACAGAAACTAAACTATTAAGATATTTGATGGAAAATTCAATGCAAGCTTTGACTAAAGAACAACTATTAGAATCTTTATGGGATAGTAGTGGTAATTTTGTAGATGATAATACAGTCGCAGTAAATATAAGAAGACTTAGACAAAAAGTAGAAAAAAATCCTTCTGAACCTAAGTATATAAAAACAGTAAGAGGAGTGGGATATATATGGGGAGAAAAGAGTATAAAAAAATGTTAAAAGATATAAATATCAAAGATAATTTGAGCATTAAAGAAGATTATATAATGAAAAAGGTTGTTATATATTCTATTTTATCTATGCTTGTAGTAACACTTGTATTTATATTTTTTGAATACAATAGACTATATGACTTATATGAACATCAAATAAAAAATACTCAAAGTATTGCAGGTATGTTGATTGAAAAATATCCAGATGATGAGGTAGATATAGTAAAGTCTATTTATAACTTTGACTATAGCAAGGCAGAGGTTGGAGAAAAAGCACTTGAAAAATTCGGATATGGGCTAGAAAATAAAATGTCAAATGATAAAAACTTTGGCATATATTTAAAATCTTTTTTTAAAGAATCAATTTTTGTTTTTTTAATAATGTTTATAGCTGTTACAGGAATAATATATTATTTTATAAGATATATAAACAAAAGATTAAGCAAGATTTATTTTATAGTGGAGCAAATGTCACAAGAAAATTATTTAAAAGAAGGTACCAAGTTAGATAGTTCTGGATATTTAGTAGAATACAATGAATATTTTAAAGAGGGTACATTTAGTAAGATTAACAACTGTCTGTATGAGTTAAATAGGAGCTTAAAGATAAAGTTTATTAAATTAGAAAAAGAAAAAGAAAGTGTAAAATCATTGGTAACAGATATTTCCCACCAATTAAAAACTCCTTTAGCATCATTAAAATTATACAATACATTACTTATAGAAGAAGATTTAGACGAAGATGAAGCACAGGAATTTTTATTGACTAATAAAAATTCTATAAATAAATTGGAAAACTTAATAAATTCTTTAGTCAACATATCAAGGCTAGAGATTAGTATGATAAGCATAAAAAAAGAAGATAATGACATAAAAAGTACTATTTTAAATGCTATAGAAAGTGTAACACCTAAAGCAAAAAGTAAAAATATAACATTAAAATTAAATGAATTTAATAGTAGAATTATACCTCATGATAAAAAATGGACTGAGGAAAGTATTTTTAATGTATTAGATAATGCTGTTAAGTATACAGAAAGAAATGGACAAGTAAATATATCTATAGAAGAGACTGTAAACTATTTTAAAATCATAATAGAGGATAATGGTAGAGGAATTGCAAAAAACGAATTTAATAATATATTTAAACGTTTTTATAGAGGAATAGATGAAGAAATTGAATCTATAGAAGGTAGTGGTGTAGGATTGTATTTAAGTAGAAAAATTTTAGAAGAACAAGGTGGTAATATTATGGTATCTTCTAACCTAGGAAAAGGAAGTAAATTTTCTTTGTTTCTTACAACTATGTAATGTTTACTGAAAGGAGAATGTAATCCTCTACATATATTATATAAGTATAAACAGCTCCACAAATTAAAAGTAAATGATTAAGGAGCAACATAACTTAGAGTGAGGGGATAATTTTATGAAAATATTATATACTGAAAGTTTATCAAAACATTATGGAAAAGGAGAAAGCCTAGTAAAAGCTTTAGATGATGTAAATTTAGAAATAAATGAAGGTGAATTTGTAGCTATAATAGGTAAATCTGGTTCTGGAAAAAGTACATTATTACATATGATAGGTGGTCTTGATATACCTACATCTGGCAAGGTATACATTGATAATAAAAACATATTTACATTGAAAGAAGAAGAACTTGCCGTATTTAGAAGAAGAAAAATAGGCTTTATATTTCAAAGTTACAATTTGATTCCATCTCTTAATGTGTGGGAAAATGTAGTATTACCAATAGGTCTAGATGGAAGAGCTGTGGATGAAAACTTTATAAGAGACCTTTTAAAATCTTTGGGACTTGAAAATAAACATGATGTTTTACCAAATACATTATCAGGAGGTCAACAACAAAGAGTAGCAATAGCAAGAGCTTTGGCAACAAGACCAGCTATAATACTTGCTGATGAACCGACTGGAAACTTAGATTCTAAAACATCAGATGAAGTTATGAGTATACTAAAGTCCATGTCTAAGAAATATAGTCAAACTTTAGTTATGATAACTCATGATGATAGTATAGCTCAAATGGCTGATAGAGTTATATTTATAGAGGACGGCAAGGTATCAAAGGTTGGTGACAAAAATGATTAATACTACTAAAATAGCAAAAAATAATGTAAAACAAAATAAATCAAAAAGTATATTAATAATAATCACTATAATACTTTCAACATTGATGCTTTCATCTATAGGTATTTATATTGTCGATACAAGAGAATATCAAAAGGAAAATACAATAAAGTATGCAGGAAATTATCAAGGAGTATTAGCAAATGTAAATGAAAAACAAGCTGACATATTAAGTAATCACGCAGATATTGAGCTAACTGGAAAAATGAATGGAGTAGGTGTTGAGAAACTAGAAGATGATACAACTATTTCATTATCATATATGAATGAAGAGGGCTTAAAATTAAATAATTTTGAATTTATAAAAGGAAAATTACCAACAAAAGAAAATGAAATAGTACTAGATAGTGGAGCTTTAAAAGCATTAGGTCATGGTCAAAAATTAGGTGAAAAAATAAAAGTAGCTTATGATGATTATAAAAGCGACAAAAGAATGGAAAAAGAATTTATAATAACTGGAATCTTAGAAACTAGTGAAATATATGAAGCAGGAAAGTATTATTCTGCTATTATATCAGAAACATATATGAAAAATACTAGAGATATGTCACAAGAAGATTTCAATATATATGTTAGATTAAAAGATAAGAGCGATTTATCTATAGAACAGGCAAAAGAAAAATTAAATAAGATTGCTAATGATATAGGATTAGATACTAATAATGTACTTGTAAATGAAAATTATATAAATGCTTTAAAACCAGATATGGAAACAATTATGGGTGGAGTTTTTATAGGCTTAGTAATTGTATTATCTAGTATTTTGGTAATATATAATATATTTTACATCTCAATAGTTACCAAAGTTCAAGAATTTGGAAAACTTAGAGCAATTGGTGCAACTAAAAAACAAGTAAAAACGATAGTGTTTAAGGAAGGCTTTATATTAGCTGGGATAGCAATACCAGTAGGAATAATTTTAGGCTATGCACTTGCAAATATTATAATAAAATCATTTATGGATGTAGATGTAAAATCATCACAATTACCAGTGTTATTATTAGTTGTGGTAATAAGTTTTATATCTGTTGTTTTATCACTTTTGAAACCAATGAAAGTAGCTTCAAAAGTATCTATAGTTGATGCAGTAAGATATACTGGAAATGAAATAAGTGGTAAAAAGAATAGAAAAGGGCATAAAAATATAAATTTAAAGAACTTATCAAAAGCGAATTTAGAAAGAAATAAAAAGCGTACTTATATGACATTGACATCTCTTATATTAAGTGGAACTATATTTATAACAGTATCGACTGCTTTAGAAAGTTTTAACGCTGAGAAGATGGCTAGAGAGCATTTCCCTTATGATATAGAAGTTAGATTTACTGGATATGAAATGAATAGCGACAAGAATCCTGAAAATAATTTGAATATTCTACAAATGAATAATCCATTAGGTAAAGATTTTTTAAATCAAATAAAGAGTATAGAGGGAGTCAAAAAAACTGAATTAGGAAACTCTGTAAAAATTGGAATGGAAGATTATAATGTTGAATTTGAACATGACCTTTTACAGAGCATAAACGAAAATGATGTGAATTCATTAAATAAAAATCTAATAGATGGAAAAATAAATTTTGAAAGGTTACAAACAGGAGATGAAATAGTCATTACTCACCTTGATACAGCAAAAGAAATGGGTGTAAAGGCTGGAGATAAAATAAAATTAACTCTATATGATGGAGATAAAGAGATAAAAAAAGAATTTAAAGTTCAAGCAATAGCTATGGGAACTCCAAGTTTTGGGATAGGAAAAGATTTTATAGATAGAACTTTGAAATATGATACAACAAGTACCATTGGAATATATACTGAAGAAGGAAAGTATCAAGAAGTTAAAGACACTATAAAGAAAATTGCTAAATCTAACGGATATTTAGAAACGGATTTTATAGATAGTAGAATCGAATCAAATAAGGCTACAATCTCATTTATAAAAATAATGGGCTATACTTTAACTGGTATAATAGGTGTTATTGGATTTATGAATCTTGTAAATACAATGATAACTAGTATAGTTACTAGAAAAAAAGAACTTGGGATGCTTCAAGCAATTGGACTTACTAATAAGCAATTAGTAAAAATGCTTAATTCAGAAGCTATATATTACACTTCTAGAATGATGATAGGAAGTATCGTCTTTGGAGGTACGTTAGGATACTTTGCAGTTGTATTTTTAAGAAAAACTGGATTATCATATGCAACATACGCTTTACCAATAGTACCAATTTTATTTATGGTTGTATTTATCCTTATAGCTCAATTTATAACAACTTACTTAATAGGAAGAAGTTTTAACAAAGAATCTCTTATTGATAGAGTAAGATATAGTGAATAAAAATGTATAGAAAGCTATATTTAATTTTTAAACAGAATTAGAGAAAATATAAAAATAGAATTAAATTAGGTTGATAATATATACAAATACAGGGCAAGTGGCTTAAATGTTCATATGTCCTGTTTTTTGTCGTTTTTATTGTTATAAAATTCTTATCAATATAACTTATCAATTTAAGTGGTAAGTGATAGTGTGTTTAATGTTCAGAAGATTGTTATCAGAAAAAATGTATAGATTTAAGTAGTAAATAAGAGTATGTTTAATATTCAGAAGATTGTTATTAGAAAAAATGTATCGGTACAATTTTAAAAAAACTTAAAATTGTACCATAAAAAATGAAAATTTTGTATAATAATCGTATAGAAAATAAAAAGGAGCTGATATATATGAATAATAAAATCAATTATGCACCAGGACCAACAGAAACTAGAGAAAATGTAAGATTAATAAGAGCAGAGAAAACAACTAACCCAGATATAGATGTTGATTTTGTTGAATTTTATAAGAAGACATGTGAAAAATTTGGAAATATAGTTGGTACAAAGAACGATATTTACATATTAAGTGGTGAAGGAATATTGGGACTTGAAGCAGCTTGTGCATCACTGACTGAGAAGGATGATAGGGTTCTTGTAATTGACAATGGTATATATGGAGAGGGATTTAAAGACTTTGTAAATATGTATGGTGGGGAGTATGTGCTTTTTTCAAGTGAATATACAAAAAGTATAGATGTTGATGAGCTAAGAAAGTTTTTAGAAAAGGATAATGATTTTAAATATGCAACAGTGGTTCATTGTGATACTCCAACAGGTGTATTAAATGATGTAAGTAAGATATGTCCACTATTGAAGGAATATGGAATCTTAACTGTAGTTGATTCTGTAGCAGGTATGGTGGGAGAAAGGTTAAATGTAGATGAATCTAAAATAGATGTAATATTAGGAGGTTCTCAAAAAGCTATTTCTGCACCTGCGGGTCTTACTATAGTTGGTATAAGTCAAGATGCAAAGAATTGTATAAAAAATAGAAAAACAGACATAGTAGGTTTTTATTGTAATTTAAGTATATGGGAAGGATATTATGAAAAAAAATATTTCCCTTATACAATGCCAATAAGTGACATAATGGGTCTTGATAGAGCATTAGACAATATACTAGAAGAGGGTGTAGAAAAGGTATTAAGTAGACATGAGAAAATAGCTTCTAGTGTAAGACAAGCTGTTAAGGAATATGGTTTAGAATTATTTTTAGAAGAAGGATATTCTAATACAGTGACAGCAATAAAAATACCTGAAAGTATAGGAGCATTAAAACTTACTGATTATATGCTTAAAAATTACAATACACTTGTTGCAACATCATTAAATCAATATATGGATACTATTTTGAGAATAGGTCATATGGGGGAAAATGCTAATCTTGATAAAATAGTTCACATATTAAATGTATTAGATAAAAGTTTAAAAGAACTAGAATTTGATGCAAATGGAAGTTTAATAGATTTATTTAATAAATATTATTTTTAGTCACAATATAAAAGGGGGATACGGTATGGAAGCTACAGCTAAACAGAAGTTTACAACAAAAGATTTGGTGGAAACTTCACTATTAATAGCGTTGGTATTTGTTGCAACTAAATTTATAAATATAAGATTGCCAATATCTATAAATGGAGGTCTTGTACATTTAGGAACAGCAATGTTATTTATATCAGCAATAGTATTTGGAAGTAAAAAAGGTGCTTTATCTGGTGCTATTGGGATGGCTCTCTTTGATTTGATATCTGGGTGGACTCTATGGGCTCCATTTACATTTATAGTCAGAGGTGTCATGGGGTATTTACTTGGAAAGATTGTATGGGCAAATGGCAAGAATGGAGAAAATTTTTTGATTAATGTAATAGGAGTAGTAGTTTCATCAATTTGGATGTTGTTTGGATATTATGTAACAGAGGTTATACTTTATGGTAATTTTATAACTCCACTTACTTCAATACCAGGCAATTTAATGCAGGTATTAATAGGTCTTATAATAGCACTTCCTATTTCTAAAGCATTAAAAAAATGTATAAGTTAGATATAGAATAGATTAAGTTTTTGATAGGATAAATTATATTGTATAATATTAAGATAGAGTATATAATGATAAAAAAATTTAGGATAGAGGTTAATTACGATGTTATCAGTTACAAGGTATGCAGTTAGAAATGCTCGTTTAAAACCCTGGGTAAAGTTTATTTGGTATCTTGAGACAAAATCAAATATATTGCTAAATAATAAGTTATTGCCTACAGATAGTGTAGATATTATCATTAATCTTTCTGATGTTATGGAATATAAGATTGAAAATAAAAATTATAATGCAAGTAATATACATTTTAATGGAATAAGAGATAAACATGGATTTGTTATTCAACGTGGAAATATACGTGTTATGGGTATTTCTTTTTATCCATTTGGGCTTTATCCATTTTTAAAGATACCAATTTCAGAGTTTAAGAGTCAAATTGTTGATTTAAAACAAGTATCAGAAGGTTTTGTTGGGAAATTGGAAAGTACATTAAATCAAATATCATCAATAGAAGATATAGTTTTACATTTAGAAAAAATATTAGTATCTGTACTAGATGAAGATTTAGTTGCAAATAAGATGGTAAATCTTCTGGATTTATTTATATATAATAATCAATATAGCACTATAAAATTGTTTTGTGATGATATGAACATAAATATTAAAACGTTAGAAAGAGCTTGTTTAAAATATACTGGATATACACCTAAAACACTAAGGAAAATATATAGATTTAAAATGGCAAGCAATCAGCTCATTTATAACTCTAAAAATAATGACTTAATTGACCTGATTTATGAAAATGAATATTATGACCAAGCTCATTTTATTAAAGAATTTAAACAGTTTTCAGGAGTATCGCCAATTAAATTTATTAATGAGCATAAAACTATTAAAGAAAATACAAAGTATAACTATTTATAATTATATTGTCGATTTTTTACAATACCTTTAATTTACTTCTTGTTATGATGTAAGAAATATAAATTGGAGGGTTTGTATATGAAAATTATTACAGAAATAGTAGAATTTAATGTGGAAGAGCATTTATCAAAAGATGCATTTGTAGAGATTGTAAATGATTTAGAAATAAATTTTCACTCTGTTCAATCGGGATTTATTGATACTGAGCTTTTATATGACGAAAAAAATCAAAAATGGATTATGATACAACACTGGGATTCTATGGAAAATCTTAAAAGTGCTTCTAGTAAAATGTTTAAAAATATATCTACTGAAAAATTTAGAAATGCTTTAAAGACACAGACTGTTAAGATGAATATAATGCCACAAATTAAAAATTGGAAGTTATAATGTCAGATGTAAAAAATAATTAAGTAGCAAGAAAATAAATTAGCCAAATAACATTTTGTATCAAAATCAAAATTGTTATTTGGCTTTTAGTAGTTATTTATCTAGATAGTATTATTTAAAAGTACTATTGCTGTGCGAGATGCAATAGGTATTTTAGAAGATGGAGGAGTAGAAGTAAAATAGATATCGTAGTCTATTAAGTTTTCTGGTCTTGTTTTTCCTCCAAATTCTATCATATCAGTACTTAATACTGTCTTGTATTTTTTGTCTTGGAACTTTGATATGTCTACTGATTGCATCAGATTAGGATGAAAATTAAATATAAATAAATATTTATCCTTACTGTATACTAAAAGTTTTTTCTCATTATCCATATGTACAAGTTCATAGCTATTCTGTGTAAAAATATCACTGTATTTTGTAAGTTCAAGCATAGATTTATCAAAGTTTAATAGTTGTTTATATTTTAAGTTATCATTTTCTGAAAGACTCCATTGTCTTCTAGCATATTTATAACTCCAATTGTTTCCTTCACGTGGAAAATCAATCCATTCAGGGTGTCCAAATTCATTTCCCATAAAATTTAGGTATCCTTCACCAGCTAGAGAAAATGTTGCTAATTTAATTAGTTTGTTTAGAGCCATAGCTCTATTAATAATATGATTATTTGAGTTTATTTCCATATTCCAGTACATTTCTTTATCTGCTAACCAAAATATAATTGTCTTGTCACCAACTAATGCTTGGTCATGAGATTCACAATATCCAATGTTTTTTTCACCAGGGCGTCTAGTAGTAAGCTCGTGCCACATTTTGCCTAAATCCCAATTTTCATCATAAGAATTTGAAATAGTCTTTATCCAAAAATCAGGTACTCCCATTGCTAATCTATAGTCAAAGCCAATTCCACCATCTCTTATAGGTATACACATTCCAGGCATTCCACTCATATCTTCTGCAATGCTTATTGAATTAGGTTTGATTTCTTTTATTAGTTCATTTGCAAATTGAAGGTATGTTATAGCTTCCATATCTGTGTTTGTACTGAAATACTTTTTATAGCTGTCAAATGAAACTCCAAGACCATGGTTATGATATAGCATTGAGGTTACACCATCAAATCTAAAACCATCAAAATGATACTCATTTAGCCAAAATTTTATATTTGAAAGTAAAAAATGAATTACCTCAGGTTTACCGTAGTTAAAGAGCTTTGTTCCCCAAGCAGGGTGATTACCTTTTGAACCTGAATGGAAAAATTGATGCTCACTTCCATCAAATTCATTTATTCCCTCTAAAGTATTTTTTACAGCATGAGAGTGAACTAAATCTAACAAAACAGCAATTCCCATTGAATGAGCTGTATTTATAAGATTTTTTAAGTCTTCAGGTGTACCAAACCTAGATGAAATTGCATAAAAGTTTGAAACTTGGTATCCAAAAGAAGCATAATATGGATGTTCCATGATAGCCATAAGTTGAATAGTATTGTATCCAGCTTTCTTTATCCTAGGAAGTATGTTTTCAGTAAATTCATTATAAGTTCCAATAGATTCTTTTTCAGTAGCCATACCTATGTGACATTCGTAGATTAAAGGAGAAGTTATGTTTTTTAAGTCAAATTCATTATCAGTCCAACTAAATCGAGTTTTTGGTTGCCATATCTGCCCATTAAAGTTACCAGAATCTTTTTGTATTACCCTCTTTATGTATAATGGTATACGGTCAAATATTTCACCATTTGCAGTGACCTGTACCTTCACCTCGGATTTATGAGGTAAGCTGTTTTTATCAGGTATGAAAATTTCCCAATTACCAGAATCTATTTTTTTTAGAGGATGGGATTTTCTACTCCAATTATTAAAGTCACCAATTAATGATAAACTATCTGCATTTGGAGCCCACTCTCTATAAAACCATCCATCATTTGTTTGATGGAATCCATAATAAAGATGACCATTTGCAAAAGAACTAAAATTTTCACAGTTAGTTAATATTTTTGCTTTTACATCTTCATAGTGTTTCATTCTTTTTTTTATGTCAGACTCGAATGGTTGTAGGTAAATATCAACATCTAAAATTTTAAATCTTTTTTGACTTTTCATTTGATTTCCCCTCCATAATAAATATTATATTTTAATAAAATAATACTTATCTCATACTATCTTCTCTATATAATTGATATATATTATATAATCCTAATAAAAAGCTTAAACCACCAATAATTAGTTTCATAATTTACCTCCTTAGTATATTTAAAAATATACTTATATATCAGATTCATCAAAATTTAAAAGTTTATTTAAAACTCTTTTAATAATATCATAATCAAAGCCTTTATAGGAAAGATGTTGAGAAATTTTTTGATATATTTTCTTTTTATCTTCTTTTTTTACTCTCTCATATCTTTTTTTTGCTAGATACATGGCATTTTCAAATTCAGTATCTTTGTCTAATTCTGATACTGCTTCATCAATTGCACTTCTCTCAATACCTTTATTGTATAAATTTTGTTTAATTCTGTTTTTACCACATTTGTTTAAATTAACGTTGGTATTAACTATTTTCTGAGCTAATATATTGTCATTTACAAGATTATAATTTTTAAGAAAATCTATAACTCTATCAATTGTATCTTCCTCAAAATCTGCTGATAGTTTTTCTTTCATTTTTTTTTCAGACTGGTCAGCACGAGATAAAATATTTAATGCTTTATTTTTAGCTTTTATATACATCTCATCATCTAAAATAGATTTTAATTCCTCTTCATTTACTTCATTTCCTTTTTTTAAATTAAATGTATAAACAAGTTCTTTAAATATAGCAATAAAAAATTTATCATCAACATAAATATTTACTCTATCATCATTTCTTTTTTGTTGTTCTATTTTTGTAATTATACTCATAATTCCTGCTACTCAAAATATGGTCAAATATATCCATATCGAGATTTTTCCTTCTTCACTGAACCTCGCCTTGCCTAAGCTACTACGATTTGGTATAGTTCTCCAAAGGCTTAAATTCCGAAGTTAGCCCTCCGTACATATATAAGTACTTTTAAGCCACGTGTGGGCGAATCACTTTGATTTTAAGCTATCTTATATTTTTTAGCATTTTTAAGATTAAGACTTGCATTTAAATCTCTATCAATAGATAATCCACATTCACATTTGTACACTCTATCTTTAAGTTTTAAACCTTTATTAACCTCTCCACATTGGCTACAAGTCTTTGATGATGGATACCATCTATCAGCTACTCTAAGTTCTATATTATTTTGTTTGCACTTAGCAGTTAGTTTAGTTCTAAATTCAAAGAACTTTTGACTTGATATAGCCTTTGATAAATGCTTATTCTTCATCATTCCACTAACATTTAAATCTTCAATAGTTATATAGCTTGGCTTTTGCTCTGTTACCTGAAATACTGTTTTATTAATATAATCAGTTCTTATATTAGCTAATCTTTGATGAATTTTTTGTACTTTGGCTATCTGTTTTTGGATATTTTGACGAGTAGCTACTCCTTCTTTTATATTTTTATTTCTTACTTTTAAACTCTCATATTTTCTTGAAAGTTTTCTTTGCTCTCTTTTTAATTTCTTTTCAACTTTTTTGATAGTTGAAGTCTTATTTATATTTTTAAATTTACTTCCATTTGAACATATTGCAAAATCTTTAATTCCTAAGTCAATACCTATTCCTTCATTAGTACATTTAGATACTTGAATATCATCTTCCTCAACTAATATAGATACATAGTATCTATTAGATTTTTGACTTACTGTACCACTTTTAACTATTGAATTTGTTGGTATATATCCAAATTCTTTTAGTCTTACCCAACCAAGAGTAGGTATTTTGACCCTATGCCTTTCAATAGTCCAATCAGTTTTGTTATTCTTTTTCTTGAATTTAGGAAAACTTTTAGTTTTTTTAAAGAAATCTTTAAAGGCTTTATCTCCATTCATAATAGCTTGTTTTGTAGCCTTAGAAGATACATCTTTAATCCATTTCATATCTTGATTATTAGGAATATATTCATTGTTTAACCATTTAGAAAAATCCATACCGCTTATAAATTTACCTTTACTCTCATAAACTTCTTTATTGTGAGCAATATAGAAGTTATATATAAATCTACTAACACCAATCGTTTGATGTATTTTAGATTTTTGTTCAGTAGTAGGATTAATTTCTATTTTGTATGCTCTTTTCAACTTCTTCATCCTCTCTAATCTTTTTCTTGTATTTTCTTAATCCATATATGCGACAACTAAAACTATGAAGTATTGATATTATATCTTGAACTAATTCTTCTTGTGGTGAAAGACTTTAATTATTTACAACTATAATATCTACATTGAATTTACCTAAAAATCTCTCAAACCATTCATATCCAAATCGAATGAATCTATCTTTATGAGTTACAATAATCGTATTTACCTCATTAGTCATACAACTATCAATTAGTTTATTCCACTTTTTACGATTATAATTTAGTCCATTTCCACAATCTTCAATAACTTCATCTACTATTATTCCTTTAGCATTTGCATATTGTCTAAGAAACTCCACTTGATTTTTCAAATCATCTTTTTGATTAGAAGTTGAAGTTCTTGTATAAATAACAATTTTTCTATTTACCTGTTCTTTATGTATTCCTTTATATTCTAAATATTGTTCATAAGTATAGTATCTTCTATCTGTTGGAGTTTTAAAAGCCTTTAACTTCCCTTCAACATCCCAACGTTGCAGAGTTCTGACTGAAATATTAATTAACTCTGCAAACTTTTTTGGTTTATAGTTATTGTTTTTCATATAATCACCTCTTGACTATGATTTACTATAAATAACTATATTTGTCTATGTTTTTATTAACTAAAGATAACCTCCTTTTTTATATGTAATTATATTAACAAAAGTAACTAATAAAATTTAATAAAAAACTTATAATTATACGTTATATTTAATCTAAATTAAGACAAAATAATAAAAAGTTGTTTTTATTAAAAAGTTAAGTGAAACTATGTTAAATAATTATTTTTTAAAGTGTTTTTTACCATATAAATATGATTATATACCAAAAAAAATAATTTATAAGCTTTAAGAAATAAAAAATAATGGTACAATAGTATTATAACATTAAAAGGAGACAAAATATGAGAAGTAAAAATCTAGTTCAGAAGGCAGAATTGAAAAATACTGAAAAACTAGAGAAATTTAATCGCCATAAAGGCAAAATCAAAATAGGTATATTAGGAGGTACTTTTGACCCTATACACTATGCTCATTTAGCAACAGCAGAGTTTATTAGAGATAAGTATGAAATTGACAAAATTATCTTTATACCATCAGGAAATCCACCACATAAATTAGGTATCACTACAAATAAGTATGATAGATACAATATGACACTTCTAGCAACTGAAAGCAATGAAGATTTTTTAGTTTCAAAAATAGAAATCGAAAGAAATAAAAGGACTTATACAATCGATACATTAAAATATTTAAAGAAAAAATACAAAAATGCTGATATTTACTTTATAACAGGGGCAGATGCTATTTGTAGTGTTGAAGAGTGGAAAGATGTAAAGCAAAACTTTGAGTTAGCTACTTTTATAGCTGCGACTAGACCAGGTATTAGCTTATTAAGGTCACAAGAAACTATAGAGAAACTGACTAAAAAATATAATGCTGACATTATAACAGTTTATGTTCCATCATTGGATATATCATCCACATATATAAGGGAACAGCTAAATGAAGGCAAGTCTATACGTTACTTAGTACCCGAAAATGTAGAAAATTATTTGTATGAAAATAAACTATATCAATATGGAGATGATTAAATGAACTTAGAGAATATTAACCAAAGATTAAATCAAATGCTACCAGTAGGGAGGCTTAGTCACTCAAAAAATGTTGCAGAATGTGCTGTAAAATTGTGTGAAATTTATGGATGTGACAAAGAAAAAGCTTATATAGCGGGGATGATTCATGATTGTGCGAAATACTTAAGTGATAAAGAAGTAGAGGATTATGTTAATAAGTATGAAATATACTTAGACCCAATAGAAGATGGAAACCGCTCTCTATCTCATAGTGTGATAGGGTCATACATATGTGAATATGAGTTTGGTATAGAAGATGAAGATATTATAAATGCAATTAAATACCATACAACAGGAAGAGAAGATATGTCTCTTTTAGAAAAAATAATTTACATAGCAGATTTAATTGAAGAAGGAAGAAAATTTCCAGTTGTAGATACATTGAGAGAATTAGCCTATGAAGGTAAGCTTGACGAAGCACTTTTAACTTCATTTAATAATACTTTAATGTTTGTCATTAATAAAAAAGAAGAAATACATCCAAGAACTGTTATGGCAAGAAACTACCTAATTAAAGAAAAGTTATTATAAAAATCTTATATAAAGGCAAACATATTAATAAAATTAAAGTTGACTATGTTACAAAATCGTATTAATATGTTAGAATAACTAAGTGTATTTAAATTAGGAAAGTGAGGAAATTTTATATGACAGTGGAACAAATGACAAAAATAGCATATGATGCCATAGAAGATAAGCTGGGTCAAGATACAGTTATAATAAATATAGGAAAAGTTTCTAGTTTATGTGATTATTTTGTTATTACTACAGCATCTTCTCAAAGACAAGTAAAAGCTATAGCTGGTAATGTTGAAGATGAATTAGCAAAACTAGGATTAGAGCCAAGAGGAAAAGAAGGACAAGGAACTCAAACTTGGGTACTTCTTGACTATGGGGATATAATGGTTCATGTATTTAATGAGGAAAATAGAGGATTTTATAATTTAGAAAAATTATGGAAAGATGCACCTTATATAGATATTGACACATTAGCATAAACATGATAATATATGTTATTATAGTTAGAAAATTTGAAAAATTGTATTGAATTGAATAGACTAGAGCAGTAAAAGATTATATTTTTTCAGAGAGTTAGTGTAAGGTGAGAACTAATATTATATAACTTTGAACTTACTAGATTAAAACCTATTCTCCATGGCTGGATTAAAAGCTATCTAAGAGAGTCTATAAAAGTAGGCTAATTAGGGTGGTACCGCGAAGATTTATCCTCGTCCCTAAACGTAAGTTTAGTGACGAGGATTTTTTATTTTCAAAGAATTATTTGGAAATTATAAGTAAATAATATTAAACAAAGTAGTTGAACGCAACTAAAAATAGGAGGCAAAATATGAGCGTATATAATTTTAAACAAGTAGAATCGAAATGGCAAAAAATTTGGAAAGATAATAACCAATACAAAATGGATACAGCACAAACTGAAAAACCTAATTATTACACATTAGAAATGTTCCCTTATCCGTCTGGAAAGATACACATGGGACATGTTAGAAACTATTCTATAGGTGATGTTGTCGCAAGATTCAAAAAAATGGAAGGTTATAATGTACTTCATCCAATGGGATGGGATTCTTTTGGTTTGCCAGCTGAAAATGCAGCTATAAAACATGGAATACATCCACATAAATGGACAATGGAAAATATAGAAGAAATGAAAGAACAATTAAATTTATTAGGGCTTAGCTATGATTGGGATAAAGAAGTAGCAACTTCAACTCCAGAATACTATAGATTTACTCAAGAAATATTTTTGAAATTTTTAGAACATGGTCTTGCATATAAGAAAAAATCTTATGTTAACTGGTGTCCTTCTTGTGAGACTGTTCTTGCAAATGAACAAGTTGTTCAAGGAGCATGTGAAAGATGTAAATCAACAGTATTAAAGAAAGACTTAGAACAATGGTATTTTAAAACTACTGAATTTGCAGAAGAATTACTTAATGATTTAGATACATTAGATGGATGGCCAGAAAAAGTTAAAATAATGCAAAGAAACTGGATAGGAAAAAGTACAGGAGCAGATTTAGTATTTGATATAGATGGAACTGACAAATCTATGACAGTATTTACAACTAGACCAGATACAACTTATGGAGTTACTTATATGGTACTTGCTCCAGAACATGAACTAGTTAAAGAATTGGTTGCTGGTACTGAGTATGAAGCAGATGTTGAAGCTTTTGTTCAAAAAATGCATACTATGACAGAAATAGAGAGAACAGCAGCTGATGTAGAAAAAGAAGGTATGTTTATAGGTAGATATGTTATAAATCCTTTAAATGGAAAAAAAGTTCCTCTATGGATAGCAAACTATGTATTAGTTGAATATGGAACAGGTGCTATAATGGCAGTTCCTGCACATGATGAAAGAGATAGAGATTTTGCTGAAAAATATAATCTAGATATAATAGATGTAATAACAGAAGATAATAAAATGATAAATTCAGAAGAATTTGATGGATTAGATGCTTCAGAAGGATTTGAAGGAATAATAAATAAATTAGAAAAAGAAGGTAGAGGAAAGAGAACAATTAATTATAGATTAAGAGACTGGTTAGTTTCAAGACAAAGATATTGGGGTTGTCCTATACCTGTAGTTTATTGTGATGAGTGTGGAATAGTTCCAGTTAAGAAAGAAGATTTACCAGTTCTTTTACCAACAGATGTTGAATTTACTGGAAAAGGAGAGTCTCCACTTACTACTTCAAAACAGTTTATGTCAGCAACTTGTCCTCACTGTGGAAAACCAGCTAGAAGAGAAGTTGACACTATGGATACATTTGTTGATTCTTCTTGGTATTTCTTAAGATATGTAGACAATAAAAATGAAGATGAACCATTTAGTAAAGACTTAGTTAACAGATGGCATCCGGTAGACCAATATATAGGTGGAGTAGAACATGCTATAATGCATTTACTTTATGCTAGATGGTTTGTAAAAGCATTTAAGAGTATGGGCATGGTAGACTTTGATGAACCATTTAAAAACTTACTTACTCAAGGTATGGTTCTTATGGACGGTTCTAAGATGAGTAAGTCTAAAGGCAATACAGTATCTCCTATGGATATAATTGATGAATATGGAGCAGATACTGCAAGACTTTTCGTATTATTTGCAGCACCACCAGAAAGAGATTTAGACTGGTCAGAGCAAGGTGTTGATGGATGCTTTAGATTCTTAAATAGAGTATATAGATTAGTTGATGAGTTAGCAGATGTCTTCAAAAAAGATGTTGAGTTTGGCGAGTTAAGTTCTCAAGATAAAGATATGAGATATACTATACATTCTACACTTAAAAAAGTTACTGTAGATTTAAGTGAGAAATTTGGATTTAACACTGCTATATCAGCTCTTATGGAATTAATAAATGATATGTACAAATATAAGGAGCTAGATAATATAAATGAAGCAGTTATAAAAGAAGGTGTACAAACAATAGTAACTATAATTTCACCATTTGCACCTCATTTAGGTGAAGAATTATGGACTATGATAGGTCAAGAAGGAAGTGTCTTTGATATAGATTGGCCTAAATATGATGAAACAGCACTAGTAAAAGATGAAATAGAAGTTGTTGTACAAGTTAATGGAAAGGTCAGAGGAAAGTTAACTGTTAGCTCAAATATATCTAAAGAAGATATGGAAAAAGTGGCTTTAGAAGATGAAAAAATTAAAGCTCTAGTTGAAGATAAAACTATAGTTAAAGTTGTTGCAGTTCCTAAGAAATTAGTTAATATAGTTGTGAAATAAATAAAAAAATTGTGAAATAAATAAAAAAATAAAGCTATAAAATAAAATCCCCTTATTGCAATATAATTAAAAAATTGCAGTAGGGGGAAATTTTATTTTAAACTCTATGATATAATTTATTTTAAATTCTAAACGCAATAATATAATTAACAATAGATTCCTTTTTCAAAGAAGTCTTTGATTTCATCAATATTATTAGTCTTTCCAAGAGCTAAAATAAGTTTTATTCTAGCTTTTTGCCCTGGAAGGTCTCCACCAAATATACATCCTATATTTTTTAAATCTCTACCAGAACCAAAGTAACCATAACTATCAAATACTCTACCTGAATGGCATCTAGAAACTATAACAACAGGAAGCCCTTTTTCTCTAGCATATTCAACACCAGAAAGCATCTGAGGAGGAATATTACCTCTACCCATAGCCTCAATAACTATACCTTTATATCCACTATCAACAGCAAATCTTATAAAATCTGCATTTTCTCCAACATATGCTTTAAATAGTGCAACTTTAGATTCTACCTTATCAGTATCTATAATTGTTCTATTTACAATATCTCTTGTAAGGACAAGTTCGTTACAGTCGATTATTCCCAATGGACCACTAGTTAAAGATTTAAAAGTATTTAAAGAAAGTGTATTTGTTTTAGTAGCTTCAGAAGCCAATAGTACTTCATTATTTAAAACTACAAGAACTCCTTTACCCATAGCATCTTTAGATACAGCAGTACAAACTGATGCAGATAAGTTGCTTGAACCATCATAACCAAGTTCAGAGCTACTTCTCATAGCACCTGTAACTATTACAGGCTTAATGTTGTCAATTGTAAGGTCTAGAAAATAAGCAGTTTCCTCTAAACTATCAGTACCATGTGTTATTACAACTCCTGTGATATCTTTTCTTGCTAATAAATCATTTACATAATTTTTTAATTCCATCATTCTATAAGGTGTTATATGAGGTCCTGGAATTTCATCAAAATTAAAAACTTCAACATCTGCAACTTTATCAATGTTAGTGACCATGGATAATATTTGTTCCCCAGATAAAGTTGGTATAGCAGCACCTACTTTATCATCTACTGTCATAGATATAGTTCCACCAGTAAAGACTATGGCAACTTTTTTCTTAATACTCATAATATTCTCTGCCTTTCACAAATAAAATTTATAATTCCGATAGGATTATATCAAAAAAATTTATTTAGGTCTATATAAATTCTTTTATTCGCATAATTTAGATATTTCAGTGTACTAGAATTATTTCTTTGTTTTTTCCCATTCAGCAATATAACTATTCAATATCTCTCTTATGGCTTTCCCTATTTTAGTGTAGGCTTCATCATATAGATTTGCTAGAGATATTCTAATTGACCATTCAGGTCCGTAGAATCCATTTCCACTAAGTAAGACTACTGAATAATCATTAGCCAATCTATAAAGTATATCTACTGGAGATGCATTCTTACTTATAAATCTGAATAAATCTTCTCCATAGTTTATTTTAGCCCATTCTTCAATATCAAACTGAGTATAATATGCAGCATTATTTTTATTTTTATTAACTGGAAGCTCTAAAGCTTCAAACAATAGTTTTTGACGTCTATGACATATACTCATATTAAGTTTTTTGTAGGCATCAACTTTATCAATTAATGCAAATGCAGAGAAAAATGACATTTGAACTTGTTGTGGAGTTGAAAGACCAGCAGTATGATTGAGAGCAACAAGTCTACTATCAGCAACAACTCTTTCCATAAATGAAAGGCTAGAAGGGTTAAGACTCATATCACTGTAACGCTTATCTACTGATTTCTTTAATTCTCCAGTTAAATCATTTATTTTTTTATCAAAAACATTCTTTTTATGAAGAGCGAATGTACCAAGTCTCCATCCTGTAACTCCAAAATATTTTGAATAAGAATAAACTCCAACCGTGTTATAAGGAAGTTTTGACATTAATGATGAAAAATCTTCTACAAAAGTCCCATATACATCATCTGATATTATCATTAAATCCTTATTATAATTTTCAATTACATCTATTAGATTATTACAAGATGTCTCATCCATAGCTATAGATGCAGGGTTGTTAGGATTAACAACAAATAAAGCTTTAATAGAATTGTCACGAAGCTTTTCTAATTCTTTCTTAGTATACTGCCATGTATGAGCACCTTTTTCATCAACCGCATTGGCGTTTATATTTACAACTTTAAAATCATATCGAGGAAGATTAGGTATCTCAAGATAAGGTGTAAATATAGGAGTCATTAAAGCTATTGTATCGCCCTTTTTTAGAAGTTCATTTGCCATTAATGAATCAAATATATAACACATAGCAGCTGTAGCACCTTCAACAGCGAATATTTCTACATCACCATATTTACCTGATATATCATATTTCATTTCTTGAACTAGATAATCATGTACTATTTTTTCCATATGAGGTAACATTCTATCTGGAAGTGGATAATTATCACCAATAATCCCATCGGCTAGTTCATGAACAAATTCATCACCATCAAATCCAAGTTCATTTATACCAAAATTTATAATATCTCTAGCTAAGTACGCTCCAGGCATATCTATATTTTCATTTATATATTTAAAGAATCTTTCCTTAATGCCCTTTTTTTGAGGCATACCAGCTAAATGACCTAAATCCCAATTAGAACGGGTTTCAGTAATCGCAAAATGACCAAAAGTGAAAAAAGCTTCTCTAGCAGTTGAACAAGTCCAATTTGGATTTCCACGACCTGCATCAAGCAATTCTCTATGATTTTCATTTGCAGTATGTTTCGCAATATCTATTAATTTGTCCTTAAATTCAAAAGGACTTATTTTTCCATATATGTTTTTGATTTCTTTATAAGTATTATTTTTCATGTTTAATTCCTCCTTATGTAATAAGTTTCACATTTTTATAATAAAATAAACAAGTTCCTAAAATGATTATACTTTAATTATAATAGGTTTATAGAAAAAGTAAAGTATAAAATTAAAATAATAACTCTATTTAGCTTTATAAAATGTATGTTAAAAGATAAAATACCTTTTAATAAAAAATGATTACTATATAAAATAAAACTCTAATTTAACTTGCATTTTATTTTTTTTATTTTATTTGTTGTAAAAGGTATAGTTTTATTATTATGAAAATGTATAAAATAAAACTTTCTTTTTGTTTAAAGTTGTTTATAAAAATATTTTAGGTTAGATTGGTAATATTAATGTTATTAAAGAAAATTAAAAAAACAATTTTTAATTAAACAAAATAATATAAATATAAATTTTAGTAAAAATAATAAAGAATAAACTGTTATTTTGATAAAAAAGTAAAAATTATTTTAATATTATCATTTAGTGTAATGTAACTCAATTGAATATATATGTTTATTGTATTCAATTGTTGTATTTTTAGTTTTTTTGTGATTAATTAAAAAATTATAAAAATCGTTTACATGTTGATTTTTAAAAAAAAAAGATATAGAATTATATAGAAAGTAATAAATAAAAATTGGATTTACGGGAGTGGAATAAAATGATAAATGTTACCTTAACAGATGTGAAAGAAGCTAGAGAGACCATTAAAGACATAGTTAAAAAAACTGATTTACTTGAAAGCGTTAAACTTAGCGAAAAAACAGGCGCAAAGGTTTTTTATAAATGTGAAAACCTTCAAAAAACAGGGTCTTTTAAATTAAGAGGAGCTTGTAATAAAATAGCAAGTTTAACAGACGAAGAAAAAGCAAGTGGAGTAATAGCTTCAAGTGCAGGGAATCATGCACAAGGTGTAGCATTAGGCGCAAAAATGACTGGTAT
Organism: Clostridioides sp. ZZV14-6009; assembly: GCF_020658095.1. Lineage (NCBI taxonomy): Bacteria > Bacillati > Bacillota > Clostridia > Peptostreptococcales > Peptostreptococcaceae > Clostridioides > Clostridioides sp. ZZV14-6009. Next base: position 207,456 of record NZ_JAGWDG010000001.1, read on the forward strand.
AAAATCTACAATAGTAATGCCAGCAACTGCACCATTAGCAAAAGTTAGTGCAACTAAAGGTTATGGAGCAGAAGTAGTTTTAAATGGTGCAGTTTATGATGATGCATATTCAAAAGCTGTTGAAATACAAAAAGAAACAGGAGCAACTTTCTTACATCCATTCAATGATAAATATGTTATAGCAGGGCAAGGAACTATATCTCTTGAAATTTTCGAACAATTAAATAATAAGGTTGATACTATACTATGCCCAGTTGGTGGTGGAGGAATAATATCTGGTGTTGCTGTTGCAGCAAAGGCATTAAATCCTAATGTAAAAATAGTTGGTGTTCAAACTGCAAATATACCTTCAATGAAAGAGTCAATTAAAAACGGCAAAGTAACAACAGCATTTAATGATAGTACAATAGCTGATGGTATAGCTGTTAAAACTCCTGGAGACTTAACTTTTGAAATAATAAATGAATTAGTTGATGAAATAGTAGTAGTTGAAGAAACAGAAATAGCTGAATCAATATTATTTATGATGGAAAGTCAAAAGATAGTTTCAGAAGGTGCAGGGGCTGTGTGTACAGCTGCAATATTAAGTGGTAAATATGTACCAGCAAAAGACGAAAATGTAGTGTGTATAATATCTGGTGGTAATATAGATATAAATACATTATATAGAATAATAGGTGTTGCTCTAGCTAAAGAAGGAAGAAGATATTCATTTAGCACAATTATGGAAGATAAGCCAGGAAACTTTGCTGAATTAACTAGAATAATAAGTGAGAATGGTGGAAATATTTTAAGTGCTAATCAAGGTAAATTATCAGCAGGTGAAGCTCTAGGAAAACAAAGTGCGGAATTTATATTAGAAACAATAGATTATGACCATATAGCGAAAATAAAGAAAGCAATAGAAGAAAAAGGTTTTAAAATTATAGAATTATAATAAAAAGTGTATATAATATACAAGAAAAATAGTATAATAGTGTATGAAGATACATTTTATGTATAGTAGATTAACCAATTAGGAGGATTTTAATATGAAACATGAAGTATTGCATACTAATGATGCACCAGCAGCTTTAGGACCATATTCTCAAGCTATAAAAGCTGGAAACTTATTATTTGTATCTGGACAAGTTCCACTTGTACCAGAAACTATGGAAGTAGTTGAAGGAGATGTACAAGCTCAAACTGCTCAATCTCTAAAAAATCTTAAAGCAATATTAGCTGAAAGTGGAGCTGATTTTTCAAATGTAGTTAAAACTACAGTATTTATAAAAGATATGAATGAATTTGGTGCTATAAACGAAGTTTATGCTGAGTATTTTGGAGAAAATAAACCAGCAAGAGCTTGTGTAGAAGTTGCTAGATTACCAAAAGACGTTAAAGTTGAAATAGAAGTAATAGCTGTATTATAAGATTACAATATTTTTCAAACTGAAAAAAAGGGGCTGTCTCAAAATAGAGATAAGCCTTTTTTTCATTGTTGAAATGATGAAAATATATTTGATTTCATACAAAAAAAGAGTGCCTCATAAACTAAAAAGTTCATTTTAAGATACCTCCTTTTTTTATATTAACTTCTAATAGTTTGTCGTTCTTTTATAAAACATATTGATATAACTAATCCAATAAATGCAAGTGTGGCTGCTATTGAAAATGCTACATCTATTCCATGGATATTAGACAGGATAGCTGAACTCATGTGAGCTTTTTTAGTAGCAGTTGTCATTATAGTAATAAGTATAGCAGAGCCTATAGCACCAGATATTTGACGAAGTGTACTATTAATTGCTGTAGCATGAGATATAAGTTCTCTATCTAGTGTTTTAATTCCCCATGTAGTTAATGGCATTAGAACCATTGAAATACCAATCATACGAATACAATACATTAATGATACATGAATTAAAGATGTATCCTTGCCTAAAAACGCAAAAGATAAAGTTCCTAAAAATAAACATCCAGTTCCTAATATTGATAGAGCGTGAGGACCATATTTATCTAGATGACGTCCTGCGACTGGATTTAATGCAACCATTAGTATAGCACCAGGCATCATTAAAGAACCTGAAGCAAGTGCAGAGAATCCCCTTACAGATTGAATATATAGAGGTATCATTAATGTAGCAGACATCATTGAAGCATATACAATCATAATTAATAATGTAGAAATAAGAAATGGTTTATTTTTAAAAACTCTTAATTCTAAGAATGGTTCTTTAGATTTTAATTGACGCCATGTAAATAAAATTAATGATACAATTCCTAATATTATTGGTAAATATGTGGCACTATTAGTCCACCCATAATTACCTTGATTAGTAAACCCAATCAATAAACCACCAAAGCCTAAAGAAGATAGTATTATTGAAGGTATATCCAGTTTTAGTTTTTGGGCTTCTCCAACATTCTTTAATAATATAAATGAAAGTATAACATCTAGTATAGCTATAGGTGAAAGTAGTAAAAATAAACTATGCCAACCAAATGAATCTACTAACCATCCAGATAAAGTTGGTCCTATTGCTGGAGCAAATCCTACTGTAATACCGACTAGACTCATAGCTGTACCACGTTTTTCTATAGGGCATAAATATAATATAATAACTTGTAAAAGTGGCATTAAAGAGCCAGAACCTACTGCTTGTAATACACGAGCAATCAACATAGTTGAAAAATCACGAGAGAAAAGCGCAATAATGCATCCTAAAGAAAAGATAGTCATTGATGTAATAAATAATTTTCGAGTACTAAATCTATTTATCAAGTAAGCTGTTGTAGGAATAATGATACCTGCAATAAGTAGATAAATTGTAGTTAACCACTGACCAACATCAGCAGTAATTTTAAAATCTGACATTATATTGGGAAGTGCAGTTGCCAGTAATGTTTGACTAAGAGAGCTTATAAAAGCACCAGTCATTACGATTGCTATTATCAAATTTCCTTTTTTATTGTTTTTGCTATTACTTTGTATTTCCATAGTTTATAACGTCTCCTTTTTTAACTGATTTTTAATACTATTCAATAAAAGTACTTTTGGTCTCAAAATGTCTTCTTTTTCTAGATATGTAATCATTGCATCCATAATTAAAGAATCGTATAGTTGATTTTTTCCTTCTTCATATAATTTTTTTGATGCTTCTAGTAACTTAGGGTTTTCAATAAGAGAAGTGTTTGTTTTGATTAGCTCTTCTATATCCTGTATTGTTTTAAAAAATAATGATTTACTATAAAGAGAAGAGTAAGCTTCATCTTCTTGTTCATATAAAAACATTGATTTTTCAATTAAAGGATTTAGGTTATCAGCATTTTCTACAACTAAATCGAGTATTTGGATAGTAAATTCAGCAATAAAGTATACATTTATTTCTCTTTTTTGTATATGAATAATATATGTAAACTGGTGAATTAGAGCATCTAGTAAGAAAACTAAATCAAATAGAATGTTTTCTATTTTGTTGCCATAATTATCAAATAAACTCAACTTATATTCATTTAATAAATTAGCACGAGATTTTTTTTGTAACTTACTTGTCGTTTTACGTTGCACTTCAGAGAAATTTTCCCTCACATAAGTATTTATAGTAGTTCTAGAAAAAATATTTCCCCATACAGCTATTATTTTTCTTTTTAATTTTTCAGATGGATGGATATCTTTATTTTCATTAATAGAATGTATAATTTCTAAAAATTTTTCATCATAATAATTAATTATTTCACAGATAAAACTTTCTTTAGTTTCAAAATGTTTATAAAAAGTAGCTTTAGACATTTTACATTCTTTTACAATATCTAGTATTGAAGTATTTTGAAAACCTTTTTGGTCAAAGATTCTTTGAGCAATAGTTATAATAAGTTTTTGCTTGTCAGTCAATTGGCTATCTCCTTTCATATAAAAACGATAAGTACTAAATAGTACTTTAAAGTTTCCATAAATACATTATACATCATTTGGAAAAAAAATCAATATCTGGACCTGTGATATAAAAAATTTGAAAAAAATATTGTTAGTTTTAGTAATACAAAGAAGAATTTAAGAGTTTCTTAAGAATTGTTTAAAGAATTTGCAATAAATTAATGATATGATTATACTATGAAGTAAAATGTCTTTAAATTTTTTAGGTATTAAATCTAAATTATGGGGGTGTAGTATATGAAAAAGAAAAGAGGTTTGATTATAGCTTTTGCATTTTTTCTAGTTTTCGCAAAAATGTTTATTAATATCTCTAGTGGAGAAAATAAAATCATGGCATATGAAATAAGTAAGTATAGAAAAGGTGTGAACGTTTTATCAATAAATAATATTGTAGTAGCAAACAAAAAGTATAGCTTGCCTGAAGACTATTCTCCACAAGAAAGTAATGAAGCAAAAGATGCTTTTTATAAAATGAATAAAGAGGCTCAAAAAGCAGGATTAAATCTAAAAGCCTTTAGTACATATAGAAGTTACAAATATCAAGAAAAATTATTTAACTCATATGCAGAAAAAAATGGTGAGAAGGAAGCAAACAGATTTTCAGCTAAGCCAGGAGAAAGTGAACATCAAACTGGACTTGCATTTGATATTGGAGGAGACGACCAATCTTGTTGGGCAAATAAAAAATTTAATAATACAAAAGAAGCTAAGTGGCTGTATGAAAATGCATATAAGTATGGATTTATACTTAGATATCCAGAGGGAAAAGAAAATATAACAGGATACATGTATGAATCATGGCACTATAGATATGTTGGAACTGAACACAGTAAAAACTTTGCAATGAACAATTTAACTCTAGAAGAATATTTGCATATAGATTAAGCCATAATTTGTTAAATTTAGGTTAAAATAAAAAATAAGCTAGACTATTAATTGTGTAAAGTGTTATAATGTAAATACAATTAAAGATAACTACTCGAAGGGGAGTAGCTTACACGAAAGTGGTAATTAATCGTCAGGACAGTAGAAATACTCGGTTAATTAGCAAGGAATTCCTTGATAGCAAGACCTTCAAAATAAGCATTAAGTATGTTTGTTTTGGGGGCTTTTTTTATTCAAGGAATTTTTTATTTGAAAAATTTCAAATTTCAAGTATACATAAGAGTCCCCAAACATAAAATAAATTTATTAAAGAGGAGGGCAACAAATGTCTTACAAAAGTACTTATCAAGAAATAATTAAAAATTTAGACTCAAGCTTAAATGGTTTGAGCAAAGAAAGAGCAGAAGAGCTATTAGAAAAAAATGGAACTAACGAATTAAAGGAAGCAGATAAGGTTCCTACGTATAAGCTTTTCTTAGAAAGTTTTAAAGACCCACTGGTAATAATTCTATTGATAGCTGCTTTAGTACAAATATTTTTAGGTGAAACTGTAGAGTCCATAATAATTTTTGCAGTTATTATTATCAACTCTGTTTTAGGTGTTGTACAAACAAAAAAAGCAGAAAGTTCATTAGAAAGTTTGAAAAATTTATCTGCACCAAATGCAAAGGTAATAAGAGACAATAAGAAAATGACAATTCCAGCAAAAAATTTAGTAGTTGGAGATATCGTATTTTTAGAAGCTGGTGATTACATACCAGCAGACGGAAGACTTATAGAAGCACAATCATTAAAGGTTGTAGAAGGGATGTTAACTGGTGAATCAGAACCAGTTCTAAAACATACAGAAAAAATAAACGAAGATGTAAGTTTAGGTGACCAAAAAAACATGGTATTTAGTGGTGCTGTAGTAGTTTATGGTAGAGGTTCATTTGTAGTAACTGGAACAGGTATGGAGACTGAAATGGGTAAAATAGCTGGTCTTTTAGAAACTGCCGAAAATAAGTTGACACCATTACAACAAAAAATAGAAGCTTTCAGTAAAAAGCTTGGTGTAGGTATTGTAGTACTTGCACTCTTAATATTTATAATTCAGGTAGCAAGAAATTACATGATGGCTGGGAATGGAGAAATGACACAAATTATTCTCGATTCATTCATGTTTTCTGTAGCAGTAGCAGTAGCAGCAATACCAGAAGCTTTATCATCAATAGTTACTATAGTACTGGCTGTTGGAACAAATAGTATGGCAAAGAAACAAGCTATAATAAGGAAATTACCAGCTGTCGAGACTTTAGGTTCAACAAGTGTTATATGTACTGATAAAACAGGTACTCTTACACAAAATAAAATGACAGTTGTGGACTGTTATATGTATGGAACTAACAATGATGAGCTTAATAAAGAAAATATAAATTATTCTTACCATGCTAAATTGTTGACTATGGTTTCTACATTATGTAATGATTCTCATATAACTAGTGATGGAAAAGAAGTTGGTGACCCAACAGAAGTTGCATTAATAAATTATTCAAGCAAAAACGATTTAGATTATGATAAATTAAGAAGTAAATATATTAGAATAAATGAAATACCATTTGATTCAGATAGAAAGCTTATGTCTACAGTAAATAGTATATATGGAGATTATATAATGTTTACAAAAGGTGCTCCAGATATTGTATTTAGTAGATGTAAATATGCTTTAAAAAATGGCTCAAAAGTAGACATAACAGATGAGATAATAGAAGAATACAAGAAGAGAAATGAAGAGTTTTCAAATAGAGCACTTAGAGTATTAGCATTTGCAATAAAAGATGTCCCAGAAGAAGGTTTTACACCTTCAATTGATGATGAACATGATATGACATTGGTTGGTATAATGGCAATGATAGACCCACCAAGAGAAGAAGTAATGGATGCAGTAAAAGAAGCGAAGAGTGCTGGTATAAAAACCGTTATGATAACTGGAGACCACAAAACAACAGCAGCAGCAATTGCAAAAGAAATAGGTATAATGGAAGATGGAGATTTAGCACTTACAGGGAAAGAGTTAGATGCATTAAGTGAAGAAGAATTAAATAAAAAATTAGAAGATATAAGTGTATATGCCAGAGTTTCCCCAGAAAACAAAATTCGTATAGTAAAAGCATGGCAACATAAGAATAACATAACTGCTATGACTGGTGATGGTGTCAATGATGCACCAGCTTTAAAACAAGCAGATATAGGTATAGGTATGGGAAGTGGTACTGATGTAGCAAAAGATGCTTCTGCTATGGTATTAGTTGATGATAACTTTGCAAGTATAGTAAATGCTGTTGAAGTTGGTAGAACAGTATATAGCAATATAATAAAAGCAATAACTTATTTATTTGCAGGAAACTTGGGTGCCATAGTGGCTATCTTATTTGCAGTATTTGCAGGATGGTCAAATCCATTTACAGCTTTACAACTTTTATTTATAAACCTAGTAAATGACTCCTTACCAGCAATAGCATTAGGGTTTGAAAAATCAGAAAAAAATATAATGAATAAACCTCCTAGACATCCAGATGAAAGTATATTGGCAGGAGGAACATTAAAAGCAGTGGCTATAAGAGGTTGTATAATTGGTATAGTTACAATAATTGCACAATATATAGGGCTACAAGTATCACCAGAACTTGGTGTAGCGATGGCATTTTCAACTTTAATATTAGCGAGAATAATGCAAACATTGCCTGCACGTTCTAATAATCAGACAATAGTAAAACTAGGCTTTTTTAGTAATAAATATGTTATAGGAGCAGTTTTAATATGTTTTGGACTTTACTCTTTAACATTAATGCCAGTTTTGAGAGGAATATTCTCTATTCCAACAGTATTTGGTTTATATGAATTAGGAATTTGTTTAGGTTTAGCATTACTTTCATCAATATTGATGGAACTTAATAAATTAATGAATAGAAATACTGTAAAATAATTAAAAATACTAAACTAAAGGGACATATTGATAAAATCAATATGTCCCCTATATAGTTAGATTTATTCTAAGTTATCGATTATTTGGAATGCTTTTATAACTTCAGGAAGTTCTTTTTCTTCAGGCATTCTAAATCTTATAAAGTTTTTATCAAGTCCAGTAAAATCGCTACCAGATATAACTCTTATTTTTAATTTTGCAAATTCTTGTTGTAAATCTATATCTTTGTTTTTATGTTCAACTGTCATTATAGATACAGTATCACTAGTCTCAGCTATGTTAAGGTTTTTCCATGGAATCAATAGTTGATTTTTTATAGCTTTTGTTTTTTCTTTTAATTCTTCTATAAATTGAACATCGTCTAATAAATTAGCTGCAATACTACGAGAGATTTCAGATATTTCGTAAGGAGTAGAAATCTTTTTAATAGGATTAACAAGTTGTTCAGGAAGGACTGCATATCCTGCTCTTAGTCCTGCTAAACCAAAACCTTTTGAGAATGTTTTTAAAACAATTACATTGTCATAATCATTTAAAAGTTTTACAGCTGAATTTTCTTTTGGCATATATTCACCATAAGCCTCATCTACCATAACAGCTATATCATATTTTTCTGCCTCTTTTACTATATTTTCAATTGATGATAGAGGTATAACTTGTCCAGTAGGATTATTTGGGTTATCTATGTAAATTACTTTATATTCTGAGTTTATTTTTTCAATAAATTCTTTTTCATTAAACTTGAAGTTATTTTCTTTCTTTAAAAGAACATAGTCATAAGTAGCACCATGCATTTTTATGTCTGTTTCGTATTCTGAAAATTGAGGTGAACATCCTAAAACTTTATCTCCTTTTTCAATAAATAATCTATTTAAAAGATAAATAACATGTATAGAACCATCCGCTAGACAAATTCTATCAGTAGTTAGTGTTGTAAAGTCTTTCCAATAATCAACTATATTGTCTTTTAGACTAATTGAATGCGGGTATCCTCTTATCATATCAAATTCTAAAGCATTAAAAGCTTCCACAGCTTTATTTGAGAAAGATACTGTGTTTATACCTTCGCCACAATCTATCTCGAATACATTTTCGCAATGACCAGATTCTATGGCATAACTTTTTTTCAACTGCATTTCAATAGCTTTGTTAATTTTTAATTTCATAGTTTATCACTCCTTATTTAGTCAATAATAAATGTTAAAAAAGTTGCTAGATTTAAAATATTGTGAAAATACATGATAGTAAAAAACGAATATAAATATTATAATAGCTCACTTTATTTAATATGATTATATATCATATATTGTAAAATTTCTAGCGTTATAAGACTATAAATTGAAAATATTCAGAAAAATACTACAAGAAACGATTTATTTTGCTTTGATATGGAGGTATAGGAATGTTATTAATTTTATAAATTGGAATAGTTTAAGTGTAAAGTTATGATATAATTTAATAAGGGTAATTCTTTAAATTAGATTAAGGAAATATAAGTATACAATAAAATGTTATGGAGTTGGATGATGGGATATAAATTGATTGTAACAGATATGGATGGAACTTTATTGGGAAATAACCATAAAGTTACTGATGAAAATAAAACTGCACTACAAAAAGTTATTAAAAGTGGTATTAATGTAACTTTAGCAACAGGGAGAGCTTTCGATTCAGCTAAATGCAATGTAGATTTTCTTAAAGAGGATATGCCAATAATAGCTTGTAATGGATCATTGATAAGGGAACAAAATGGAAATATAATATATTCAAATAAAATTGATACAAAAACATGTCTAGATATTTTAGATGTGCTAGACAAATACAATATTTACTATCAATGTAATAGTATAGATTCTATGCTTTCAAAAAAAATAGAAGGACGTGAAGATAGAATAAGTGTGTTTTTGGGTTCTGAAACAGAAGTCATTGTAAGAGATGATTTAAGAGAAGAGATTTCTAAAAATGACATATTAAAGTTTGTAATAATAGAAGAAAAAAATCCAGCTATTTTAGACGAAATAAGAAAAGAATTAAAAAAAGTTCAAGGCATAAAAATAACTTCTTCTTGGCCAAATAATATTGAAGTTATGAATATTGGTGTTGATAAAGGCAATGCGGTTAAAATTTTAGCTGAAAAAATGAACATAGATAGAGAAGATATAATTGCATTTGGAGATAATTACAATGATATAGAAATGATAAAATTTGCTGGTCTTGGTGTAGCTATGGGAAATGCAGAAGAATTGATTAAACAAGAGGCCGATTATGTGACAGACAGCAACCAAGAGAGTGGAGTTGCAAAAGCAATTTATAAGTTTTTTGAGTTAGAAGAGTCACTTAGTTCTTAAAAAAGGCATTTAAAGGAAAAAATAGGTTGACTATTTTATAGATAGTAATTATAATACAAATAGGTAAAGTATAAAAATTTAGATTCAGTGAAGAAGAGAGTAGATATAAAGCAAGTCTCAGCGAGTTAGGGATGGTGTAAGCCTAATGATAATACTTTATATTGAAGAGAGCTTTGGAGAATATTACTTGAAATTCAGTATGGTAATAGGTAATCTCGCCTTAAGAGAATAGAGTGGGTAAACATTGTTTATCAACTAGAGTGGTAACACGGAATATTTCGTCTCTTGGTCTTTTTGACCAAGAGATTTTTTATTTTTAGCTAAAGTAAAAATATTACAATTAAAATATAAAAAATTAAAATATGAGGTGAAAAATATGAAATTATGGGGTGGACGCTTTAGAAAAGCTGAAAATCAACTTATGGAAGAATTTAATAAATCTTTTGGGTATGACTGTGTGCTGTACAAAAAAGATATTGAAGGAAGTATAGCACATGTCTATATGCAAGTAAAATGTGGGCTTTTAACAGATGAAGAGGGAAAAGCTATAACAGAAGGTCTAAATGGAATACTTGAAGATATTGAAAATGGAAAATTGGCATTAGATGGAGATTATGAAGATATACATAGTTTTACTGAGATAAACTTAATTCAAAGAATAGGTGATGTTGGGAAGAAACTTCATACAGCACGTAGTAGAAATGACCAAGTTGCAGTTGATATGAGATTATATGCGAAAGAAAAGGCAAGCGATTTAGTGGAGTTAATATCTGGATTTAAAGAAACTATAAAAGATGTTGCTGATAAAAATTCAGTAATGATGCCAGGATATACTCATCTTCAAAGAGCACAAGTGGTAACTTTTAAACATCACTTGATGGCATATTATAGTATGTTTGATAGAGATGAAAAAAGAATAAAAAATGCTATAGAGATATTGGACGAGTCACCTTTAGGTTGTGGAGCTTTGGCAGGAACTACACATGATATAGATAGAAATATAACTTGTGAGCAATTAGGGTTTAAAAAAGTTGTAGATAATTTTATGGATGGTGTAAGTGATAGGGACTATTTATTAGAACTAATGAGTGATTTTTCAATCATAATGATGCATTTAAGTAGACTTAGTGAAGAATTGATACTTTGGAGTTCACAAGAATTTGGGTTTGTTGAAATAGATGATTTATATACTACTGGAAGTAGTATAATGCCTCAAAAGAAAAATCCTGATGGTGCAGAACTTATAAGAGGTAAGACTGGTAGAGTATATGGAAATTTATTTGGTCTTTTTACAGTTATGAAAGGTATACCACTAGCTTATAATAAAGATATGCAAGAAGATAAGGAAGGATTCTTTGATAGTGTACACACTCTTGAAATGTGTATACAAATAATGGAAAGAATGATAGCTACATTAAAGGTAAATGAAGATAAAATGAAACAAGCAGTTAAAAATGGTTTTTTAAATGCCACAGAAGTTGCTGACTATCTAGTTAAAAATAATGTTGCCTTTAGAGATGCACATGGAATAGTTGGAAGTATTGTGATATATTGTGAAGACAATAAAAAAGCAATAGAAGATTTAACACTAGAAGAATTACATAAGTTTTCAGCTGTATTTAAGGAAGATATTTATGACTTTATCGATTATGAAAGTATATTAAACAAAGGAATAAAAAAGAATTTAAAATAATAGTAATAGATTAAGTTTTTAAAAGCTGTGAATTTGATGAGTGATATCATCAAATTTCACAGCTTTTTATTATATAAAACATTATTTATAATGCAATATCAATAACTTTTTAGTGTCAATAAATTTAAATTTATTAACACTGAAAAGTTACTAAAAATAAAACCTTCTATTATTAAAATGATAATTAATATCAATAAGTGTTGACAAATTTATTTCTAGATATTATTATATATAATATAAATAATAATGAAAATCAATATCAAATAAGGCGGGAGGCAGTCTAATGAACTTATTAGTGATTGGTGGCCATGAAAGAATGGAAAAAGATTATATGGTTATGGCCAAGAAAAAAGGTTATAAAACAAAAGTATACACTACTATGTCATCTAAATTAAATAACTCTATAGGAAAACCTGATGCCGTTGTTATACTTACATCAACAGTTTCACATAAGATGTCTAGAACAGTTGAGTCTCAGGCTAAAAAACAAGATATATTAATCGTAAGACATAAAAATAGTAGTAAAGTAGCATTTAATGAATGTCTAGATATGGTTGATGAATGTCTAGGAAACTGTTCAAAATGTAAACTTAATGATAAGCAAAAACAGAAAAATACATAAATATATAATTTAATAAGTTTGAGAATACATACTCAATATAAATTGAGTGTGTAAAATAAAGTGTGTATTCTTCCCAAAAGTTGTGATAATTAAAATATCACAATATAGAAGGAAGGAGCACATTTTTAATTTTTAACAAAACTAAAATGTTAAAGAGATTATGGAAGAATATGATAAAAATATTATTTTAATTATTTTTAAGTTAAGTACATTTTTAGTAAAATAAGAAAATATAAATAAAAACACATTTACTTAATTTTTGTAGAATTAATTGTCAATTTTTTATTTAAATGGTAGAATATTCATGGATGGTATCTTGTTATAAGAACTATACTTTAAATGTTTTTAATTATTTTGTCTTATATAACTCATATCTTCATGAATGAGATTGGAAATTAAGATGTTGTATCACAAGTTGGAGGTGATACTATTAAAATAGGATTTATTGGTTCTGGAAAAGTTGGTACATCTTTAGCAAATTATTTTTTGTCAAAAGATTATTGTGTAACAGGCTTTTATGGAAGAAATCAATTATCTTTATTAGAATCAACAGATTTAACAAAAACAAAGATTTATAGTAACTTGAAAGACATTATTTATGAAAATGATATATTATTTATTGCAACATCAGATGATTCTATTGAAATCATAGACAAAAAACTTTCCAAATTTAATTTAAAACATAAATACATTTGCCACACAAGTGGTTCTTTAAAATCTAGTATATTGTTCTGTTCAAAAAAAGCAGGTGCATTAATTTATTCTGTCCATCCTATATTTGCATTTTCCAATAAAAATACTGATATTAAAAAAATGAAAGACATTTGTTTTTCCATAGAAGGTGATAATGAAAAAGATGATTTATTTATTCAAAATTTTATAAATAGCTTAGGAAATCAGTTTTTTATAAGAGATAAAAATACTTCATCCACTTATCATGTAGCTAATGTTTTAGTTTCAAATTTAGTGTTATCTTTACTAGATGTAGGAGTAAGTTACTTTATTAAATTGGGTTTATCTGAAGAAGAAGCTTTAAAAGCTATAAATCCTTTGGTCAAAATAAATATAGAAAACATACTTGATAATGGATTTACTAAATCCCTTACTGGATCTGTTGTTCGTGGGGATATAACACCAATAAAAAAACATTTATCAGCATTAGATAAAAAAGATGAAGATATTTACAAAATACTCTCCTTAAATCTACTAAAAATAATTGCCTTGGAAAATGAAGATTCATTAAAATGTACAAAAAATATTTCTATAGAAAATGCAGTCGAAAATTTAATAAGTAAATCTGAAAAATACAAAGAGATTTACAAAATTTTAGGAGGAAAAAACAATGAAAAATACTATACTGACTTTTAAAAATGCTAAAAGTGAAGGAAGGAAGCTGTCTATGCTTACAGCTTATGATTACTCAATGGCAAAAATAATGGATGAATGTAACATAAATGGTATTTTAATAGGAGATTCATTAGGAATGGTAGTAAAAGGTGAAGAAAACACTCTATCTGTTACTATAGATGAAATTATATATCACACAAAAGCTGTAAAAAATGGTGCAAAAAATGCCTTAATCGTAAGTGATATGCCATTTCTATCTTACCATGTTTCTATAGAAGATGCTGTTAAAAATGCTGGCAGACTTGTAAAAGAAGGTGGGGCACATGCTGTAAAATTAGAGGGTGGCTCAAACGTTATAGAACAAATAAAAAACATTGTAAATGCTCAAATACCTGTAATGGGCCATTTAGGACTAACACCTCAATCTGTAAATTCATTTGGTGGATTTAAGGTTCAAGGAAATACTAGTGAAACAGCAAAACAACTTATTGAAGATGCTAAATTAATAGAAAAAGCAGGAGCCTTTTCTATTGTCCTTGAAGGAGTTCCTGCTAAAATAGCTGAGATGGTGACTAATTCTATTTCAATTCCTACAATAGGGATAGGAGCAGGAATTAATTGTGATGGTCAAATTTTAGTTTATCAAGATATGTTGGGGATGTTTGGAGATTTTGTACCTAAATTTGTAAAGCAATACGCAAATATAGGAGATATAATGAAAGATTCAATTAAAAATTACATACTAGAAGTTGAAACTGGTGCATTTCCACAAGAAAAACATAGCTTTTCAATAAATGAATCTGAATTAGAAAAATTATACTAAGATTAAGGATGGTACAAAATGCTTATAAAAGAAATAAAATCACTAAGGAATATAATTAAAGATTGGAAAAAAGCTGGCTATTCTATAGGCCTTGTTCCTACTATGGGATTTTTACATGAAGGACATCAAAGCCTTATCAAAAAAGCTGTAAAAGAAAATGATAAGGTAGTAGTAAGTGTATTTGTAAATCCAACTCAATTTGGACCAAACGAAGATTTTAACAGCTATCCGAGAGATATAGAAAAAGATTTTAAATACTGTATAGATAGTGGTGCATCAGTAGTCTTTAATCCATCATCAGAAGAAATGTATTTGAAAGGCCATTGTACTACCATAAATGTGTCTGGACTTACAGATTTTCTTTGTGGTTCTAAAAGACCTGTTCATTTTGGTGGTGTCTGTCTAGTTGTTTCAAAACTTCTGAATATAGTAACTCCTGATAAAGCTTATTTTGGAGAGAAAGATGCTCAACAACTAGCAGTAATTAAAAGGATGGTTAAAGATTTGAATATAGACACAAAAATAATAGGTTGCCCTATAGTTCGTGAAAATGATGGTTTAGCAAAAAGCTCAAGAAATACATATCTTTCAAAAGAAGAAAGAAAAACTGCTTTAGTTTTAAATGAAAGTTTAAGCTTAGCAAAAAAAGAACTGGCAAAAGGAATTCTAGATGTAAAAAAAATAAAAGAATTAATAACATCTAAAATAAATTCTGAAGATTCAACAAAAATAGATTATGTTGAAATTGTAGATAGTGAGACATTACAACCTGTTGAACATATAGAAAATTCTGTACTTGTAGCAAGTGCTGTTTTCATAGGAAAAACTAGATTAATTGATAACTTTACATTTCAATTTGATATATAGGCTGTTATTTTATACAGTATAGATGATTTAAAAAATGATATTTTATAAAAAGGAAAATTTAAAAATCAGATTCGTTTAAGATTATGATTAGTTGTAATTATATGGGGATGTCTCAAAATAAAAATTTGGGTATCTCCTTTTTTGTATAAAAAAAGAAAAGAGGTTCTTAAGAACCCCTAATCTATTTCTAATTAAATTTTTTTATTTTAGAATTTATATTTTCAATTTAAAAACTTTAAAAATCAAATAAATATATCGTCTATTTTTATAATAAGAAATACACTTAAGTTTTATCATTAATAATTGTTATTTTCTCATATTTCTTTTTCCTCTAGACTTTTTTTTATTATTCTTTTTAATATTTGAAGCTATTATAAATATAACTAAGAGTACTAAAATAGCTATAATAATTTTAATAAAAATCATCAAAGTTTTATTTTCAGTTATAAATGGAAGACTACTATCAAGATTGTTTTTAGCAACTAAATCTATACTCTTTTCTAGTTTACCACTATTATATATATTTAAAGTACCAACCTTAGTACCTTTTTTTACAGGCAAATCAATTTTATCTAGTTCAGTTTTAGTATTGTAGTCACCTTGAGATTCATTTTGTCCTAAAGTTATCTTATAACTATGTTTTGGTTCATAAATTAATTCATGCTGTTTTGTAAATAATACTTTTTTAGTATCAGTATATTTTTCTTTATCAACAATAGTAGCACATTTAAAATTATCAAATCCATAATCAATTAAGATGCGTGAATCTAAATATAAATCGTAATTAGTTGAATTAAATACAGCAGCAATGACTCTTCTTCCATCTTTTACTGCACTAGATAAAAGACATTTACCAGCAGCATCAGTATATCCTGTTTTTATGCCATCAACTATGTCGTATTTTATATCTATAGATTGACCTTTATATGTAATCTTATCATGTGATGTTAAAAATTTATTAGTATTTACAAAATATCTTTCATAAGGGTATGCTTTTGTAGCATCAAACTTAAGTGACTTAGTTTTTACAATTTGTCTAAAAACATCATTATTCATAGCTTCTCTAGCCATAAGAGCCATATCATGAGCTGTAGTGTAATGATTTGGGTCTGGTAATCCATGAGGATTGTTAAAATGAGTGCCAGTAGCTCCAATATTTTTTGCCTCAGAATTCATAAGGTCAACAAATTTTTGTACATCTCCTCCACCAACATATCTAGCTAATACAAATGCAGCATCATTAGAAGAATGAATTAAAAGAGCGTTTAATAATTGTCTTACAGTGAAAGCTTCTCCTTCTTTCAGGTACATACTAGAACCCTCTATCTGAGGTAGGTTTTTAATTTCTATTACTTGATTTAAATCCTTAACCTTTTTCAAAACTAAACAAGCTGTCCATGCCTTAGTTGTTGAAGCTGGATAAAGCTTAGAATCTCCAGATTTATTATATAATATTTTTCCAGTTTCATAGTCCATTAAAACGGCATGTTTGGCAACTATAGCTGGTTCATCATCTGCAAAAGATATATCAGAACTTCCTAAAAATGAAGCAAATATCAAGAAACAGATTAATAAAAGTGATAAATTTCTTTTCATTGTGAGCCTCCAAAATTTAAATTCATCTTTTAGTATAGCATATTTTTGTCAATAATTAAAATAAAGGAGTGATTAATATATGAAAAAAAAGGTAAAAATTATTTTGTTTTCCATCATATGTTTTTTAACATTATCAGCAATAATCATTAGTCGGCTAGATATCTTTAAAGAAGATATTTATGTTGTAAGTAAAAATAATTCACATAATGAAAAAACAGATAAGGTAGACAAAATAGTTAAAAATGAAGGTAATCAGCATAATAAAGATGAGGGGAAAATAGATAAAAATATTCAAATTAATAAAATAACTATATACATAAGTGGAGCAGTAAATAGACCAGGGATTGTAACTATAGAATCAGATAAGAGACTTTATGATGCTGTAGAATTATTAGGTGGAACAACAAAAGAAGCTGATTTAAATGGAATTAATTTATCACTAAAGTTAGAAGATGAACAACATTATATAATACCTAAAATAGGAGAAACAATATCTGTTACAAGTAGTAGTGATTCTAATAAATCAAGTCTAAAAAACGAACCTAAAAATGAATCTGAAAGTAAAAATAGTAAAAATCTATCTGATAAATCAAAAATAAATATAAATACAGCAACATTAGAAGAACTGGATGCTTTACCTGGAATTGGAGAGGCTACAGCTAATAAAATTTTACAACATAGAGAAGAAAATGGACAATTTGCTTCAATTGAAGATATAAAAAATGTGAATGGTATAGGAGATAAAAAATACGAAAATCTAAAAGATTTAATTTGTACAGACTAAAAATATAATACAAAACTCACTTATAGATATGGTATTATAAATATGTATGTATATGTGTGTATATGTGGAAATTTAGTAAAGGAGGTACTTTTATGAAGAAGGAACAAAAAAAACTTACAGAGATGACAACAGCAGGTGGATGAGCAGCTAAAATAGGGCCAGAGGTTCTGGCATCAGTTTTATCTCAACTGCCTAAAAATGATAATATAGAAAATTTATTAGTAGGATTAGATACAGCAGATGATGCTGCTGTATATAAATTAAATGATGATATGGCACTTATTCAAACACTGGATTTCTTTACACCAATGGTAGACGACCCGTTTGTGTTTGGTCAAATTGCTGCATCAAATTCACTATCAGATGTATATGCTATGGGAGGAAAGCCTTTAGTTGCAATGAATATTGTTTGTTTTCCATCATGTCATGATATGGATGTACTTGCAGAAATATTAAAAGGTGGATTTGATAAGGTAAAAGAAAGTGGTGCGCTATTAGTTGGAGGGCATACTGTAGATGACCAAGAACCTAAATATGGTCTTTCAGTTTCTGGAATTGTAAATCCAAATAAAGTTTTATCAAATGCCACTGCAAAGCCTGGTGACAAGTTAGTTATAACAAAGCCAATCGGTGTGGGTGTATTAAATACAGCCATGAAAGAAGGTATGGTAGAACAACATATATGTGATAAAGTAGTAGAAATAATGATACATTTAAATAAATATGCAGCAATGAGTTTTGATAGAATTGATGTAAATTCAGTTACAGATATCACTGGATTTGGTTTACTTGGGCATGCCTTAGAAATGGCTAAAGCTTCTGAGGTAAGTCTTGAAATTGATTCAAAGCATGTTCCAATTATCGAGGGTGCTATAGAAATGGCAGAAATGGGAATCATACCTGCTGGAATGTATAAAAACATGCATTATGTATCAAAGGATGTAGAAGTTGTAGGAGATGTAAAAGTTGCAGTTCAAGATATTCTATATGACCCACAAACTTCTGGAGGGTTATTGATTTCTGTAAAAGAAGAACTAGCAGAAGAACTTGTAAGAGATATGAAGTTAAATGGAGCAATAGAAGCAAAAATCATAGGTTCTGTAGTGAAAAAAGGGGAAAAATATATTACAGTTTTATAAAATATTATATATAGAGAAAGAGTGATTATTTTGAGCAAAAGAGAATTATTTGCAATGTTACCTTCAGTTGATGAAGTATTAAGTGATAATAGAATAGTAGAAATAATAGAGGAATATCCTAGAAGTTTAGTTTTAGAATCTGTAAGAGAAGTGATAGATTTTAAGAGACAATTTATATTAAGATTAAAAGAAGATGCATCTAATTCTGTAACAATAGAATTTGATGAAATAATAGAATCTTCAATAGAGAGAGTTAAATTAAATTACTCATTATCATTAAAAAAAGTTATAAATGCAACTGGTACAGTTATTCATACAAACTTGGGGAGGTCTTTACTTAGTGAAGATATAAAAGATGAATTGTGGTGTGCTGCTTCAAGATATTCAAACTTAGAATATGATTTGGATAATGGAGAAAGAGGCTCAAGATATTCTCATTTAACTAATACAATAAAAAGACTTACTGGTGCAGAAGATGTACTAGTTGTTAATAATAATGCAGCAGCAGTGCTTCTTGTACTTAGTACAATGGCCAAAGGAGGAGAAGCAATTGTATCACGTGGAGAGCTAGTGGAAGTAGGAGGTTCTTTCCGAATTCCAAGTATAATGGCTCTTAGTGGTGCAGAATTAGTGGAAATAGGTTCAACTAATAAGACACACTTAAAAGATTATAAAGAAGCTATTACAGAAGAAACTAATGTATTGATGAAAGTTCATACAAGTAACTATAGAATTATGGGATTTACAGAGAGTGTATCTATAGAAGAGCTAGTTAATTTGGGTAAAAAATATAAGTTACCTGTAATAGAAGACTTAGGAAGTGGAGTATTTATAGATTTATCAAAATATGGATTATCTTATGAACCAACTGTATTAGATTCTATAAGACAAGGTGCGGATGTAGTTACTTTTAGTGGAGATAAAATGCTTGGTGGACCACAAGCAGGTATTATAGTTGGGAAAAAAGAATATATAGAAAAAATGAAGAAAAATCAACTTACTAGAGCTCTTAGGGTCGATAAGCTTACAATATGTGCCCTTGAAGCAACTTTAAGAATGTACTTAGATGAAACAAAAGCTGTGGAAAACATACCTACTTTAAAAATGTTGACATATAACATTGAAGAATTAGAAGCAAAGGCAAACAAATTATTTAAAAAAATAACTACCTTGAATTTAAATGCTAAAATAAACATAGAAGATGGATTTTCTCAGGTAGGAGGAGGGTCTATGCCTCTTGAAACGATAGCCACAAAGGTAATAACAATAACTCCTGAGCATATGAATGTTTCGTCTTTAGAAAAAAAATTAAGACTCAGTGAAGCTCATATAATAGCTAGAGTATATGATAATAAATATGTTTTAGATGTAAGAACTATATTTGATGATGAATTTGATGTAGTAGTTGAGGAATTAAGAAAAGCCTTTAATTAACTAAATTTAAGATAGTAATACTGTTAATTTTAATTGAAAATTAGAAGCATTGAAGCTTTGATAGGGGGCAAAAAATGAAAAACGTAGTAATTGGAACAGCAGGTCATATAGACCATGGAAAAACAACTCTTATAAAAGCATTGACTGGAAGAGAAACTGATACATTAGACGAAGAAAAAAAGAGAGGTATATCAATAAATCTAGGGTTTACTTATTTTGATTTACCAAATAATAGAAGAGCTGGTATCGTAGATGTACCAGGACATGAAAAATTTATAAAAAACATGCTAGCTGGAGCATCAGGACTTGATATAGTTTTACTTGTTGTAGCAGCAGATGAGGGCGTTATGCCACAGACAGTTGAACACTTAGATATTTTAAGTTTTTTAAATATAAAAAATGGAATAGTAGTTTTGACTAAATCTGATACTGTAGACGAAGAATTTAGAGAACTAGTAAAAGAAGATATTTGTGAAAAAATAAAAGGTACTTTTCTTGAAAGTGCAGAAATAATTGAAGTTGATTCTGTATCTAAAAAAGGAATAAATACTCTTATTGAAAAAATAGATAAGATGAGTGAGGCAATAGAAGATAAAAACGAAAATTCTCCAGCAAGACTTAATATAGATAGAGTATTTTCTATAAAGGGATTTGGTACTGTAATAACAGGTACCTTAATAGAAGGAAAGATAAGTATAGAGGATGATTTGGTTATATATCCACAAGTATTAAAAACAAAGATAAGAAGTATACAAGTTCATGGGGAAAATAAAGATACAGCTTATGCAGGACAAAGGACAGCAATCAACATATCAAATGTAAAGGTAGATGATATAAAAAGAGGAGATGTCTTGGCGGCTCCAAATTCATTAGAAGAATCAATGATGTTAGATGTAAAATTATCATTAGTAAATCATTTAGAAAAAGGGATAAGACATTGGGATAGATTGAGATTGTATCATGGTACTAGAGAAATACTTTGTAGAGCAGTTCCACTAGATAAAGATTTAATTGAAAATGGAGAGAATGGATATGTTCAGCTAAGACTTGAAGAAAGTATAGTATCTAAGAAGGGTGATACTTTTGTTGTCAGACGCTATTCTCCAATGGAAACTATAGGTGGAGGTGTGATAATTGACCCATCTCCTAAAAAGCATAAGAGATTTGATGAAAAAGCTATAGAGGCATTAAAAATAAAAGAAAAAGGTGAACTTAAAGATATAATAGAAGAATACTTAAAGAGAAACCTAAAAAATTATCCAAATATAAAAGCAATAATGAGCTATAGTGGTGCTCATGAAGAACATGTAAAAAGAGCTATTGAGATACTTATATCAGAAAATAAAGTATTGCCTATTGGAAACATGTACATGCATATAAATCAATATAATAAACTGAAGGAAAGCACGATAAATCTTTTAAGTGAGTACCATAAGAAGTATAGATTGAGAAAAGGTATGTTAAAAGAAGAAGTAAGGTCCAAGGTAGAAAGTAATTTTAAGACTAGAGAAATGGATATTTTACTAGAAAAATTATCTACAGAAAATATTATAAAAATAGAAAATAATATAATATCATTATTTGATTTTGAAGTTATCTTAAATGACAAACAAAGAGAAATAGCAAAAAAAATAGAAAAAAGGCTAAAATCATGTGGAGTTTCTTCAATATTGACAATAGATGAAGTTTCTGAAGGAAATCATAACTATGCTGAAGTATTAGAGTCAATGATAGGTAACAAAGTAGAGAAATTGGATGATTTGTATATAATGGATAAAGATATTTATGAAGATGCAAAGAATACTTTAATAAATTATATAAAAGAAAATAAGGAAATAACACTAGGAGAATACAGAGATTTGATAGATTCTAGTAGAAAAAATTGTATGATTATATTAGAAAACTTTGATAGAAATAAAATAACTAAGAGAATAGAAAACAAAAGAATTTTGTTTTAGCGGAAAATGTCTGTTTTTGCTTTGAGGTATAAAGAAGGAATTATAATGTCGAGTATCGTATAAATTAATTAGTATAAAATATTAATTAAGAGGAAGTGTAAAGTATTGAAGAATATAATACCTGCTGTGAAACCAGATATAAAAGAAAGAGAAGACATGAGCCTTTTATTTATAATAATGGGCTCAGTGCTTTTGTTATTTATTATAAAAGATACAAATAAATATGAAATTTTACTGCATGCTGTATATGCTACATTCTTAATAGCTACAGGGATGATTATATTTAATACTACAAAATTTAAGGTAGATTCATTTTCTACATTTTTGGGGTTAGTATTTGCAGCAACTGGAGTATTGGAGTGTATATATTTATTTAATTGTTTAGGTGCTAGAGAAGAAGTTATAATTGGAACTAACATTACAATATCAGCAATAACAGATTTATTTCCTA
This sequence comes from Clostridioides sp. ZZV14-6009, assembly GCF_020658095.1. Taxonomy (NCBI): domain Bacteria; kingdom Bacillati; phylum Bacillota; class Clostridia; order Peptostreptococcales; family Peptostreptococcaceae; genus Clostridioides; species Clostridioides sp. ZZV14-6009. The sequence goes on from NZ_JAGWDG010000001.1 coordinate 230,284, forward strand.
TACTAGGTGTGTATTTAAGTTTTAAATTTGTTAAAGATAATAAACAAATTCATTCGAGCATAATTTTATTTGTAGTAGCTGTAGTTTTGACAACATCATCTTTATTCATAATATCTGGAATTTGTAACTCTTTAGACAGAGGGACATTACACTATACCTTAGGGGTTGTTACATCTATATTTATGATAATTGCCTCTATTATGAGTGGAATTGAACTAAACTCAAGTTCAAACGTAAATAAATGGGAATATAGTGAAAAAAAGTTTTTTAATAGAATAATAATAATAACAATCTTATCAAGAGTTCCAAATTTACTACATATAGTAATTGGTAATAGGCATATAGAAGGTATGTTATCACAAATAATAATAAATGTATCATTATACTATTTATATAATTATATAGTATCTAAGAATATTAAGAAAACAGCATTGGAATTACATGATACAAATGAAGAATTAACAATAAAAACGGAAAGTTTGAAAGAAAAAAACAAAAAATTAATATATGAAACAGAAAAAATAGAAGAACTTAAAGAAATACTTATAAAAAGAGAATTACGATTACAGTCTACTTTAGATGTTGCTGTAAATAGTATAGTTGTGTTTAGTAAGGATGGAGAAATTACATATGCAAATAAAAGTTTTAGAAATATTTTTGGAGATTATAAAGAACAAGGTAAATTAAGTAATAAAGTTAAAAATTTTAATGACTTAATAGAAAGCATTAATTATGTATTTATCAATAAAAAAAATATAGAAAAATTTATTGATACAAGTGATAATAAGGTTTACCAAGCTATATTTGCTCCTTTAATCATAGCTACACAAATAGAAGGAGTCTTATGTGTATTAAAGGATAAAACTAAGAAAAAGGAATATGAACGAAAATTTATTGAAGCAAATAAGAGAAGTGAAGACTTTTTAGAAAGTGTTGGAGATGGTATAGTAGTACTTGAAGGTAGTAATAAAATATATGTAAATAATGCATGTAGACAAATATTTAAAGAGACGTTAGAAAATATCGATTTTTCATCAATATGTAAAAGTGAAGAAAGTATAGAAAAAAGGTATGTAATAGAGGGTGAAGTAAAATATGTAGAGATGAGTTTTTCTCATTATAATAATGAAGGAACTTATAAAACTATTATTGTAATACGTGATACAACTTCTCGAAAGATATCACAAATAAAACTTGAAGAAAGTCAATCATCTTATTCAAGATTTATAGATATACTACCTGATGGTATATGCTTGTTAAGAGAAGACTTAAGTGTAAATTATGCAAATAAGTCATTTTTAGATATGCTATCTTTTACAAGTATAGATGATGTAAAAGATTCTAATATTAAGATATTAATGAATGCAAATACTGAAGAAAAAATAAAATTTACTGAAAATATGACTAAAGTTTTAAATGAAAATAAAAGTATACTTCTACTAGAATATGAATTAATAAATAATTATGATGATATAGTAGAAGTAGAATTAAGTGCATTACCTTTTGCGATATATAACACTAGATATATAATGCTTATTATAAAAGATTTAGCACATAAAAAATACTCTGAACAAGCTGAAAAAGAGTTGCTTGAAAGATTTAAAACAGATAAAATAAAAACTGAGTTTTTCGCAAATATGTCTCATGAGTTAAAAACACCATTAAATGTTATATCAAGTTCAAATCAATTGGTAGATTCTTTTTATAGAAGCGAAAAAATAAAAGACTATAATAATAATATTAAATCTCATGTTGATTTAGTTAGACAAAGTTCCTATAGACTTCAAAGATTGATAAATAATATTATAGATTTGACAAAGATGGAGTCTGGGTTTTATACACTTAAACTTGCAAAATACAATATTGTATCTGTAATAGAAGATTTGTTTATGAATATAGAAGAGTATGCAAGTAGAAAAGATATAAGAATTCTATTTGATACAGAGCTTGAAGAAATCAATGTTTATGTAGACAAGGCTGAAATTGAGAGAATTATGCTAAATCTATTATCAAACTGTATTAAATTTACTGATAATGGAGGATGGATATACGTAAACATTTATTATAAAATAGATAAAGTAATCATAAGTGTTAAAGATACTGGCGTTGGTATACCTCAAGATAAATTGGAGTTGATTTTTGAAGAGTTTTCACAAGTTGACAAGACTTTATCTAGAAACACTGAAGGAAGTGGAATAGGACTTGCTATAGTTAAGAACCTAGTAAGTCTTCATGGTGGAGATATAGAAGTAATAAGTGAAGTTAATAAGGGTACAGAATTCTTAATTTCACTGCCAATGAAAAGTTTTAGTAATGAGTACTATACAGAAGATAAGAGAATATATAATCTTCAAGAAAAAATAAAAATAGAATTTTCTGATATATATTATTAAAAATTTATTATAATTGTAAAAATAAAATATCCTATATTTAGTATAGTATACTATAAAAGAAAAGCTAGACTATCATAAAAATGATTTTTTATGTTAGTCTAGCTTTTGTTAAAGTTAAATGTATTTTGTATCTATATGTGGGAGCATATAATTTCTAAATTACCTTCAAATCCAAAATCTCCAAAGCTATTTGGTAATATAAAATGCATACCTTTTTTTAAATCATATTCTATAGAATTGTGTATCAATTTACCAGCTCCATCCAGTACACTGTACAAAGAAAAAGGTGTGTTGTGAGTAAAATTACATTTTCCAAAAATGTCTAATTTATAAACACTAAAAAATTCATTTGATACAAATGTTGTACATTTAAAGCTTGGTGTTGATACAGTTTTATAATCAGTATCAAAATTTGTATGAGGAACATTTGTAACTTCTATTGATTTTTGAACATGAAGTTCACGTTTATTTCCTAAGTTATCGGTTCTATCATAATCATAAACTCTATAAGTGGTATCTGAATTTTGTTGAGTTTCTAAAATTAATGTTCCTTTACATATAGCATGTATAGTTCCGCTTGGAACATAGAAAAAGTCACCTTTTTTTATATTAACTTTTCTAAGCAGTTTGTCCCACTCATTATTATTTATCATTTCTATAAATTCTTCACGAGATTTTGCATTGTGACCTATTATAATTTCTGCATCCTCAGAACAGTCTATTACATACCAACACTCTGTTTTACCTAATTCTCCATTTTCATTTTTTTGAGCATATTCATCATTTGGATGAACTTGAACCGATAAATTGTCATTGGCATCTAGTATTTTTGTAAGTAAAGGGAATTTATCTCCAGGTGTATTACCAAACAATTCTCTATTTTTCTCCCATAATTCAGATAGCTTTTTATCTTTATATTCTCCATTCTCTATCAGACAATCTCCATTTTTATGAGAACTTATAGCCCAACATTCACCTGTTGTTGGTGATTTTATCTCATAGTTAAATTTATCTCTAAGTGCAGTGCCACCCCATATTCTATCCATAAAAATAGGTTTTAAAAATAATGGTTCCATAATATTGTTCCTCCTATGATATTAAATTTATCCTACAAATAATTATATATAAATAGATTATAAAATCAATAGTAAAAAAGTTTTGTCCCTTGAAATGACATAAAGTATAAGGAGTTATGAAACAAGATAAACTATGATATATAATATAAAGGTTTAAATTGGAGTGATAATCATGGAGAGATTTAAAGAAGAAAATCAAAAATATAAAAAAGAATTCTTGAAATTGTTGGAGGAATGGGTAAGTATACCTTCCTTTTATGATAAAAATACTGTATCTAAAGATATGCCTTTTGGAAAAGGTGTATATGATGCATTAAACTGGTTTGAAAATTTAGGTAGAGAAAACAATTTCACTGTTAAAAATATAGATAATCATGCTGTTTATATTGAATATGGAGATGGTAAAGATTATATAGATATATTTGGACATTGTGATGTTGTAAATCCAGGAGAAGGATGGGATAGTGAGCCATTTAAGCTAGATATTATAGGTGATAAATTAGTTGCTAGAGGTGTTTCAGATAATAAGGGTCCTATGATAGCAAATTTTTTGGCATTAAAAATGATAAAAAGTCTAAATATAGATTTAAAGAGAAAAGTTAGATTAATTGCTGGAGGAAATGAAGAAAGTGGATTTAAGTGCATAAAGCACTATTATAGCAAAGAACCACATGGTGTATATGGATTTACCCCAGATGCTAAATTTCCTGTACTAAATGGAGAAAAGGGTGGAGCAATAATAAAGCTAATGCTGGATATAGATGATAAATATCTAGATTTAAGTGGTGGAATAGAGTTTAATACAATTCCAGATAAAGTGTATATAAAAAATATTAAAAATTTAAGTAATGACTATATAAATTCTGATTTTAATAATGTTTCAATAAGTTTTAATGATGGTAAGTATATTGTGAATGGGAAAGGTGGACACTCATCTAAACCTGAAAAAGCAATAAACCCCATATTAGATACAATTAAAGTTTTAGCAGAAAATCTTGATGAGGATTGGGCAAAAGACTTGTATAAGCTAATAAATAAAGATAATATAGATGGAAAACTGTTTGGCTTAAATGTTGAAGGGAAATGTGGAATTCTATCAATGGTTCCGACAATAATAAATATAAAAGATGGAAAGCTTGAAGTAATTTTAAGTGTTAGATATCCTGAAGTATTGACAGTTGAAGAGATAATAGAAAAATTTGATTTGTATATAAAAAGAAATAATATTAATAAATTTGAGTTTATTGGGGAAAATTTAAAGCAAGCAAATTATATAGATGAGAATTCAAAACTTGTAGAGAGTTTACATGAGATATATGTAAAGTATTCTGGAGACTCAAAAAGTGTTGTTAGAGTAACCAGTGCAGGAAGCTATGCAGCTGAAATGAAGAACTCAGTAATATTTGGGTGTGAATTTCCTGATGGTAGTTTTGGAAATGTTCATAGTGCAAATGAATTTGCTAGCTTAGATAGATTTATAACTGCAATAGGTATCTATGCGGAGGCAATAGTTACATTATGTAATAATATATAAATACAAAATGTCCCTTATATAGACATATTATATATACAACTAAAATTTTATTTGATATATAATTGAAATCAAAGAGAAGGTGATACAATGATAACTAAGAAACATGCAGTAATAGTAAAAAGTTTAAGCAATAAAGATGGATATATGACATCAAATGAACTAGCTATTAAATTAGATGTATCTACTAAAACTATTAAAAGATATATAGCAGATTTAAATGGTATTTTGAGTAAGTATGATTTAGAAATCGATTCTTCAAGAGGCATAGGATATAAGTTAAGTGGCTCTAAAACTAACATAGCAAAGGCTGTTAAAGAAGCAAATAAATATATAAATGGTTTCTTGGATGATTCTGAAGAAGCAAGGATATCAAATATAATATGTATGCTGATTAACAGAAATTATATGAGTATAGAAGTAATGGCAGAAGAATTAAATCTAAGTATAGCAGCCATAAATAAATTGTCTAGTAAGCTTAAAAGAAAACTTGAAAAGTATGACTTAGTTATAAAATCTAAACCTTATTATGGAAGCTATATATATGGTGAAGAAATTAATATAAGACAGTTGATTACTGATTATGCAATAAAGTTGGATGAGAAGAGTAAAATCAAAGTATTTTTGGATGATATCAGTGAAAACGATATAAATTCCATAGAAAGTATTTTAGAAAAGCATTTAAGAGAAAAAGAAACAATAATTTCAGATAAAGATTTTAATCTTTTACTTTCAAAAATAATAGTTTCTGTGTTTAGAAGTAAGAGAGGTCATAGTAAAAATATAAATTTAATAGATACAGGATATAGATTTCATAATTACAGTTTTATAGAAAAGCTTATGAAAGAAATATCTGATAAGGTTGGATTTAAACTTATTGAAGATGAAGTAATTTATATTTCAAATTATTCTGGTGTAATAGCATATAGAGGTGCACAGGGAATAAAAAATGCAAGTGAAATTGAAGAAAGAATAAGTTGTGTTATAAGTAGTGCTCTTCAAGATATACTACTTATCTCAGGAAGTGATTATACAAAAGATGAAGAGTTTATGATAGCGATATCTGACCATATAAAGAGGTTTTTAAATAGAGCAAAAGCTAATATAAAATCTAATAATCCACTACTTCATCAAATAAAAGAGAAATTTCCAATAGCTTTTAACTTAGCTGTGTTTTTATCAAATAAGATAGAAACTGAATTTAATTTAAAATTAGATGAGGATGAACTTGGATATATAGCTATTCATTTTGCTGCTTCAAATGAAAGAATGAAAAAAAATACAAGTAAGAAAATTTGTATAGTTTGTCACTATGGTATAGGTACAGGTCAGCTTCTTTCTGAAAAATTAAAGCAAAATATAAGTGATTTAAATGTTGTAGGTGTTTATCCATTTAGATATCTTGATATGGCAATAAGTCAAGATGTTGATTTGGTAGTATCGACGGTTGAATTAAAAGGATATGAAAAGCCAGTACTATATATAGAAAATATTTTTGATGATAGCGTAATTGAAAACGTAAACAAAGCCTTTTATGAAAAGGAAGAAAGAAGAAAAATAATAAGTAATATGTTTGATGAAAGAGCTTTTTTCAGTATAAAAGCAAATACAAAAGAAGAAGTTATACTTTCGCTTTCAAACAAGTTAAAAGAAAGAGACTTTATAGAAGAAAGTTCAATAAAAAGCATAATAGAAAGAGAAAATATTTCATCAACTGAAATAGGAAATCTAGTAGCTATACCTCACACAATAGTGAAGGGAGATAAAAAATCTATAATCGGAGTTGGAATACTTGAAAATCCAATAATTTGGGATAAACAAGAAGTTCAACTAGTATTTATGGTATTTTTTAATACTAAAGAAAAACATAATTTTTCAATATTTAAATACCTTTACAATTTTATAAAAGATGAGGGTGGTGTAAGAGGAATTATTAAAATATGTGACTTTGATAAATTAATGGCACTAATAGGTAATTAAGGAGGAAATTAACAATGGGAACAAACATATTTAACAAAGAATATGTATTTTTAAATACTGAGGCTAAGTCTAAGGTTGAGGTTTTAAAATTTATAGCAAAGAAAGCTAAAGAATTAAATTTAACAGAAGATGAAAATCTAGTATATGAAGGTTTAATAGCTAGAGAAGAGCAATTTACTACAAATCTAGGAGAATCTATAGCAATACCTCATACTAAAAATGATGCAATTGAAAATCCAGCAGTAGTGGTACTAAAGTTTAATGATGATGTTGTTTGGAACGAAGGTGAGGACAATGTCAAATTGGCAATAAGTTTGCTTATGCCAGGAAAAAGTAAAGAAAACATACACCTTAAATTATTATCATCTCTTTCAAGAAAATTAATAAATAAAGATTTTAAAGATTCTCTTTTAAAGAGTGATAATGTGGAAGAAATCGCTAATTTAATAAATGAAGCTTTAGGTTTATAGATAAATACTAAGGTTAAAATAAAAAAATAATTAAAGTAAATAGGAGGAATTTAAAATGAATAAAAAATTAGTAGCATTATGTGCTTGTCCAATGGGACTAGCTCACACTTTTATGGCAGCAGAAGCAATAGAGCAAGCTGCAAAGGCATTAGGTTATGAAGCAAAAGTTGAAACTCAAGGTGCAGATGGTGTGCAAAATGAATTAACAAGAGAAGACATATTAGGAGCAACTATGATAATACATGCAGTAGCAATAACACCAGAAGGTATGGAAAGATTTGATGGTTGTGAAGTTTATGAGGTTGAATTACAAGAAGCTATAAAGAATGCAGAAGGTGTTATAAAGGAAATAGAAGAGGATTTAGGAATATAATAAATTTACTGTGGAGGAAATAGAATGGCAATCAAGAAAAAAGTTATAAACAGTTCAGGTGCTTCTACAACAGGAGGCAATAACGCAGGAAAAACTACTTCATCTAATCCAACTCAATCAAAGGGAAATGGAAAGTGGAAAGAAGTTAGTAAACATATAATGACAGGTATATCGTATATGATACCAGTCTTAGTAATGGGTGGACTTATAGGAGCTTTATCTCAATTAATACCATATGCAATATTAGGACTTGACCCATCTGTAGGTATAGTTGATGCTATGAACTCAGGTGAATTTACAGGATTTAAGCTTAGTCTTTTAAACATGGCACAATTAATGTCAAACTTCGGATTTACTCTGTTTGGATTTGCAATACCACTATTTGCAGCATTCTGTGCAAATTCTATAGGTGGAAAAACAGCCTTAATCGCAGGATTTATAGGTGGATATGTAGCTAATAAACCTGTAGGGGTACCACAATTCGTAGATGGACAATGGACAGAAGTTGTACCAGTTGCATCAGGATTCTTAGGTGCAATATTAATCGCATTTATAATAGGATATTTTGTAAAATGGTTAAATAAATCTATAAAAGTTTCTCATAACTGGTTAGCTTTCAAAACAACATTTTTAATACCACTAATAGCATCATTAACTTGTATGGTATTGATGATATTTATAATAACTCCATTTGGTGGATTAATTAATGAAAGTATGAAAAACTTCTTAACAGCAGCAGGAGCAGCAGGAGAGTATGTATATGCAACAGCTTTAGCAGCAGCTACAGCATTTGACTTAGGTGGACCAATAAATAAAGCAGCAGGATTCGTTGCACTTGGTTTGACTACAGAAAATGTATTACCAATAACAGCAAGAACAATAGCTATAGTTGTTCCTCCAATTGGATTAGGACTTACAACTTTATTAGATAAAAGATTAGTAGGAAGAAGAGTATATGATAGACAATTCTATCAAGCAGGAAAAACTTCTATATTCCTATCATTTATGGGTATATCAGAGGGAGCAATACCATTTGCACTTGAGAGACCAGGTTTTGTTATACCTTTAAATATAGTAGGAAGTATAATAGGAGCTATTACAGGTATAATTTTAGGGGCAATTCAGTGGTTCCCAGAATCAGCTATATGGGCATGGCCTCTAGTAGATAACTTATTTGGATATATAATAGGTATAGCAGTTGGTGCTATATTCATAGCTGTAGAAAATGTATTTTACAGAAATAAATTAATAAAAGATGGTAAACTTGTTGTAGATTATATTGATTAATTTATAAATTTTACTATCTAGAATAACCTTGGCTGGTAATATTGTTTCAATCAATATTACCAGCCTTACCTATATGACTAATTAAGGGTGGTGAAGATAAAATTATGAATAAAATAGAAAAAATAAGAAAGTATCTTAAAGAGTATAATATAGATGGAATTCTTATTAATAGTTCTACCAATAAGTTTTATATTGGAAATTTATTTAGTTCATCAGGCTATGTTTTTATAACAAAAGATAAACAATATATAATAGCAGATTTTAGATACTTTGAAGAAGTTAAAAGAAAATCAGATTTATTTGATGTTATATTAATGGATAAAAATAGAAGGTATTTTGACATAATTAATGATATTTGTAGAAATCAAAATATAAAAGAAATTGGCTTTGAAGGAAGTGAAGTATCTTTTGACTCATATAAAAGTATGAGTAACAAATTAAATGTAACTTTAAAATCAGTTGATTTATCTACTCTAAGAAAAGAGAAAGATGAAGATGAAATAAAATATATAAAAAAAGCTTGTGAAATAGTAGATGCTACATTTTATCATATAATTGACTTTATAAAAGTTGGTATGAGTGAAATGCAAGTAGAAAATGAAATTGTACGATTTATAAAAGAATTAGGTGGACAAAAAGAGTCATTTGATACTATAGTTGCATCTGGTTTGAGAGGAGCCTTACCTCATGGAAAAGCAAGTGAAAAAATTATAGAGTATGGAGATTTTGTTACATTCGATTTTGGAGCAAAGTACAATAATTATTGTTCAGACATTACTAGAACTATTTGTATGGGAACTACAAATAAGGAGCTGGAAAAAATATATAATATAGTAAAGAAAGCTAATGAAGAGTGTATAAAGGTTTTAAAGTCAGGTATGACTACTGGTGAAATAGATAAGGTTGCAAGAGATATAATTAGTTCATATGGATATGGTGATAATTTTGGACACAATCTAGGTCATGGTGTAGGTATTATGGTTCATGAGTATCCAGCATTAGCTCCAGAATCAAATGAAGTATTAAAAGAAGGTATGGTTGTAACTATAGAGCCTGGTATATATGTACCAGAACTTGGAGGAGTAAGAATTGAAGATGATGTATTTATAACTCAAGATGGCTGTATGAGATTGACTACATCTACCAAAGATTTAATAGTTGTAAATTAAAAATAAATTGTAGCTAAGTATTTTTATAATAATAAGAAAAGACGAGGTAAATTTAAATGTATAATTTTGATGATAGACCAAATAGAGTAAGTGAAAAGTGTAGAAAGTGGGATTTGAACATTATAAAAGATAAATTTGGAGATATTAAAGAAGATTTTGTGCCAATGTGGATTGCTGATATGGATTTTAAAATACCAACAGAAATAGAAAATAAATTTATTGAAGCTGTAAAAAGAGGTGTATTTGGATATACATACTGTTATGATGAATTCTATGATTCAGTTATTGGATGGCAAAAAGATATGCATAAAGTAAATGTAGAAAGAGAATGGATTACATTGACTTATGGAACTGTGTCAACACTTCACTATGTAGTACAAGCTTTTTGTAAAAAAGGAGATAGTATAATATTAAATACACCAGTTTATGACCCATTTGAATCATCAGCTAAAAAGCAGGGTGTAAATGTAGTTTGTAATACATTAGATGTGATAAATGATAGATATTATATAAATTTTGATAGATTAGAATCTCAAATTAAAGAAAATAAACCTAAGCTAATGATGTTTTGTACACCACATAATCCATCAGGAAGAATTTGGTCAATTGAAGAAATGACGAAAGTAGCAATTATATGTAAAGAAAATAATGTTATTTTAGTTGCAGATGAAGTACATGCAGAGCATATTCATTATGGAGAATTTAATTCTATTCTTAAGCTTGAAAGGGAACTTTTAGAAAATATTATCCTATTGACATCACCAAATAAAGGTTTTAATCTTGGAGGATTAAAGACTTCTTATTCAATAGTCATAAATAAGGATATAAGAGATATTTTTAGAAATAAATTAAAACAAAATTCTATAACTTCTCCAAATGTGTTTGGAATAATAGGATTAATAACAGCTTATGATGAGTGTAGAGAGTGGTTAAGTGGTGTAAATAAATATATAAAATCAAATTATGAACTTTTAGAAACTTGGGTAAATAAATATAGTAAGATAAAATTGATGAAGATGGAATCATCTTACTTAGCTTGGATGGATATAAGTGGATTAGGTATAAGTGCAAGTGAGTTTACAGATAAGTTGGCTATAGATACGGGAGTATTGTTAGAAGATGGAAGTCATTTTGTAAAAGATGGTGAGAACTATGTTAGAATAAATTTAGGAACTCAAAAAGAAAACGTAATTGAAGCTTTAAATAGAATGGATTTGTTTGTAAAGTCACTATAAAAAGTTAGTTGTATTATTTATTGAAAATATAAAAATGTAGGTTGTTGTAGGGATATACTAAAAAACATCAAAAAATAAGGTTTATAGACAACAAGATGTAATTCAATTGTAAAAGTAAATATATTTAATGATAGGCATTTCTGATGAAATGTCTATTTTTATATATGTTTTGTAAAGTTTCCTTTACAAAAATAAAAGCAAGTGCTATATTATATATGTAAAGGAAACTTTACAAAAAGGAGGAAATATTTTTGAAAAACCGTGTAGAAGATTTAAGAAAGAAAAAAGGTCTTAATCAAGAGGACTTTGCAAAAATTCTTAAGGTTTCAAGGCAGACGATTAGTTCTATTGAAAATGGAAAATATAATCCATCTTTAGAACTTGCATTTCAAATATCTGATTTTTTTGAAATGTCGATTGAAGAAATATTTTTATGGAAGGAGATATAGTTCATGGAAAAGAGAAATTTAAGAATAGGAATTGTATTTGTAGTTTTAGGTGTTACTTTCTTGTTTCTTTGTTTAATGACTGGTAATAAGTTAGGTTCTTTGTTTGCTGGATTAGCAGGAGGATTTGGATTTGGTGGAATTTCTGCAATTTATCGATATTTTTACTGGAATAAGCATAAAGAGGAATACAAAGAAAAGCTTGAAGCAGAAGACATCAATCTTCATGATGAAAGGAATGTTATGTATAGAGATAAAGCAGGAAGATATGCTTATATTGTGTGTATGATAATAATTCCTATATCTGCTTTTGTTTTCTCTGTACTACATGCCTTAGATATATACAACTCATTGGTAATCATTATATATCTATCTGTTTTATGGATTGTTTTGTATGTTGTAGGTGTTATTTATTATCGAAAGTTAAAGAATAATGGGTAGTGTTTTATATAAATTAAACTATAAATATGGTATATACATAAGTACAATTTGTTTTAGATTACTTAGTATATACCATATTTTATATAAAACTTAAATTTTCATTAGTTGTATGATAACTATTTAAGTTCTTATGTATTTTGTATGTATATAGACATTGACATTATTTAAACTCACTATTTATTGAACTTTTCAATAGAAAAAGCCTTGTCTGTAAGTTTAAAATTATTTTGTATGCCATTAGTTAAATATACTTTTTTATCTTTGGTTATAAATATAGCATCTACATTATCAATACTATTAATTAAATCCATGCCTTTTTCAAGTCCAAGTCCAAATGTAGAAGTGGATAAAGCATCACAATTAATAGATTTATCAGATATTATTGTAACACTACTTAAGTTGTTCTCAAAAGGATACCCTGTAAATGGATTTAACATATGGTGATATATTTTGCCATCTTTTTCTATAAATCTCTCATAAATTCCAGATGTAACAACAGATTTATTTGTAGTTTCTATATTTCCTATAGATTCTCCATTTTTGCTAGTTGGGTCTTGAATACCAATTTTAAAAGGTTTGTTATTTTTGCTATCTTCTAGAGTAAATATATTACCTCCCAAGTTTACTAAAGCTTTTTTTACACCTTCTAATTTCAAATAGCCTACGATTTTATCAGCAGCATATCCTTTAGCTATTGCCCCTAAATCAATTTTCATATCTTCTTTAGCTAATTTTATAGATTTATTTTTTTCATCTAATATAATATTTTTGTAATCAATGAGAGGAAGAAGTTCGTTTATCTCAGAGTCATTTGGGACTTTAGCCTTGTCTGTTCCAATTGCCCATAGATTGGATAGTGGACCAATTGTTATATCAAAGTATCCATTTGACAACTTAGAGTATTCTATAGCCTCTTGTACAACAAAAAATGTATCATCAGAAACTTTGACAAAATCTTTACCAGCATTATCATTTATTTTAGAAACATCGCTTCCTGGTATATGAGTACTCATCTTGTTATCAATATATCTTAAAATTGAATCACATTCATTTAAAATTTTATCACTTTTTGATTCTTTTGTATTAAATATAGTAACTTCATTTACTGTACCAAGGTAATAGCTTGTCTTACTATATTTAGTATTTTGACTTGAACTCCTAAAAAATGAAAATAAAATTAATGCTAAAATCAATATCACAAAAATAAATGTGATTTTTTTCTTATTCATGGTATATTCCTCCTATGAAATTGTGTTATTATCTTATTATAGCATAATTTCATAGGAGGACAAAAAATGAAGAAAAAAGACATTCTTCTTGTTTTAGGTGTTTTGATTGTTATTACAGCATGTTATGGAATAATAACTGTTATAAATTCTAAAAATGCTGGAAGTATTGAAATTTATGTAGATAATAAATTGTATAAGACTGTTTCAATAAATGCCAAAGAAGAATTTAAAATAGAAAATAGAGGAGGGTACGATATAGTTAAAATTCACGACAAAGGTGTAGAGATAATAGATGCTTCATGTCCTGATAAGGTGTGTGTACATACAGGTTTTATAAACAAACCAAGTCAAAGTATAGTTTGTATACCTAACAGAGTGAGCATAAAAATAAATACTAATGAAAAAAATGACAATCAAGAGGACATAATTTCTAAATAAAACAATAAATAAAAATAGCTGAAAGGAATTGGTGATAACTATGGTTAATTTAGGAAACGATTGGAATGAATTATTAAAAGAAGAATTTGAAAAAGAATATTATTTGAATTTAAGAAAATTCCTTATAGATGAATATAAGACACGTCAAATTTTTCCTAATATGCATAACATATATGAAGCTTTAAAACACACTTCATATAAAGATACAAAAGTTTTAATACTAGGACAAGACCCCTACCATGGAGATAATCAAGCTCATGGTTTAGCTTTTTCAGTTCAACCACAAGTAAAAACTCCACCATCTCTATTAAATATGTACAAAGAGTTAAAAGAAGATTTAGGATGCTTTATACCTAATAATGGATACTTAATGCCTTGGGCAGACCAAGGTGTTTTACTTTTAAATACAGCACTTACTGTTAGAGCACATGAAGCTAATTCTCATAAAAATAAAGGGTGGGAAATTTTCACAGATAGAGTAATTTCTATTTTAAGTGACCGTGAAGACCCAGTAATTTTTGTATTGTGGGGAAGTAATGCACGTAAAAAAGTAGAATTGATTGATACAAGTAAGCATTATATTTTGGAAGCACCTCATCCAAGTCCATTATCAGCAAGTAAAGGTTTTTTTGGATGTAATCACTTCTCTAAGATAAATGAAATTCTCGAAAAGCTAGGAAAAGAACCTATCAATTGGCAGATAGAAAATATATAAAGATAAAAGGTAACAAAACGATAACAAAACAACAATAAACAATGACATTGTTGTAACTAATAGAAATATGCTTTAATAGTTGAAAATACTATATATGCATATTTCTATTTTTTTGTCAAGTTGACAACTCTTGAAAAAATAGTTACAATTTAGTTACACAAAAAACAAAAAAGAAATTTACGAAGCAGAATATTACGAAGCAAAATATATAGTGTAAAAAATTTGAGGGAGGAAATTTTATATGAATTTAAAGAAATTGAGTAATGTTAAAGTCTCGGCAATGGCGGTTGTTTTATCAGTTGGAATTTTATCAGGATACTCTGCACTTAATAAACAAGTAACATTGGTAGTAAAAGGAGAAGAGAGAACTGTATCTACATTTAGATCTAATGTAGGAGACCTTTTGGAAGCTCAAAACATTAGCTATGATGGAAATGATATAGTTAGTTTGGATGTAAATTCAAAGTTATCTAATGGAGATAAAATAGAAGTAATTGATGTTAAGGAAAAAACAGTTGTAGAGACTAAAGACATTCCATTTGAAGTTACAGTTGTTGAAGATAACTCTTTGTCAAAAGGAGATTCTAAAGTTAAAGAAGAAGGAAAATCTGGTAAAAGTGAATTAGTATATAAAGAAACTTATCACAATGGTAAGAAAGTAGAAAAGGAATTTGTGAAAAAAGTTGTTACATCTGAGCCAGTTAATAAAGTTGTAAATAAAGGAACAAAAGTAGAAATGCAAGTAGCTTCATCAAGGGGAGAAAGTTCAAGAAGGATGGCTTCATCTTCTTCAAGTAGCAGTAGTAGTAACAATGGTAGAAGTATGAGAGTTGTAGCAACTGCATATTCTGGTCATAGTATAACTGCAACAGGAACAAAGCCTAAGTGGGGAACAATAGCTGTAGACCCTAAGGTTATACCATATGGAACGAAAGTATATATACCTCAATTTGATATGGTATTTACTGCTGAAGACTGTGGTGGTGCAATAAAAGGAAATAAAATTGATATATTTATGAATGATTCAAAGACAGTTTATAACTGGGGAAGAAAAACTATAGATATACGTATATTAAAATAATTAAATAATTTGTATTTATACTGGAAATTATATTTTGATTAAATAGAGGAAAATTCTTTATAGATAATTAAAATATGCTTTCCAGTTTTTAAGTTTATAAATATAATTATAAATATAATAAGAAGATATATAAATATTAATTGCTATAGATAAAAACTATTTAAAATATGATTTACTATCAAATTAATCTATAAAAATTGTTGCAAAGAGTCAAAATATATGATATTATAGATTTCGTTGAGAAACGTTTCGTTATGGGAGTGGATGGGTGCCGGTGTGCCCTCTAGTCTTCAAAACTAGTATGAGGGGTTAAGAGCCTCTTAGGTGGGTTCGATTCCCACGCATTCCCGCCAGTATAAAGGGTATCTTTTAATATTAAAAGATACCTTTTTAAATTTAAAAATTATTTTGAGATAATTTACTTTTAGTGATATATAATATTTAGTATTATATAATGTAAATTTTCTAATACTAATATTATGTATATAAAAGTGTAGGAGAGTGGAAAAATGGAAAATAACTTTACAACGAGGACTAGTTTTCTAGTTGGAGATGATGGGATAGAAAAACTTAAAAATTCAAATGTAATAGTATTTGGAGTTGGAGGAGTAGGTAGTTTTACTGTTGAAGCTTTAGCAAGAGCTGGAGTGGGTAATCTCACTATTGTCGATTTTGATGATGTAGATATAACAAATATAAATAGACAAATACCAGCATTACATTCAACTGTGGGAAAATATAAAGTTGATGTTATGGAAGAAAGGATTTTAGATATAAATCCTAATATTAATATAAAAAAAATAAGAAATCTTTATAATAAAGATACTAGCAGTGAAATATTAATTGAAAAATATGATTATGTTGTGGATGCAATAGATATGGTAAGCTCAAAGATACATTTAATTGAAACATGTGAAAAAAAAGGTTTAAAAATAATAAGCTCTATGGGGATGGGAAATAAATTAGACCCAACTAAAATAGTTGTTACTGATATACACAAAACAAGCACTTGTCCTCTAGCTAAAGTCATGAGAAAAGAGCTTAGAGATAGAGGAATTAAAAAATTAAAGGTGGTATATTCAACTGAACAACCAATAGAACTTAAAAAGAAAGTTATGAATGGGAAAAAGGTAACACCAGGTAGTGTATCATTTGTGCCATCTGTTGGAGGACTAGTAATTGCATCTGTAATAGTTAATGAATTATTAGGGGAATAAATGTTAAATGTTTTATTTATAAATTTTATAGACACATTTTAAAGGCTAAAAGCATCAATATAAAACCATTTTATGTTGATACTTTTAGCCTAGTTCTGTTATGTAGTTACAGTTTTATTTCTTATGTTAAGTGTCTATTTTATATTTGTGTTTTGTAAATATCATTTTACCATCACTATAAAAAACAATATCACCTATTTTATCTGTCCTATAAATTGATATATTGTTTTGTTTTAAATTATTGATAACTTCCTTATGAGGATGACCGTATTGATTTTTATATCCACATGATATTGCGGCTATATCTGGATGAATTTTTTCAATAAATTCTGACGTAGTTGATGAATTGCTTCCATGATGACCTATTTTTATAAAATTGATATTATCTAATTTAAAATAATGTAAAATTTCTTTTTCAATTGGTTCTTCAGCATCGCCCATAAATAAAAATGAGGTGTCATTAAAGTTTAATTTAAAAACTATTGAATTTAAATTAGATTCTTCTTGTATATATGAAGGACTTAATACATATATATTTATATTGTTATCAATATTTAAAACATCATCTCTGTATAGATACTGAATAGATAGTTTTTTATCATTACAAGAACTTATTAGGTTTTGATAAGCTTCACTTTCTGTTGATTGTTCAGGCATATAGATGGAGTTTACATTAAATTTTTTTATGACATTATCAAGACTACCTATATGGTCGGAATCTGGGTGTGTGGCTATTATTATATCGATGGTTTTTATTCTTTTTTGTTTCAAGTAACTAGTAACTATATTTCCACTATCTTCATCACCTCCATCAATTAATATATTTTTCTTTGTAGGTGTTTGTACTAAAAGACTATCACCTTGTCCAACATCTATCATATGTATAGATAGTAGAGATTTTTTGTCACAACCACTTAAAAGTGATATTATAATAAGTGTTAATAAAAAAATTTTATTTCTCAATAAAAAATCACTCCAGTCATTACATGTTTATATAATTTTATGATGGGTAATATAAGATATATGGGAACTATCCTATTTTATATTTTAGACAATATAAGTGAAATTAATACCATAACTAAATTGGAGTTTTTATAGATACAAAATAAAATTTTAAAAAATTAAGCAATAAAAAGGTAGGAGGATTTTATGTTTTTCAAAGATATTGAACTAAATTCAAAAAAGGAGCTAGACCCTTATTTTGATTTAGTAGATTATGAAGCTTGTGAGTACTGTTTTAGTACTTTATATATGTGGCAACATGTTTATAAGACAGGATATTATATAGGTGAAGATTTTGCTGTTTTAGTTGGTGAATACGAAGGAGATAGTTTCTCAATATTACCACTTGCTAAAAAAGACAAACTTCCAGAAGTTGTAGATTTTGTACTTGAGTATTTTTCACATAACAACAAAAAAATATACTTAAGAGGTATTACTACTGAAGTGGTAGAATTTCTAAAAGAAAAATACCCAAATAGATTTGAGTATATAGAAGAAAGAGATTTATTTGACTATATCTATGATGCAGAAAGTTTAAGAACATTAGCTGGAAAAAAGAATCAAAAGAAGAGAAATCACATAAATTATTTCTTAAAAGAATATGCAGGTAGATATGAAGCAAGATTATTAGATAAAGAAAACTTCAATGAATGTTTAGTATTAATGAAAGAATGGGAAAGTAACAAAGAAGAAAATAACGAATTTGATGAAAGCATGGATGATGAATTGGTTGGTATCAAAAAGATATTTAACAATTACGATATTTTAAAAGATAAAGTAAAAGTGTTTGGTGTATATGTGGATGGAAAATTAGAAGCATTTAGTATCGGAGAGCTTTTAAATAAAAACATGGCATTAATTCATATAGAAAAAGCCAATCCTGATATAAGAGGCTTATATCCATTTATAAACCAACAATTTTTAGTAAGTGAATTTGAAGATGTTGAATTTGTAAATAGAGAAGAAGACTTAGGTATTGAAGGTCTGAGAAAAGCTAAACTTTCTTACCACCCTTGTAGATTTGTTGAAAAGTACAGTGTTAGGGAGGCTTAATAAACTATATGGAGATTAGGTATGCTAAAGACGAAGAAATAGAAAGTATAAAAGAAATATGGAGTTATTGCTTTAATGACAGTGAAAGTTTCATGAAATACTATTTTAATGATAAATATAAATATGAAAATACTGTAATAGCTTTAGATGAAGGAAAAATTGTTTCCTCTCTTCAGCTAAACCAGTATAAATTAAGCTTAAATAGTAAGGTATACAATACATCGTATGTAGTAGGGGTTTCTACACTTCCTGAGGGGAGAGGAACTGGTTATATGAGTAAAGTTATTAAATTTACTTTAAATGAGTTGTATAAGAAAGGACAACTAGTATCTATATTAATGCCAATTGACTATAGACTTTATAGAAGATTTGGATATGAGCACTGTTATGACCAAATTGAATATACTATCAAAACAGATGATTTAAAAAATTTCAAGGCAAATGGAAAAATGATAAAAGCTGATTTATCACAAATTGATGATTTAATTAAAATAGATAAAGTATTTTTAAATGAGGTTAATGGTAATGTGTTAAAAGATGAACATTATTATGAAAACTTATTTAAAGAAATCCAAAGTGAAGACGGACATTTATATATCCATGAAGGTAATGAAAAAGATGGATATATAATTTATTTTCTTCAAGGAGATAAAATGTTTGTCAGAGAGCTATTTTATAAAAACATAGATGCTCTTAAATCAATGCTTAAATTTATATATAATCACAATACTCAATGTAAGATAGCTTCTATAGCTACTCCTACAATAGATAAGATAAGGTTTATATTAGACAACCCTAAAGATTGTGAGATAAAAATAAAACCTTTTATGATGGGAAGAGTTATAAATGTAAAGCAATTTATTGAAGATATAGATATTGATAAGGATATTAATAGTTCTATAAAATTATATATAGAAGATAAATTTATAGAAGAAAATAATGGACTATTCAAAGTCTCTATACAAAATAAGAAAGTAATAGTGGAAAAATTAAATAAAGAATGCACAGAAGGGCTTCAAGAGTGTTTTGATATTAAATTAGATATAAATGCTTTAACACAATTGGCATTTTCTTATACAGACGTTGAAGAAGCACTTTTATTAAATAATATAGAAGGTATTTCAAAAGAAACAATAGAAATACTTAATTGCATTTTTTCTAAAAAAGACAATTATATAAATGAATATATATAGAAGTGAAAATACGTCAAAAGATTTTAATAAATCTTTTGACGTATTCTTTTGTTTATAGAATAATTTCTTTTGTTTAAAAAATCTTTATTTGAAAATAATCTAAATAATATGTTTTATAGAGGAGTGATTATGATTCAAATAAGAAGACCTTTACTAATTATATTAATATTTGTGATAGCTGTATCTTTTATTATCACAAATAAGAAGAAAGAGGATGAAAAATTTAATGATAAGATAATAACTATACAAGGAACAGTCAAAGGAAGATTTGAAAAGCCTAGATATAATCAGTATAAAGTAGGAGCTTTCCTAATAAATGATTACACAAGAACTAAAAATTTGAAAATTGGTCAGAAAGTTAATGTTACAGGTAAATTTAAAAGTTTAGGTAAAATGAAATATGAAGATTTTGATTATGGAAGATATATAAAAAGTACTGGATATAAAGGTATAATATATATAAATAGTTATAAAATTATTGGTAAAAATAAAATATATGACTTAATAGGTAAAATAAAGCTTTACATAAATAAAACTTATAGATATTTATATAAGAAAAATTCAGATTTTATAAATTCTATATTGTTAGCAGAGGTTGAAAATTTGACAGATGAACAAAAAGAAATGTTCACTAGGACAGGAACTAGTCATGTAATATCTATATCTGGTCTTCATACAAGCATACTATGTGTTGTAATTGCTTTTCTATTAAGAGGTATAAATAAATTGTATAAATTATTAATATTGTCGATTTTTATATCTTTATATTGTATAATGGTAGGTGCGTCTCCATCTATAATTAGGTCTATAGCATTTGTTATGGTTTTCTATTTATCAGTCTTTATTAATAGAAAAAAGGATGGAATATCAACACTGTCTCTAATAGGGATAGTTTTAATTATAAATAACCCCTATGTTATATATAATGTAAGTTTTCAATTATCTTTTTTAGCTACATTCTCTATACTAATATTTTACAATAAAATAAATAGTATTATAAAATTAAGTATGGTATCATTGACAATATCGTCAAATATATTAACCTTGCCTATAATATATTATACATTTAAAGGTATACCATTGGTTTCAATCATAGGAAATTTAATAATAGTACCATTTATAGGTATAATAATGTATTTGAGTATTGCAAGTTTAATAATATTTAAAATAAGTGTAGTAATAGCTAAAATAATAGCTTTATTCAACAGCACATTGATAGAAATCATATTTTTTTTACTAGATAAACTCAGCAATTTAAATTTTGCATATATTGATATAGATAACCCTAAACTTTATATTGTAGTGATTTATTACATAGGAGTATTTTTTTACATATTTTACATAGAAGGAAAAGAGATAAAGGAGCAAGAAAATGGATTACAAGGATATTATAAGGAATATAAAAGATAAAAAACTTGAGAAAATGTATCTTTTTTATGGCAGAGAGTATTATTTAATAGAAAATGCAATAAAAGTCTTTAAAGAGAATTTAAACGAAGGAATGCTCGATTTTAACTTAGATATAATAGATGGAAAGGAAATAGTCTTAAATCAGCTTATAAGCTCTATAGAGACACTTCCTTTTATGGATGATAGAAAAATAGTAATAGTAAAAGACTTTGAGTTACTAAAAGGAAAGAAAAAGAATTTTACAGATAGCGACGAAAAATACTTGATAGAGCATTTAGATAATACTCCAGACACTACCACTATAGTTTTTGTTGTATATGGAGATATAGACAAAAGAAAATCTTTAGTTAAAAAGATAGGTAATAATGGAATTGTTTTTAATTGTGACAAGCTTTCTGATATGGACTTATTTAAGTGGATAAAAAAATCTTTTGCTCTAAATGAAGTTATAATAGAAAACTCTCAAATAATGTATTTTATTGAACAAGAAGGATATAGAGATAAAAGTAGTGAAAAGACTTTATCAGACTTAGAAAACGAGATAAATAAAATTAGTTCATTTGTTGGAAAGGGAAATAGTGTAACTAATGATGTAATAGATAAATTATCTCCTAAAAAGGTTGAAAATGATATATTTAAGTTAATTGATTATATTGGAGAGCAAAGTGCTTCTAATGCAATGAAAATATTGAATGATATGATACAAGAAGGCGAATCTGTTTTAGGTATATTTTCTATGATAGCTAGACAATTTAAAATAGTTATGCAAGTAAGACAATTACAACTAGAGGGATACTCAGCAAAACTTATAGCAGATAAATTAAAAATGCATCAATTTGTAATAGGAAAAGCATTAAAACAGACTAAAAACTTCTCTGATGATATAATCATAGAAATTTTAAACTATATATTAGAAAGCGATTATAAAATAAAAACAGGACTTATAAGGGATACTTTAGCAGTAGAAATGTTGGTTAGTAGATACTGTAAAAGGCAAGCAATGTAAAAAACTTATATATTAATAAAAAATAAATAGCAAGATATGTTATAGTTCAAAGTACAAGTAGGCTAAATTGAGTCTAAGAGTATATAATCAACTATAATATGTCTAACTATTTATTTTTTATTGTATAAATTTCCAAAATAAAAAACCCCTGCATAGGGGTTATTATATATAAGAAATATAAACTGGTAATTAAGCGTTCATACCGTTTAACTTTTGAGCTAATTTAGCTACTTTTCTAGCTGCAGCATTCTTATGTATAGTTCCTTTAGAAGCTACTTGGTATATTCTCTTTTGAGCATATTGGAACTTAACAACAGCATCCTCTCTGTTTCCAGCTGCAACAGCATCTTCGAATCTTCTTATTGCAGTTTTTATTTGAGATTTTCTAACTCTATTTAAAGCAGTTTTCTTTTCGATAACACTTATTCTTTTCTTAGCTGATTTTATATTTGCCACCGTGTTCACCTCCCTGTATTTTTTTCTCATATTCATCGTCAACATATTAGATTTTAACAGAAATAAATCTAAAAATCAAGGATTATTATTTATATATTTTAATAATGTTTTTTATTTTGATTTTTTAGACTATAGATTGTGTATAAATAATTTGCAATATCTTGTTTTTAGGTTGGTATATTTTGTGTTTTAAATATTTTAATATATATAAATTAATATTTCATTTTTGTAACAAATATTTTGATATAATACAAACTATTTACATACATTTTGATAGTATTTCCAATAATTATAAGATAATGCAAGAAATTACTCATTTTTGTAAATTTAATAAAAAATTTATAAAAATATAAATTTATATGTTTAATTAAGATAATTTTTCCAATAATTGAGATGTTTTTTTCATTTTATAGTATATTATTTAAGTAGAACTATAATATTTAGGAGGTATTTATATTATGAAAATATGTAAAAAATTATTAACTATGGGAATTTCATTCTTGTTAGTGATTTCTACTTTTCCAATAGTATCAAATGCACTAAGTTCGATTGATAGTATAAATGGTAAAGATAAGTATGAAACTTCAGCTATTATTGCAGATAGGCAGAATTATACTAAAGCCATCCTTATCAATGTGGATAATAGTTTAGCAGATGGATTATCAGCAAGTGGATTGGCTGGAGTTGAAAACGCACCAATATTATTGACTAAGAAAGATGAGATACCAGACTCAACATTAAAAAGACTTAATAATGTTAAAAAAGTGTACATAATAGGAGGAAATAATTCTATAGGAAGCAAAGTAGAGAATTTATTAAAGGAAAAAAATATTGACGTTGAAAGAATTGAAGGAAAAGATAGACTTAGTACAAGTTATAAGGTAAGTGACAAGATTTTAGAATTAAAAGGTACTTCAGGTAATGTACTGGTAGCAAATGGATTTAAAGGTGAAGCTGATGCTATAAGTGCAGCTTCAGTTGCATTTAAAAATGAGATACCTGTATTACTTACTAATGGCTCAGATATGCCTGAGCTTAAAATTAAAGGAGATAAAATATTTGCATTTGGTTCAACAAATACTATGAGTAATCAACTTGTAGAAAAATTAGGAGCAACTAGATTAGGTGGAATTGATAGATATGAGACTAATAAAAAGATAGTTCAACAGTTTTATGGTGGTGCTAAAGAATTTTATGTAGCTAGTGGCAGTGACCTAGTTTATCCGCTAATTGGCTCAACTCTAGCTGAAAGTAAACCAATTGTATTAGTTGGAAATGGAAGTAACAAAAGTATACTTAAAGGTGCTACTAAAATAACATCAATAGGGAATATTGATGCTTCTATAATAACACAATGTTTGAATGTAACTAATAATGTAGGTGACACTAATACAGGCGTAGTCAAAAACAATACAAACGAGGAGTATCCTTTAAAAGGAATGTTAGAGCAGTTTGGTCTTAATACAACAGGAAAATTTGGATGGGACATTAATTATGGTGGAAATGAAAATGGGAATGAACTTAGAGCAGATGGCAAATATTATTATATAAATAAAGGATATGCAGGATTAGGTGCATACGCTGCTGCATTTGCAGGTGAACCATACAAGAGTGTAATATTTAAAAATCTTGACCCTATAAAAATTATAGCAGGCAAAGAGTTGCTTACTTATGAGCAGACTAAAAATGAACTTGTAGTAATTAGAAATTTCCTAAATAGTTTCGATTGGAGAAATGCATCTGATATGGAAAAGGCGAATAGAGCTGCAAAACTGGTAATAGAGTCAAAATATGTGAGTGGGATAGCACATGATACAAATGTATATGGAAATCTTGTTGAAAAACGTGGTTCATGTGGAAGTTTTGCAAGTAGCTTTCATGTATTGACAAGGCTAATGGGAATGAATTCGATATATCAGGAAGATGGAGCCTTAAACCATGCTTGGAACTATGTGCAAATTGACGGTAAGTGGTATGAATTTGATGGTTCTGAAGTTGTATTATATAGAACTTCAGCAGAGTTTAATTTTTCTAGACTAGAAAATGCAACAAAAACTATGCCTAAGTACTATGATGCTAAGGCATTATCTGTATTAGGCTTCAACCAATAAAACAAGAAAGGTTCTTTAGGGAGCCTTTTTTATGATTGAATATCTTTAAACTCTTCAAAAAGTTGGATAAACACTTTCAAAAATATGTTTATCATTTAATTATTTATATTGAAAAAACATGTACATATATGATGGATTTTATAAATGTATTATTAACAATAAAATAAATATCGAAAAACTAACATGATTTTTAACGTTTTTACATTGAACAGTTGAATAGACTATAATATTTTTATAGATTAAAGAAAGGGATGATAAGATGGATGTAGTAAAATTGATTCTAAATCCTGCTAGACTTCGTATTTTACAGTATATTCGACTTCATGGCAGTGTTCGTACATCTGATATAGTGAAGTATTTGAATGATATTCCTCGCGCAACGGTTTATCATCATGTCAAAATTTTAGAAGAGAATAATATGATTGAAGTAGTCAAAGAAAATCGTGTGCGTGGTACGATTGAAAAGGTTTATGCACTAAAGGAAGATGAAGTGCCAATGGAAGGTGAGGCATTTGTTGCACTTTCTACAGCATTTCATATAGGGTTAATGCAGGAAATGAATGAGTATTTTAGCAGGAAAAATCAAGACCATAAAAAAGATAATGTACTTTTTACTTCAGCATTGTTATATATGACTGATAATGAATATAAAGATCTTCTTCAAAATATAGCTAATTTATTGAAACCATATGTAGATCAAAAACCTAAATCGAATCTAAGGCTTCGAAAACTCTCAATTATATCTTCTCCACCTGTAGTGGATGATGACAAGAAGAAATAACATTCATTTTATTTTTATAAGGAGAGGTGACATATGAAATTTCATGAATTTGGAAATAAAAAAAGTCCACATATAATGTTGATTCATGGAGGTGGGAACGCATGGTGGAACTATTTACGACAAGCACAGGTCTTGTCTGAAAACTATTATGTAATACTTCCTACATTGGATGGTCATGGAGAAGAATATGAGAATACATATATTTCCACAGAGGATACAGCAGACAAGTTAGTAGAATATATAGATAAAGAATGTGGTGGTCATATTTTTGCTTTGTGTGGTGTGTCACTTGGTGGTCAAATTGTGATGGAGCTTTTATCTCGAAAACCTGATATTACCCAAAAGGCAATTATTGATGGTAGTATATGCTACCCAAGACCTACTATGGCAAGGTTTTGTATTGCTGGTATTCGTTTTTGTGGAGGACTTCTATTTAGTGAGAAGGCCTGTCGTTTTCAAATTGCTATGATGCCAAAGCTATTACCTAAAAATATGCAGTACCCAGATGAAATCAAAGCATATTATATGCAGGATATGCCACATGTCAGAAAAGAAACATTATATAATATGTATCGTACTTATATGATGCAATATACACTTAAGGATAGCATCAAAAAAACCATGGCACAAGTGATGTACTGGTATGGAGAAAAAGAAATGAAGTGTGTCAAAAACTCTGCGAAAATGTTTCAGTCTTATGTGGCCTCATGTAGGATTTATGAAGCTAAAGGTTATAATCATGGTTATCTCTCTCTTTATCTTCCAAATGAGTGGCTAGCAATTGCTGAACCATTCTTTCAACAGAAATAAATGAAGTGAAGAAGTCATTCTACTATGAACATAAAGTTTAGAAGATGCAACAAAGAACATGCCTATTTACTATTATGCTAAGACATTATCTGCATTAGGCTTCAACCAATAAAACAAGAAAGGTACTTTAGAGAGCATTTTTTTATGATTGAACATCTTTAAACCCTTCAAAAAGTTGAATAAACACTTTCAAAAATATGTTTATCATTTAATTATTTTAGAGGAAATATATAATGAATGAAATCTTGGGAAGAAAGTGATAAATAGATTAAAAGGTAGCGCCTATGTAAATAGTTGCTACCTTTTTATATTTGTAAATAAATGATAGATAAGGAAGTTTACTGACCATTTACTGACCAAACTCGATTTTCTTACATTGAAAGCCTTAATTTTACTTGTTTTAAATAAATTTATAGTTTTTTGTTATAAAATACTAAATTTTGTTAACAATTATAATTAGCATTTAATTTATACTGGAGGTTTATATGATTAATGTAAGAACAGATTTAGCTTTAGAAGCTAGTGAAATGTGTGAAAAGTCTCAAGAAGGAAGTAGTATTCCTGGGGTAGAAATAGAAACTAAAGAATTAGAAAATTGTATTGTAACAAAAGTTGAAGTAATAGATGAACAAGGTTCAGAGATAATGAACAAAGATATAGGAAAATATATAACCCTAGAAAGTAATCTTATGAAGTTTGATGATGATGAGTCAAGAGAAGAAATGATAAGTTATTTAAAAGATGAATTGGTAGATGTGTTTGGACAAGACAAAAACAAAAAGACACTAGTAATTGGTCTTGGAAATAGAAATATTACTTCTGATGCATTGGGTCCAAAAAGTGTATCTAAAACACTGGTAACTAGACATCTCTTTAAAAATTATAACAAGGATTATGATGATGATTTTACTGAGGTATCAGCTTTAAGCCCAGGGGTTATGGGTGTTACTGGGATAGAAACTAGTGAAGTAGTGAAGTCATTAGTTGAGAAAGTGAAGCCAGATAGAGTAGTAGCAATAGATGCACTAGCATCAAGAAAAATGGAAAGAGTAAACTCTACTATACAAATATCAACAGCAGGAATATCACCTGGTGGAGGTGTTGGTAATACAAGAAAATCTCTCACTAAAGAAACTTTAGGAGTGGATGTTATTGCAATAGGAGTTCCAACTGTGGTTGACGCAGCAACTCTTACTATAGATGTTTTGGATATGGCAATAGATAATTTAATATCTCAGTCAGAAGAAACAGAAAGTTTTTATAATATGTTGAAAAAACTTAAAGAAGAAGAAAAATATCATCTAATAAAAGATTCATTAGACCCATATGATAAGAATTTAATCGTAACACCAAAAGATATAGATGATACAATTGAAAATCTATCTATAATAATAAGTGAAGGTCTAAATAGGTCTTTACATCCAGGTAGATTGTAAAATAAGGAGGAGCAAATATGTTTAAAAAATGCATTAAAGTAGTAACCTTGACTTTTATATTAGCATGCATTTTACCAGGAAAATCATTGGCTTTAAATCAAGATGACTTTTTGAAATTTTTAGTAAATTCATCTTATCCAGAAGCTAAAGTCGAAGGAAATAATACAGAAAATAAAAAGAGTGATAAAAATAAAGAAACAAGTAAAGAAAGTAAAGATGAAAATAAAAAATCTGAGGATGTAAGTAAAGCTGATAATAAGAAAGAAAGTGAAAAAGAATATATAAAACTTTATGTTGGTAAAGAAAATGTTCCAGACATTGAGTCAAAAAACTCAGATACAACTGAAACTAGTACTGCATCTAGTGAAGATTATAAAGATGATTTAAGAGTGACTAAAGAAAATCCAAGAATCTTGATATATCATACTCATGGATGTGAAACTTATTCAAATTCACCTGATGGAAATTATCATTCAAGAGATAAGAAAAATTCAGTAATGGAAGTAGGAAATGCATTAACTAGTGCTTTAGACAGTAAGGGATGGGGTGTAGTCCATACTACTAAATACCATGACTATCCATCTTATAATAACTCTTATGCAAGTAGTTTAAAAACAATAAAAAGTATACTCCCTAAATATAATACAGTGGACATAGCAATAGATTTACATAGGGATGCTAGGGATTTAACTAATCCAGCCACTAAAGAAAAAGACCATTTAAAATATACAACTATGATAAATGGAGAGAGAGTATCTAAATTCTTCTTTGTTGTAGGAGGAAAAAATGAAAATAAAGCACAGCTTAGAGCTTTAGCAGATGATATAACTGCTTTTGCTGAAAAGAAATATCCAGGCTTGGTGTCTCCAATAGTAGAAAAAGATTATGCTAGATTTAATCAATTTGCAGTTAAAAATCACATGTTAATAGAAATTGGAAATAATGCAACAAGTATAGAAGAATCTAAGGCTACTACAAAGTATCTTGCTGAAATTTTAGATGAATATTTTAAACAAAAAAATTAGATTGTTTAGTATAATTAGGAGCATGTTGAATGAGCCGATTAGAAAGAAATATAGAAGGTAAAAGTAAACAAAGAAAATATAAGTATATTATGAGAATTATATTTTTAGTTATTATGATTATAGGTACATCAGTTTGTGTATTTATAGTTGACAGTAATGCTAAAAGTATGTTGGGAATAAAACAACATAATTATTTCTCAAGTATTAAATTTGATATTACAAAGCTTGATATACCAAATTTTGATATACACAAAATTGTTGAAAAATTTAATAAGTAGTAAATAAGTGAATAAGGTTTATTGATTAAAATAAGCCTTATTTTAGTTATGTATCTTTAATTGTATAAAATAAAAATACATTAACTATCTTTTATAGGATTTACTTTAAGTTTATGATATTATATAATATTTAGTGTTAGGCTTGATAATCCACATATAATGTGGATAATTTTGTTTAATGCCAATTAGTTTATATTCAAAAATTTAAAATTTGATATATAAAAAGTTTTTATATAATATAAAATGATAACTATAAGAATAATCAAGAGGAGGGAATTTAAGGTGGACAATAAACAAAGTAGAACTAGAAATTTTAGTATAATTGCACATATAGACCATGGAAAGTCTACCTTAGCTGATAGATTAATACAACAAACGGGGCTTGTCAGTGAAAGAGACATGAAGAGTCAATTACTCGATAACATGGATCTTGAAAGAGAAAGAGGAATCACTATAAAGCTCCAAAATATAAGATTAATGTATAAGGCGAAGGATGGAAATGAATATTATTTAAATCTTATAGATACACCAGGACATGTAGACTTCAATTACGAGGTATCAAGAAGTTTAGTTGCGTGTGAGGGAGCATTATTGGTAGTTGATGCAGCACAAGGTGTTGAGGCACAGACTTTAGCTAATGTGTATCTTGCAATAGACCAAGATTTAGAAATATTACCAATAATAAATAAAATAGATTTACCAAGTGCAAGACCAGATGAAGTAAAACATGAAATTGAAGATATAATAGGGCTTGATGCAAGTGAAGCACCTCTTATTTCAGCTAAAACAGGTTTAAATATAGAAGATGTTTTAGAAGATATTGTAAAAAATGTTCCTGCACCTAAAGGAGATAATGAAGCTCCA
Source organism: Clostridioides sp. ZZV14-6009 (assembly GCF_020658095.1). Taxonomy (NCBI): domain Bacteria; kingdom Bacillati; phylum Bacillota; class Clostridia; order Peptostreptococcales; family Peptostreptococcaceae; genus Clostridioides; species Clostridioides sp. ZZV14-6009. Next base: position 260,790 of record NZ_JAGWDG010000001.1, read on the forward strand.
TTAAAGGCGTTAATATTTGACTCTTATTACGATGCTTATAAAGGTGTTGTAGCCTATGTTAGAGTGTTTGAAGGAACTGTTAAAAAAGGTATGACAATAAAAATGATGAATACTAAGAAAAAGTTTGAAGTAACTGAAGTTGGTGTTATGGCTCCAGGGCAAACTGAACTTAGTGAATTATCAGCAGGTGATGTTGGTTATGTTGCTGCTAGTATAAAAGATATAAGAAGTTGTCGTGTAGGGGATACAATAACAGATTCAAATAATCCTACAGAAGAACCTTTACCAGGATATAAAAAAGCTACTCCAATGGTATATTGTGGTATATATCCAGGAGAAGGTGAAAAGTATGAAAATGTAAGAGATGCTCTTGAAAAATTACAAGTAAATGATGCTGCTCTTGAATATGAGGCTGAAACTTCAGCAGCACTAGGGTTTGGGTTTAGATGTGGATTTTTAGGTCTTTTACATATGGAAATAATGCAAGAAAGACTTGAAAGAGAATTTAATCTTGATATAATCACTACAGCACCATCTGTTATATACAGAGTTACAAAAACTGATGGAGAAGTTGTAATGATACAAAATCCTGCAAATTTACCAGAAGTAGCTGAGATAAGAATGATAGAAGAACCTATAGTAAAAGGAGATATAATAGTTCCTAAAGATTATGTAGGTGTTGTTATGGAACTTTGCCAGGAAAGACGTGGAAATATGTTAAACATGGAATATATAGATGAGAGAAGAGTAATGCTTCATTACGACCTTCCTCTTAATGAAGTTGTTTATGATTTCTTTGATGCCTTAAAATCAAGAACTAGAGGATATGGTTCTCTTGATTATGAGATTAAGGGATATGTTGCATCTACTCTTGTAAAACTTGATGTTTTAATTAATAAAGAGCAAGTTGATGCACTTAGTTTTATTGTACATGAAACTCGTGCTTTCCCTAGAGGAAAGGCAATGTGTGAGAAATTAAAAGGAGAAATTCCAAGACATCAATTTGCTATACCTATACAAGCTGCTGTTGGTAATAAAGTTATTGCAAGAGAGACAATAAGTGCTTTAAGAAAAGATGTACTTGCTAAATGTTATGGTGGAGATATATCTCGTAAGAAGAAACTTCTTGAAAAACAAAAAGAAGGTAAGAAGCGTATGAGACAAATTGGCTCTGTTGAAGTTCCTCAAAAAGCATTTATGTCTGTACTTAAGTTGGATGAATAATTTATTAAATTTTTATAAATTTAGATAAAAATACTTAAAAGCTAGAGTGAATTTAGAATTATTTCTAAATTAATCTAGTTTTTTTGTGGTATATTTTAATTAAACACATAGAGAATATAAGTAAGTGTATATTAAAGAAAAAATAAAAAAAGGTGATATTTATGACTAATATAGAAATTCCTAAAAAAGTGGATTATATAATTAAAGAATTAGAAAAAAATGGTTATGAGGCATATGTAGTTGGAGGATGTGTGAGGGATTGTTTATTAGAAAGAATTCCAAATGACTGGGATATAACAACTAGTGCAAGACCTGAAAAAGTAGTAGAGATATTTGAAAGAACTATTCCAACTGGTATACAACATGGTACTGTAACAGTCATGATTGAACATGAGCCATTTGAAGTGACAACATATAGAATAGATGGAAGCTATAGTGATGGTAGACATCCAGATTCAATAGAATTTACAAATGATATAGTTAAGGATTTGTCAAGAAGAGACTTTACTGTTAATGCAATTGCATACAATTCAAAGACTGGATTAGTTGACCCATTTAATGGCTGTGAGGATATACAAAATAAGTGTATTCGTTGCGTTGGAAATCCAATAGACAGATTTGAAGAAGATGCACTTAGAATGCTTAGAGCGATTAGGTTTTCTGCACAGCTTAATTTTAAAATAGCTGAAGGTACTAAACAAAGCATATACAAAAAAGCAGATTTAATAAAATGTGTGTCTATGGAAAGAATTCAAGTAGAATTCAATAAAATGCTAGTATCTGATTCATCTAAGTTAAATTTATTAATTTCAACAGGATTATTGAAATTTATAATTCCTGAAATATGTGATTTAGAAGATGTTATTCAACATAATCCATATCATATTTATAATGTTGGGAAACATACTTTGATAGCTACTGAAGTAATTGAAGATGAATTATATCTAAAGCTTACAATGTTATTTCATGATTTGGGTAAAAAAATTACTAAAACGACTGATAAAAATGGAATTGACCATTTTTATAGTCACAGTAGGGAGTCTGTTAAAATAGCAAAGCAAATTTTAAAGAGGCTTAAGTATGATAATTATACTATTAATAAAGTTCTAATATTAATACAATATCATGATTATAGAATAGAACCAAAAAGAAAAATTATTAAAAAGTTATTAAATAAACTGGGAGACATTGAACTATTTGAAGATTTAATAAAAGTTAATTGGGCTGACACACTTGCTAAAAACCCAAAATATGCAAAACAGAAAATATTAAACCTTATTGAGAGTGAAAAGGAATTTAAACATATAATAAGCCAAAATGAATGCTTTCATATTAAAGACTTAGCTATTAATGGAAACGATTTAATGTCTATAGGTGTTAAACCAGGTAAAGATATAGGGTATCTATTAAATAAGATGCTTGAAATTGTCATCAATAATCCAGAACTAAATGAAAAAGAAATTTTAAAAGAAAGAGTATTAGATATATACACATTTTAAGCTAGAAGATTAAACTTTAATTTAAGATAGAAAATATAATCCACATTTAAAAAATAGACAATCTTTAAAGATTGATATTCTATAATTTTAAATGTATAGCAAATTAATATAAAACTAGTAAGTTAATATAAAATTAGTAAATTAATATAAAAAAAAACTTTGGGAATACTAAAACCATAAATTTATAAAATTAATATTTTATGCACTTATAAAACAGTGAGGAGGGACATCATGCGTACTCAACTACAAAAGACTATTGGTCTTTCAGCAGCTCTTTCTACTGTTGTAGGTATGGTTATAGGTTCGGGAGTTTTTTTTAAGCCACAGGCAATATATACTACAACTAATGGAGCTCCAGGTCTAGGTATTATAGCATGGCTTTTAGGTGGATTTATAACAATAACTGCTGGACTTACAGCTACAGAAATATCAGCTGCTATCCCAAAAACTGGCGGTATGATGATTTATATTGAAGAGATATATGGAGAAAAACTAGGATTTTTAACTGGATGGATGCAAACTGTATTATTTTTTCCAGGCACATCAGCCGCATTAGGGGTAATATTTGCCCAACAAGCATCTGAACTTTTAAATATGAGTCCGAACAATATGTCAGTTGTGCTTCCAATAGCAATTGGAGTAATACTGTTTTTATCATTACTTAACATAATAGGTTCATCATTGGGAGGAAAAGTTCAGACTGTAGCTACTATTGGAAAAATGATACCATTAGCTCTAATAATAATCTTTGGATTTATTAAAGGTCAAAGTAGTGAAGTATTAAATCCATTTGTAGGTGATGGAGTTAATGTATCAAGCGCACTTGGACAAGTATTAATAGCAACATTGTTTGCATATGATGGATGGATAAATGTTGGGGCTATCTCAGGCGAGATGAAATCGCCAGAAAAAGATTTACCAAGAGCAATAGTTGGTGGGTTATCATTAGTTATGGCAGTCTATATTATAATAAATGTAGCATATCTTCGGGTTGTACCAGCAAGTGAATTAGCAACTGTTACTTCACCAGCAACATTAGTTGCAACAAAATTATTTGGAAATTTAGGTGGAAAAGTAATAACTGTGGGTATATTAATATCAGTGTTTGGTACATTAAATGGATATTTATTAACAGGGTCAAGAATACCATATACATTAGCTGAAAGAGGAACTTTGCCAGCTTCTAAAGTTTTATTAAAAGTAAATTATGGTGGGTCTCCTGTAAATTCAATACTGCTTATAACTGTATTAGCATGTATATATGCTTTATCTGGTCAATTTAATCTTTTGACAGACTTAACTATATTTTCAATATGGGTATTTTATGTATTGACTTTTGTTGGGGTTATAAGGCTTAGAAGAGAACAACCAGATTTACACAGACCATATAAAGTTCCTTTATATCCAATAATACCAATTATAGCTATATTAGGTGGGTTATTTGTAATAATAAATCAAATATTGACTTCAACAGCAATATCCTTAGGTGGTATATTCATAACCATACTTGGATTACCAGTTTATTATTATATGAAGAAAAGATAATCATTTGTTTTAAGTTAAAAAATTTGGATAAAAGTAAAAATCTACTTTTATCCAAATTTTTTATGATATTACATAGTGAAAATGTTTTATATGTGGCTTGATGAGTTATTTTGTTTGATTTATAATTTAATAACTGATGCTTTAAGATAATTTTAAGAAATGAGGAATATAAAATGTTAGGACTTTATATACATATACCATTTTGTGTGAAAAAATGTAAGTATTGTGACTTTAATTCTTATAAAATGGACCTAGATTCAAAAAAAAGATATATAGAAGATTTGAAAATAGAAATGGAGTTACACAGCAATAAATTAAATAGAGATGATAAATACAAAAATAAAGAAGATTTCAATTTAGACAAAAACAATATAATAACAAGTATATTTATAGGTGGAGGAACACCTAGTATTTTGACATCTGAAGAAATAAGAGAAGTATTTGTAAGTATAAAAGAAAAATTCAATATAGATAAAAATGCAGAAATAACTATAGAATGTAATCCTGGTACACTTACACTAGAAAAATTAGAAACTATGAAAGAAGTTGGTATCAATAGACTTAGCATAGGGTTACAAGCTGTCCAAGAAAAGCATTTGAACTTTATAGGAAGAATACATAGTTATAAAGAATTTGAGAAAAACTATATGGATGCACTGAGTGTAGGATTTAAAAATATTAATGTAGATTTAATGTATAGTCTTCCTAATCAGACACTATGTGATTGGAAGGAAACTCTTGAAAAAGTTACAGATTTAAATCCAACACATATATCAGCATATTCTCTTATATTAGAAGAAGGTACTGAACTATATAATATGTATGAAAATAATCAATTTGACCTTATAGATGAAAATATAGATATAGAAATGTATGAGTATACAATAAACTATTTAAAGTCAAAAGGATACAACCAATATGAAATATCAAATTACTCACAAGAAGGCTATAATTGTAAACATAATATTTTATATTGGGAATGTGAACATTATATAGGTCTTGGAGCAGGAGCTTCTGGTTATATTGATAATAATAGATATAATAATTTAGAATCTTTAGAGGATTATCATTTAAGTCTGATTAAAAGAGAGAAGCCAATAGAAGATAGTGAAAATCTTTCTATAAAAGATATGATAGAAGAAAAGATATTTATGGGTCTTAGAATGAATAAGGGAATAAAATTTAAAGATTTTGAAAAAAAATTTGGAATAGATTTTAGAGAAAAATACAGTAAGCAGATAGAAATGTTACTAGCTAGAAACCTTATAAACCAAAGCTTTGAGGGCATACAATTAACTCAAAAGGGAAGAGAAATATCTAATAGTATATTTATAGAATTTATGGAATGATTTTTAAGGTGTTGACAAAATAAATTTATAATGGTATATAATATATATAATCTTTTTAGCACTCGAACTTAGTGAGTGCTAACAGCTAGGAGGTATAATAATATGGAATTAAATGAAAGAAAATTAAATATCCTCAAAGCTATAGTTAAAGATTATATAGAAACAGCTGAAGCTATAGGTTCTAGAACAATATCTAAAAGGCATGATTTAGGTGTTAGTGCTGCCACCATAAGAAATGAAATGGCTGACCTTGAAGAATTAGGATATTTAATTCAGCCACATACTTCTGCGGGTAGAGTACCATCTGAAAAAGGCTATAAGTTATATGTAAACTCTCTTATGAGTAAAAGTGAATTGGATGATAATGATAAGATTCTTATTGAACAATGTATGAATCATAACATAAATCATATAAAAGAATTAATTCATGAAACGTCTAAGCTATTATCTCAATTAACTAACTACACAACTGTAGCAGTTACTAAGAGTTTGATAAATCAAAGCGTCATAAAGCATATACAGTTAGTTGCTATGAATGACAATAATATTTTACTTATAGTTGTAACAGATAAAGGGGACTTAAAAAAAGCTAACCTTACAACTAATGTATATTTAGATCAATCTAAGTTAAATTTGATTTCTGATAATCTTACAAAGAAGCTCTCAGGAAAAAGTATAACAGATTTAGATGATAATCTGATTGCTTTTATTAAATATGAAATAAGTGAGTATTCAGGGTTTATAGATGAACTTTTAAATGCCCTAAACTCAAATATGGAAGAAGAAGATTTTTCTCTATCATTAAATGGAGCCACTAATATATTTAGTTATCCAGAATTCAATGATGTGTTAAAAGCAAAGTCATTTTTAAATATGTTAGAAAGAAAGGAAACAATAGCTGACATAATTAAATCAAAGGGAATACAAAAAGAAAATCTAAATATAATAATTGGTAGTGATAATGATTGTAAATTGGCACAGGATTGTAGTATAGTTACAGCAACTTATAATGTAGACAGAGACTTAGTTGGGCGAATAAGCTTCATAGGACCTACAAGAATGGATTACGCTAGAATTTACTCTATAATAAATTATATGAGTTTATTAATTAATAGAAAGTAAAGAAATTTTAAATTGAGGGGTGTAAAGTCTTGGATAAAAAAAATGAGCAACAAGAAGTAAAAGAAGAAAATGATACTTCTATTAACCAAGAATCTGAAACTCAAGTAGAGTTAGAAGATGAAGTTGTTAATGAAGAATGTGAAGAGTCAAGCGAAAAAACTGATGAAGAAAAAGCTGATGATGAAAATGTAACAGATATAAATTCTAAATTAGCAGAAAAAAAATTAAAAGATGAAGTAGATGAATTAAATGACAAATATCAAAGACTTCAAGCCGAATATGCAAACTATAGAAGAAGAACTCAACAAGAAAAAGAAACAATTGGTGTGTTTGCAAATGAGAAAATAATAACTGAGTTAATACCAGTTATAGATAGTATGGAAAGAGCCTTAGATGCATGTGAAGATAAGGAAGATACTATGTATAAGGGTATAAGCCTTGTACATAAGCAATTAATAGATACTCTAGTAAAATTTGGAGTAGAAGAAATAGAAGCAGAATCTAAGGAATTTGACCCAAACTTACATCTAGCAGTTATGCAAGAGAGTGTAGATGGAGTAGAAGCAAATCAAATAGTGATGGTACTTCAAAAAGGATATAAACTAGGAACTAAAGTTATAAGACCTTCAATGGTTAAAGTTTCTTGCTAAGTATATAAATTAAGGTTAAAATATTTAGCCTAATATAAAATACACAAATAAGTAAAATTTAATTATACAATTACTCAAGGAGGATTTTTAGTCATGGGAAAAATAATAGGAATAGATTTAGGAACAACAAATTCATGTGTTGCAGTATTAGAAGGTGGAGAAGCACAAATAATAGCAAATAATGAAGGTATGAGAACTACTCCATCAGTAGTGGCATTTACAAAAGATGGTGAAAGAATAGTTGGAGAACCTGCAAAAAGACAAGCAGTTACAAATGCAGATAAAACAATAACTTCAATAAAAACTCACATGGGAACTGATTACAAAGTAAATATAGATGGAAAATCATATACTCCACAAGAAATATCAGCAATAATATTACAAAAATTAAAATCAGATGCAGAAAGTTACTTAGGACAAACAGTAACAGAAGCAGTTATAACAGTTCCAGCGTACTTTACAGATGCTCAAAGACAAGCTACTAAAGATGCTGGTAGAATAGCAGGGTTAGATGTTAAGAGAATAATAAACGAGCCAACAGCAGCTGCACTTGCTTATGGTATGGACAAATTAGACCAAGAAAAGAAAATATTAGTATTTGACTTAGGTGGAGGAACTTTTGACGTATCTATACTTGAAATAGGTGATGGTACTTTTGAAGTTTTAGCTACAGCTGGTAACAATAGATTAGGTGGAGATGACTTCGACCAAATAGTAATAGACTATTTAGCAGATGAATTCAAAAAGGCTGAAGGTGTAGATTTAAGAAATGATAAGATGGCTCTTCAAAGATTAAAAGAAGCAGCAGAAAAGGCTAAGAAAGAATTATCATCAACAATGAATTCAAACATAAACTTACCTTTCATAACTGCTACAGCAGAAGGTCCAAAACATTTGAATATAGATTTATCAAGAGCTAAATTTGAAGAATTAACTAGAGGTTTAGTTGAAAAAACTATGGAACCAACTAAGAGAGCTTTACAAGATGCAGGACTTTCTACAAGTGAAATAGATGATGTATTACTAGTTGGTGGTTCTACAAGAATACCAGCAGTTCAAGATGCTGTTAAGAAATTTATAGGAAAAGATCCTCATAAAGGTATAAACCCAGATGAATGTGTTGCAGCAGGAGCTTCTATACAAGCAGGCGTTTTAGCAGGAGATGTTAAAGACTTATTACTACTAGACGTTACTCCATTATCTCTTGGTATAGAAACTATGGGTAATGTAATGACTAAGATAATAGAAAGAAACACTACAATACCAACTAAGAAGTCACAAGTATTCTCAACTGCTGCTGATAATCAAACAGCTGTTGATATACATGTACTTCAAGGTGAAAGAAGTATGGCTTATGACAACACAACTTTAGGAAGATTCCAATTAACTGATATACCACCAGCACAAAGAGGAATACCTCAAATAGAAGTTACATTTGATATAGATGCAAATGGTATAGTTAATGTTTCAGCTAAAGATTTAGGTACAGGAAAAGAACAAAAAATAACTATAACATCAAACACTAATTTATCAGAAGCAGATATAGAACAAAAAATAAAAGAAGCTGAAATGAATGCAGAAGCTGACAAACAAAAGAAAGAGAAAATAGAAGCATTTAACCAAGCTGAATCTACTATATATCAAACTGAAAAAACTTTAAATGAACTTGGAGATAAAATAAGTGCAAGTGATAAAGAAGATATAGAAAAAGCAATAGCAGACTTAAAAGTTGTAAAAGACAATCAAGATGCTACAGCAGAAGAGCTTAAGAAAGCTACAGAAGAAGTAATGACTAAGTTCCAAAAAGTATCTCAAGAAATGTACCAAAATGCAGCACAAGAACAGCAAGCAGCCCAAGGTGCAGAGCAAGCTCAAGATAATGGACCTAAAGATGACAATGTAGTAGATGCTGACTTTAAAGAAGTAGATGAAGATAAATAAGCTATATAATATAACATCAAATGATAATTGAAGAATAGATTATTTATGAAAATCATATAGATATTAAAGATATATGGACAATATACATCATAAAGAATATAATATATCATAGATTATATAACTTAAAGTAGAATATAAGAATTAATGATAGCTTGTAGTTTATTATTCTACAAGCTATCATTTTGTAAAATGAAGGTGGTGTCAATTTTTGAGTACAAAAAGGGATTATTATGAAGTCTTAGGTATCAGTAAAGGTGCAGAAGCTCAAGAGATAAAAAAAGCTTACAGAAAGTTAGCAATGAAGTACCATCCAGATAGAAACCCTGGTGATGAAGAGGCTGAGGAAAAGTTTAAAGAAATAAATGAAGCTTATGAAGTACTTTCAGATGATACAAAGAGAAAGACTTATGACCAATTTGGACATGATGGGCTAAATGGTCAAGGAGGCTTTGGAGGCCAAGGTGGATTTAATGGCCAAGGCTTTGGTGGATTTGAAGATATGTTTGGAGATATATTTGGCGACATGTTTGGAGGAGGCTTCGGAGGTGGAAGACAAAGAAGAAGAGGTCCTCAACGTGGTGCAGATATAAGACAAAATGTTACTATATCTTTTGAAGAAGCTGCATTTGGTAAAAAAATGTCTATAAAGTTAAATAGAAGTGAAGAATGTGATGAGTGTGATGGAACTGGAGCAAAACCAGGAACATCAAAGAAAACTTGTTCAACTTGTAATGGAACTGGTCAAGTTAGAACTGTTCAAAGAACTCCATTTGGAAATATAGCAAGCTCAAGACCTTGTAGTACTTGTAATGGAACTGGAGAAGTAATTGAATCTCCTTGTAGCAAATGTCATGGAACTGGAAATACAAGAAAAGTTAAGACTATAGAAGTAGATATACCTGCAGGTATAGATGATGGTCAAATGATAAAACTTGCTGGTCAAGGTGAAGTGGGAGAAAAAGGTGCTCCAAGAGGAGACTTGTACATTGTAGTTAATGTAAAGTCTCATCCACTGTTTACTAGAGATGGAAATGATATTTACTTTGAAATGCCAATTACATTTGTTCAAGCAACTTTAGGTGATGAGATAGAAGTACCTACTTTGGATGGAAAAGTTAAGTATAGTGTGCCAGAAGGAACACAAACTGGAACTGTATTTAGACTTAAAGAAAAAGGAATTCCTAGAATTAGAGGTAATTCAAGAGGAGACCAATATGTTAAAGTTGTAGTCGAGATTCCTAAAAAATTAAATGATAAGCAAAAAGATCTATTAAGAGAATTTGCGAAGGAGTGCGGGTCGAACGTCCACGAAAAGAAAAAAACATTCGGACAGAAAATAGAAGATATGTTTAAGAAAAAGTAGTTAAAATAGCCAATATAATGTAATCATATTCTTTAGAATCTAAATTATTTAGTTATAAGATTTTGAATTAATATAATATGATTTTTATATTGGCTATTTTTAATTTTATAAATATATAAAAATAGTTTTTATTAAAAAAAATAAAACTGAATATAAATAATTTTCTGAAAAATGCTTGTCCCTACATATATAATATGCTATAATATAATCAAATAAGAGAAAGGGGTGATTCCAGTGGGAACGGATGTGGCACAGCCAAATGATGAAGAAAACTCAATTATAATCTATGAAATAAAGTTAGATGCTTTTAGTGCTATATTAAGTACTGGAAAAACTCAAAAGCTGGGATAATTATTGGAATTGCCTAGACTTAAAATTTTGGTAGTAAAGTAGTCATATTGTATAGCCAAAGCATCTAAGTTTTAAAGTTATTTGTAAGAATTAAAACTTTTGCAAATTGCATATTTGCTTATAATTTAGTTAGAAAAATTTACGTAAAAAATTGCTTTCGATATGTACATGTGTAAAGAAATATGTATGTATGGTTAGGTAATAGGCTAGATATGTATGTAAAGAAATATGTATTTAGTCAAATATATGTATATGTAAAGAAATATATATTATGTGTATAAGATTTTTAGTATAGATTGGTGAATAATAAAAGCAACTTATTATGTTATGGAAAACTAATTTATGTTTGTAAAAAATATATTTAAGATTTGGTTGATATATAGTTGCAAAAATATTGTTTAGTACAAAAAAATAAGTCAAGATAAGAGTTTAAAATAATTGATTTAAATATAGTTTGTTTTGACATCTAATAAATTGAAATAATTTATAAAAATAGACACCTTCTCATAGTGAAAATATACTATGGGAAGGTGCTTTTGTTTTGTATTAAAGATATTATTAAAAATTTGCATGGTTTTACATTTTAATATAATATAAACATGATAAAATATATATATTAATAAAATTTAAAAGAGAAAGGTGAAAAAGATGTATTATATAGGTGTAGACATTGGAGGAACAGGCATACAAGCAGGTGTGGTTGATAATCAAGGAAAGATACTTTTTAGAACAGAATGTAAAACTGTGGTTAAAAAGGGCTTTGAAGGAATACTAGATGATATAAAAATAATGATTGATAAACTGTTAGAAGAAAACAATCTAAATATGAAAGAGATAAAGTCTATTGGATTTGGAGTACCTGGGTTTATAAATAAAAAAGGTTTAGTAACTTGTGTAAACTTAAAATGGGATGGAGAAAGTTTTGAGAATGAACTAAAAAGAAGGTTTCCAAATGTTGAAATTCATGGAGAAAATGATGCAACAGTAGCAGCACTTGGAGAATCAAAGTTTGGAAGTATGAAAGGTGCAGATGTTGGAGTTTTATATACTTTAGGAACTGGAGTAGGTGGAGGAATAGTAATTAATCAAAAAGTTTTTTCTGGAGCACATGGATTAGGCTCAGAAATAGGTCATCAAGTAATAGGAGAAAACTATTTTGATTGCAATTGTGGAAATAATGGTTGTGTGGAAACTTTTTGTTCAGCAACTGCCATTATAAAATATTCTCAAAAACTTATACAAGAAGGTAGAAAAAGCAGGATTTTAGATTTAGCAGAAGGAGATTTAGAAAAAATAAATGCAAAGATGGTGTTTGATGCATATAGAGAAAACGACATAGTTGCAATTGAAGTAATAACTAGATTTAAATCTTATTTAGCAAAAACATTTGCAAATACAATAAATACATTAGACCCAGAAATTATATCAATTGGAGGAGGCGTTTCTAAAGCAAGTGATATAATACTTGATGGGATAGAAGATTTGGTAAGAAAATACATATTGTACAAAAAAGAAGATATAGCAAAAATTGTATGTGCAACTTTAGGTTCAGACGCAGGGATTATAGGAGCTGCTTTTTTATAAGGGAAATGAATTGCTTATTGGAGGCGTGATATATGGGTAAAACAAACACTAGAAGAACACTTTTTTTGATAGCAATAGGTTCAGGAACTATGCTGAATCCTCTTAATTCTTCTATGATTTCACTTGCTTTACATAGTATACAAAATGATTTTCATATTAGTTTTACAACTGTATCTTGGATTGTTTCAGCATTTTATTTAGCTAGTGCTATTGCACAACCAGTTTCAGGTAAGATAGGAGACTTAATAGGTAGAAAAATCTTATTTTTGAGTGGTTTGATACTGGTAATTTTATCAGCATCTATAGTACCATTTGTTCAATCATTCTTTATATTGATTTTTATAAGAGTAATTCAGGCAATTGGAACAAGTACCCTATATCCATCTGGGGTTGCTCTTATACAAAATAATATAAAGGAAAGACAATCTTCTGCCTTAGCAGTCCTAACCATTTTTGCTTCAACTACAGCAGGATTAGGTCCAACACTTGGGGGATTATTGTTGGATTTAGGAGGATGGCATGCTATATTTCTCATAAATATACCTATTGTTGTGGTTTCTATATGTTTAGGATATTTTTTATTTCCAAAAGAAGCAAAAGAGAAAAAAGGTGTAAAGGAGACTTTAAAAAATGTTTTATCAAGATTAGATATTATTGGTATACTTCTATTTTCAATTGCTATGATTTTTTTATTACTATTCTTGCTATCTATGAAAGAGTCTTTTAATTTAGAACAACTTGTATTAGGTGTAATATTGATATGTCTTTTTATTTGGCATGAGCTGAGAACAAAATTACCATTTATAGATATTAAACTATTTGTAAATAACCCTAAATTGTCAAAGGTTTACTTACAGTTTATTATATTAAATTTCTTTAATTATATTTTGTTTTTTGGTCTTCCTAGTTATTTTCAAGATGCATTACATTATAGTGCAAAAGCAACTGGTCTATTTATGTTGTTCATGTCTGGTATAGGTATATTTATATCTCCATTGACTGGAAGATGGATAGACAAATCTGGAACTAGATTGCCTCTTATGATGTCATCAATTTTTATGCTGATTAGTGCAGTACTTCTTTCAGTAATTTTTGTTTATATACCAGTAATAGGTAAGGGAATTATTTTATCATTAGCAGGTGTTAGTTATGGAATTGGTAATGTAGCATTACAATCTTCAATGTTTAAAGAAAGTCCTCCTGAGAGCATAGGTACAGCCTCTGGTCTGTTTCAAACTAGCCGTTATTTAGGTTCTATTTTTGCTACTGTACTACTTGGAATGGTATTTGAAGCAACCATAACATCAGGACAATTTAAAATATTAGGATATGTTATGGTGATTTTAGGTACAATAAGTTTTTTATTGAATTTTGTTTTAAAGAAAGAATTAGGAAAAGTAAGATAGTGGATTTATTTAATAGGTCTAGTATTTAATAAATTTAAAAATACTATTTGCAAAATATGACTGATTGGATATTCATAAACTTGAAGTACAGAATACTTTATAGGTATACAATATTTTGAATTAAAATTAAGCAGAAATTTGAACTAATATACAAAATTTCTGCTTAATTTAGTAGTTAAATTTTTTTATATAGAAAATAAGATTTTACACTTAGATAAAAAATCATTGCATTCTCAAAGTTTTTTAAATCAAGGTTGAGTATTTCATTAATTTTTTCTAGCCTATACACCAGTGTATTTCTATGTAAAAACATATCACTAGATGTTTTAGAGATGTTTAAGTCATTATTTATAAATTTTATTCCTGTAGATAGAAGCTCTTCATCAATAGATTTTATCTTATTGAAGTCTATCAGTCTATTAAGTACATCGTCCTTGTTAATTAAGTCTAAAGTTTTATATCTAATAAGGTCAAATAAATTTAAAAATTTATCTTTAGCATTATCTTTTACAATATGAGATAGTAAATCAGAGCATAACTGTAATCTAAAATTAAAATCAGATTTGTTATCTAACTCACCAAGATAAAAAATATAAGTACTTTGATAAGTTTCAGTTTCAATTATATTTTGTGTAGTTACATTAATATCTAAGTTATATTTAGAGTTTACTACAAAAAAACTACTATGTTGCATTATATTTATATCATCATATAAGTTATAAAAAATACCTTTTAAATATTCAAAATCTATATGTGGCTGATAAATTAAATAAAAGTGACCATTTAGATTATCTAAGTTATTTTCATCTAAAAAATCAATAACATAAACAGTATCATTAAAAGTAACTAAATGACTATTGGCATCTAAACTTTGATTTTTATAAGGGTAAATATTTATTTTTTTATTGAGTTGTTTTTCAAAAAAACTTTTCAAGTCTTCCATAAAGTCTCCTTAGAAATAAGATTATACTCTTATCTTATAGCTAAGTCAGTTTCTTTGTCAAATAAGTGTATTCTATTATTATCAACTGAAAGTGTTAAGTTATCACCAACATCAACTCTATTTTTGCTGTCAAATCGAATTGTTATTGTATTTACATCTAATTTTAAATGAGCATAAGTCTCTGCTCCCATAAGTTCTTTTATTTCAACTGTTGACTTAAAGCAAGTATCTTGATTAGCTTTAATAAAAGTATCTTCTATATGTATATCCTCTGGTCTAATACCCATAATAACTTCTTTTCCAATATAGTTGTCTTTTATTAAATCATAGTGTTTTTCTCTATTTAATTTTATCTTAATGTATTCGTTTTTAGCATATATTTCTTCATTCTCTTCTATCAATGTCACATCAATAAAATTCATCTGTGGAGCTCCAATAAATCCTGCAACAAACACATTAGCTGGATAGTCGTATACATCTTGTGGAGTTGCAATCTGTTGTACCACTCCATCTTTCATTACCACTATTCTATCGGCCATAGTCATAGCTTCAACTTGGTCATGTGTTACATAGATGAATGTAGTTCCAAGTTGTTGATGTAACTTAGTTATTTCTGTTCTCATGGCAGTTCTCAGTTTTGCATCCAAGTTAGATAGAGGTTCATCCATTAAGAATACCTTAGGGTTTCTAACTATTGCACGTCCTAGAGCAACCCTTTGTCTCTGACCTCCAGATAATGTTTTAGGTTTTTTATCTAAAAGAGGAACTAAATCCAATATTTTAGCAGCTTCTTTAACTTTTTTATCTATTTCATCTTTTGGCATTTTTCTAAGTTTAAGTGCAAATGCCATATTTTCATAAACAGATAAGTGAGGGTATAAAGCATAATTTTGAAAAACCATTGCTATATCTCTATCCTTTGGTTCTATATCATTGACAAGTTTATCTCCAATATATAATTCTCCAGAAGATATTTCTTCAAGACCAGCAATCATTCTAAGCGTTGTCGATTTACCACAACCAGATGGGCCTACTAAAACAATAAATTCCTTGTCTTTAATATCTATATTTATATTTTTTACTGCATTAAATCCATTAGAATAAAGTTTTGATATATCTTTTAATATTACTTCTGACATTATAGTTCTCCTTAATAATTTAAATTTTAATTATATAATATCAGATGATTTTATTGTAGGAAACATATAAAATAACTAAAAATTTTTGTTTAAAATGTACATTTTGGTGATTTGTATGTAATAAATATAATGCTCACTGTTTAAAATGCATTTAGGAAAAAGTATAATCAAATAAAGTGCTAAAAATAAGCTAGACAATTTATTATAAATTAAGTAAATTTACTATAATATAGATATAAACTAATAAAAAATTTATAAAACAAAAAAGTATGATATTTATGATATAATAAAAGTTATGGAAAAATAGGAAAATTAATATAGAAAAGAGAGGTAAACTTATGAATAATTGGATAGAAGTAACTATAAAAACAACAACAGAAGCAGTTGAAGCAATAACAAATATACTATATGAACAAGGAGCTGGAGGAGCTGTAATAGAAGACCCAAAAGATTTCTTATTTCAAAAGAAAAATGAATTAGATTGGGATTATGTAGAAGAAGAAGTATTTAAAAAGAACGAAGAAGAAGATGTATTAATAAAGACTTATGTTTCAGAAGAAAAAAATGTGATGGAATTTGTCGAAATTATAAAACAAAAAGTTTTAGGCTTAAGAGATTTTGGTATAGATATAGGTGAAGGAAGTGTGTCACTAGACCAAGTAAATGAAGCTGATTGGGCAAATGCATGGAAAGCATACTATAAACCAACAAAAGTAGGACAAAGGGTAGTAGTAAAACCTACATGGGAAGATTATAATATGCAAGAAGGGGATTTGATAATAGAACTTGACCCTGGTATGGCTTTTGGTACAGGAACACATGAGACTACTAGTATGTGTATTAGAGAATTAGAGAAATATGTAAATAAAGATTCTAAAGTATTTGATATTGGCTGTGGTAGCGGAATTCTTGCAATAGCAGCAGCTAAATTAGGGGCAAAAGAAGTTGTAGCTGTAGATTTAGACGAAGTTGCAGTAAAAGTTGCAAAAGAAAATGTGCTTGAAAATAAAGTTGAAGAGAATGTATCTGTAATGCATGGTAATTTAACAGATGTAATAAAGGATAAAGCTGATGTTATAGTTGCAAATATAATAGCTGATATAATAAAAATACTTGCAAAAGATGTACAAAATTTTATGAAAGAAGATGCTATATTTATATCTTCAGGTATAATTTTGGACAAAGTAGAGGAAGTTAAAGAAAGTTTAATCGAAAATGGATTTGAAATAGTTGAGGTTCAAAAACTAGGCGAATGGTCGGCAATAGTTTCTAAACTTAAAAAGTAAAAGGCAGGGTGGAGTGTAATGGATAGATTTTTTGTTGAAAAAAATAATATAAATTTACAAGACAAAGCCTGCATTATAGAAGGTGAAGATGTAAAACATATTTCAAAAGTTTTAAGGTGTAAACTAGGGGAAAAACTTGAGATATGTGATAAAGATAATAATGAGTACATTTGTGAGATAACAAATATAGAAAAAAATATGGTTAATTTAAAAATTTTAGAAGAAGTTGATATAAATAGAGAATCTAAACTGAGGGTAAAGTTATATCAAGGTCTTCCAAAAGCTCCAAAGATGGAAATGATACTTCAAAAATTAACTGAAGTTGGTGTAGATGAAATAATATTAGTTCAAACTAAGAGAAGTGTTGCTAAAGTTGATGATAAAAAAGAAGATAAAAAATTTGAACGTTGGGAAAGAATAATTTATGAAGCCGCAAAGCAAAGTAAAAGAGGTAAAATACCAAATTTAAGAGGTGTTTTAAGTTTCAAAGAAGCTTTAGAAGATATGAAAAAAAATGATGTAAATATCTGCCCTTATGAAAATGAAAGAACTGTCTCAATAAAACAGGCACTTAAAAGTTGTGATTCTAATATAGATAGGGTTGGAATTTTTGTAGGTCCAGAGGGTGGTTTTGCTGAGGAAGAAATAGAACAAGTTCAAAAAAATAATTGCAGCATTGTATCATTAGGACCTAGAATATTGAGAACTGAGACAGCTTCTGTTGTAGCATCAACAATAGCTTTGTATGAGCTAAGTGATTTAGGAGGAGAATAATAAATTGAAAAAAGTAGCTTTTTATACACTTGGGTGTAAAGTCAATCAATACGAAACTGAAGCTATGCTAGAACTATTTGAAAAAGATGGATATGAACAAGTTAATAGTGAAGAATATGCAGACGTTTATGTTATAAATACATGTACAGTAACTCATATGAGTGATAGAAAATCTCGTCAATATATAAGACGAGTTAAAAAGAAAAATCCAGATGCAATAATAGCTGTTGTGGGATGCTATTCGCAAGTATCGCCAGAAGAAATTTTGGATATAGAAGAAGTAAACCTAGTCATGGGTACAAATGATAGAAGAAAGATTGTTGAAGAGATTAGAAAGATAGATGCAAGTAAAAAAGTTAGCACAGTTGATGATATAATGAAGGTAAAGGCATTTGAAGAAATAGAAATTAGTCAGACTAATGGAAAGACTAGAGCATTTATGAAAATTCAAGATGGATGTGACAGATTTTGTACCTATTGCATCATTCCTTATGCCCGAGGACGTGTTAGAAGTAGGGATATTGATAGTATAGTTGATGAAGTGAAAAAATTGGCTAAAAATGGCTATAAAGAGATTGTATTAACAGGAATACATGTAGCATCTTATGGAAAAGATTTAAAAGATAAGAATATTAAACTTCTTGATGTAATAAAACAAATAAATGAGATAGATGCAATAGAGAGAATTAGACTTAGCTCTGTTGAACCAATTTTGTTTACTGATGAATTTGTGAATGAAGTTTTAAAGATGGAGAAGGTTTGTCCTCATTATCATCTATCACTTCAAAGTGGATGTGATGAAACTCTAAAAAGAATGAATAGAAGATATACAACTTTAGAGTATAAGACTATTGTGGATAGATTAAGAGATAAAATGCCAAATGTAGCAATAACTACAGATGTAATAGTAGGTTTTCCAGGAGAAACAAATGAGGAATTTAAACAAACATACGAGTTTTTAAAAGATATAGAGCTTTCACAAATGCACATTTTTAAATATTCGCCAAGAAAAGGAACTCCAGCTGCAACTATGGAAAATCAAATTGACCCTCAAATAAAACACTTTAGAAGTGAACAACTTTTAAATTTAAGCAAAGAAAACTTTAATAAGTTTGCAACTAAATTTATTGGCAGTGAATTAGATGTTTTATTTGAACAAAATATAGAGGGGAATAAGTTTGAGGGACTAACTTCAAATTATATAAGAGTTGTTGTTGAAAGTGACAAAAACATACAAGGTCAGATATTAAAAGTAAAAATAAATGATGTAAAAAATGAATATGTAGAAGGAATTTTGCTATAACATGTAGAAATTATAATATTTATAAGATAGGAGGTGGAAGGAAATGGATTGTATATTTTGTAAAATAGCGAACGGAGAAATACCTTCAACTAAAGTTTATGAAGATGAAAGAGTATTGGCATTTAATGATTTGAACCCAGTTGCTCCATATCATATATTAGTTGTACCTAAAAAACATTATGATAGTGTAATTGATATTCCTGATATAGAAATGGATATTGTGTCACATATTCATGTTGTTATTAATAAAATAGCTAAAGAGAAAGGTTTTGACCAAACTGGATTCAGAATCATAAATAATTGTGGAAGCGATGGAGGGCAAGAAGTTAAGCATTTGCACTATCATATTTTAGCAGGTAAAAAGCTTCCTAATTACGAAGCAGAACAAAACTAAACTAAATTATTGAAAAATTGAGTTCCTTCTTGATAAAAATACTTGATAAAAGTAAAAATTTAGTTTATAATAAACAAAGTGTTAGGTTGTAATGCATATTATGCAAAAAGAACATAGTTACAGTCCCAGCATAATTGCGCTATTGGAGGGAGGGAAAAAGAAATGTCAGAAGTAAGAGTTAGAGAAAATGAAACATTAGACAGCGCTTTAAGAAGATTTAAGCGTCAATGTGCAATGTCTGGCATCATGTCAGAAGTAAGAAAAAGAGAGCACTATGATAAGCCAAGCGTTAAGCGTAAGAAAAAAGCTGAAGCAGCAAGAAGAAAAAACGCTAAAAAATAGTAGTAAATAAGAATAAAGAGGTGAAGGGGATGTCCCTTAAGCAAAAGTTACAAGAGGATTTGAAATCTTCGATGAAAAACAAAGATACAGTGAGAAAATCTGTAGTAACTTTAATAAGAGCTTCCATAAAGCAGTATGAAGTTGATAATAGAACTGAACTTAATGAAGATGGAATTATCGATGTAATAGCAAAACAATTAAAGCAACGTAGAGATGCATTAGTTGAATTTGAAAAAGCTGGAAGAGAAGACTTAATAAAAGAAACAGAAGCTGAAATTGAAGTTTTAAAAGAGTACCTACCTCAACAATTAAGCGAAGAAGAGTTAGAAGAAATTGTAAAATGTACTATATCTGAAGTAGGAGCAACATCTATGAAAGATATGGGAAAAATAATGTCAGTTATTCAACCAAAAGTTAAGGGTAGAGCTGATGGAAAACTTATAAATAAGTTGGTAAAACAAAACTTACAATAGATTGATATAGCCTAGAGAGAAATCTCTAGGCTTTTTATAATTTTTGAGAATAACAAGTCATATCTAAGCATATCTATAATCAAAGAAAATTTTGAAAGAAGGGGAAAAATTTGATTATATCGGTAAAGGAAATTAGAAATTTTTTGATAAACATATCAATACCATTAATAATAGGTTATTTAAGTAGTATTTTGACCATGTTGATTAGTGGAACAGATATTTCAACGTACTATTTACAACTTACAAAACCAAGTTTTGCACCACCAGCTTTTATCTTCCCTATAATTTGGACTATATTGTACATATTGATGGGTATATCTTCATACCTAATATTAAAAAAAGGTTACAACTTGCCTAAAGTAAGAGATGCAGTATTTTATTATGGATTACAACTTGCATTAAATTTTGTCTGGAGTATATTATTTTTTGGATTTGGACTTAGATTTACAGCTTTAATAGACATCATAATAATGATTATGGTTTCTATAGTAGTTATTTTGAAATTTTCTAAAATAGATAAGAGAGCTGGATATATAAATTTGGTTTATCTAATGTGGTTGGTTTATGCTGGATTTTTGAATTATTTTATATGGTTTATTAATAAATAGAATGTAAAGGTTTTGTAAATTACCCCGTACTTTTAATAATATCATATCAAATAAAAAATAAATAGACTATTAAAAATAATCATTTTCATATACAATTATATTAATTTAAATATAATAAATGTATCAAAAATATATTTAAAGATGAACATATTAAAGTATTAGAATTGGAAAGGCTCGAAGGGAGAGGTTTTTATGCAAATAATAGTATCTGGGAGACAAATGAAATTAACTGACGGAATAAAAGGATACGTAGATGGAAAATTAAGTAGGTTAGAAAAATACCTTGATCCTGAATCAGAAGTGAAAGTAACAGTAAGTGCGAAAAAGGATAGACAGAAAGTGGAGGTTACAATAATTCCTATTAGTGGTCAAATAATAAGGGCAGAAGATGTAGAAGAAGATTTATATGCAGCAATTGACATTGTTTGTGACAAATTAAGTAGACAAGTTGTAAAGTATAAGACTAAGGTTAAAGACAAAGTTCAAAATAATAAGAGCATAAGATTTGAAAATATTGACTTTATAGATAATAGTGGCGAATTTAATGATTATGATTATGATGATGAGGAAGATGAAAATATAGTTATAGAAAGAAGAAAGAAATTTAATGTAAAACCTATGAGTTCAGAAGAGGCAATTCTTCAGATGGAGTTGGTAGGACACAATTTCTATATGTTTAGAAATCAAGATAATTTTGAAATAAATATAGTATATAAGCGTAAAGCAGGTGGATATGGTTTAATAGAGCAAGACTAATAAAAAAATTGTATACTTTTTAGATTTTATATAAAAAAAAGTAAAAAGGTAATCATGTTGATTTTTATCAATATGATTACCTTTTTCTTGTTTAAATAATATATTAAATATTAGGTATTTACTGTCTAAAAAATTTTAAAACTACTCCATGATAGTATCAATAAAGTGCATAAATACCTATTTTAAGCATAAAATTAATTAAGGGGGTAATGCTCATGTTAGAAATATCCACTGATTTACAAGTAAATCAACCAGTTGTTACTGTTACAAGTAATACTTTTATGAGTATAGAAAATTATCTATCAATACTAGAATATGAAGTTGATTTAATAAAAATAAAGACTAAGGTAAAAACAATTAAAATATCTGGGGATAAACTTTCACTTAAGTATATTACTGACAGTGAGATAGGTATAAAGGGAATTATATACAATGTGGAGTATGTTGATTAGGAGGAGATACACTTGATAAGTTTTATAAGGGGATACTATGTTATAGTTGTGGAAGGAGTAGGGCTTGAACAATTTTTAAATCATCTTATAAGAAACGGGATAAATGTTTACAATGTAACTAGAATAAAAAATACTAAAATCGAGTTTAATATAAATAGACAAGATATAAAAGAATTTAAGAATATTTATAGAGGGAGTAAGTTTGATATTAAGGTAAAACAAAAAACAGGAGTTCCTTTTATTATTAAAAGAATTTATAAGCACAAAGGTATGTGGATTTGTGCTATTGTTTCTTTACTTTTATTGATGTCAACATCACAATTTGTAACGGATGTGTATATACAATCTCCAGAAGGTATAAAAAAAGAAGCTCTTAGAAGTGAACTTTATAAAGTTGGAGTGAGACCAGGAGTATACAAAAAGAGTGTTGATAGAAAAGAAGTTAGAGACCATATGATGTCAAAATTTAATGATGTTGCATATTTATCTATTAATGTAAAGGGAACCAATATATTTGTTACTGTTACAAAAAAGGCTGAATCCTTAAAATCTACAGACCAATCAAATTATTGTAATGTAATTGCTTTAAAAAATGGTATAATAGAAAAGGTAATCCCTAGAAGTGGTAAATCTGTTGTTAAATCTGGAGATATAGTCCAAAAGGGAGATGTCTTACTAAATGGTGCTAATACAAAATCAATACCAGAAGTATGGGCAAGTACTTTCTATGAATCTACTAAAAAGGCAAGCTATGTAGATACTGTAAATAAAAAAACTGGAGAAAAGAAAAAAGTACACACAATAAGTTTTTATGATAAAGAATTTACAATTAGAAAAAATATAAAATATAAGAATTATGTTGTTGAAAATAAAGAAAAAAGACTTTCAATGGGAGACTATACTTTCCCTATAAAAATAAAGACGAGTACTTTTTATGAAACCAAAAAAGTTGAAGTGAAAAAGAATAAAGAAGAGTTGAAAAAAGAACTATCTGAAAAAGCTTTAAAAGAATTAGAATACATAATACCAGCTTCGGCTAGAATAATAGATGTAAAACATAGCTATAAGGTTAATAAAAATATGTTAGAATATTTAATAACAGTTCAAACTAGTGAAAATATCGCTAAAATTTATCCTCTTAGTAAATCAGAGGCAGAAAGATTTATAAAGGAAGATAGTAAACCGAAAGAAGGAGAAGAGGAAGTTCCTTCTAATCCACAAAAAAGACCCATAAATGATATAAGAAATGAGTTTAATGAGGATAATAAAGATAATAACGACCAAAATAATTCTGATGGAAATAATAGCAATCAAAATAGTAACAATAGTCAAAATAATAATAGTAACAACAATTAATAAAATTTAACCTAAAACTTGAGGAGGATTAATTCAATTGATAATACAAAAAAAATTTACAATAGCAGATGGCAATTTTGAAAGAGAGTTATTTGGCAACTTTGATGAAAATGTAAAATTAATAGAGAAAACTTTAAATATAGATGTAATACTTAGAGAGGGTAATATAATTTTAATAGGAGAGGAAAAAAATGTAGATTCTGCATTAAAACTTATGAATGAATTGCATCAAACTGTATCAAATGGTAAGCATTTAGATAAACAAAGCATTTCTTATTCATTATCTCTTTTACTTGAAGGCAGTGAGCAAAAGATAAAAGAACTTGAAGGTACAATTGTTATAACTCAAAGAGGTAAAGCTGTTCAACCTAAAACTTTAGGGCAAAAAGAGTATATAAAGCTTATAGAAAATAATGATATAACTTTTGGTGTTGGACCGGCTGGAACAGGAAAGACTTATCTTGCTGTGGCTATGGCAGTGAAAGCTTTTAAAAGAGATGAAGTTAGTAGAATTATACTTACAAGACCAGCAGTGGAAGCTGGAGAAAGTTTAGGATTTTTACCAGGAGATTTAAAAGATAAAGTCGACCCATATTTAAGACCATTATATGATGCATTATTTGAAATGTTGGGTGCTGATAAGTTTAATAAATATTTAGAAAGAGGTACTATAGAAGTCGCACCACTTGCATTTATGAGAGGTAGAACTCTTGACAATTCTTTTATAATATTAGATGAAGCTCAAAATACAACTTCTGAGCAAATGAAAATGTTTTTAACTAGATTAGGATTTGGTTCTAAGGCTGTAGTTACAGGTGATATAACACAAACAGATTTGCCACAAAATAAAAAAAGTGGTCTTATACAAGCTACAGAGATTCTTAAGGGCGTTCAAGGGATAGGCTCTATAATGTTAACAGACAGAGACGTTGTAAGACATGAGTTAGTACAAAGAATAATAAGAGCTTATGAGAAGCATGATAAAAAAGAAGAATTTAAAAAAGAAGAGCGCAAAAAAATGAAAATACAGGAAAAGACTTTCAAAAGAAAGTAAAAGTGTAGTAATATAGATGTATAGCATTATTAATGAATAAAAAGTAGGTGTAATTAATGGATTTGATATTAGATGATAGACAAGATAAATTAGAAGTAAATGAAGAACTAATAGAAAAAATAAAAGATATAATTTTAGAGTGTTTGGATTATGAAGGATATGATGATAATTATGAAGTGAGTCTTTCTTTTGTAGATAATAAAGAGATTCATGAATTAAATAGAGAATATAGAGGGGTTGATAGACCAACTGATGTTTTATCATTTCCTCTTTTAAGTGATGATTTTGAAGATATTGAATTGGAAGAAGAATCTTTAGGAGATATAGTAGTATCTCTTGAGAGAGCTTTAGAGCAAAGCATAGAATATAATCATAGTTTTGAAAGAGAAGTATGTTTTTTAATATGTCATAGTATGTTTCATCTTTTAGGGTATGACCATGATACAGATGAAAATACAAAGGAAATGAGAGAAAAAGAAGAATACATATTAAATAAGTTAAACATAACAAGGGAGTAATTCTTATGAAAACAGGAAAAACTCGTCAAGGTATAATTAAAGCTTTTAACGCAGCTATAGAAGGAATATTATATACATTTAAATTTGAAAGGAATATGAAAATACATTACTTAGGTTCAGTTGCTGTGCTTATAATAAGTTTATTTTTTAACTTTTCAAAATTGGAAATGATAATGTTACTTATGTCTATCTGTTTAGTTGTAGTTGCTGAGATGTTTAATACAGCTATAGAAAAAGCAGTAGACTTGGTAACTGATGAATATCATGTACTTGCAAAAATAGCAAAAGATGTTGCAGCAGGTGGTGTACTAGTAGCAGCATTAAACTCAGTGGTGGTTGGATATATTTTATTTTATGATAAATTGACAGATATATCTGGGATTCTAATTTATAAGATAAGAGAATCAGAACTGCATATAACCTTGATATGTATATTATTGGTTCTTATAGCTGTAGTAGTAGTAAAAGCATTGACTTCAACAGGGACACCTTTAAAAGGAGGTATGCCAAGTGGTCATGCTGCTTTAGCATTTGCTATAGCAACTGCAATTACGCTTATGACAGAAAGAGTAGTTGCATCTACTCTTGCATATATAATGGCTGTATTGGTTGCTCAAAGTAGGATTGAGGGAAAAATACATACATTCTGGGAAACTATAGCAGGAGCTTTGTTAGGCGTGTTAATAGCAATATTAGTATTTCAGCTTGGAATGTTTTATAATTAAAATGAATGTACATAAAATATTTAAAATGAAACAAATCTGTGATAATTAAATTTTTATGATATAATGTAGAGTATTAAATAAAAAGAAATTCTAATAAGTGTATACAGGAGGAGATGTTGTGGACAACATAGAATTGTTAAAGTTGGCAGAAGATGCTAGACAACATTCTTATGCTCCTTACTCAAGTTTTAGAGTGGGTGCAGCTCTTTTAACTAAGAGTGGAAAAGTTTATACTGGATGTAATATAGAATGTGCATCATTAGGTGGAACAAATTGCGCAGAAAGAACAGCTATTTTTAAGGCTATATCAGAAGGTGACAAAGATATATATAAAATAGCTATAGCAAGTGATAACTCAGAAAATAATGAGCAAACATATCCTTGTGGAATATGTAGACAAGTAATTATAGAGTTTGGTTCTGATATAAAAATAATAACAGGATATACTAAAGGAGAGGTGTTTGAGCATGATATAAAAGATTTGCTACCAAACTATTTCTCTGGAAATGATTTAAAATAAATTAAAAAATTAAAATGAATTTAAAGTAGTTAAATACAAGAAGGTAAAAGTTAGGAGACAGTTAATGTTCAAATCAGGATTTGTCAGTATAGTAGGTAGACCAAATGTAGGGAAATCTACTTTAATGAATAATGTAGTAGGGGAAAAGATAGCTATAATGAGTGATAAACCTCAGACTACAAGAAATACAATACAAGCAGTCTATACAGATGAAGAAACTCAAATAGTATTTTTAGATACACCAGGTATTCACAAACCTAAAAATAAATTAGGTGAATTTATGGTAAAGGCAGCAACAGAAGCTTTTAAAAATGTAGACTTAATATTATTTGTAGTTGATGACTCTAAAAAAATAGGTCCTGGAGACAGAAAAATAATAGAGGATTTAAAATCTGTTAAGACACCAATAATTCTAGTTGTAAATAAAATAGACCAACTAGGCCAAAAAGATGAATTGTTTGATATAATAAAAATGTATGATAGAGAAGGTATTTTCAAAGAGATAGTACCAATATCAGCATTAAAAGGGCAAAATACAGATACTTTAATAAAAGTTATACAAAATTACTTAGAAGAAGGACCAAAGTATTTTCCAGATTATATGATTACAGACCAACCAGAGAGAGTATTAATAGCAGAACTTATAAGAGAAAAAGTTCTTCATTATCTTAATGATGAAATACCTCATGGTGTAGCTGTTGAAATTGAAAAAATGAAAGCAAGAAATGATAAAGAAATAGTAGATGTATCTGCTGTAATATATTGTGAAAGAGATTCACATAAGGGAATAATAATAGGAAAGAATGGTAGGAAGCTAAAAGGAATAGGTAAATCAGCAAGACAAGATATAGAATTACTTTTAGGTTCACAAATAAATCTCCAATTATGGGTTAAGGTTAAAGAAAATTGGAGAAATTTACAAAATTATATAAATAATTTTGGATATAATGATAAATAAAGGTGGGTTATATGGATAGGAAACTGGATGCTTCCCAAGATTTATTATATGAAGTAAAATCATTAATTGATAATAATAAAGTATTGGAGTTAAGAGAATTAATAGAGGAATATCATATAATTGATATATTCGATATAATGGAAAATTTAGAGGAAGACATGAAAATTCAACTGTTTGAAGTACTTCCTCTGGATATGGCATCTTCTATATTAGAAGAAGGTAGTGTAGAGTTTTTTATTAGTATTTTATCTAAGTTAGATGTAGAACACGCAAAAAACATACTTGAACTTATGTCTCTTGGAGATATGGCAGACAAACTTAGTGAGCTTGAAGAAGAAGAAAGAGAACATATAATAAATCTTTTAAATCAAGAAAACGCTGACTATGTAAAAGAATTATTATTCTATGATGAAGACTCTGCAGGTGGAACGATGACCACTGGATATATTTCTATAAATAAAGATATGACAGCTCTTGAGGCAATAGAACATATGAGAGAAGAAGCTGATGAAGCTGAGACTATTTATTATATATATGTAGTTGATGATGAAGAAAAGCTAGTTGGAGTATTATCGTTAAGAGAGTTAATAATAGCGAGAGATGCAAATATAGTAGAAGACTTAATGAGTGAAAATATAATCTCTGTTTATGTAGATGAAGATAGAGAAGAAGCAGTTAGGTTAGTATCGAAATACAATTTAATAGCAATTCCAGTAGTAGATAGACAAGAAAAGCTAAAAGGGATAATAACAGTAGATGATATAATAGATGTTATGGAAGAAGAAGCAACTGAAGATATGTATAAATTTGCAGGAAGTTCAGAACATGAAAGAGAAGTGGCTGAAAAGGACAATCCTACATTAAAAGAGCAGACAATATCAGCTCTTAGAGGTAGACTGCCATGGTTAATTATTACATTAATTGGAGGTCTATTAGCTTCTTTAATACTTTCTAATTTAGATTATATAATGAATCCTATATATGCTCCGTTGGTATTTTTTATACCTGTAGTAATAGGTATGGGTGGTAATATTGGAACACAATCATCATCTGTTACAGTAATAACATTGTCTAACAAAGATTTGAATTTTAGCAATGTAGTAAGAGAAGGTATTGTAGGAATTATTACAGGCCTTTTGTGTAGTATAATAACAGGTATTGTAATTTACTTTGTCATGAAAAAATTAGATATTGTATTAATTGTTTCAATATCATTATTTATAAATATGGTTTTGGGTGCAACGATAGGTGCATTTATGCCTGTTTTATTAAAAAAGATGGATGCAGATCCATCTACAGTTTCATCACCAATTATATCTACAGCGCTTGATATAACTGGTATAGCAGTTTATTTTATAATAACGACAGCATTATTGTCAAAAATTGTTTAATAACTTTATGTATGATTTATCCTCTTCTTACTAAAAATATAAGTATAAATGTAAGAAGGGGGTTTTTTAAAAATGAACAATATCAGTTGGGAAGTTTTTAAAAAAACAGGTAGTGTAGATGCATATCTATATTTCTGTGATTGCAAAAACCTAAGTGAAGAAGTCGAAGAAGTAAGGGAGAAAAAAGAAGACGATGATAATCCTGAACACCCAGGGGATAGTACTTAAAGCTATAAGGTACAAGGAAAGTGATATAATACTTACTCTGTTTACGAGAAAGCTTGGAAAAGTATCTGCAATAGCAAAAGGAGCCAAAAAAAATAAGAGCTCTTTACTTTCATCATCACAGTTATTTTCTTATAGCAATTTTACTTTAAAAAAACAAGGAAATATGTACAAGGTTACCCAAAGTGAAATCATAAAAAGTTTTTATAATATATCCTACGATATAGAGGCATTTTCTTATGCTACATATATTACAAAATTAGTTGAAAATTCTATACTTGAAAATCAAACTAATAATAGGTTATTTATATTACTTGCACAGACGCTGTATTTATATACACAAGAGAATACAGATAATAGATTTGTAACAGCTGCATTTGAGTTAAAGTTCTTGGACTATATAGGATTTAAACCGATAGTAAATAAATGTATTAATTGCGGAAGTAAAATTTTGCAAAATTCTATGTTTAATATTTATGAAGGTGGTATACTATGTAGTAAGTGTAATACACTTTTTGATAATAATATAAAATTGGATTTAACAACTGTTAGTCTAATGGAATATGTATTAAGGAATGATATTTTAACATGTAGCAAAGCTAAAGTATCAAAATATATAACACATGAACTCGAAAATATACTAGAAAAATATTTGAAGGTTTATGTTGATAATATTAATCTAAAATCATTACACGTATTGCAAAGTGTAAAAAATAATAAGGGAGTGGATAATAATGAGTAGTAATATAACTATTGAAATGGTTGATTCAGTCTTTGAAAGAGTTCCAGGAGCAACTTATGCAGAAGCAAAAGAAGCATTAGTGGAATGTAATGGAGATGTAATTGAGGCAGTAATATATTTAGAAAATAAAAAGAATACTTGTAATTGTAAAGCTAAATCTGCTAAAGAAACTATGGAAGAAGTATTTGGTAAAGATGGAGAAAATATAAAATATCAATTAAAAGAACTTCTTAAAAAAAGTAGTGTTGTAAGAGTAATAGTTGAAAAAGATGGAAAAACTATGATGAATATTCCTTTAACAGTAGGAGTTGTTGGATTAGCTTTTGTACCATTAGCTACTCTAGTTGGTTTATCAGCAGCTGTTATAAGTAAATATCGTATAAAAGTTCAAAATGAAGAAGATGGTGAAGTTGTAGACTTAGGTGAATTAAATGAAGAAAAACTTCATGCTTTGAAGAATATGATAACTAATGCAGCTAAAGATGTAAAAGATGTAGTAGTTGATAAAAAAGAAGATGATAAAGACGTAACTGCTGATCTTATGAAAGAAGAATCTGAAAAGAATAATGAAAACGAAGACGAAAATAAATAGATATAAAGTGACTTTTAAAAAATGAAAAGAAGATAATTATAAGAATTATCACTAACATTGACAAATTTTATAGAATTTGATATTCTAAAAGTTGTAGAAGAACTATTAAAATAGCCTTTCGTGTAGACGAGAGGCTTTATTGTTATAGGAGGGATTTTTATGAATTTTCAAGAAATGATACTGGCATTGCAAAAATACTGGTCAAAGCAAGGTTGTATCATGATGCAACCTTACGATGTTGAAAAAGGTGCTGGAACTATGAATCCTAATACTTTTTTAAGATCATTAGGACCTGAGCCTTGGCAAGTATGCTATGTAGAGCCTTCAAGAAGACCAGCAGATGGAAGATATGGTGAAAACCCAAACAGATTATATCAACATCATCAATTCCAAGTTATACTAAAGCCATCTCCAGATAATATACAAGAATTGTATTTAGAGAGCTTAAAAGAAATTGGAATTGACCCAAGTGAACATGATATAAGATTTGTTGAAGACAACTGGGAAGCTGCTACAGTTGGTGCTTGGGGACTTGGATGGGAAGTTTGGTTAGATGGTATGGAAATAACTCAATTTACATACTTCCAACAAGTAGGTAATATTGAATGTGAGCTTGAGACAGGAGAAATTACATATGGATTAGAAAGATTAGCTATGTACATTCAAGAAGTTGATAGTGTTTATGATTTAAAATGGAATGATAAAATAACTTATGGCGAAGTGTTTAATAAAGCTGAGTATGAAAACTCAGTATATGCGTTTGAATTATGTGATGCAGATATGTTGTTTAATCTGTTTGATATATATGAAAAAGAAGCATTAAGACTTATGGAAAGCGGTCTTGTAATACCTTCATATGATTATGTATTAAAATGTTCTCATGCATTTAATACATTGGATGCAAGAGGAGCAATAGGTGTTAGTCAAAGAGCTTCATTTATAGGTAGAGTTAGAAATATGGCAAAAACTGTTGCAGAAACTTTTGTAAAACAAAGAGAAGAAATGGGATTCCCTCTTTTAAAGGACGGTGACAAATAATGAAAAATTATCTTTTATTTGAAATCGGTGTTGAAGAAATGCCATCAAGATTTATGGGTAGTACACTAGAACAATTAAAAAACAATCTTAATAAATTATTTGAGGAAAATAGAATATCTTTTAATAAAATAGATGCCTATGGAACACCAAGAAGATTGACTTTAGTAGTTGAAGGCTTAAGTGATAAGCAAAGTGATTTAGAAGAAGAAATAAAAGGTCCTGCCAAGAAGATTGCTGTTGATGCAGAAAATAATTTCACAAAACCAGCTTTAGGATTTATAAAAAGTAAAGGATTAAGAGAATCTGACATATATTTTAAACAAGTTGGAAAAGATGAATATATTTTTGCTACTATAAAGCAAGCAGGGAAAGACACTTCAGAAGTGTTAAAAGAGATATTACCAGAAACTATAAAATCTGTAGTATTCCCAAAAGCTATGCGTTGGGGAGGAAAAAACCTAAAATTTGCAAGACCTATAAGATGGATAGTTACATTGTTAAATGATAAGGTATTAGAATTTGATTTAGAAGGAATAATATCTTCTAATGTAACAAAAGGACATAGATTCTTAGGGGAAAGTACAATAGAAGTTAATTCTATAGAAGAATATTTTGAAAAATTAGAGAAAAATTATATAGTTTTAGACCAAAATAAGAGAAAAGAAATTATAAGAAAACAATGTATAGAAGTAGCCAACTCTTTAGGTGGCGAAGTTGAGTTTGATGAAGATTTACTTGAAGAGGTAACTTACTTAGTTGAATATCCAACTGCTTTTTATGGCGAATTTAATACAGACTATATAAAACTACCAAAAGAAGTTATTATAACTCCTATGAAACAACATCAAAGATATTTCCCAGTACTTAAAGAAGGAAAACTGTTACCTAACTTTATAGCTGTTAGAAATGGAGACTCTTACAGAATAGATAATGTTAAAGCTGGAAATGAAAAAGTTTTAGAAGCAAGACTTGCTGATGCTTTATTTTTCTATAGAGAAGATACTAAGAGAAACTTGGAAAGCTACATAGAAAAATTAAAAACTGTTGTTTTCCAAGTAAAATTGGGTACTATTTATGACAAAACTTTAAGACTTGAGAAACTAAGTGCTGATATACTTGATAGTTTAGGATTAGCAGATGAAAAGGCAGACACTATAAGAGCTGCTAAATTATCTAAAGCAGATTTAGTTACTGGAATGGTAGGAGAGTTTGACGAATTACAAGGTTTTATGGGAAAAGAATACGCGAAGGTTGGAGGAGAAAATGATGTTGTAAGTGAGGCTATTTTTGAACATTATTTACCAAGATTTGCAGGAGATATTCTTCCTAAAACTAATGCAGGAGTAGCTTTATCAATAGCTGATAAATTAGATTCAATAGCAGGATTTTTTGCCATAGGAATACAACCAACAGGTTCTCAAGACCCATATGCTTTAAGAAGACAAGCTTTAGGTATACTTAGTATACTTATGGATAGAAAAGTAGCTGTAGACTTAAAAGTACTTATTGAACATGCTTTAGATAATTATTCTGAGTTAGATTTTAATAAAGAGGAAGTTGTTGAGCAAATAATGAACTTCTTTAATGAAAGAGTAAAAAATCTATTTAAAGATTTAGGGATAAGATATGATGTTGTTGATGCTGTTTTAAGCTCTGATATAAATGATATTTCTGATATGCATATGAGAGCTTTAGAGCTTAATAATTGGCTAGAAAAAGATGAATTAGTGGAAATGCTTACTGCATTTAATAGGGTTTCTACTTTGGCTCAAAAAGCAGAATGTGATAGAATTGATGAAAATCTATTAAAAGAAGATGCTGAAATTAAGCTCTATAATGAATTTAAGCAAGTAAAAGTAAGAGTAAAAGAATTATTAAAAGACAAGAAATACGGTACTGCTTTAGATGAGTTTGCATCTTTAAGACCTGTAGTTGATAACCTATTTGATTCAGTTATGGTTATGGATAATGATGAATCTATTAAAAATAACAGACTTGGTTTACTTAAACAAATATATGATACTATGCTAGAAATTTGCGATTTATCTAAAATAGTTTATAAATAAAATACAATTGATTATAAAAAATGAGATAGCGATAAGCTATCTCATTTTTTTAATCAATTTATATTTTATATTTATCAGTTATGTTATTTAATAAATCATCATTTAAATTTATCCATTCATAAAAATTTCCTGATGAAACCTCAACTATTTCATAAAGCATCTTTGGAAGGTCACTAGCTTTAAAATCTCCTAGAGATTTTCCTAGTTTAGTCTTACCTATTTCAAAACTACCTCCAACAAATAATTCAAATGCATCAGTAGATACACCATTGACATTCTTCTTTTTACCACATAATCCTATACTACCAATTTGGTGAACACCACATGAATTTAGACATCCTGAAATATATAATTTAGGAGCTTTGTTTAAAATTTCTTCATTGTTTTGTAATCTAAAATAATCTATTATCTCATGCAACATTTTTTGGCTATTTTGTATACCCATCTGACAAATAGGAACACCTATGCAGGAGATACTCTGTTCTAATTGAGAGTTGCAACTAATAGTCTTGCTTATTTCTAATATTCTTTTTGCTTCATTTCCATCTAAATTTAAGATGTACAATCCTTCTGTCATACCTAATCTAATCATAGGATTTTTAATATTATCTAACTCTTGAAGTAAAATTTTTAAATCTTTAGTCAATAATAGACCTCCTATTGGATGTATATATACAGTGTATAAGCCAGATTGTTTTTGATGGATTAATCTAGAGTCATGTAAATCTATCTTAATTCCAGGCTTAGAATAATCAATTTGTTCAACATTAAGTTCAAGATTACCTTTTTCTTTTTCTAATTTATAGTATTCTTTAAATTTTTCTAAAAACATCTCCTCTCCAAGAGTTTCAACCATATATCTAACTCTAGCTTTGTTTTTATTTTCATAATTACCATAAGCCATAAAGAATTTAATCATTCCTTCTACACAATATAATGCATCTTTAGGTTTTATAACTTCATCAAGTTCTAAAGCAACTTTAGGTTGTTTACCTAAACCTCCGCCTAAGAAAACTCTAAAATATGGTTCGCCATTTTTTAGAGTAGCTACAAATCCTAAGTCCTGTATACTACAATGGGCAGCATCTGTATAACAACTAGAATAAGAAACTTTTAGTTTCCTAGGCAAGTGATATGTAGTAGCATTTTTGATAAAATATTTATCAGTAGCAACTGCATAAGGAGTAACATCAAAAGCTTCGTCAGGGTCAACTCCTGATAATGGAGATAAACCTACATTTCTAGGATAGTTACCACCACCGCCTCTAGTGAAGATATCATTTTTTATTCCCTCTTCCATAACATCAACTATAGAGTCTATAGACAAGTCATGTAATTGTATAGCTTGTCTAGTTGTTAAATGTATCTTATCTAGCTTATGTTTGGTAGCCATTTGGTAAATTTTTTCAAGTTGAGATTTCGACAATACTCCAGCAGATACTCGAAGTCTTATCATAAATGATTTTTTGTCTCTTTGAGCATAAACTCCATATCCACCAGAAAATCCTTTGTATTGCATTTTATTTATTTCTCCATTCAATAATTTTAAAGAATATTCTTTAAAATTATGTAGTTCATTTAACAATGTCTCTTTTAAATTATCCATTATTTCACCTCATTATTAGACTTGTATAAAAATAAATATACTGTATAATTATATATATATTATTATCTAGATATGGTAAAAATATAACAGTAGAATACTATCAAAAGTCAAAATAAGGAAGATATACTGAGTATGACTCTTTATTTTGTTAAATAAGTATAATATTTTTGTTTTATAAAATATAATTAAGATAAATAGATAATTTTGTGATTTTAATATATAATATTTAGTATAGTGTTGAATAAACGCTTAATATTCGCAGGAGGAGTATTTGTATATGGGAGAAATAATAAATGCATTAGATAGAGCCCTAGACATAATTTTGCTATTATATCATGAAAAGAGAGAGATGGGAATAACTGAAATAAGTAAGGTTATGGGAGTATATAAGAGTACTGTACATAGAACTTTAGTAACTCTTGAAAACAAAGGTTTTGTTATACAAAACACTGAAAATGGTAAGTATTGGTTGGGAATAAATTTATATGCAATAGGTATGGTTGTGGGAGAACAAATGTCTTTGACTGAAATAGTAAAACCATATACGAAAAAATTAAATCAAGAATTTAACGAAGTGGTGAATGTGTCTATACTAGAAGAAAGAGCTCAAGATTCTCCAAGAAGTATCATAATACATAAAGAATATGGTTCAAATCAATTACTCTCAGTAAATCCGTCAGTTGGCTCCAGTAGTGAATGTTATTGTTCAGCAGTTGGAAAATGTCTTATGGCATTTAATGATTCTATAGATTTTGAAAAGTACAGAAAAACTCCAATACACAAATATACAGAGCATACAATTGATAATTGGGATGATATGATGATTTTTTTGGCAAAAATAAAAGAGCAAGGATATGCTCTAGATGACCAAGAACTAGAACATGGTTTAACTTGTATTGGAGCACCTATTTTGGATAAAAATAATAGAGCTATAGCAGCAATAAGTCTATCAGGTCCTACTATAAGAATGCAAGAAGGAGACCTTGAATATAAGATTAAAAGAGTTATAGAAACTGCAAAGAGTATATCTGAACTTTTTAGATAATTTTAAAAAATAAATTTGAATAATAAAAAGGGACTAAATTTAAATTGTTATTTGTAAATGCCAGTTTAGATAGGGTCTCTTTTTTATTGAATATAAAAATTAAATATTTTTAAAATTGAAAAAATTATTGAAATATATAAGCGAATGTGATATCTTTTAATTAAGCAATACAAAACAGAACAGTGTTCTAAAGAATAGAACAACAATGAAATATATATAATAAACCCACATAAATATTATATATTTAAAATTAAGTAAAAAAATTACTACATAAAAGGGGAGATTTGAAAAATGGAAAAAGTCAAGTTGAGTGTTGAAAGATGTAAGGGGTGTTATCTTTGTATTGAAGCTTGCAAAAAAGAAGCAATAAGTCTTTCTGATTACACAAATAAAAAAGGCTTTGTAACAGTCAAAGTCGATGAAGAAAAGTGTGTTCAATGTGGCGCTTGTTATACAATGTGTCCTGATTTAGTATTTGAGATATTATAAATAACTTTTTATTGGAAGGGAGAAAACGTATGCAAAGTTTATTAATTAAGGGAAATGAAGCCTTAGCAGAAGGAGCTATACGTGGTGGATGTAGATTTTATGCAGGTTATCCAATAACACCACAATCAGAAATATTAGAAATGATGGCTTGGAGACAAAAAGAGGTTGGAGGAGTATTTATTCAAGGTGAATCTGAAATAGCCAGCGTAAATATGGTTATGGGGGCAAGTGCACTTGGAGCAAGAGCTATGACGTCTTCATCTGGACCTGGATTTTCATTAAAACAAGAAGGAATTGCATATTGGGTATCAGCTGGTTTACCAGCAGTTGTAGC
Source organism: Clostridioides sp. ZZV14-6009 (assembly GCF_020658095.1). Taxonomy (NCBI): domain Bacteria; kingdom Bacillati; phylum Bacillota; class Clostridia; order Peptostreptococcales; family Peptostreptococcaceae; genus Clostridioides; species Clostridioides sp. ZZV14-6009. The sequence continues at coordinate 297,953 of NZ_JAGWDG010000001.1, forward strand.
ATGTGTACAAAGATATGGTATAGGAGATGGATTTATAGGAGCTGGTCAAGATAATTACTGGCAAGCTGTAAAAGGTGGAGGAAATGGAGATTATCATTTAATTGTATTGGCACCTAATAGTGTTCAAGAAAATATGGATATGGCATATGAGTCTTTTGAATTAGCTGAAAAATATATGCATCCAGTACTTATACTTTCTGATGCTACAATAGGTCAAATGGTAGAACCTTGTATGGCACCACCAATGAAAGAATATGATAAGGATAAAGCTCCATGGGCAGCAAAAGGAACTCCTGTTGGAGAAAAAAATAAAGTAATAACTGATATAACATATTTTGAAGACCAAGATACATGGCAAAAAGGTTATATAGAAAAAATGAGAAAAGTTCAAGAAAATGAACAAAGATGGGAAGAAATAGAGATAGAAGATGCAGATGTGGTATTTGTTGCATATGGAATTTCTTCAAGAATAGCAGAAGGTGCAGTTAGAGATGCAAGAGCAAGAGGTATAAAACTTGGATTAATAAGACCCAAAACATTGTGGCCTTACCCAAGAAAAGCTTTCAAAAAATTAAAAGATTCATTAAAAGGGCTTGTAACAGTTGAAATGAACATGATGGCACAAATGAAGGAAGATGTCATTATAGCATGTAATAATAGATTCCCAGTATATTCAGTAGCAACAGCTCAATATATGGCAGAAGTAAATCAATTAATAGATTTTGCTCAAGAGATTATAGATGGAAAAGCTAAGCAAGAGGAGGTATTTTAATTATGGCTAAAAAAGCACCAGCAATAATGATGTGTGAAAATATGTTCTGTGGAGGCTGTGGACACTCTATAGTCGATAGAATTATTGGAGAAGTATTAACAGAAATGAATATATGTCAAGATACGATTATATGCTCAGATATAGGTTGTAATCATATGTTTCAATTTAGTATGAATGTAGATGTTGTTGTTCCTCCTCATGGTAAAATGGGTGCAGCTATGGCAGCTATGAAAAGAGTTAGACCAGATAAATATATATTTACAATAGCTGGAGATGGTGGAGCTTATGCAATAGGGCTTGGAGAAACTATGTCAGCTGCTACTAGAAATGATAATGTAATATTTTTAGTTATGAATAATAATATGTTTGCAATGACAGGTGGGCAAATGGCTCCAACTACTGTACAAGGTCAACATACAGCTTCTACTCCAGCAGGTAGAACATATGAAGACCATGGTTCAACATTTGATGTTGTAAAAGTTATGGGAAATTTAGATATAGCATATTTGGCAAGAGGAACAATAACTAACCCTAAAGAAATAAATACAACAAAAAGATATATCAAAAAAGCACTTGAAAAACAAAAAGATAAGAAAGGCTTTTGCTTAATAGAAATACTTGTACCATGTCCAACAAACTGGGGATTAAAGCCAGTAGATGCTATGAAGAGAATAGAAAACGAACTTGTTCCAAAGTATCCACTTGGAGAATTTATTGATTAGGGAGGAAATAATATGTTAAATGAAATTATATGTGCTGGTTTTGGAGGACAGGGAGTTCTTACAGCAGGAAAAATTATAATGTATGTTGCATATAAGGCAGAAAAGAAGATTACATGGTTCCCATCTTATGGAAATGAGATGAGAGGAGGAAGTGCAAATTGTAATGTTGTTGTAAGTGATGAGAAAATTGCAAATCCTTGTGTAAAAAATCCAGATATATTATTGGGAATGAATAGTGTATCAATAGATAAGTATGAAAGTTTAATGAAAGCAAATGGTTATATGTTTGTCAATGAATCACTAGTAAATAAGGATAGAAAATATAGAGAAGATATTAATGTTATAAAAGTACCTGTTACTGAAATAGCTCAAAATTTAGGCAATGAAAAATCTGCTAATATTTGTATGTTGGGTGCTATGGTGAAGAATTTAGATTTATTTACAAAAGAAGAATTTGAAAGTGGTATGTGTGAGTACTTTGAAAATCAAGGTAAAGGAAAGTTTAATGCAAAAAATGTGGAAGCATTTGAAGCTGGATATGATTATGAGTGAATATTTTAAATATTTAAAATTATTATTGAAATACTCATTTTTATGTGTTAGTATTTAATTAATAAAATATAGAACGTCGTTCTGAGTGATAGGACGACAAAATTTTTAAAAAAATAACAGAACGACGTTCTACAGTATGAAACCGAGGAGGCGTTGAAGTGAAAATTTTAGTAATTAATCCTGGTGGTACATCTACAAAGATTTCTGTATTTCAAGATAAAGATGAAGTTTTGAAAAAAAATATAACTCATACAAGAGAAGATTTAAAAAATTTTTCTAAGGTATTTGATGAATACGATTATAGAAAGCAATTAATAGTGGATGTTTTAAGTAGTGAAAATCACGATATAAATTCTTTTGACGCAGTAGTAGGTCGTGGTGGACTTATGAAGGCTATAAAAGGTGGTACTTATATCGTAAGTAAAGAAATGATTGAGGATATGAGAAATGAAATAAATGGAGAACATGCATCAAACTTAGGTGCCTTGTTAGCTAAGACTATAGCAGATGAAATAGGAGTTCAATCATTTGTAGTAGACCCAGTTTCTGTAGATGAATTTGATGATGTATCAAGGATTACAGGTATATCAGATATAGAAAAAGCTAGCTGGTTGCATGCACTAAATCATAAAGCTGTCTCAAGAAAAATAGCACAAAAACTAGGTGGAAAATATGAAGATTACAATTTTATTGTAGCACATCTAGGTTCTGGAATATCAATTGTAGCACATAAAAAAGGAAAAATGATAGATGGAAGTGGTGGAAGGTCTGATGGTCCATTTTCGCCAGAAAGAAGTGGAGGATTACTTGCATACCCTCTTATAGAATTATGTTACTCAGGAAAATATACTCATGATGAAATGGTTGCAAAAGTAAGTTCAATTGGAGGTATGTACGATTATTTAGGAACAAAAGATATGATAGAAATCGAAAATAGAATTAAAGATGGTGATGAAAAAGCTAAACTTATAATGGATGCGTTTATCTATCAAACAGCTAAAGAAATTTCTATGTATGGAGCCTCACTTTCTGGAGATATAGATAGGATTATTTTAACAGGGGGAATATCACATTCGGAAATGGTAACTAAAGGAATAATAGAAAAAGTTTCATATTTAGCACCAGTAGAGATAGTGGCAGGTGAGATGGAAATGGAAGCACTTGCTCTTGGAGCTCTTAGAGTTCTTAATGGAGAAGAAATGGCAAAAACTTATTAATATTTAGGAGAAAAAATATGTTAAAAGATTTTAATAATTTATTAGAAGAAGCTAAAAAGCTTGAACCTGTTATTGTAAGTGTTGCTGTTGCAGAAGATGAAGAAGTGTTAAAAGCTGTCAAATCAGCAACAGATTTAAATCTTATAAAGCCAATTCTCGTAGGGGATAAAGATAAAATAGAAAATATATCAAAAGAGATTGGACTAAAAGCATATGAAATAATAGGATGTCAAAATCCTGATGAATCAGTTAAAAAAGCTGTAGAGGTAGTTAAAAATAAGGATGCTAAAGTTCTTATGAAGGGGTTAGTAAATACAAGTGTTTATATGAGAGCTATATTAAATAAAGAGTTTGGTCTTAGAACAGGAAGGCTTTTAAGTTTACTTGCAGTATATGAATTACCTCAATACCATAAACTTCTTTATTGTACAGATAGTGGGATAAATGTATCTCCAAATTTAAATCAGAAAAAGGATATAATGATAAATTCACTTCTTACTATGAAGAGTATAGGTATGGAAAATCCTAAAACTGCAATACTCACTGCAAATGAAATGGTAGACCCCAAAATACAATCTACAGTAGATGCTAATTCACTTGTAGATATGGTAAAATCAGGAGAAATACCAAATTGTATAGTAGAAGGTCCAATAGCCTTTGATGTTGCATTTGATGCATATGCAGCAAAGCATAAAGGTATCAAAAGTAATATTGCTGGCGATGTTGACTTACTTGTATTTCCAAATATAGAGGCAGGAAACATATTAGGAAAGTCATGGCTTAGATTCAATAAAGCTAAGTGGGCAGGGATAGTTTTGGGGGCAACAAATCCAATAATTTTAGGTTCACGTTCTGATACAGCCGAAATTAAAATAAATTCAATAGCATTAGCCTGCTTAGCATCACAATAAGAAATTATTTAAAAGGGGATGAATTATTATGAAATATGCAAAAAGAATGGATATGGTAAAGGCTTCAGCTATAAGAGACTCTCAAAAGAAGATAGCTCAAAAAGTGGCAAGTGGTGGAACTGTTATATCTTTTGCAGCAGGACTTCCTGACCCAAACTTATTTCCAATAAAAGAAATAAGTGAAGTAACTAAGCAAGTACTTGATGAAAGAGGAAAATTTGCTTTAGCTTATGGACCTACTAAAGGTGAAGATGAGTTGTTAGAAATAATAGCTAAGAGAATGAAAGAAGAAGAAAATATTGACACAAAACCAGAAAATATTATAATAACTACTGGTTCACAACAAGGTATAGCTCTTAGTGCTATGATTTTATTAGAAAAAGGAGATATAGTAGTTACAGAAAATCCAAGTTACTTGGGTGCAATAAATGCATTTAGACCTTATGAATGTGATTTTTTAGGAGTAGATACAGATGAAGAAGGAATGGTAACAGAAGATTTAGATAAATTATTATCTGAAAATTCAAACATAAAGGTGATATATGTAATACCAACATTCCAAAATCCTACAGGAAAAACATGGTCTCTACAAAGAAGAAAAGATTTTATGGAAGTTGTAAACAAGTATGATGTCATAGTAATAGAAGATAATCCTTATGGAGAGATAAGATTTACACAAGAACCACTACCTACACTTAAATCACTTGATACTAAAGATAAAGTACTATATCTAGGGTCATTTTCAAAAGTGTTATGTCCAGGATTTAGAGTTGCTTGGATGTGTGGGAATATAGATATTATAGATAAAGCAGAACTTTTAAAGCAAGGTATCGACTTACAATCAAATCAATTTTCTCAAGTACAAGTAATAGAATTCTTAAAGAAATATAATTTAAATGAACATGTAGAAAAAATAAGAGCTGAGTATAAAAAAAGATGCTTCTTGATGCTAGAAACTATGAAAAAATATTTTCCAGAAGAAGCTAAATATACAGAGCCAGATGGAGGTATGTTTATATGGGTTGAACTTCCTGAAAGTATAAATGTAGATAATTTACTAGATAAAGCTATTGATGCTGGAGTTGCCTATGTTTCTGGAGAATCATTCTTTGCAAATAATGGTCCAAAAAATACTATGAGACTTAATTATACAACAATGTCAGAAGAGCAAATAGTTGAAGGGATTAAAATACTTGCAGAAGTTATAAAAAAAGAACTCAATTATGCTTGTGAATAAATATTAAAAGTGAGGGCTTAATTATGGGAGAAAAAGGGAACGGGCTAAAGTTTGGAAAGTTAATGATTCAACTTGTTATCATAGCTATATGTTGGGAATTAGTTTATATTATACCATTTATCCAATACACATTGTATGATCCAATTTTAAAAGCATTACAGTGTTCAAATACTCAACTAGGTTTTTTACTTACTATTTATGGTTTAGGTAATATATTTGGAGCTCCTATAGGAGGATGGTTAGCAGATAGATTTGATTATAGAAAGATAATTTTAGGTTCTGTATTTCTTAATGGAATAGTATCATTTTTATTTGCATTTAACATGAACTATACATTTGCTGTTATAACTTGGGTAGGTTGTGCAATTACATCATTAGTTATGAACTATCCTTCTATGGTAAAGATACTTAGAGTTATAGGAAAAGAAAATCAAGGTAAAGTTTATGGATTTAATGAAGCTATGGTTGGAGTTTCTGGAGTAGTAATGGGAGCTATATTCTTATATATTTATACATTATTTTCAACTCCTGTTTTAGGTATGAGATGGGTAATGATATCTTTAGGAATATTATCTATAGTGATGTGTCCAGTATTATGGTTTGTCATTAAAGATGTAGATATTAGCGAAGAAAAAGAAGAAGGTAAAAATGAAAAAATGGCTGCTAGTGACTTTATGGTAGTTTTAAAATCACCAAATACTTGGTTAGTAGGTATAAGTATATTCTGTGTATATTCATTTACAGTTACAATGTCTTACTTTACACCTTATATAACCTCAGTACTTGGAGGTTCAGTCGCACTATCTGGAGCATTAGCTATAATAAGACAACATGGATTAAAACTATTTGGTGCTCCATTTGGAGGGTACTGTGCAGACAAAGTAAAATCACCTACTAAAGTGCTTTTACCAATATATGTACTTGGTATAGCAGTAATAATTTTATTCTTAGTATTGCCTTCATCAACGCCAATGACTTTATTTATAGCATTAACATTTGTAGTAGGTATATTAGGTTATATGGGAAAAGGTATATACTATGCAGTTCAAGAGGAAGTAAATGTTCCAGTTAAATATTCAGCTACTACTATAGGTATAGCAGCAGCTTTAGGTTTTTCACCAGATGTATTCCAATTTGCATTAATAGGGCATTGGATAGATACTTATGGTAACAAAGGATACACGTATACATTTATATTCCAAATAGCTATTTTAGTAATAGGAATATTATCTTGTTTATATATATTAAAAGTTAAAAAGAGAAGATTGGATAAGTTAAAAGTTTAAAAGTTTCATTTGATAATAGAGTATTTTTTTCAGTATAATCTACTGACATAAATACTGTATAAAAAGTAATACTAAATTAAAATTTATAGTTATATTTAATGAATAAAGTGTGGAAAAATTAAAATGTTATCAAGTGTTTTTAATATAGTTTTAGCATAAAGTTACCCCTAAAAGTATAAGATTGAGTAGCAATTATCACCTATTTGTATATTTACATAAGCTTGTTTAATATAAATTTTACATGGATTTTAGTAATAGATGATATTTGCACTCAATTTTATATCTAATAATGAATAAGAAAATTATGAAATCTAACTATATATTATCTAACCACGTATTAATAGTGTACTGTTTATGCTATTTATGTAGTAGAATTGGGCTTTCCTTATATGTATTTCAATTTATATTGTTTGATTGTTTTTCAAACACATATCGTTAAAAAATTTATATACTTATGTTCATGTATCAATTGATATTCTTAATTTTGGTAATAATTGCTGTAGTTTACATATTAGAAGATAGAAATAAGATAAATAAAATAAAAAATAAGTCTATAAGATATGTTGAGTTAAATAAAGTTTATACAAAATATTAATACATAGCTGTTTAAATTATTGTCTATAAATTAAAATGAATGGTGGTGAGTTGAGTGACCGATTTAGTTAACACCATTAATGGAATTGTTTGGTCACCTGTATTAGTTGCAATGTGCTTATGCATAGGATTGTATTTTTCACTGAAATTAAAATTTTTCCAAATAAAAGACATAAAAGAGATGTTTACTCTTTTACTTGAAGGAGATAGTTCTCAAGTTGGTATATCATCGTTTCAAGGGTTTGCTACATCAATGGCTGGTAGAATTGGAACTGGTAATATAGCTGGTGTGGCTGTAGCAATAGCAATGGGAGGTCCAGGAGCATTAGTATGGATGTGTATAATGGCTACATTAGGCTCGGCAACTGCATTTGTAGAATCTACTCTAGCTCAAATATATAAAGATGAACATGATGGGCAGTACAGAGGTGGTCCTCCATATTACTTTGAAAAAGGTCTTGGATGGAAAAGATGTTCAATTTTATTTTCAGTAGTTGCAATTATAAGTTATACATTTTTTATGCCTGGGACGCAATCAAATACTCTATACTTAGCAATGAATCAAGCATTTGGATTTTCAAGAATGACAATTGCAGTTGCATCTTCTATTGCATTGGGAATAATAATTTTTGGAGGAATTAAAAGAATTGGTTTATTTGCTGAAAAAGTAGTACCTATAATGGGTGGAGCATATCTTATCATGACAATAGTGATAATCATAGTAAATATAAATTTAGTTCCAGATGCTATTATAACGATGTTTAAATCTGCATTCGGGTTTGGTTCAATGTTTGGAGGCATGTTAGGTGCAGCAATATCTTGGGGAGTTAAAAGAGGTATATATTCAAATGAAGCAGGCGAAGGTTCTGGAACTTATGGTGCAGCGGCAGCAGAAGTAAGTCATCCAGCTAAACAAGGATTGGTTCAAGCTTTCTCTGTTTATGTGGATACATTATTAATATGTATGGCTACAGGTATTATGATTATAATAACAGGAAAATACAATGTTACAGGAGTTTTAACTGCACTACCAGGTGTAGAGCCAGGTCCACAATATGTGCAGAGTGCAATAAATACATTACATCCTCAATTGGGTGATATTTTTATAGCAATAGTTTTATTATTATTTACCTTCACAACATTATTAGCATTCTCATATATGATGGAGACCAATGTATCTTATTTGGTAACTAGAATTAAAGCACAAAAACATGAAAAGCACATAATAAATGTCTGTAGATTTATGCTTATAATATGTGCAGCAATGTGTTGTTTTATAGAACCACTTACAAGTTGGGCATTAGGCGATATATGTATAGGTGTTTTAACATATATAAATTTAATTGCTATCTTTACACTGCAAAAGCCAGCTATAAAAGCATATTATGATTACCTAAGACAGAAAAAATTAGGAATAAAGAGAGCTGATAGGATTTTTAATCCTGTTGAATTAGATATAAAAAATGCTGAATTTTGGGAAAATAGATGCTTAAAAGAGAGTGAGCATAAATTAAATTAATTATTTGTGAAGTATTTTATATAGATATTTTAATTAAATTTTCAAAATAGATATCACAGATATATAAGTTCAATATAATACATAATAGTAGAATTATAAGTTTTGATTGATATGTTTATATTTTTACTTATTAAATGTTTGATTTATACATGTAGAAATATATATTTATATTTAAAACTGTTATTTTAAAGGATAGTATATATAGTAAGATTGTTTATTTTAATAGATAAAATAATAGATAGAAAAATTTATACTGTTGAATAAGTCGTTAGGTTTTACAATAAGTGTAGAAATCGTTTTAATGCAGTAAATATAAATTTGTTCTATCTTATATGAATAAATATATAAATTAATTTTAATGGGAGGTAAGGTTGATATGAAGGAAAAAATAATACAAGTGGCGGATTTAAAGAAAGAAAAAGTTTTGGAGCTATGTCAATCTTTGTATGATGAACCAGAAATTGCTCTACAAGAGTATAAATCTGCTAAAAAAATATCAGAATTTTTAAGAGAAGAAGGTTTTGAGGTTGAAGAAAATTTAGCAGGTATGGCTACAGCTTTTAAAGCAACTAAGAAAAATGGTGATGGTCCAAGAATAGTTTTTATAGCAGAATATGATGCTCTTCCAGGAAATGGTCACGCATGTGGTCATCATCTGATAGCATCTATGGGAGTTGGAGCTGGAATAGCTCTTTCAAGTATATTAGATACTTATGAGGGAGAAGTGAGTATAATTGGAACTCCTGCTGAAGAAACTGGGGATGGAAAACCTTACTTAATAGAACATGGTGTATTCGATGGTTATGATGCTGCAATGATGATACATCCAAATTCAAAAACTTGTGTAAGTCCAGAAATTATAGCTATTGGTGGATTAGATTTTGTATTTACTGGTAAAGCATCTCATGCAGGAGCTAAGCCATATAATGGAATAAATGCACTAGATGCAGTTGTACTATTATATAACAATGTTAATGCGCTAAGACAACAGTTAGTAGATGGAACTAGAATCCATGGTATAATATTAGAAGCAGGAACCGCTGCAAATGTAATACCTGATAGAGGAAAAGTTAGATTAGAAATAAGAGCAAAAGAACAAGACTATTTTGATGAGGTTGTAGAAAAAGTAAAGAACTGTGCTAAAGGAGCAGCAATAGCAACTGGATGTGAACTAGATTTTTACCATTTTGAACCTACATGTCAAGGGTTGAATGAAAATAAAGTTTTAATAAATATATTTAAAGATATAATGCAAGAATTTGGGATTGTTGATGAAGAAGAACAAGTAATGCTTGGTTCTACTGATATGGGAAATCTCAGTCAAATTATGCCATGTATACATCCTTTGATAAAATTCTCTGAAAATGGTGAAGAACTACATACAAAAGAATTTTTAGAAGCAGCTATAAAGCCATATGCAAAAAATAGAGTAATTGATGGAATAAAAGTATTAGCTTTGACAGGATTACGTTTATTTGAAGAACCAGAAACACTAAAAAAAATGAAAGAAGAGTAAATTCTAACAAAGGGGATTAGGCTATGACTAATAAGAGTGAGAGCAAAAAGAAAAAATTAGCATTCCCAGATGCATATGTTTTGATGATAGGTTTAATTATATTTGCAGCAATTATGACCTATATTGTTCCCTCTGGAACCTATAACAGAATAGAAGATTTAAATAATGGAAATATGATTGTACAAGCGGGAAGCTTTACATATGGAGAACAACATCCAGTTAGTTTAATAGACTTGTTTAGAGCTATACCAAGTGGGCTTGGAAAAAATTCTGTAACAGTTTTCTTTGTACTTATTATTGGTGGTGCATTTGGTATAGTAAATTCTACAGGTTCATTGGACGCATTAATTGGAAGGGTTATCTCTAAGAGTCAGGGAAGTAAAAGAGGGGAAATTATTATTACTTGCTTAGTACTTACTTTTTGATTAGCTGGTGGAGTTGTAGGTATGTATGAAGAATGCATAGCATTTTTACCAATTTTGATGACATTATGTATAGCTTTAGGTTATGATGCTTTAGTGGCTGCGGCTATTCTCTTATTGGGACTTGCATCAGGATATGGTTCAGCTACAATTAATCCTTTTACAGTAGGATTAGCTCAAGGTATTTCTGGATTACCACTTTTTTCAGGAATGTGGTTTAGATGGATATTTTGGATTTGTACAATGATTTTACTTTCTGCATATATAATTTCTTATTGTAAAAAGATAAAAAAAGACCCAAGTAAAAGCTTAGTATCAGATATTGATTATAGTCACTGGCAAATTGATGAGTCTTCTGTTGGGGATAAGTTGTCTTCTGGAAATATTAGAGTATTAGTTACATTCTTTGGAGGGATACTCGTTCTGATGATATTGATTATAAAATTTTCTTTAGGAATGTCAGATTTATCAGCTTATTTCTTTGCTCTAGGAATTTTATGTGGAATAGTCTATGGTATGAGTCCAAATAAAATTGCTTCTGGATTTGTAAAAGGAATGCAAGAGATGGTCTATCCAGCTATTTTGATAGGATTTGCATCTAGTATAGTAGTTATATTAGAGCAAGGAGTAATTTTAGATTCGATAGTTCATGGATTGTCATTAGTATTAAATTATGTTCCTAGGATTTTTAGTGGAGGAGCAATGATGATTATGCAGTCTGTAATCAATTTCTTTATACCTTCAGGTACAGGTCAAGCTATGGTAACTATGCCACTTATGGCTCCACTTGCAGATGTTATTGGAATACCTAGACAAGTTGCAGTTTTAGCTTATCAAATGGGTGATGGATTTGCAAATGGAATAGTACCAACACTAGGAGTTCTTATGGCTGGAATATCTATTGCTCATGTCCCTTATACAAGATGGTTTAAATTTGCATCAAAGATAATACTTATGGAATTAGTTTTAGGGTTTGTATTTTTGATGATTGCAGTACAAATTAATTTAGGTCCTTTTTAGATAATAAATATTTTTATAGAGGCTTTAAAGAAAGAATATATTAAAAGTTGAGTCTTTTAAATTAAAATATATTTTGCTAAATTTAAATTAAATAGAATCTCGAAAATAAACGGTGAACTTTGTAAAGTTCACCGTTTTAGTTTACTATTTTTTATTTAAATGTGTATTTATAACTTTGACTAGTTTAGTAATGTCTATTAATTCAGAAATAAGTTCATTTATTATTTATAAATTTGTTATAGCAAAAAATATCATGAAAAGATATATTTTAGGTGCTAAAATCAAATATACATAGATACTAGAGGAGGAAGATATATGGAAACTTTAAAAGTAAGAAATATTGAATTATGTGGAACGAATTATGAAATAGGATATGAACTTGGAAAATCAATTGTAGATATACCAGAATTAATAGGAAGTCAAATTGGTAAACCTAATGTTTTAACTAAAGAAGAAGAAAAGTATATGAAAGAGATATTTGATAAATACTGCCCAGGTCTTAATGAAGAATTACAAGGTTTTGCTGATGCTATTCATGTAAATCAGAATCAAATTTTATACTATACTATGACATATCTTAGACCCGGTTGTAGTCAAGTTGCACTAGCACCAGAATTAACTGAAAGTGGTCATGTACTATTTGCACGTAATTTTGACTTTTCACACAAGATGGAGGATTTTGTGTTATGCGAAACTAAGGTAACTGGGAAATATGCACATATTGGGACTACAGTAATGCAGTTTGGTAGAACTGAGGGAATGAATGAATGTGGTTTAGGTGTAAGTCAGTCATCTTGTGGTTTACCTGTAGGTAATTCAGAAGGACTGAGAAAGCCAGCTATTGTAGGTTTACAATTTTGGGCTGTTATTAGATATTTGTTGGAAAACTGTAAGGATGTAGATGAAGCATTGGTGTATATAGAAGATATGCCAATAGCATATAATATTAATTTATTGATTGCAGATAAGTCTGGAAATATTGCACTTGTAGAAACTTTAGATGGAAGAAAAGAAGTAAATAGAATAAATAAGGCAGAAGACAAAAGAGAATCATTTTTACATTCTACAAATCATGTCCATATTGATGAACTTCATAAATTTGAGCCACAATCAATGAGCAATTCTATTCATAGATACAAATTAATTAAAGAATATATAGAGAGTTCTAAAAAGATTGGTGAGAGAGATTTAATGAATTTATTGACTTCAAAATATCCACAGGGTCTATCTTGTAATTATTATAATGATTTTTTTGGAACTTTAAAAAGTATAGTTATGGACTTAAATACGGGAAAATTTAATATCTTATGGGGTGGATTAGAAGATAATGGATGGAATAGTTACTATCTAAATGACAATTTTAAGTGTACAACGCAACTTATAAATATAAATATAGAGAAAGTACCAGCTGATTTTTTTAAATTAATTGAATAAGAAATACTCTAATTATCTTAGATAGTTAGAGTATACAAAATAAAAGTGCTGTATTATGTTGAATTGTTTATTATATTTTAGTATAGTAAACAAAATAGTATTACTTGAAATATCATAATATTTGAGAATATTAAAGAGGATAGAGGTATAATATTGGATTACTTAAAATATTTTGAAAAAGCTATAATATATATTGAAAATAACTTAAAAGAAGATATAAGTGTAAATGATGTAGCAAAAGAATCTGGATACTCGTATTATCATTTAACACGTTTATTTAAGTCCATGTTTGGTGAGAGTGTAGGAAGCTATATAAAAAAAAGAAGATTAGTTAATAGCTCAAAAGAACTTTTATATAGTGATAAAAAGGTAATAGATATAGCAATTGATAGTGGTTTTGAATCTTCAGAAGCATTTAGTAGAGCATTTAAAGCTATATACAAGGTCAGCCCTATAGAATATAGAAAAAATAGAATAGATGTATTTGTTGGGAAGAAGAAAAAGCTAGAATTAGATTTTATGAAACACTTAGTCGAGAATGTAACAATCAAACCAGTTATAAAAAAGATAGATTCAATAAAAGTAATTGGTATAAGAGATAAAGTAATATTAGAAGATGACTCATTACCTAGCTTATGGGAAAGATTTAGAGAAATACATCATATGGTACCAAACACTTTGCCATCAAATAGAGCATTTGGAATTTGTGAAGCAGCTCCACAAATACATCTACTTAGTGAAACTATGGAATTTAACGAAATAATAGGGCTTGAAGTTAGTAGCTATGAAAGTATACCAAGTTTATTTGTTTCAAAAAATATTGATGGAGGAAAATACGCTGTATTCACTCATACTGGTAGCTTGGACAAGCTAGATAAAACTTATGAATATATATGGGGAACTTGGTTCTTAAGCACAAAGGAAGAAATTGATATAAGAGATGATTTCGAAATATATGATGAAAGATTTTTAGGACCTGATAATGTAGATTCACAGATTGATATTTGTATACCTATAAAATAACTGTAAATAAAACTAAAAATAAATTGAAATAGAAAATAGATGCTCAGAAAAGGGCATCTATTTTTTTATTTATATCAGCTATAGACGATTTTGATAATAAAATAAATAAAAACAAGTTCTTAAATTTTTAAGAAAAATTTAAAATATAGTCGAAATAAAATTTGTATATTTCTGAAAATTCTAATTAGTACAACTTTTTCCTTTGCAAAGTTGAAAAAAGATGTATTAATTTATCAAAAATATTATATTAAAATGATATTAATCAAACAAAAACATTTATAATAATAGTATATCTTACAGAAAAAGAATGTAATTTGTAGAATTAAAGCTGGTTAATCAAATTAAAAATTTAAAGAAATTATAGGGAGGTTATAATCTTATGGAAAACGTTATTACAGGTCTAAGTAAAGGTGCAGAGTGGTTTATTGGTTTATTTCAAAAGGGAGGAGAACAATTTGTAGGTCTTATTTCAGGCACTCTTCCAACCTTAATTGTTTTAATGGTAGCTATTAACTCATTGATTAAAATAGTTGGTGAAGAAAGAGTAAATAAATGGGCTTCTAAACTTGGAAGAAATGCTTTTACAAGGTATACTTTACTTCCATTAGTGTCAGTATTTTTCTTAGGAAATCCTATGTGTTATACATTTGGTAGATTTCTAAAAGAGGAACATAAAGCAGGATTTTATGATGCAGCTGTTTCATTTGTACATCCAATTACAGGACTTTTCCCACATGCAAATGCAGGAGAACTTTTTGTATGGCTAGGTATTTCAGCAGGTTTAACTACATTAGGTAAGGAAACAACTACATTAGCATTATGGTATTTTATAGTTGGTCTAATTGTGATTTTTATAAGAGGTGTAGTAACAGAAAAAATGTATGCATTTTTAACAAGAAAAAATAAAGTAACAAATAAGGCTTAGGAGGGATTTAAAATGGATGAAAATAGAATATTAAAAATAGAAAAGGGAACTTCTGGTTGGGGAGGACCTTTGTACATAAAAAAAGAAGCAACTAGAAATAAAATATTGTCAATGACTGCTGGTGGTATTCATGAAGTGACATTAAAAATAAAAGAATTATTGGATTGTGAGGTTATAGATGGATTTAAAACTGGAATTCCTGATGAAGAGGTGGCAGTAGTTATTATTGATTGTGGGGGAACAGCAAGATGTGGGGTTTATCCAAAGAAGAAAATACCTACAATTAATGTAAATCCAGTGGGAAAAACAGGCCCTTTAGCAAAATTTATAACTGAAGAATACTATGTATCAGATGTTAATACTAATTGCATAAGTATTGTAGATGGGGAAGAAACACCAAAAAAATCTCAAGAAAATAAAAATGAAAGCCAAAGCTCTATTAGAAAGCCTGATAATTATAATGAAGTAAAATCAAAAGCTCAAGAAGAATATGCGAAGAAAAACATAATACTTTCTATTGGACAAGGAGCAGGACAGGTAGTATCAAAGTTTTATGATGCAGGTAGAGATACTATCCAAATGATAATGAATAACGTAATACCATTTATGGCATTTGTAAGTATGCTTATGGGAATTATATTGGCATCTGGGTTAGGTGATTGGATTGCAAAGGTAATATCACCACTTGCAGGAAATATTGGTGGCTTGTTAGTTATATCAATAATTTGTACACTTCCATTTTTATCACCTATATTAGGCCCTGGAGCAGTTATAGCACAGGTAGTAGGTACTCTTGTAGGAACACAAATTGGTCTTGGTGCAATACCAGCATATTTAGCACTTCCTGCTTTATTTGCAATAAATGGGCAAGCTGGTTGTGACTTTGTCCCAGTAGGATTAAGTTTAGGAGAAGCAGAACCAGAAACCGTGGAATATGGTGTACCAGCATTATTTTACTCTCGTTTAATAACTGGGCCAATATCTGTCATTATTGCGTATGGAGTCGCAGTATTTGCATTGAGATAGTATTTAACATTACTATAAGATTTAAACTTGATTAATAAAATTGTAAATACAAACTTAAGCTAGTCAAAATTTTAGTTAATGAAAGACTAGCTTTTGTATTATTAATTAGGAGTGATTATTGATTTAGATTAATACTAAATTTTCCTCTAGCAAAGTGAAATTTTATGTATTAATTTGGTTTCAAGTTTGTACTAGAATGAAATCAAGGAGGAGATACAAAATGAATGTAACTGAGAAAATTCCTTCTATTGACCGCAAAATATTTAAGATATTGATTATGTGTAGTAAAAAAGAGTTTGTAAGTATTAATTCAATAGCAGACGAATTGAATGTTACAACTAGAAGTGTAAGAACATATATAAAGCAATTGAATAAAGATTTAGGAAGTGACATAGCAATAATAAAATATATAAAAGGTCAAGGCTATAAATTAGAGATAAAAGATAAGCGAATACTCAATAAGATTATTGATGTGAATAAAAAAAGTGTATTTTCATTAAATTCAAAGGAAGATAGGGCAGAGTTTATACTAAATTATTTGATAGAACTAGATGGATTTATTACACTGGATAGTCTAGCAGATGAGATGTGTATAGGAAGAACTACCTTGGTAAATGACTTTCAATATGTAGAAAAGGTATTAAATTCTTATAATTTGAATTTAGTAAAAAAGCAAAATACAGGAATGAAATTACATGGCAGTGAACTTGATATTAGGTTACTTATATTAAATCAGTTGTATAAAGACTCAAGAAAAGATTTAAATAATTCTAAGTACTTTAAATGTATTAAAAAAGAAGAAATTGTAAATTTAGAAGAAGAATTATTGACTTTATTTAAAAATAATAATTTTTATGTTACAGATGAAATGCTCAGAGAAATTTTTAATTATATAGTAGTTTTGATGTATAGAGTAAAAGAACAGAAGATAATAAAAGAGTACGATGTAAAATTTGATTTACTTAAGTCATATGATGAGTATCTTATTGCTAGGGAAATAAAGAATATTTTATCAGAAAAATTTGAACATATTTTAAATGATGAAGAAATTATTTATTTAACTATACCATTAGTAAGTGGAAATGCACCAGCATCAGAATGCGCTTTAAATAGTAGTAGAATTAATAAAAATATTGATGATTTAATGGAAAGCATATTTAATCAGATATATGTTGATATGGGTATTTTTATAAATGAGGATGAATTAAGGGTAGGACTTGGATATCATCTTAGTTTTACACTAAATAGGCTATTATTTAATATAAAATTAAAAAATGTCTTGTTAGAAGAAATCAAACAAAACTATATACTTCCATTTAAGCTGGCACAAATAGCAGGAAAAGTAATAGAGAAAAAATATAATCTAGAAGTCTCAGAGGATGAAATTGGTTATATAGCAATTCATTTCAGTGGATATTTAGAAAGAAATAGTAGTAGATTTTATTCAATTAAGAAAATAGCAATTATATGTGGGACAGGTCTTGGAACAGCAAAACTATTAAAAATAAGAGTTGAAAAGTTGATAGGAAATAATCCTAAAATTGATACTCTTTCAAGTTTTAACTTGAGAAATATTAATTTAGATGAATACGATATAGTTTTTACAACTATTGATTTAGATACATCAAATATAAATACAATAGTATTAAAAATCAATACAATATTTGATGAAAATAAATTGAGGGAAGAATTAAAAACAGTATTATGCCTAAGAGAAGGCAACATAGATACTACTGATTCTCCAAATTTACTAATAAATAATTTATTAAATGAAAATAACTTTATGATATTAAATGAAAAAACGATACTTGCTTCCTTAGAGAAAATGATGGACAATCTTATGGATTTAGGATGTATTGATGATAATTTTAGAAAAAATATAATCAAAAGAGAAGAAAAATCTCCTACAGTTTTTGATAAAGGTTTGTTATTTCCTCATGCTGTAAATGAAAAGTCAGATAAATTTTTAATGGCAGTTGGGATTTTAGAAGAGCCAATAGTTTATGCAAATAGAAGTATAAAAATAATACTTATGACGATGTTTCCATGTGAGGACAAGGTGGATTCAGATTTATTGGTAAAGATTTATGAAGAAGTTTTAAAAATAGGACAAAATGTAAAATTAACAAATAAGATAAGTAAATGTAGAAGCTTTGTAGAATTTAAAAAAGTATTGATTGAGAATATTATATAGGTTTTGTATAGGATTTAAAAAACAAATTAATTTATGAAAGGTGTGTAAATATGAAACTACTTATAATTTTATTTGTTGTTTATGTTTTAAATACTTTATTTGTAATGAAACAAAATAAACTATATTTCAAAGCTTTAAATAAAGCTAAAAAAATGGGCGATATAGTGTCTACAGGAAAAAAGAAAAGTTATTTTTCTAAAGGAAGTATAGCTATTATATCTTCAGATTCAGAGGGATTTATAAAGTGTGGAGAAATTTTAAAAGGTCGCACAGTAATGGCTAAGTTTAAAGAGATTGAAGATATAAAAGGATTAGATATATATAGTGCAGAGCAAAAATTTAAAGATGAAGAAAGTATTGTACAAGCTATAAAATTTATAAAAGAAAAAATAAATATTTCTTTTAATTAATCTAATATAAATTATCAGGAGGGATATCATGAAATATGAAGTTAAGATAAGTGGGATAGGCAGTTTAGTTGAAGAATTAATAAATGAAAGCAACTGTCTTATTATATACAATGAAACTATTAATGATGAAGATTTGAAAGATATATCTGTAATTCATTCAATATCAACATTAAAAAGTGATGTTGAAATAGGGGATACACTTACAATAGGAAATCGAGATTATTGTATAGTTTCAGTTGGTGATATTGCTCAAAATACTCTTAGAGAAATTGGTCACTGTACAATTAAATTTGATGGAGAAGATAAAGTAAATTTACCTGGAGAAATACATGTAGAAATTGGAAAACCAGATATAAAGATTGGAGATTTAATAACTATTTATTAATTTGAAAAAATAAAATTATTATAACAGGAGGAATTGATATGTTAGATTTAAACAGAAAACTTGCAAAGTTAGAAGAAGAAGGTAAAAAAATAAAAGTAGCTCTTATAGGTGCTGGTCATATGGGTAATGGAATGGTAAGTCAAATGGCAAATATGAAAGGAATGGAAGCATCTATTGTTGTAGATATAAATCTAGAATTAGCTCGTAAAGCATTTACTGATGCAGGTATAGAAGAAGAAATTATAGATAATGTAACAAATGAAACAGATGCAGAATTAAAATTACAAGAAGGAAAAGTATTAACATGTAATGACTTTCTTGTAGCTTGTAAAACAAAGTCAATAGATGTAGTTATAGATGCAACAGGAGGTATTGCAATTGGTGCAGAAATAGCACTAAATGCTATTTTAAATAAAAAACACATAGTAATGTTAAACGCTGAAACTGATTGTGTTGTTGGGCCAATACTTAAAAAATTAGCAGATGACGCAGGAGTAATATTTACAGGTTCTGCAGGAGATGAACCAGGGGCAGTAATGGGTCTATTTGATTTTGCAGATGCAATGGGATTTGAAGTTAGAGTAGTAGGTAAAGGTAAAAACAATAAATTAGATTTAGACTGTAATCCTGATACTGTTAAAGAAGAAGCAGAAAGAAAAGGAGCTTCACCTCATATGATAGCTTCTTTTAAAGAAGGTACTAAAACAATGGTAGAAATGGCTTTAATGTGTAATGCAACTGGATTTGTACCTGATGTAAGAGGTGGACATGGTATTGAAGCTACAGTTAATGAAGTACCTAAGAAATATGCATTAAAGAGCGAGGGTGGAGTATTAGATAATTATGGTGTAGTTGATTTTGTAAATGGTATAGCACCTGGTGTTTTCGTTGTAGTTGCTCATAAATTAAAAGCAGTTAATGATGAATTAAAATACTTAAGTATGGGTGATGGACCTAATTACATATTATATAGACCATATCATTTATGCAGTTTAGAAACTCCTTTATCAGCAGCAATGGCAGTTTTAGAGCATAAGGCTACAATAGTGCCTAAAGCTGGATTAGTTGCAGAAGTTATGACTATAGCTAAGAAAGACTTGAAAAAAGGTGAGTATATGGATGGATATGGTGCATATACATGCTATGGTACTATAGAAAAATATGATGTTGCAAAAGAAATGAATGCTGTGCCTATTGGTTTAATTAGTAAAAAGACTAAGGTTATTAAAGATATTAAAAAGGGTGAAGTTATAACATATGATATGGTAGAGATAGAAAAAGATACTACTTTATATCATTTAAGACAATTACAAGAAAAAATATTTGGATAAAATTTATTGCAGAATAATATAATATAGATGATGTTATTTAAAAGAGGGTTGATGGTTATTTTAAAATCAGCCCTTTTAAATTTTTTTATATTTTTTGAGAGGGTGTTTTACTAAATCTTATTTTATAGTTTGTTTACAGTTGCAAATCTTACTAGTAGGTTTAATTTAAATTAATTCTGCAATTTTATATTCATATTTAAGACAATATAATTAAAAATTTTAATATAAAATGAATTAAATTAGCCAATTATGTATTATAATATTAACTGTAATACTAATATAGTTCTATTAATTAAAGAAATATCCCCCATTAATATATAATAAATATCTTTAAGCAAAAGAACTTAGTAAAAAATATATCGTATTCAGTAAAAAATCTGTTTACAGAATGGTATATATAGTTATATAATATACTATATAAGATACAAAAAGATAAAAAGTATAGCACAATGAAAGAAGGTGATTATTATTCAGCTTAATGAAAGACAACTAAAAATAATAGATATAGTTAAGGAAAATGAACCAATAACGAGTGAAAGTATTGCCTCCAGCTTGAATGTGACTCGTGCTACACTTAGATCTGATTTAGCTATATTAACAATGACAGGAATACTAGATGCAAGACCAAAAGTTGGATATTTTTATTCAGGAGTTAGTGAAATTAATCTAATTGGTAAAAGTATAAAAGAAAAAACAGTAGAAGATATAATGAGCATGCCTGTACTAGCTAAGAAAGATGAAAGTATATATGATGTAATAGTCACTATGTTTTTATCTGATGTAGGGAGTATAGTTATTATAGATGAAAATGAAGAATTATGTGGAGTTGTCTCTAGAAAGGACTTATTAAAAGCAACTATAGGAGGTTCTGATATAAATAAGATGCCAATAGGTATGATAATGACAAGAACCCCAAACGTAGTTACTTTGAATAAGGGAGCGAGTGTTTTATTGGCTTCAAAAAAAATAATAGAACATGAAGTAGATTCGATTCCAATTGTTGAATATAAAGAAGAAGACAAAAATCATATGAAGGTTGTTGGGAGAATATCAAAAACCAACATAACTAAGCTATTTTTAGAAATAGTTGACAATTAAGGAGGTATGCTGGTGAAAAACCTAATTATATATGCAGTATCAGACTCAGTAGGGGAGACTGCACAACAAGTTGCAAAAGCATGTATGTCACAATTTTATGTAAATGAAACTTATGAAATAAAAAGATTTCCATATATGATTAATAAGGGAGTATTACTTGAAACGTTAGAAAATGCAAAAGCTGAAAACGCTTTGATTGTATATACATTAGTTGATGAAGAATTATGCAGTATTGTTGAAAGATATTGCGAAAGAGAAGGTCTTAGTTGTATAGACTTGATGACTGATATATTAAGAGAAATAAGTAAAAGAACTGGAAGAAAACCTAAAAGAGAAGCTGGTATAATCAGAAAATTAGATGAATCTTACTTTAAGAGAGTTGAGGCTATAGAATTTGCAGTAAAATATGATGATGGAAAGGACCCTAGAGGAGTTCTTCAAGCAGACATAATTTTAGTGGGAATATCAAGAACATCTAAAACCCCTTTAAGTATGTATTTAGCTAATAAAAATATAAAAGTAGCTAATGTACCATTAGTTCCAGAAATACCAATTCCTAAAGAAGTATTTGAAATAGAAACTAAGAAGATAATAGGTCTTACTAATTCACCTGAAAAGTTGAATGAAATAAGAACTCAAAGATTAAAAGCTTTAGGGCTATCTAGTAAAGCTAATTATGCTAACTTAGAAAGAATACTTCAAGAGTTAGACTATTCAGAAGAGATAATGAAGAAAATTGGATGCCCAGTAATAAATGTTTCAAATAAAGCAATTGAAGAAACTGCAGGTATAATTTTAGACATAATGAAAGAAAATGGTCTAAAAATATATAAAGAAATAGAAATTTAATAAAATGTCTAATAATAAAAATGATATAAATTAAAATAAAAAAGATTAATGGGGGATTTAACAATGGAAACTAAGTATGTTTATAGTTTTGGTGAAGGAAGCAAAGACATGAAATCTTTACTAGGAGGTAAAGGTGCCAATTTAGCAGAAATGACTAAGATAGGCTTACCTGTCCCTCCTGGGTTCACTATAACAACAGAGGCATGTAATGACTACTATGTTAATAATGAAAGTATAAGAGCAGAAATAATAAAAGAAATAGAAGCACATTTAGCTACTTTAGAAAAAGATTTAAACAAAACATTAGGATGTAATAAGAACCCACTATTAGTATCAGTTCGTTCTGGTGCAGTATTCTCTATGCCAGGAATGATGGATACAATACTTAACTTAGGTCTTAATGACAATAGTGTCATTGGTCTAGCAGAAGCTACACAAAATGAAAGATTTGCATATGATAGTTACAGAAGATTCATACAAATGTTTTCTGATGTTGCTATGGAAGTGCCAAAATACAAATTTGAAAATGTACTAGATAGAGTAAAAGAGGCAAAAGGATACACAGTTGATACAGAACTTACAACTGATGACTTAAAAGAAATAGTAAAAGAATTTAAGGCAATATACAAAAAAGAAATAAAAAGTGATTTTCCACAAGACCCAAAAGAGCAATTAATGCTTGCTATAGAGGCAGTGTTTAGATCATGGAATAACCCTCGTGCAATCGTATACCGTAGATTGAATGATATAGCTCATAATTTAGGAACAGCAGTAAATATTCAATCAATGGTATTTGGTAATATGGGAGAAACTAGTGGTACAGGTGTTGCATTTACTAGAAATCCAGCTACAGGAGAAAATAAATTGTTTGGTGAATTCTTAATGAATGCTCAAGGTGAAGATGTTGTTGCAGGTATAAGAACTCCTCAAAATATATCAACTCTTGCTGAAGTAATGCCAGCTGTATTTGATGAATTCGTAAAAATTACTCATATACTTGAAGGTCACTATAAAGATATGCAAGATATAGAGTTTACTATAGAAAATGAAAGATTATATATATTACAAACTAGAAATGGTAAAAGAACAGCAGCAGCAGCAATAAATGTAGTAGTTGATTTAGTTGAAGCTGGAATAATAGATGAAAAAGAAGCTATAATGAGAATTGAGCCTAATCAATTAGACCAGTTATTACATCCAAAATTTGAAGATAAAGCTTTAAAAGAAGCTAAAGTTATAGCAAAAGGTTTACCAGCATCACCAGGTGCAGCAAGTGGTAGAGTTTACTTCAATGCTGATGATGTAGTAAAAGCAAATGAAAAGGGAGAAAAAGTAGTTTTAGTTAGACTAGAAACATCTCCAGAAGATATAGAAGGTATGGTTAAGGCTGAAGGAATTCTTACAGCTAGAGGTGGAATGACATCACATGCAGCAGTTGTTGCTAGAGGTATGGGTAAATGTTGTGTTGCTGGATGTGGAGAAATAAAAGTTGATGAGTTTAACAAAGAAGTAAGAGCTCTTGATGATATAGTTATAAAAGAAGGAGAGTACATTTCTATAGATGGTTCTACAGGAAATGTTTACTTAGGAGATGTTAAGAAAACAGAAGTTTCTTTAACTGGAAACTTTGAAAAACTAATGCAATGGGTAGATAAGCATAAATGTATGATGGTTAGAACTAACGCAGATAATCCTAGAGATGCTCGTGCAGCTATAGAATTTGGTGCTGAAGGTATAGGTTTATGTAGAACTGAGCATATGTTCTTTGATGAAGACAGATTACCAGCAGTTAGGGAAATGATATTATCTAATACAGTAGAGCAAAGAGAAAAAGCTCTTGAAAAAATATTACCAATGCAAAGAGAAGATTTTGTAGAGTTATTCAAAGTTATGGATGGAAAGCCAGTTAATATAAGATTACTAGACCCACCGCTACATGAATTCTTACCTCATGATGATGAAACTATAGAAGAGCTTTCAAAATCTATGGGAATAAAAGTAAGTGATATTAAGAAGAGAATAGTTGACTTAGATGAATTTAACCCAATGCTTGGACACAGAGGATGTAGACTTGCAATAACTTATCCTGAAATATGTGTAATGCAATCTAAGGCAATAATACAAGGTGCTATAGAAGCAATAAGAGCAGGTGTTAAAGTATCTCCAGAAATAATGGTTCCATTAGTTGGAGAAGTAAATGAGTTAAAGATAATAAGAAAAATGATAGTGGAAACTGTTGATGCTATAATAAAAGAAGAAGGAGTAGAAGTTCCTTATACTGTAGGTACTATGATAGAAATACCTAGAGCTTGTTTAACAGCTGATGAAATAGCACAAGAAGCAGACTTCTTCAGTTTTGGTACTAACGACTTAACTCAAATGGCATTTGGATATTCAAGAGATGATGCTGGTAAATTCTTAGGCCAATATGTAGATGAAGAAATATTAGAAAAAGACCCATTCCAAGTACTAGACCAAAATGGTGTTGGTAAGTTAGTTAAGATGGGAGCTAAATTAGGTAGAGAAGTTAAACCAGAATTAAAACTAGGAATATGTGGAGAGCATGGTGGAGAACCATCTTCAGTGGAGTTCTGTTATAGTGTAGGACTTAACTATGTATCTTGTTCACCATTTAGAGTGCCAATTGCTAGACTTGCAGCAGCTCAAGCATCTATAAAAAATCCTAGATAATAATATATTATAAATATATATAATTAAACTAAAATATTATATCCCCTATACATCAATGTATCAAATAGAGTATTTGTAAATTGAGTATAGGGGATTTTTATTTTATATTATTATAAAAAATATAATTTATATTATAGTAGGTGAAACGTTATTTAATTATGTTGCATATATTATTGTAAGAGAGAAATTTCAACTAATAATTAAATTGAGTTTACTGGAGGGGATAAAGTTGACAAAGTGTCCTAAATGTGGAAAAGAAGTATCATCACGTCCAGGTAGTATATGCCCACGATGTGGATTTAAAGTAGTAGAAGAGAGTCTTAAAATGAGATGCCCAGAACCTAGCTGTAGAGCATTAGTATCTAGGAAGTTAGACTATTGTCCTAAATGTGGATGTAAGCTGAAAGGATATAATATTTCAGAATTTGTTAACATGGTCAGATGTAAAATAGATGAAACATTTGATAAAAAGTAATTAAATTCAGCTTTAGACTTTATTTTGTGGTGAAGAATATATGTGTTCTTAGAATCAATGATATTTTAGTAAATAGAAAAAGAGTTGAACTAATAATAAGCCAACTCTTTTTCTATTTTATTGAGCAAATTTATTTTAGTAAATAAATGTTTCTATACAACAGTATTACTTTTTACTTCCATCACTAAGTATCCAAGGTTTTTCTATACCATTTTTTAATGAATTGTAGTTTACAATAAGTGTATCATAGCTATTTTTGGCATCTTCATTGCTTACTACTTGTTTTTTATAGTCAGTTAGAGTAATCAATCCTAAATCATATCTTAACTTAGTATTTTTTAATTGTTTTTCCGATAATTCAAGCTGTTTTTTAGTTGTTCCAATTGTATCTTCTAAAGCAAGTAATTGTGCATAGCTATCAATCAAGCCTTTTTTTAGAGCTTTTTTACTATCCTCTAGTGTAACTAAGCCATTTTCAGTATTATATTTTTGTTGAAGATAATTTGCATATGTAGTAAGTCCAGCAGCATAAGTCTGTCTTTCGTTGTTATACTCAGCAACATCTATTTTATATTGCTCTAAATCTTTTGCATATTTCTCCATAAGAACCTTATATTCATCATCAGTTAGACTACCTTGTTCTGGTTTTGTAGGAGCAACTGGTCTTGTAAGGTTAGGTCTATCTGGTAAATCTGCCTTATTTTCATCATCATCATTAAAACTTTCTTCTGTACGTTCTAAAATCAATTGGTCATACTTTAAGTATTCATTAACCTTACCTTCCATGTATGAATCAACTGAACCACCCACTCTAAAAGACTCAAAACGGTATTCTTTATCTAATTGATAGTTGTCTAAATTTATATTAGTCAACAACTTAAAATAATCTTGATTGTTTTTTAGTTCTTGAAGTTTAGCTTTTTGATTATTTTGCAATGTCTGAAGTTCAAGCTCAGCTGATTCAGTTTCTAATGATGTCACTAGACCTAAATCCTTTTTTAGTTTCATATCTTTAATTTCTTTAGCTTTTATCTCAAGATTATTTTTTATTTTATCTAACTCATTTTCTCTTGAGACTAAGTCATTGTACTTATTAGTAATATCATTAGCTATTTGGTCTTCCATAAAATATTTGGCCTGTTCGCTTTGATTTTTAAGAAGTCCAATTTGGTCATATGGAAATGAGTTATCGCTTCCAGTAAAACTATCAAATTCATCCTGTACTTCTAGTTTTTCTTTTAACATTTTTATTTCTTCTGATTTCATCTTTAATTTTTCGCTATTTTTAAGTGCAGCACTAACAGCATCCCTAGCAGTTAAAAGTTCTTTTTCAGCTGTTCTTTTAGTCGAGTCACTTAAGGTAGCATTATCAACTTTATTTATAGAAGAAGTATTATCATTTGCATAGGCTGGCATTAAATTAGCTGTTATTATACCAACACCACATCCAATTGCAATTATTTTACTAACTTTTTTATTCAATACAATCGCCCTCCATTTATATTTAAATTTTAGCTTTTAATTTTGGTTTTTTGAATATCTTTCCTTTTACATCTCCTATTTTATCTGTTATTTTACCAAATATTTTAGGCATCTTATCTGAAAACTTATTTTCCCACTTATCAAATATTAAATATATAGTAGGGATAAGTACTAGGGTTATTAGTGTAGATACAGTAAGACCACCCATTATAACTACGGCTAGTGGTTGCATTGTTTCTCCACCTTCACCAAGAGATAATGCTGTTGGTAACATACCTAAGATTGTTGTTGCTGTTGTCATTAAAACGGGTCTTAGTCTTGCAGCACAACCAATTGAAACCAATCCAATTAAATCATTGCTACGATTTGCTTTTCTAAGTTGCTCTATGTAGTCAATAAGAACTATACCATTGTTAACAACGATACCAATAAGTAAGATTATACCTAACATACCTACAGTACTTAAACTTTGACCAGTTACCAAAAGAGAAAGTACAACTCCAACAAATGCAAATGGAACACAGAACATTATTATAAATGGTTTACTAAATGATTCAAATTGGGCTACCATTACCATATAAACAAGTGCTATGGCTATAACCATTGAGAATCCAAGACTGGCCATAGATTCATTCATCATTTCTGTTTCTCCACCAACACCAATAGAGTAGTCTTTAGGGATTAGCATCTTGTTAGTTTTTTCTAATGCTAATTTTGTAGCAGTACCAGCATCTAAATTATCAAGTGTTGCAGTTATATTTACAGAAAAATCACCATCAGTTCTTGATATAGACTGTAAACCATCTACCATTTTTATGTCTGAGAAAGCTCCAAGAGGTACTTCATTTCCAGTCGCAGAATTTACTTTTAACTGTTTTATATCCTCTAGATTATCAATACTATCTGCTTTAAACTTTAGATTTACATCGACTTTATAGTCATCAATAGTGGCAGTAGTGACTGAATCACCATTTATTGCAGTACGTAATAATCCTGCAATTTCTGCTGTATTTACACCGTATTCTTGAGCCCTATGTTTGTCTATTGTAAATTGAGCTTCTTGTGTTGTATCTGCAAGAGAAGTCTCTACATTTCTAAATCCTTTTATAGAACTGAATTCTTTTTCAACTTCTTTTCCTAATATCTTTAATACATCCAAATCAGGGCCCTTCATCTCTAATGTGAAGTCTGCTCCTGAAGTTCCGCCCATAACACTACTATTTTGACTTACATTTATTTTACAATCTGGAACAGTAGCAACTCTATCAATTATTTCTTTTTCTATTTCATCAGTAGTTCTCTTTCTATTTTTTTGAGATTCCAATTCAATTGCTATATTTGCACCATTATTATTTGAGTCTGATGTCAAACTTGTTATTAATGTCTTGACTTCTGGAATATCTGAAACTTTTTTCTCTGTCATAGACACATAATAATCATTAGCCTCTAAGCTAAGACCCTTTGGAAGTTCTATAGAAATAGCCAATTCTCCTTTATCTGCTGCAGGCATAAAGTCCATACCTATAAAGCTCATTCCAAATAGAGAAGCTACAAATATAAGTAAACTTGATATTACTACTAATTTCTGATGTCTTAAACATACACTTAGTAATCTTTTATATCCTTCACTTACCTTATCAAATATAGGGCTATCTTTTTCCTTCATTTTTTCACTACTTTTACCTCTACTTAGTTTTGCAAATACACTAGGAACAAGAGTAATTGCGCCTATAAAAGAGAAGGCTAGGGAAGCTATAAGTGTTTTACCTAAAGCCCCAAATGTTATTTTGGCTATACCTTCTGTAAACATAATAGGTAAGAAGATAGCTATAGTGGTCAATGTTGATGCTAATATTGCATTGGTAACAGTTCTTGTACCTTCAATAGCACAATCATCAATACTCAAACGGCCACTTTTCCTGTATTTAAATATGTTTTCAATTACAACTGTAGCATTATCAACAACCATACCAACTGAAATTACCAATGAACTTGCAGTGATAAGGTTTAAACTTTCACCTGTAAAATAGAGAACAGCTATTGCTCCTATTATAGAAATTGGTATTGCAACTGCAACAACTAATGAAGCCCTTACGCTTTTTAAGAAAGCAAAGATTACTATAAACGCAATAACTGCACTTATAAGTAAATTGCTCATTACACTGTTTATTGATTCGCTTATGTAAGCACTTGTATCATTAGCAATTTTAATTTTAAATTGTGGGTTTTCTTTATTCAATTCATCTACATATTTATATGCATCTTGCATAACTTTTACAGTATTTGCATCTTGTTGCTTAGAAATATCTATTACTAAACTGCTTTTTCCATTGTATCTATAAATACTATCTTTGTCTGCAAATCCATAATCTACACTACAAAGAGTATCTAAGTTAACTGTGTTTCCTCCTTTTACAGGAATTTGAATCTGTTTTATATCATCTAAAGATTCTAATTTATCAATTGATCTTAAGACTATCTTATCCTCACCTTGAGTAATTGAACCATAAGGGAATGTTTTATTACTAGATGATAAAATACCTTTTATAGTTGACAAACTAACTCCATAATTTGAAAGAACTGATGGGTCAGCTATTACATTAACTTGAGCTTTTTCTCCACCTTTAATGTCTGCTGATGTAGTACCATCTATAGAT
Organism: Clostridioides sp. ZZV14-6009; assembly: GCF_020658095.1. Lineage (NCBI taxonomy): Bacteria > Bacillati > Bacillota > Clostridia > Peptostreptococcales > Peptostreptococcaceae > Clostridioides > Clostridioides sp. ZZV14-6009. Next base: position 327,701 of record NZ_JAGWDG010000001.1, read on the forward strand.
TCTATTTTAGGCTGAATTACATCTTCAGCGTATTTTCTTAGTGCTTGTGCATTATTGTTTCCACCAGATATAACAAGCTGACCTATAGCTTGTGCATTCATATCTAATTTTAGTACTGTTGGCTTAGCTGCATCATCTGGCAAGCTAGTTTGTAATGCATCTACTTTAGACCTAACATCGTTCATTATTTCATCCAAGTTGGTTCCAAATTCAAATTGAGCTACGACCATAGAAACACTTTCTTGTGAACTTGATATAGTAGAGTTTACATTTGAAACAGCTGATAAACTTTCATCAACTTTTTGGCTAACTTGTTCATCAACGTCCTGAGGACCTGCACCTGTCCAAGTAGTCATAACCATTACAACAGGTATTTCTATATCAGGCATTAGATTTATTGACATTTTTTTATATCCAATACCACCAAAAACTATTAAAACTAAGAAGACCATTATGATTGTGAGAGGACGCTTAACGGAAGTATGTGTTAAATTCATAATACTATTTCTCCTTTTCTACAGGAAATATCTTAGTTCCATCAGAAATAAGACTTATCCCTCCAATAACCACTGTATCTTTTTCACTTACACCACTTTTGATTGCTATTTTATCCTCTGTTACAATTCCAGTTTGAACTAATGTTTTCTTTGCTATGTTATCCTTAGTTGCTATGTATACATATTTTTTTCCATTTTCTTCAAATATTGCTTTTTTAGGTACTGTAACAGCTCCATTTTCTTTTTCAACACTTAAGTTTACTTGTGCAGACATTCCTGCCTTAAATTTGTTGTTAGTATTAGTAACAAGTATTTTAACAGGATATAAAGATGTCTGAGGGTCAACTACTGAGGGAACATAATCTATCTTTCCTAAAACTCTTTGATCTTCAATGACAACATCTACATTGCCATCTTTTTTAAATTTAGCTATATCTGCTTCTGCTACATTTAAGTCTACTTCTAATATATTAGGATTAGAAATAACAAAAGCTGGTTGTGATTGTGTTATCATCTCTTTTGAGTCAAAGTTTTTGGCTGTGATTGTTCCATCTACTGGAGCTTTTAATGTCAACTTATCTAAGTTACTCATTGCTAAATTATATGATACTTGAGCTTGGTCAAGTTGTTTTTTAGCAAGTGATTTAGCTTGAGGTATACTTTTTGAAGTTGCTGTATTGTATGCCCTTTGTGCAGAATCTAGTTGTTGTTTTGATTGCTCTAAAGCAACTTCTATTTTTTTAAATTGGTCTAAACTAATTACTTCCTGCTCGTAAAGAACCTTATTATTGTCATAATTTCTTTGAGATTCATCATATTGAAGTTTTGCGCTATCAAGAGCTGTTTTTGCTTGATTTACTTGAGCTTCTAATGCACCTCCAGTGGCACTTGCATAACTTGCTTTTGCTAAATCCAGTGATGCTTTAGACTGTTTTACACTGTTTTCTAGATCTTCACTGGTTATACTCAATAAATCATCACCTTTTCTTACATTTTGCCCAAGTTTTACATAAACTTCTTGAACTGTGCCAGCAGTTTGAGCAGTAACTGATGTCTCATCTTTAACTTTTGTAGTTCCTGAGAAAGCATTTGTATTTTCTATTTCTCCACCTACTGCCTTTTGAACAGAGACTGCTATAGGTTTTTCTGGTTCAGGTTCATCTGTTTTTCCACATCCAACTAAGAACAGTGAACTACACATTAAAAAAACTACTAAATATCTTTTCATATATCCTCCTATTATATTTTACACTAGCTTGTTGTAGAATTTAAAGTGTCTTATAATTTAAGTTTAGTTTTAGGCTAATTAAAAAACTTCCCTTTTTTGGCATTTTATAATTCTCTAATTTGATTATAAATTTATAATTATTATGAGTCAATAACTTTTTCTTGTTTTAAATTTATTAATAGTTTATAATTTATAATATATATAATAGAGAATGAATATTTTATTACAGTATTTATTGAAGGGATGTTACAAATATGGATAACGATAATATACTTAAAATAGCGGACTCTTTTTTAGACTTTTTATTTGTACTTCAAAATAATATATTCAAAGAAAACGATTTGTTAAAAAAATTTCAAAACAACTCAGATATGATGAAAGAGTATTTTGGAGAATGTCCAATGGCTCCATCACATGCAAAGGTAATTCTTTATCTTATGACATCAAACTCATCATCAATTTCTCAAATAGCTTCTAATTTAGGAATATTAAAATCAAATATGACACCAATTATTGATAGATTGGTAGAGCATGATTTAGTAAATAAATTTCCTGACCCAAAAGACAGAAGAGTTCTTAGAGTTGAATTGACAGATAAAGCATTTGAATTATTTGATATTGTACAATCTATTCTTAAAGAGTCTATAGTAAAAAAACTATCAAATCTTTCTGATGAAGAGCTAACTTTATTAGATGAACATACACTTAAACTATCAGAAATAGTAAAAAAATTAGTTTAAATGTACATAGGAGAAGCTATCATTATAAAGTTGAATTTTTACACAAAGCAGAAATAGCAGTAGTATAATATATCTAATATTATACTACTGCTATTTCTGCTTTTATGAATATTATTTAATTCTCAAATTCTATTTTCCAGTTGAAGTAGCCAGTATCTGGATTTTTGTTGTATTTTAATGTAGCATCAAATTTATTTCCATTTTTAGAAGTTAAAGATTTTACCTTGGTCTCACCTTTTTTTAAAATATTTTTGACCATAGTTTTATTAACTTTCTTTTTGTAGAGACTTAAGTATTTGTCATTTTTCCAAATAACGAACTTACACTCTTTATGATTTTTACAAGCAAATCCTTTATCAAACTCAAGGACATCACCTTGACAAATAGGACATTTACCAAGAGAAGTATTTTCATTATTAGTTTTATTTTCTTTTTTAATATCTGTATCCTTTGATACAGCAATTTCCTTTTCAGAATCAGTCAAACTTTTTTTTGAGCTATTTTTTGAATCTTTTGCTTTTACCTTAGTAAATTTTTTAGTTTTTGAATCAAAAGTATAAGCCTCTGTATTTATATTTTTTGAAGCATCCTGCTTTATGATATTAACATTTTGATATATAAAACTAATAATATGAGTAAGATATTCTTTTCTAGTGTATTTACCTTTTTGAATATCACTTAAACTTTTTTCAAGTTTACCAGTGTAGTCCACATCAAATAAGTCCTTAACAGGAAAAATTTCAACTAAATTTTTTCCAAGGTCTGTTATAAAGTAAGATTTGCCTTTTTTCTTTACATAGCCAACCTGACTTATTTTTTTTAGTACATCGGCACGTGTGGCTGATGTTCCTATTGAATATCCTGAAAGTACAGTTGTATCTTCTTCAGGTACATTTTTACCACAATTTTTCATAGCTTTTAAAAGTGTATCTTCAGTATATGATTTAGGGGGTGTTGTTTGTTTAGTTAATGGCTTTATCTCTAAGACATCAACAATATCATCTTTGTTTACAAATGGAAGTAAATCGTTTTTTTCTTCCTTATTATATACCTCAAGGTATCCCTTTGATTTAAGTACTTTTCCTTTTGTTAAAAAAGTGCAATCATCTACTTTAGTTTTAATTTCTGTGTTCTCATATTCAGCAGGAGGCATAAAATTTGCTATAAATCTATCTTTTATAGCATCATAAACCAATTGCTCATCTTTAGATAAATTTTTGGGTATTATATAAGTAGGAATTATAGCACTATGCGAATCTACCTTAGATGAATCAAAGACCCTTTTTGTTTTAGAAAATTTAATTTTATTTTCATATTCAAGACCAACTTTTAATTTTTCTAAGGTTTGAGAAGCCTTTGAAGCTAAACTTTCTTCTAAAAAAATAGAATCGGTTCTTGGATAAGTTATATACCCACCCTTACCATTACCTTCATAAAGAGATTGACAGACATTTAAAACTTTATCAGAGGTAAAATTAGAGTACTTAGAAGTTATATATCCTTGAAGTGATGTTAAACTAAAAAGTTTTGGTGCATACTCTTTTGACATAGTAACTTTTTTATCTAGTATTTTGCCAGTTTGAGATGTAATTGAAGCTATGATTTTATTTGCATCTTCAAGTGTATCAAATTTACTTTCTTTACCTTTAATATATTTACCTTTATATTCACCATTTTCAGCTTTAAAATGACCCTCTACCTCATAATAAGTTTTGGGAACAAAATTCAGTATTTCCATATCCCTATCATAGACTAATTTGACTGTTGGAAGAATTACTCTACCTATATTTAATAATTTTCCATTTCCATATTTTAATGTAGCAACAGAAGTGAAGTTTATTCCAATTAGCCAATCAGTAATAAGTCTTGTATATCCAGCAGCTTGAAGATTTCTCATTTCATCTTCATCTTTTAAGTTTTTTATACCCCTTGTAATGTCTTCTGGAGTCCATTCATTTACCAAGATTCTTTTTACTGGTTTTTTATTTTTTGCAAGTAAAAATATTAAAAATGCTATAAGTTCTCCCTCTCTGTCATTATCAGTGGCATTTATTACATATTCCACATCTTTTCTGTTTAAAAGTTTTTTTACAGTATTGAATTGTTTAGTTTTAGAACTATCAATTTTGAATTTAAACTTATTTTCAGGCACAAATGGAAAATTATTCATTTTCCAAGAGCCAGAATACTTATCTTTATCATAATCTTTCATATCATATAATGATACTAAGTGTCCAACTGCATAAGTAATTATATAATCATTTCCTTCAAAGTAACCATCTTGTCTAGTCTTTGCACCTAAAAATGATGCTATAGTTTTTGCAACGGATGGCTTCTCAGCAAGTACAAGTTTCATAAAAAATCCTCCTTTAAAACACTAATAATTATATTACCACAAAAAAATAAAAAACTTCAAGAGGCTGAAATTTAAGTTATAATATTTATAGGAAATTGAAAGGAGATATAAAATGTACAATTTAAAAGTAAAAAAATTAAATGACGACGCTATAATACCTAATTTTGCTCACAAAGGTGATGCGGGTATGGATTTGTATTCTATAGAGGAGGTTGTAATACCTTCTGGAGAGACTAAACTTATTAAAACTGGAATATGTATAGAACTTCCTGCTATGACAGAAGCACAAGTGAGACCTAGAAGTGGACTTGCTTTAAAACATTCAATTACTGTGTTAAATACACCAGGAACTATTGATGAAGGATATAGAGGAGAGCTTAAAATCATATTAATAAATCATGGAAAAAATGATTTTAAAGTTGAAAAACATATGAAGATTGCTCAAATGGTAGTAAAACCTATATACGAGATTAATATAGAAGAAGTTAAAGAATTAAGTGATTCTGAAAGAGGAAAAGGTGGATTTGGTTCAACAGGATTCTAAAAAGTTACAAAAAAGTTAAAAAATATAAAATTATTTAATAAGATATAGATTGGCTATATAACTGAGTTTTAAGCTCTTTATGATTAAAAAATATTTATGGTAATTTATGGTATAGAATTATTACTATAGACAAATAGTTACAAGTTTGTAATAATATTAATATAAAAGAAATAATTGATATTCAAAAATAGTGTCAGTTATTTCTTTTATGTTAGAAATAAAAAATAAATCTACTAGAAAAGAGGAGATGAGTGGAAAGTTATGAATTTTAATCAAAAGAGAGTAGCAGCCAGTATAATGGCTACCGCGATAATAATGCCTACAATGGGGAATTTAGCATATGCTAATGAGTCTGAAATAGAAAGTTCAACTGTAGAAAGTAGAACAATAACAGGGAATGCAGTAAATTTTAGAAAAGGACCAGGTACAAATAATGCATCTATAGGAAAGTTCTACAAAGGTGATAAAGTTGAGTACATAGGAAAAGATGGTTCTTGGGTAAAAGTTAAATATAATGGGAATACAGGTTATGTACATGAAAACTATGTATCAATAAATAGCCTAGGAAATAGTAATGAAAGTAATGATGCTTCAGTAAAATCAACAAAAGTTGTTACAGCAAAGGGATTAAATTTTAGAACAGGTCCAAGTACAGGAAGTTCTAAAATATCTACTTTGGGATATGGTACTGAAGTTGGATACATATCTGAGTCAAATGGATGGTCAAAAATAAGTTCTAATGGTAGAGTAGGTTATGTTTCAAGTAAATATTTAGGAACTAACTTAAGTGATTCTACAAGTGGAAATTCTGGAAACAGTTCAAGTAATCTTGTAAAGGATACAAAAGTTGTAACAGCAAAATCATTAAACCTTAGAACAGGACCAGGAACAGGACACTCTAAAGTGGCTACATTAAGTTATGGTACTGAAGTTGGAAGTATTTCTGAAAATGGAGGATGGACAAAAGTAAATCATGATGACCAAACAGGATATGTATCAAGTCAATATCTTGCAGAAAAAGGTTCTGTTGATACTTCAAGTCCATCTGATTCAACTAATTCTCCAAGTCAGGGAGCTGATAGTGTAATAAGCTTTGCAAAGACACTACTTGGAAAACCATATGTATGGGGAGCAGAAGGTCCAAATAGTTTTGACTGTTCTGGATTCACACAATATGTTATGAAAAAATCTGCTGGAGTTAGTATACCAAGAGTATCTAGAGACCAAAGTAAGTATGGAGCATATGTAAATAGAGGAGACCTTAGAAGTGGAGATTTAATATTCTTTGATACAGAAGGCTCAAATAATGGTTCTGTAAGTCATGTTGGAATATATATGGGAAATGGAGAGATGATACACGCATCTTCAGGTTCATCAAAAAAGGTAACAATATCTAGTATAAATAGTAGTTACTATTCAAGTAGATATGTAAATGCAAGAAGAGTTTTATAATCATTTAGATTTAATTATAAAACTTTACAAATAGATATTTCTTTATTGCTTATAAAATAAAAGCAGGTATGATGTCAATAGTATTGTAGATTACTATCTATATTACTGTTGATTTAGTACCTGCTTTTTGTTGTTTATTTATTCTATCTGCGTATAGAAAATGGACAGTTCTTTATAGTTTTTTATATCTTTAAGCGGATTTAAGCTAAAAGAGTAAGTTAGTAAATCGTTGTAGTTTTATATATAAAGAAGAATTTTAGAATATTTTTTGAGATTCTTCTAAGTCATAAGCATCCATTAAAGCTTCACCAAATCTTTGATAGTGAATTATTTCTCTTTGACCTAAGAATTTTAGTACATTTATAACATCAACATCATCTGTTAAGTTTATAAGTTGATAATATGTTGCAAGTGCTTTTTGTTCAGCAGCCATATCTTCATGTAAATCAGTTACAGGATTTGACATAACCGCGATAGGTCTTACATCAAATGGAACTCCATTTGAATCTGTTGGATAAATTCCATATCCATTTTGTGCATAGTTTGAGCCAAGGCCAGCAGCTTTTAATTCTTCTGGAGTCACATCAGAAGTTAACTGATAAACCATAGTACATATAAGCTCAACGTGAGCTAGTTCTTCTGTACCAATATCTGTTAAAAGTGCACGCATATTACCAGTAGGCATTGTATATCTTTGACTTAAATATCTCAAAGATGCAGCAAGTTCTCCATTTGGTCCGCCAAACTGAGTTATAAGAAACTTAGCCATTCTTGGGTCACAAGTTTTTATATTAACTGGGTGTTGTAAAGTTTTTTGATATATCCACATGAATTTTCAATCCTCCAATACTTGATGTCTAATAATTAAATTCTCTGTCCCAAGGCCAAGGTTGCTCAGCCCATTGCCAAGGGCATCTACTTGGAGCATACCCAAAGTTAGTTAAAGGACCATATTTATTTTCGTAAGCATATCTAGCCTGTGCAAATTGGTTACACAATGAATTGTAAGTGTTGATAGCATTTTTATCATCAGGATGAGTGTCTAAATATAAGTTCATATCAACACATGCAAAAGATGTTTCCTGAATTTTTCTCATAAGTTCAGCTCTAGATGAATCTTTCATTATCTTCTACCTCCTCTTAATTTTTTTGGCTTAGCATATAATTCTTTGTTGTACATTTCAGATTCTAATAAATTTAGTTCTGGAAATATAGTTCCAAATTTTAATGCATCAGAAAGGCAGTACATTTCTGTGAAAATTTGATTATTAACATATGGTCTAGCCAAAGATGAACCACAATTTTTTTTAATGTCTCTAGTTTTATTTTCCAAGATGAAAACCTCCTTGTTGTAAATAGATAGGTAAGTCTATCTAGTGTATAATATTCATCCATTTAAAAATCGTTACTCATAATAAAATATTAAATGAGAAAAATAAAAAAGATAATAAAAGAAAGGCATTATTTATGTTATTATAAGTTTATGTGTTATTGTAAACTATAAAGTATTTATTAAAATTAAAGTAAAAATCATAGTATTTTATAGAAGTAGGTAGACTTTTTTGTAAAATATTATTAACATAAATATACGAGGTGATTAAATGAGTGAGCTATCAGGAAAAGGCTGTGAAATTATAGTTCCTTTTGAGGAAAGACTTTCACTAAGGGATATAGAAAAAAGTATTATAAAAAAATATAGAAAACATTTATGGTCTAAATTTATAAAGGCAATAAGAGATTATAAATTAGTTGAAGAAGGGGATAAAATAGCTGTAGCAATATCTGGAGGAAAAGATAGTATTCTTATGGCTAAAATGTTTCAAGAATTAAAAAGGCATGGACAAGTTAATTTTGATGTTGAATTCATTGCTATGGACCCTGGATACCATGCGAATATAAGGCAATTACTTGTAGATAATTGTGAGTATTTAAATATACCAATACATTTATTCGATTCAAGAATATTTGAAATAGCTGATGAAATTGCAAAAGATTATCCATGTTATATGTGTGCAAGAATGAGAAGGGGAGCATTATATTCAAAAGCAGAAGAATTAGGGTGTAATAAACTTGCATTAGGTCATCATTATGATGATGTAATAGAAACAACTATGCTTAATTTGTTATGTGCAGGAAATTTTAAAACTATGCTTCCTAAGCTTAATTCTACTAATTTTGAAGGAATAAAAATCATAAGACCACTTTATTATATAAGAGAAGAACATATCATAAGATTTATCCAAAATAGTGGTATATGGCCTTTAAATTGTGCATGTATGGTTGCTGCTAAAAAAACTGGAAATAAAAGATATGAGATAAAAGATTTAATAAAAAGTTTAGAGCCAAATTTTAAAAATGTAGAAAAATCCATATTTAAAGCAGCAGAAAATGTAAATCTTGATTCAATACTAGGGTGGCAAAAAGATGGGGAGAAACATTCTTTCTTAGAAAATTATGAATAAAAGTAATTAAAGGAATCACTATAAACAATTGGAAAGGGTGTTTATATTGAAGAGAGTATATATAGATTTTGAGATGAATATGCCAAATTCTAAATCAAAGAGAGATATATTAAATTCAGATATAATTGCAATTGGAGCAGTTATGTATGATGAAAAGACAAAAAATATTGATAAGTTTAAATCTTTAATAAAGCCAGTAAGTAATGCCCAGTTGTATCCTCATATACAAGAGTTGACTCATATATCTTCAGAAGCATTAAAGTATGCACCAAGCTATGAAGAGGTCATGAGAAAGTTTAAAAAGTGGTTAGGCATATTTTCTGAGATTGAAGGAATATATACTTTTGGTAATTTAGATTTAACATGTTTCAATAACACTGATATGAGAAGTTCTAAAAAAAACAATCATCCAAGGTTCGTAAACAACATTCGAGAGTTATTTGTGGATATAAAAGAGAAATATATAGAGTGTGGTATAAAATGTATGAACTATATATCACTAAAAAATTTACTTGAATTTGCTAATTTAGAGTTTAGTGGAGATGCACATGACCCATTAAATGATGCATATAATTTATTTATTTTAGATGAGGCAATTACAAATAATGTAGATATACAAAATATTTTAATAATGCTAGATATAATAAGACCTCCGTTTAATAACATAAATCCAGATTTAAATGATTGTTTTGATAAATTTAAAGAATCACTTTATAAAAAAGAAGGAAATTATGATATTGTAGATTTTTCTATTGAGATAATAAAAACTGTGAGAATGTACTTATTGACAATTATAAATATAAATATACAAAACATAGAAGTTATAAAAGATATAGATAAAAAATTGGATACTATAGATAAATTGAAGAATATAGAAGATGGTTATTTTTATTTATTAGAAGATGTGTATTTTGATATAAAAGATTTATTAGAAGATTTAATGCTTTATAGAGTACATGAAGATGAATACAAAAATGAAATAGAAAATATAATAAAGATGTTTGATGAAGATTTAGAGAGTGAGAAAATATATATTGATAAGAATAATAATTTAAATGCTATTAATAAAGTATAGAAAGTTACAACTAATAGAACAAAATTTGATGATTATGATAGTTTTTGAATAAAACTAGATTTAAATGGAATTAAACTTCTATAAAAATATATAAAATAGTAATAAATGTAGAAAGTATATATGCTTTCTACATTTTTAATATTATAGTATTTTAAATTTAAAAAATGTATTATATATTTTATAATTAATATATTTTATTGACATTTTATGATTGAAAAATATAAAAACTACTTCTTGCGAAAGTAATTGATTTGTTGTATTATAATTTACATGAATATGGAAGATAATCTTAAAAGCTGTATTATAAAAGTGCATATATTTAAATTTTTAACAAATAACTTATTTATTAAAAGATGAAGGGTAGGATGAAGTTATGGGATTTAAAGAAGTAAAAATTGAAGAGCTACAATTTAATCCATTCACTAAAATTGGTAAAGAGTGGTTACTTATAACAGCAGGAAACTCAGACAAATTTAATACAATGACTGCAAGCTGGGGTGGTGTTGGAGTGTATTGGAGTAAAAATGTTGTAACAACTTACATAAGACCACAGAGATATACAAAAGAGTTTGTAGATAATAATGACACATTTACAGTTGCATTTTTTGATGAAAAATACAGAGAAGCTTTAAATATTTGTGGTACTATTTCTGGTAGAGATATAAATAAAGTAGAAAAAGCAGAACTTACACCATATTTTGTAGACGATACAGTAGCTTTTGAAGAAGCTAATATGATTATGGTTTGTAAAAAATTATATCATGATACTATGCCACCAGAAAACTTTGATGCTAAAGAAAATGATGAAAAGTGGTATCCAAAGAAAGATTATCATACTATGTATATATCAGAAGTTGTAAAGGTTCTTATAAAAGAATAGATAAAATAAATTTAAAAAATATGTTTAATAGTAAATAGGTATTTTCTTTTAATTACTATTAAATAGATATTTTTTTATTAAAAGATGAACTCTGTTTTCTAGCGTTCATCTTTTTTATTTCCTTATATAGAAATATTTATATGAAGTATTCAAGGATATTTCATATGTATCTATTAATTATCTGTGTTTATTGTACTTAGTTTATTTTAAGAGAGATTCTTTTAAAATGAGATTTACTTAATATATAGTCTTAAGAGTATAAATGCTAACTAATAAAAATATATATTATATTAGGTATTTTAAATCGGTATTTTAAATAAATTTTGAAAATAAAAGGGTGATTTTTTATGGAAAATATAACTAGTTATTTTAGAACAATAGTATGTGTATTTATATGTTTATCGTCTGCATTTATATTTATTCAATTAGCTAGAGTTTTTATTAATAAGAAAAAAACTAGTATAAAAAATAAGTCAAAAAAAGGTTTTCGTTATGATAGAGATTTAATTGAGACAAGGAGAGAAAAAACATATACACAAGATAGAAATAGTGATAAAAATAAGAATATTGATAAGAAATTAAAGGGAGAAAAAGTATTCAAATATGATAATGGAGATTTATATAAAGGTGAGTTTATTGATGGGAAGAAAAATGGATTTGGGACATATATTTTTTCAAGTAAGGAAAGATATGAAGGGTTATGGAAAGATGATAAGATGCATGGAATAGGTAAATATACTTATAAAGATGGTTCAATATATACAGGGGAATTTAAAGATGGTTTAAAAAATGGTCTAGGAAAATTAACTTATCCAAATAATGATATATATAAGGGCTATTTTTTAGATAATAAAAAAAATGGAAAAGGTGTATTATATAAAAGTGATGGAAATAAGCAGGCAGGAATATGGGAAAATGATGAACAATGTAAAAGCTTAGATTTTAAAGAATTAAACAATAAAGAATTAAATAATAATGTTTATCAAAATAGATTAAGTGATAATAAGATAAAAATTTAATTATTATAGTAAAATAATCTTTATTTATAATGGAATATATACTGTATCTTTAGTAAAATTTGTAAAAATTTCATATATCATATAAAATTAAGTATTGATTAGTATATTGTATAAATATAGAATATAAATATATCCATTTGATAATAAGGAGAAGAGATATGAAAGAATATGTAGTTGTAGATTTAGAAACTACAGGATTAGATCCATATAAAGGTTGTGAAATAATAGAGATAGGAGTAACAGAAATAAAAAATGACGAAATTGTAAAAAACTATTCGAGGTTAATAAAACCTAAGGGTATAATTTCTTCATTTATAACAGAATTGACACATATAAGTAATGAAATGGTAGAAAAAGAGGAGTCTTTAGAGTTAGTTTTACCTAGATTTAGAAAATACATAGGTGATAGAACTATAATTGCACATAATGCAAAATTTGATTTAAAGTTTTTAAATTACTATCTTAAAAAGTTCGGCTTAGAGCCAATAAATAATTATATATGTACACTAGAATTATTAAAAAAATGTAAAAGTTATAAAGGAAAAAATAAGAAGCTTGAAACAGCTTGTGCTTATTACAATATAGAGAATATAAATGCTCATAGAGCTGATAGTGACACTTTAGCAACTGCAAAGCTATTTTTAAAAATAAAAGATGAATATTAATCGCAAATATAGAGAAAATTAGTGAAAATATCCTTTATAAAATTGACCCTTAAACTTACAATTTTGTTCTTTGATTTATTTTGTGGAACAATGTATAATGTACCTTATATAAAGAAGGGAGACTAAAATGGGTTATTACAATGATGATGATAATAATAAAATAAGACGTAAAAAAGTCAGTAATAATAAAGATAGTAATAAAAAATCTAAACATTCTTATACTTCAACAAGTAAAAAAAATAAAAATTCTCAGACAGCCTCTAGTAAAAGAATGAATGAAAAGGTAGATTCACAAAATATTATAAAAAGAGATAGTTTTACAAGAGATAATGTAAGACCTTTAAATACAGATTATGGTCAAAGAGATAGACGAAGAGTTGAGTACAAGCAAAGAGATAGAAAGTTAAAAAGTAAAAAAAGAAGAAAGCAAAAGAGAATTAAAATAGCTAGAGCATTATTATCTGTTATGCTAGTGGCACTCATTATATTTTCAGTTGCAGGTGCAATTTTTACAGTTTCAGCTATAAAAGGTTCACCTGAAGTTACTAAGAAATTAATTAAGTCTAAATATATAAGTAGTGAGGTTGTCAGTATAAAACAAATGCCAAAGGACTTAAAACAGGCTATAGTTTCCATAGAAGATGAGAGATTTTATAAGCATAAAGGAGTAGATGTTATTTCTTTAGCTAGGTCAGTACTTAATAATGTGTTTACAGATACAACACAAGGAGGAAGTACTATAGATATGCAAGTTTCAAAAAATCTGCTTACAAGTGACGATAAAACTATGAAGAGAAAAATAAGGGACATGTATAATGCAAAGCAGATGAATAAGATTATGAGTAAAGATGAAATCCTTGAAGCTTATTTAAATAATATGTACCTAGGAAAAAATGCATATGGAGCTGCAAAAGGAGCTGAAGTGTATTTTGGTAAAAAAGTTGGAGAGTTAAACCTAGCTGAATGTGCTATGCTTGCAGGTATGACCAATAATCCTGCTAGGTATATTGACCATGGAGAGGCTAAAAAGAGACAGTTGACTGTATTGTATAAAATGCATGAACTTGGTTATATAACTGATAAAGAATACAGAATAGCAAAGGCTGATGATACTCCATTTAAGTCAGAGATTGATTAAATTTGTAAAAAATATAGTGTTGTCAATATATAGAATATAATAAAAGTTTGATTTGCCACCATATTGCTACTATAAGTTATAATTTGGTGGCAAATTATTTTATATATTCTTGAAAATATTTATAGTTTTATATTCTACAATCAATCTATTAATAAGAAATGAGTTAGAGAAATGAGTGAATTTTTATTTAGAGTGTTAGTTTAACAGTTAGATTTATATACCTTAGTATTGTTTCTTAAGAAATATATATTGTTTCTCAAAAAGTAAAAAGTCACTCTTAGTGAAAGAGTGATTTTGAGCTTGATATAAAAATTGAGTGTTATAAAAAATAGCTTACTACAGTTGATTATGAAACTTCACTCTAGAGCAATAGATTGTAGTTTCTTTTTTTGTTTTTGATATTATTTTACATCTTCATTATATATAATTTTATAAAAAATAAAACCATAAAGATTATAATATAAAAAATAAATATACTTGAATTAAATTTGTATCATTTATTATAAGATTATTTAAAAGTAGATAAAACTAAAAAGGATTTTCTAGAAAATAAAATCTATCTAATTATGCTTATTTACCAAGACCATCACTTGATATAAATATGATTCTACTACATTTTCTCCGTACTCTAGCATAAAATCATCTAGCAGTGTATCTATAAAATTACAATAATCATGTGAACTACTAATATAAGCAGTTAATACATGTGTACACGTATCTATTTTTTCCATAAACATTTTACATCCCCCTAAAAAACTTTCATAAAAACAAAAAGAAAATATCTTTTTGGCAACTGGCTGACATAACTCATAAGATACTTTATAAGTCTTAGTCCCTATAGCTTTGCGTCACTAAATTTCTCTAGTTTTGCCGATTTAGTTTTATTCTACACCTATATAATACTAGAATATAATCAATTATTCAATATTATTATGAGAAAATAAAAAAAATTTTAAATTATGAAAAATATTTTGCTTCAAAAAACAAAATGAATGCATAAATTATATGGAAATACTTGTATGTAGTTGTGTATTAAAAAGCACCTATCATTAATTTAGGCTAGAGAAAATATTAGGAAATGATAGGGTATGAAAAAAGAAGAATTTAAAAAAACTTATATGGTAAAAATTGGATGAAAAGGTTTGCTTTAATTCTCTTGCATATAAGACTCTATTGAGATAGAATTTATTTATGCATAAATTGACTTACACTATAATGTGGTAGTAAAACAAAGAAAGTATTTTAGCTTTGAAACAAGAGATTTTTAAAAAATATACATAAAAATTTAATATCAAAAGTAATTTAAAGATTAGTCTAGTTTATTTCCCACAAAAGTATTATAATGTTCTTTGTGTGTAAAAAAGGAATATTCATATTAGATACTACTCAAGATAAAAATATTAATATATTGTCGTTATTAATAATATAATAAAAGTTTTAATGAATTATATTATTAAATCTAACTTTTAATATTTTAAAAAAGATTAGAAAATTAACATAAAATGCAAAAATTCACAATTTTTTCATAAAGTATTTGACTAAAAAATTCTCTTGTTGTAGAATTATGTTAGAAAGAGTTTTGGGGGAGGTGTAAATAATGATAAGAAAAATACCACAAGCAGAACTAAAAGTAATGAAATTTATTTGGAGAGTAGATGCTACAGTAACATCAAAAGATGTTATTGAAGCAATGGAGCAAAAATATGGATGGAAACAAACCACAACACTGACACTTTTATCAAGACTAGTAAAAAAAGAATTCCTACATGCTCAAAAAATAGACAGATATACACATTACACAATAGTGGTTAAGCATCAGGATTATTTAAACTTTGAGACAAAGGATTTCCTAAGCAACATACATAATGATTCTTTGGTAAGTTTAATGTCAGCTTTACATGAGGATGAAGCTATAGATAAAAATAAGCTAGATTTTCTAGAAAATTACTTTGATAATTTAAAGGATGAATAGTTATATGGTACAAGTTTTTGAAAATCTTATACAGACAACTATTATATGTAGTCTTGGTATTTGTCTATTATTATTTTTGAAAAGATATTTATTTAAGAATTTTAGTAAAAGGTTCAATTATTATATTTGGTTAATAGTAGTCTTTAGGATGTTGCTTTTTATGTTTAATTATACAATAGTGTATGAAGTAAAAGAATCGAAAAGCAATAATGCAGTAGGAAATAATATTACAGAAATCAATGTTCCTACAGATAATAATTTTATGTTGTATTTAGCTTATTTATGGATATTTGTAGCTATAGTTATTGCAGTGTATACGTTTGTAAAGTATACAAAATTTAAAAATCTTGTTGTCGATGTATCTTATGATATAGAAGATGATGATGTTAACTGTCTTTATAAAGATTTACTGAAAGAGTTAAATATAAAAAAGAAAATTGAATTAAGAGGTTCTGATGAACTGATAAGTCCAGCAGGTATGGGATTGTTCAAATCGTACATATTTTTACCAGATTATCCTTATAGCAAGGATGAGTTAAATTGGATTTTAAGACATGAATTGATGCACTTTAAAAACAAAGATCTTTTAATAAAGTTTGCAGTGTTATTTGTGAAAATAATATATTGGTTTAATCCACTTGTTTATATAATGAGCAATAGAGTAAATATCGATTGTGAATTATGTTGTGATGAAAGTGTTTTGAATGATTGTTCTCTAAAAGAGAAAAAAGAATATGCGTTAGCACTTATAAAATCAATTAAGATGAGTAAGAATTATCATAGTGGAATTTTGACAACAGAGTTTAGTAAGACAAATTTAGAAAAGAGACTTGAGAATATTGTTAAAAAGAAGGGTAGAAGTGGAATATTAATTGCTATTTTAGTATTTATGATTTCTATAACATCTTTTATTGAAGTTGATGCCCAAGTTAAAATTGATAAGAATTCTAATGAAGTGACAAGTAAAGATAATGAAGTCATAAAGAATAATCCTAATGATCAGTTTCAAACATTTTTATATAAAGATGCTCCTCCTGAAGTTAAAAAGATTTATGAGGAGAAATGTAAGGCAAATGGAATAGTTCCAAAGGATTCTGACAAAATAGAAATACCTACTAAGTATTATAATGAATTAAAAAAATAGTAACTATAAAGGTAATGAAATTTATTTACTGAGTATGTACTATAGTAAGCTTAAATGATGTTGTCAAAGCAGTAGAATAAGAAAGCAGATGAAAATAAAATTATAGTCAAAGTAAGATTGATTTTTTTAAAACTATTTCAATAATTTAAAGGATGTAAAATTATATGGTACAAGTTTTTGAAAATCTTATACAAACAACTATTGTTTGTAGTTTTGGTATTTGCCTATTATTGTTTTTGAAAAGATGTTTATTTAAGAATTTTAGCAAAAAGTTTAACTATTATATTTGGTTAATAATAGTCTTTAGGATGTTACTTTTCCTATTTAATTATAAAATAGAATATGAAATAAAAGAGTCTGAAAGCAATATATTAATAAATAACATTAATAAAATTAATGTTCCTACAAATAATAATTTTATGCTGTATTTAGTTTATTTATGGATATTTATAACTATAGTAATTACACTTTATACATTCATGAAATATAAAAGATTTAAAAATTTTGTTGTTGATGTGTCCTATGATATAAAAGATGATAATGTTAATTGTATTTATAAGAATTTATTGAAAGAGTTAGATATAAAAAAGAACATTGAGCTAAGAGGTTCTGATGAATTGATAAGTCCAGCAGGCATGGGATTATTTAAATCATATATATTTTTACCAGATTATCTTTATAGTAAGGATGAATTAAATTGGGTTTTAAGGCATGAATTAGTACATTTTAAAAACAAAGATATTGTAATAAAATTTTTAGTATTGTCTGTAAAAATAATATATTGGTTTAATCCACTTGTTTATATAATGAGCAATAGAATAAATATAGACTGTGAATTATGTTGTGATGAAAGTGTTTTGTCAGGTTGTTCTTTAAAAGAGAAAAAAGAATATGCATTAGCACTTATAAAATCAATTAAGTTAAGTAAAAATTATCAAAGTGGGATTTTAACAACTGAATTTAATAAGACAAATTTAGAAAAAAGACTTGAGAGTATTGTTAAAAAGAAGGGTAGAAGTGGAATATTTATAGGTATTTTAGTTTCTATAATTTCTATTATATCTTTTGCTGAAGTTGATGCTCAAGTTAAAGCTGACAAGAATTCTAATGAAGTGACAATCAAAACTACTGAAGTTATAAAGAATAATCCTAATGACCAATTTCAAACATTTTTATATAAAGATGCTCCACCCGAAATTAGAAAAATTTATGAGGAAAAATGTAAGGCAAATGGAATAGTTCCAAAAGCTTCTGATAGAATAGAAATACCCACAAAGTATTATAATGAATTAAAAAAATAATTATATAAGGAGGATTTTATGTTAAAAAAATCAAGAAAAGTATTGGCTGTTGTGTGTTGTTTAATGTTTACTTTTACTAATATTGCATTTGGAGAAACAGAAAAAAATGCAGGAGTAAATATGGAGTCCATTTTAGAGGAAATTCCAAAGTCTGCTGTATTGTCTGGATATACATATAAATATGAAAATGCGCCAAATGAAATAAAAGAAATTTATGCAGCTAAATGTGCAGCATTGAATATTATACCTCAAGCAGATGATGAAATATTTGTACCAGAAAGAGCTAATTTTATGAGTGAAGGAGATACTCCAGGAGTTTATACAAATTATTATGTGGATTATAATCCTAGTAAAAAAACTATAAAAATTTCAGGTGGTGCAAATTATACAATAAGTACAACAAAACTTGTAGGTTATGGTCATAACACTCGTGGTACAGAAGTTAACTGTGCACAAGTTCTTTTAGGGTTACTTAATTATAATGTACTTGTAGACAGTATATTTGGAAATGATACATATAATGCAGTTGTGAGTTTTCAAAGAAAATATAGTTTATCTGCAGATGGAGTAGTTGGTTCAGCTACTTGGGATAAATTGGGTAGACTAACTGATCCTAGTTTTTCATAGAATTAAAATCTAAAAATGATTAAAAAATAGTGTCTCAATATTATTTATTAAATAAGTGAGACACTATTTTTACATGTAAAATGATATACCATTTAAATATAGATGTTATAAAACTATTTTATAATCACTTCCATATAACCCTACCATCAATATCCTTAATCTCTTGACAACCAGTCAAAATCATAGTCTCACATAACTCATTCCTAGTCTTATCTATAAAAAACTCAACACTATCAAGACCACCACCAAAAGAAGCAGTAACAAAAGGTCTTCCCATCAAAACAGCATCAGCACCCAAACCTAGCATCTTAACCACATCAACACCAGTTCTAACACCTCCATCAGCAAGTATAGTTATCTTTCCTTTTACAGCCTTAGCTATATCTGGAAGTACCTCACAAGTACCAGGAGTATAATCAAGCACCCTTCCACCGTGATTTGAAACAACAATAGCACTAGCTCCAGACTCTACAGCCATCAAAGCATCATCCACAGTCATAATTCCCTTTATTATAAAAGGCAATCTAGTCGCTTCAACCAACTCTCTAATCTCATCAATTGTCTTAGGTGAAAAAGGATTTTCTTGAAGCTGATTATTAATCAATCCACAAGCGTCAAGGTCTACACCAACTGCAAAAGCACCAGCCTCTTCAGACAATCTAATTTTTTCTATTATCTTTGAATTTTTCCAAGGTTTTATAAATACAATTCCATTTCCAGCATTATCTTTTAAAACATCTAAATTATTCAATAAAAAAGTATCTACATTAGTATCGCCAACCATGGCATAGATTCCAGAATTAGAGCAACCTCTAACAACAGGTTCGATATATTCTTTTTCAGAAATCTTACCACCCATATTTAACATAGTACCTGATACAGGTGCAGCAAATATAGGAGCACTCATTTTTTTACCAAATAACTCGATAGTAGTATCTGGATTTGAAACATTATGTATTACTCTCATATTTATCTTTACTCTTTCCAAGCTTCTTCTATTTTCTATAAAAGAAGAGCCACTTCCTTTTCCTCCCA
The DNA here is from genome assembly GCF_020658095.1 of Clostridioides sp. ZZV14-6009. Taxonomy (NCBI): domain Bacteria; kingdom Bacillati; phylum Bacillota; class Clostridia; order Peptostreptococcales; family Peptostreptococcaceae; genus Clostridioides; species Clostridioides sp. ZZV14-6009. The sequence goes on from NZ_JAGWDG010000001.1 coordinate 347,836, forward strand.
TGCCAGGAACATTTCCAGCACAAGCTACTCCATTACAAATCTTACAGACTTTACACTTTCCATTAAAGTTTTCTCTAGCAGATTTTAATAATTCATTATAGTTCATATCAAATTCTCCTTTTCGTTATATTAAAATTGAGTATTACTATATTGAAAATATCTTAATTGTAAATGAAGAGATGATATTGTGATTAGTTAAACTGAATAATACATATTAGATATTTTTATTATTGTATGTAAGTAAATTATAACATATAGGATAAATAAAATTTAAATAAACTTAAATTGTTTTTATTGATATCGTGTATATATAAGATATTTATTAAAATTCAAAAAGGCTATATATAGATTTTTTTTATCTATATATAGCCTTTCAATATAGCTTTTAAATTTATGTCAATTTCTTTTTTATTAATGAATAAATAATATAGAATACAATATACAAAAAAGTTGCTCAAAATGTTAGGCTAATCCCCATTTACAAAGCAACATCATAATGCTATGTAAATTTGAATCAACAATGTTTTCACCATACTTCAACATAAAGTCATCTAATTGTGTGTCTATAAATGAATAATATCCACTTATGCTATCAATATATGCAGTCATTAAGTGTATACATTCATCACTTTTATCTTTATACATCTGTATCTCCCCCTATACAATATATAAAATTTGATACTAAATCGTATCTTATAAAATAGTTAAGTGTGTTACATTTATATTCAATCTCTATATTTATATCCTTATATTAATAGGTAAAGTGAATTTTGACAATAGGTTTTGAAAAACTGGATGTTCAAAACGTAAAATTGGGTTTTAAGATAATTAAGCAAGTTATATGTATACAATATATATATATAACTTACTTAATTACAAATATTATAAAATTATATAACAATTACTTTTATTAGGAATGTTTAAGTGGTAGAATAACTTGGGAGATTAATAATTATTAGGAGGATATAATATGAGTTTGTACAAGTTTATTTATGAAGATAAGGAATATTCATTAAAAGAGGATAATTGCAGTGGCTTAATAAATGATGAAGAAAGTCCAATTCAAGGAATAAGTATTCCAAAAATAATTGAGATACTTAATGAATCAGAAGAGGTTGATTTTGATATAGAATACTATCAAGAAGCATGCCCATTATGCTTAGAGGGTGTAAAAGAAAAGAAGAAATTCTTTCCATTTTTAGAATATCATTTTTATATTTTTAGTAAAGATGGAAAATATGTAATAAGTAATATATCTAATGATTATAAAGGGATGTCTTTTAATAAATTATCAAGAGCAAATAAAGTTGATAATAGTTACATTGTAAGTGTGATAATTTGCGAAAATTGTCAAGATTATATAATTCAAATAGAAAATTGTATAGTTTAGGGTAACTTATGTCTTAATTTAGGAGAAATTTCTAAATTGAGACACCGACTTTTTTTAAAAATAGTATGGAAAATTACTAAATTTATGAGATAATGAAAGTCGGAGGTGGGTTACAATATATAATAAATATTTGGAAGATATAGATAGTATAATTTTAGACTCAATGTTTAAACTGACCTTGAATGAGAAACTATTAAATAATAATGACTTTTTTGAAAAAAGAATTGATGAAATTAACAATTCAATTAATTACTATAAAACTGAACAAAGTAGTTTAATGTTATTAAAATTAAATTTTTTGCTAGCTTTACTGTATGGGATTCAAGGATTTAGTGAAAAAATGAAAAAGTATATTTTGATTTCCTGTAAATATATTGAACAATACTTACCTAAAGATTATGTGTTTTTAGCACGATTTTATTCACAAATAGCCATTTTAAGTTTAAAGAATGAAGATGTAAATAGAGCAAATCTATATATAGATAAATTTAATCTTATTTGTAAGGATAGCAATTTTTTAGTTGAAGAAATTATTTTTGAATCTCAATTGATTTATATTAAAGCAAGTAAATGTATTGATTCTTCTATAATAATTAAGGAAATAGAAGACTTATATATAAAAGTAAAAGAAACTAATGATTTTAATTGTAAAAAAATATATTTTTTTATAATTGGGAAGATATATTTTTTATTTTTAGATGATGCATTAATTGCTAAAATGAATTTCTTAAAAGCAAGAAAATATGCAGACTTATCAAAAGATATAGAAGTATGCTCACTATGCAATATAAAGCTAGGGGAATGTGAATGTTCATTTGAAAATTATGAAGGAGCAAGAGAATACTTTAATGAAGTAATAAAGAATAAGAAATATACAAACGTAAATATGATTCAAAAGTATAGAGCATCAAATAATATAACTAAATTATTAATAAAAACTAAAGACTATTCAGGTGCTATAAATAATTTAGCAAAATCTGAAGTATATTTGGAAAAATTTAAGAATCAAGATTTAAAAGAAGTAGAAAAATTAGACTTATGTATAAATCTAGCTATGTACTATACAGAAAGTAATGAGAAATCATTTGAGCAATCAACTTGTTATTTAAATCGGGCTAAGAGTTTATTAAATAACATAAATAGTGTAGAGGAGTATATAATATATGATTTAGAATTAATTTATCATCAGGTTAATATATATTATATATTTGAAAATTATGAAAATGCTTTAATTACAAGCAAAAAGCTTCTTGAAAAGGCTAAAGAGGCTAAAAATTATAATTATGTAAAAGAAGCATATAAAACTATACACATGTGTTTTGAGAAGATACAAGATTATGAAATGAGTATGAAATACTTTAAAATGTACTATGAGTTAAAACAGATGTATATGAAAGCTAGGAATAGAAATTATATAGACTCTTTAAATTATAGACATGAACATATCGAAAAAGAAATAAATAATATGAAGAAAATAAAACTCGATTTAGATAAGAAAAAATATATTGATCCTTTGACAAATGCTTATAATAGGGTATATTTAAATAATTTTTTAGAAAAACAAGAGATTAGTGAATACAGTACTGCATTTATGATAGATGTAGATTATTTTAAGGAATACAATGACACTCATGGTCATTATAATGGCGATGTTGCTCTTAAAAATATAACTATGATAATAAAAAGATATTTAAAAGAGGACATGTCTGTTATAAGGTATGGAGGAGAGGAATTTTTAATATTGTCTATATGCAAAGATTATAGAAAAAGCAAGGTATTTGGAAAAAAGTTATGTAAGGTTGTAAAAAAATTCTTAAATGATAATTTGACGATTAGTATTGGTATTGATACATGTAAAAATAGTAGTATAGATATAAGTGAAATAATTGAAAATGCGGATAAAGCCTTATACAAAGCAAAACAAAATGGAAGAAATAGATGTTTGCATTATTATGATTTTAAGAATTTTTAATTGTTGAAATAGGATTGGTGATTTACTTGAAAGGGAGTTTAATAGAAGATTTAAAGAGAAATATAAAAAAGATAGAATATGATATGTTGACTAAGTTCTATCTGAATTTAACCGATTTAAACTACATCTTGGATTATCACAAAGACCTTTTAAATACAAAAATAGATGCTAAAGATAAAGTATATATTTTATATTTAATTAGTCTAATAAACTATGTAAAAAAAGATAGAGAAGCATCGTATAACTATTTGATGGATTCACTAAAAGATATTAAACAATTATCATTAAAAGATGATGCAGATATAATATCTAAGATTTATATTTATCTTACTCTATCTGCTATTTCTATAAAAAAATATGATAAAGCAAATCATTTTTATTTTTTAGCCAAGAAAATTATAAAACAACAACGTTTGAATGAATTATTGGTCTTGTTCAATATGAGTTTATGTGTAGAAATAAGTGCATTATATAAAACTAAAGCTGAAGTAGTACTCTTAGTAGAGGAAGTATCTTTTTTTAAAAAATTAAAAAATAAAGTTCTTGTAAGTAGAGCAAATTATATATTTGGTAGGGTATATCTATACTTATTTAACAACTTTATAAAAAGTATGGAGTATTTGATTGAATGTCTAAGACTAGCCCAGGAAAATAATCTATATTCTATAGAAGCTTTTTGCAAATGTATAATAAGCCTCTGTTATTTAGAAAGTGGGAATAACAGAGAAGCTATAAAGTATATAAAAAATGCACTAGATGTTGCACATAATAATAATTCAGTATGTTCAACTGAAAGAGTAGCAATAAAAATAGACCTTATATGGGCATATTTAAGAGAAGATATGAATAAAGAAGCAGAAGTTGTTTTAGAAAAAACTATAAAACTGATGGATGTTGTTGAAGGTGTATATAAAGATTATTTGTATTCATTCATATTTTTATATTCAGCCGAAATTGAGTTAAAGAAAGATACTTGTAATTTTGAAAGAGTAAATGCATATTTGATTTTATCAAAAAACATATATAAAAGTTTTGGAGATGTTTTTATATATAATTCTAAATTAGATTATATTTATAAGTTGTATGGAGATTTATATATAAAATTTAACAATGTAGATGAAGGAATAAGATATTATTTAAAAGGTTTAAACTTAGTTAAAAAAAGCTCATCAAATCCTAAAAAAATGTCGATGTTTTATGGTCTAATAGCAAAAGGATATGAATTGAAAAAAGAGTTCAAACTAGCAATTGAATATTATAAAAGTATGGATTGGTATTCAGATAAGTGGGAAAAAAACAATTCTTATAAAACATCACAAGGTATTCATAAACAATATGAGTTAAGACAAAAACAAGAAAGTTTAAGATTACTTGTAGATGATAATAAGAAATTGGAAAATGATATTTTAACTGATGGACTAACTAGACTATATAATAGAAGATACTTAGAACAACAATTGAATTTATTCAATGAAGGTAGAGATAAAAATATGATGGCAATATTGATTGATATAGATTATTTTAAAAGCTATAATGATAACTATGGTCATCCAGCAGGAGATAAAGTTATAATTAAAGTAACTGATATTATAAAAAATGTATTTATAGATATTACTGAACACATAATTAGATATGGAGGAGAGGAAATCTTAATATTAGTAGATTCTATAAAATCAATAAATGTTGAAGAAATCGATAAGATAGAAATATATATTAAAAGAGTTTTTAAACTTCTTGAATTTGAAGGAATTGAACATATATACTCTAAAGTAGAAAATTATGTGACTATAAGTGCTGGAGTAAGTATAAAAAGATGTTGTAGTAGAAAAGATGTCGAAATATTAATTGAAGATGCAGACAAAAACCTATATAAATCCAAAAAAGCAGGTAGAAATCAGTATATACTATAATTTAAAATTGAGGTGATTTTATTGCAAAAGAAGATAGGAATTATAGCCTCTGATATTGAATTAAAAGAAAGAATAGAAGAATTATATAGAGAAGATGTAGAAAATGGAACTATAATAATCGACATACTTAATCTTGATTTAATGGAAAATCAAGGACGTATACTTGTTGAGAAAGGTGCTCAAGCTATAATCGGTAGAGGTGGAGGTTATAGTTTAGTAATAGACACAGTAAGTGTACCTGTAATACCCATGAATATGAAATCAACTGACCTTCTAAGAGCAATAGAAATGGCAAAGAGATATTCTAAAAAAGTAGTATTAATACTTGGAGATAATGAAGTTTCTTTTGATTATGTTGGTTGGAGAAATGTCATAAGTACTGAAATAACTGAAGAATGGTTTGAATCAAAATACGAAATAAGAAGTAAGGTTATAAAGTATAGAGACCAAAAAGATGAAGTTGTAATAGTTGGTGGAGGTTTGGCATGCTCCTTTGCAAGACAATATGGTATTGATAGTGTATTTGCAACTGCCAGTGACGAATCTATAAGAGAAGCTGTTGAGTATTGTAAGAAATTATTAGATACATTAGGCGAGGAAAAGTTTAATAATGAAGTATTGAGAAATATATTAGATGGTATAAAAGATGGAGTAATTGCTATAGATAGTAATGGAAGTATAATTTTGTACAATGAAAGTGCAAAAAACATGCTTAAAGTAGAAAGAAAATGCGCACTTAATAAATATATTCTAGATGTATTTCCCAAAATGGGATGGCTATTAGATTGTCTACATGAAAAAGATGATGTAGAAGATAGAAAGATAAGGAATATAAACAACTTGATTGTTAATACTAGAACAACATTAATAAAAGTAGATGATAGCACTTATGGAGTTTTAGGAATAATACAAGATATAACTAAACTGCAAAATTTAGAAAGAAAAATAAGATTTGATTTAAATCAAAAAGGTCTATATGCTAGATATACTTTTGATGATTTTTTATTTAAAGATAAATTAACTAAGGAATTTATTGAAGAAGCTAAAAAAATCGGAAAAAGTGATTATACAACGCTACTTTATGGAGAAAGTGGGTCTGGTAAAGAAATTATAGCCCATAGTATACATAACATAAGCAAAAGAAAAGATAGACCTTTTGTGGCCATAAACTGTGCTACTATAGCAGAAAACTTACTTGAAAGTGAGCTTTTTGGATATGAAGAAGGTGCATTTACAGGCGCTAGGAAAGGTGGAAAAAGAGGGTTATTTGAACTTGCTCATGGAGGAACTCTTTTTCTTGATGAAATAAACAGTCTCTCATTTAATATTCAGACAAAACTATTAAGAGTAATAGAGGAACGACAAATAATGAGAATTGGTTCTGACTATATAATACCTTTGGATATTAGAATCATAGCAGCTACCAATGAATTTTTAACAGAAAAAATAGTTATGGGTACATTTAGAGCTGACTTATTTTATAGATTAAGTAGTTTAGAGATAAACATCCCTCCTTTAAGAGATAGAAGAGAAGATATAATACCATTGTTCAATAATTTTGTAAATGAAGTGCTAAAGGATGATGGTTTAAATGGAATAAACAGTATAGATGAAAATTTTGCTCTAACTAAGGATGAGATAGATGCGCTGTATAATTATAGTTGGCCTGGAAATGTGAGAGAGCTAAAAACAATAGCTCAAAAGTATGTTGTGACAGGAAAAATTAAATTAAGAAAAGAGCAAAACTTTAAGGTTAAAGAAACAGTACCTAGTTCTAGTATAGAAGAATTTAATGTTGAAACAACAGCAAGTATGGAAGCTACAGATAAAGTCATAGATATAAGTAAGATGAATGATGGTAAGATAAGTATAGATATAAAAGAAGTAAATAAATATGTTGAAGAAAAAATAATAAGCATGCTTTTTGCTCAGGGGCTTTCCAAAAATGAAGTTGCACAAGTTCTTGGAATAAGTAGAACATCCCTATGGAAAAAATATAATAAAAATATTTAGACATAATTACATATAGATTATTTTGAAGTGATGTTAATTTTTTAAAACAAATGTTAAAAAAAGTTAACATTATTTTTTTGTGGAATTTTATTTTTTCAGACAAGCACATAGATTTATAAGAAAAATAACTTAAATACTTAATTTTAGTAGTGAAAAAAATCAGAATTCTAAACAAAAGTAGTTTTACATAAAGTTAAATTTGTTGGCATGTTAATTGCTTAATATAAATGTGAGAGTAAATACAATTTTAGGGGTGATGGTATGAGTCAAAGTATGGTTGGTAAGCATGCAGTGTGGCCAAAAGAAAATGATGTTATATTTAGCTTATCTGGAAGAGCTCAAGCAGCAGAAAAAGCTTTAGGTATGGATAATGTAATAAATGCAACAATAGGCGCTCTAATGGATGACTCAGGAAAATTAATAACAATGAAAACTGTATATGATGAATATAAAGCATTAGATAACTGTGACATAGGTGCATATGCAGCTCTTGAAGGTCAGCCAGACTACTTAGAAGCAGTTAAAAAAGTATTTTTCAGAGATTACTTACCAGAAGGACATATAAGAGTATTAGCTTCACCGGGAGGAAGTGGTGCAATAAAACTAGCTGTATGGAATTATACAAATGAAGGTGACGAAGTTTTAACATCTGATTGGTTTTGGAGTCCATATGTTAGTATAGCTGAAGAAGCTAATAGAAAAGTAGTAAACTACCAATTGTTTGATGAAAATAGAAAGTTTAATTTTGATTCATTCAAAGAAAATTTTGTGAATATAGCAGAAAAACAAGGAAGAGTTTTTACAATTATAAATACACCAGCTCACAATCCAACAGGATATAGTGTTGCAGATGATGAGTGGGATAAAATATTAGACTTATCAAAAGAAGTTGCAAAAGATAAAGATAAAAAGATAATATTTTTCGTAGATTCAGCATATATTGACTTTGCAGGCGATGATGATGTATGTAGAAAATTCTTTAAGAAATTTTCTAACTTGCCTGAAAACGTTCTTGTATTAGTTGGTTTTAGTATGTCAAAAGGATTTACAGCTTATGGAATGAGAATGGGAGCTATAATTTGTATATCTTCAAGTGAAGATGTAGCTGAAGAGTTCCATTATTCATGTGTTCATTCATGTAGAGCAAACTGGTCGAATTGTAATAGAAGTGCTATGGCAGTTCTATCTAATATTGTGAATGACCCTAAAAAATTCAAAGAATATGAGGATGAAAAAGAAGTATACAAAAGAATGCTGACTAGAAGAGCAGATGTATTTGTAAAAGAAGCTGAAATAGTAGGATTAGAAATTCTTCCATATATAGCAGGTTTCTTTGTAAGTATACCATGTGATAATCCAAGAGAAGTATGTGAAGAGTTAACTAAACACAATGTATTTGCAATTCCATTGAAAATGGGATTAAGATTTGCAGTTTGTGCAGTTTCAGAAGAAAAATGTAAGAAAGCACCAAGTGTTATAAAAGAAGCACTTGAAAGTTTAGAAGTAAAAATAAATAATTAATTTCATTGAACAAATTGGGTGGACTATGAATTTAATAATTGTAGATGGAGGGAATTTTATATGAAACAATTGATGACAGGTAATGAGGCAATTGCACGTGGAGCATATGAGGCTGGTGTTAAATATGCATCTGCATATCCAGGTACTCCAAGTACAGAAATACTAGAAAATTTAGCAACATATAAAGATGCAATAGTTGCAGAATGGGCTCCAAACGAAAAGGTAGCACTTGAGGCTGCTATAGGGGGTTCAATTGCAGGAGCAAGAACTATGGCTTCTATGAAACATGTTGGTGTAAATGTTGCAGCGGATCCAATATTTACTTATGCATATACAGGCGTAAATGGTGGTATGGTACTTATTACTGCAGATGAACCGGGAATGCATTCATCTCAAAATGAACAAGACAATAGAATGTATGCAAAGTTTGCAAAGATACCTTTATTTGAACCATCAACTAGCCAAGAAGCTAAAGATATGATAAAAGAAGCTTTTGAAGTAAGTGAAAAATACGATACACCAGTTTTATATAGAGTTACAACAAGACTCTGTCACTCAAAAGGTTTAGTAGAGTGCTATGATAGAGAAGAAGTTGAAATTAAAGAGTATGTGAAAAATGCCAAAAAAATGGTTACTGTTCCAGCAAATGCTCAAATAAGAAGAGGCGTTGTTGAAGAGAGAATGGAAATTCTTAAAAAATTCTCAAATGAAACTGACTTAAACTACTATGAAATAAATGATACAAAAATAGGTGTTATAGCTTCAGGTATGTGTTGTAATTTTGCTAAAGAAGTATTTGAAAAAAATGCATCATATATGAAGTTAGGATTTACAAATCCATTACCTTATGAAAAAATAAAAGAATTTGCAGACAAAGTAGATAAAATATATGTAATAGAAGAAAACGACCCATTTATAGAAGAACAAATAAAAGCATATGGGATAGATTGTATTGGAAAAGATGTAATACCTCCATATGGAGAAATGACACCAGATGTTTTAAGAAAAGCTATATTTGGAAAAACAAATGATACTATAGAATATAAAGCTGAATTAGTAACACCAAGACCACCAAGTTTCTGTGCAGGATGTCCACATAGAGGATTCTTCTATGAACTTGGAAAGAGAAAAAATTTAATAGTTGGTGGAGATATAGGATGTTATACTCTTGGATTTGCTCCTCCATATAATGGAATAGATTATGTTGTGTGTATGGGTTCTGCTTTTGGAACTGCACATGGTGCTCAAAAAGTTCTTAATATGAAAGAAGGAAATGAAAAGAGATTAGTAGGTGTACTTGGAGATTCAACTTTCTTCCATACAGGAATAAATGGTCTTTTAGATGTAGTTTACAATAGAGGGAACTCTATATCAGTAATATTAGACAATAGAATAACTGGAATGACAGGACATCAAGAAAATCCAGGTTCAGGATATACTTTACAAGGTGATAAAACTAAAGATGTTGACATAGAAGGATTAGTTAAAGCTTGTGGAATAGAACATGTAAGAGTTATAGACCCTAATAATCTAAAAGAAGTAAATGAAGCTTTAGATTGGGCTTTGGCTATAGAAGATGAACCATCTGTAATAATCACAAGATGGCCATGTGTACTTAAGAAATTCTCTAAAGAAGATATAGAAGAGTTTGATAATCCATTTAAAACTAAGTGTAAGGTTGACCATGATAAGTGTATAGGATGTAAATTATGCTTAAAAACTGGATGTCCAGCACTATCATTTGATAAAGAAAATAAATTATCAAATATAGATAGAAATCAGTGTGTAGGATGTGGAGTATGTTCACAAGTTTGTCCAAAACAAGCAATAGTTAAGGAGGAAAAATAATATGACTAAGAGTATACTTTTGGTAGGTGTAGGAGGTCAAGGAACTATACTTGCTAGTAAATTATTAACTATGGGATTGATGGAAGCTGGATATGATGTAAAAATGAGTGAGATACATGGTATGAGCCAAAGAGGAGGTTCAGTTTCTTCACAAGTTAGATATGGAGATTGTGTTCATTCTCCAGTTATAGAAATTGGAGGAGCAGATATCTTAGTATCTTTTGAAAAGATGGAAGCTTTAAGATGGTTTAATTATCTAAAACCAGAAGGAAAAGCTTTAGTAAATAATCATAGAATAGATTCTATGACTGTTTTAATCGGAGGAGCTGAATATCAAGAAAAAGATATAGATGCGGAATTAAATAGATTAAATACAAAAGTGATAAATGCAGCAGATAAAGCTGAAGAGTTAGGAAATGCAAAGATAATGAATGTTATTTTATTAGGATGTCTAGTTAAATCTATGGAACTAGAATCTATTGACTGGGAAAAAATTATAAGTGAAAATGTTAAACCAAAATTTGTCGAGTTAAATATAAAAGCTTTCCATGAAGGTATGGAAATGATTGGCAAATAGTTTATAATATATATAGGATAAACTATAGAAATTAATGTGAAAGGAAGAAAAGTATGACTTATAGAATATTAGCCATAAATCCAGGTTCTACTTCTACAAAAATAGGAGTATATGATGGAGAAGAACAAATTTTTGTGAAGACGATAGACCATCCAGCTGAGGAGATTGCAAAATATAATACAATTCAAGACCAATTTGAAATGCGTAAAGAGGCAGTTTTAAGTATTCTTGAAGAAAATAATATAGATTTAAAATCTCTTAGTGCAATAGTTGGAAGAGGTGGAGTTTTACCACCAGTAAAATCAGGAGCATATTTAGTAAATGAAGAAATGATTGATGTACTTAAACATAGACCAGTACTTGAGCATGCTTCAAATTTAGGAGCAGTTGTTGCACATGCAATATCAGAACCACTTGGAATAAACTCATATATCTATGATTCTGTTGCAGTAGATGAACTTATAGATATAGCAAGAGTATCTGGGCTTTGTGGAATGGATAGAGCAAGCGCAGGGCATGCACTAAATACTAGAGCAATGGCTTTAAAATATGCTAAAGATAGAGGTAAAGATTACAAGAGTTTAAACTTAATAGTAGCTCATATTGGTGGAGGAGTAAGTATTTATCTTCATGAAAAAGGAAGAATGGTTGATATGTTATCTGATGATGAAGGACCATTTTCACCAGAAAGATCAGGAAGAGTTCCTGCTACAAAATTAGTAGCTGCTTGTTATTCAGGTCAATGCTCAGAAAGAGAAATGACTAAAAAGATAAGAGGTAAAGGTGGTATAGTTTCATATTTAAATACTGTAGATGCTAGAGAAGTTGAAAAGATGATAGCAGAAGGAAATGAAGAAGCCAAAATTATTTATGAAGCAATGGCATACCAATTAGCAAAAGGGATTGGGGAACTAGCAACTGTAGTAGATGGAAAAGTTGATGCTATAATTATAACAGGTGGAATTGCATATTCTGAAATGTTTACTTCAATGGTTAAAAAGAGAGTTGAATTTATAGCACCAGTAGAAATTATGGCAGGAGAAAATGAGTTAGAATCACTTGCTTTTGGAACTCTTAGAGTGCTAAATGGAGAAGAAGAAGCTAGAATTTATAGTGAAAATTAATTAAAGTAACTAAAAATGTTTAAATACTAGAAAAGTGGTATATCTGTTTTTTACACTAAAGCTTAGAATATAGGTGGGGATGTGTAAAATATGGATTGCCACTTTTTTTATAGTTGAAATTATATATTAAAATAATGAAAAATTCTGTAAAATTTTGTACTTATATATATATTTTATTGGTATTTATTGTTATTATTATTATGGGGAGTGATTTTTAATGGGAAAAATTAATTTAAAAAGTATGATAAGGTTGTTTTCGGGTTTTTTTATATTTGCAATTTCTTCGGTGCTTATGATTAATGCACATGTTGGTCTGATGCCTTGGGATGTACTCCACCAAGGTTTATCTATAAAATTAGGTATAACTATAGGTCAGGCATCCATAATAGTAGGTGTTATAATCGTTATATTGGATGCAGTTTTTGGCGAAAATATAGGATGGGGGACCTTGTTAAATATGACTTTTATAGGAATTTTTATTGATTTAGTAATATTTTCAGGAGTGATACCTCATGCAAGTAATACGTATATAGGAGTATTTATGGTTGTTATAGGAATTATATTAGCTGCTATAGCAAGCTTTCTATATTTAGGTGTTTGTCTTGGAAGTGGTCCAAGAGATGGTCTTATGATTGCCCTTCAGAAAAAAACTAATAGGTCTGTACGTCTTGTTAGAACAATTCTTGAAATATTAGCACTTGTGGCTGGTTGGCTATTAGGAGGTTCTGTAGGAATTGGGACACTTGTAAGTGCTTTAGGGTTAGGATATGTATTACAAATAGTGTTTAGGATATTTAAGTTTGATACAAAATCTCTTAAACATAGATTCATTATAGACGACATAAAAGAGTGGAAAGAAAAGAAAAGTGATACACATGAGTGCAAATCAAGCATTGTAATAAAAAATGAACAAAATTAATTATACTAAAATATATTTATATTTTATTTAAATTTATAATGAAAGTAAGGAGATTTGAAAGTGGAATTATGGGATTTGTATAATGATGATGGAAGTAAAACAGGAAATGTTATAGAGCGAGATAATTCTATTGAAGAAGGATATTATCATTTAGCAGTTGAAGTGTGGATTGTAAATAGTAATTCTCAGATTTTAATCCAGAAAAGGTCTAAAAACAAAAAGACATTGCCAAATATATGGGGAATGACAACTGGATGTATTGTTTCTGGAGAAGAAAGTTTAGATGGTGCAATTCGTGAGGCTAAGGAAGAAATAGGAATTGATATATCTAAAGATGAGATAAAGATTTTTAGAAGTATGATTCATGGAGATACTCTTTGGGATGTATATTTAGTTAAAAAAGAGTATGATGTATCAAATGCAATTTTGCAAAAAGAAGAAGTAAGTGATATAAAATGGGTAAGTACAGGTGAAATAAGACAATTGTTAAAAGAAGGCTTATTTTTTGAATATCCAGAGATATATGACTTACTATCTGATATAGATAATGGTGATTTAAATATATAATGTAGGAAGAATTAGATATAAGTATGTATTATCTAAAATTATCTTCTCTAAAATTTAATGTTTTATTAGGGAGAATTAATACATTATTTTTAATGTTATCCTAATTAGATTTTAGAATTAGAGTAATAAGTTTGATTGTTAAGTAGTAAAAATTTGGGGAGGATTATGATGTGGAGAATAACAAAGAATTGACATCTGATAGTTCAAAATATAAGATTGTTTCTATATCTGTGGTAGTGATTATTTTAATTACATTTTGGTATATGTTAAATATGGTGCTTTTAACATTTATAATGACTTTTGTTTTTTATAATTTATTGGTTTCCATAAGAAAAAGAATTAGGAAATTATTTTCTTTCTATATTCCTGATTCATTGATAATTATAGTGTTATATTCATTATTTGCTATATTATTAGTATTGATTAGTTATGCAGTTGTGCCAATAATTATAGTTCAACTTACAGAGTTAAGCAGGATTTTAAGTAATTTTGATGTAAATCAATTTGCTCAGTCTTTAGGGCCAAAGATTTATCCTATTGTTTCAAAGTTGGATTTTAATAAGTATATTTCACAGGCAGGGTTGTTAATAGCATCGGCAGCAACCAAAGTTGGAAGTTTTGGGGTAAATATATTACTAGCTTTTTTACTGAGTTTACTGCTTTTACTTGAAAAAAATGATATTAAAAAATTTGGAAATAAACTTGCAGAAAGTAAGATATCTTTCATCTATAATTCTCTTGTATTTTTTGTAAAAAGTTTTGTAAAAAATTTTGGTGATGTAATGAAAGTACAAGTAATGATTGCATTTATAAATTCTATTGTTTCTATGATTTTTTTAGGATTTATGGGTTTTCCTCAAATATGGGCTTTAGGGCTTATGATTTTTGTTTTGGGTCTTATTCCAGTAGCTGGAGTTATAGTGTCTCTAATTCCATTAACAGTAATAGCACTTAATATAGGAGGGGTAGCAAAAGTATTTGGTGTTTTGGCTATGATTTGTATAGTGCATGCAGTGGAAACATATATATTAAATCCTAAGTTGATGTCAAATAGAACAAAACTTCCAGTTTGCTTTGTTTTCATTATTTTACTTGTGGGAGAGCATTATTTAGGTGTATGGGGATTATTAATTGGAGTTCCAATATTTATGTTCCTTATGGATATATTTGGTGTGAAGTTTACCTCAAGATGATAACTTATATGATGTTAATTTACTAATACATAGTGATTTAATTGTAAAAAAGAACCTATAATAGATATCTTTTAAAAGGTGTCTGTTTTATAGGTTCCATTTTATTTTTTATAAACACTATATAGTTAAGTATCAATGAAATTATTTCATTTCAAAAGTTTCACAGCTTGCATTTCCTGAGTTTATATGAACTTTTTCAGCTTTGCAAAGTTCATTTTTGTTGTATTTACATTTTACAGCCTCACAGTGAATATTATCTGTATCAACTTGGTTAGTGTCATTAGAACGACTAGTTATACCAGATGTATATTTGTCTTCAAAAGAAGCACAATAAGTATTTCCTGTAGTAGTTGCTTGCATTCCATCTACTTTTATGCTACCAGCATAACAATATCCACTAGTATTATAAGCACAGTTAGTAGCGTCACAATTTAAATTATTATTTTTCATAAATAACCTCCTAAGTTTTTTATTTAAACTTATTATGTGAAGTTATTTAAATTTTATACACTTATTTACAATTACATTTCTTACATTTAACAATTACATCTTCAGAAGTTTCTCTTCCTAAATTTTTATTAACATGATACACATCAATATTTTCAGTTGAACCACATATAGAACATTTAAAGTTATTTTCTAGTAAAGCTCTTTCTCTAAACAACTTCCAATACATAGAATTAATATAATCATTATAGTTTACCTTAAGGCATGTTTCAAGAAAGTTTATGTATAGATTGTCTAAGTCTCCTGTATTTAAGTCTGTATATTCTGGTTCAAAATATTCACAGCATCCTCTAAAATCAGGTTTGGTATCTGAAATAACACATTTAATATCATATCTGTAATCTAGGCTAGGCCCCTTCAATGAAAGGTGTGTACAAAAAGAACAAGATGTTTCTGGTAAATTTTTTTCTAGTTCATGTAATTTATTATTCATAAGTATTCCTCCAAAAAATTATTTTGAGTATATAAACAAGTAGATTATTTTAAATCTTTTATTTATTTATATTAGATATATAGGATAAATATTCCAATAAAAGGTATCTGTTTATTTATTAATGTGTCTAATAAAAAAGAGGCTAATCTCTATTTTGAGACAGCCTCTTTTTATTGAGTTATTTAAAATTAAAAGTTTTAATAAAAATCTAATAATATTTATATTTAGCTAGCTAGATTTGTATCCGTTTTGTTTTTTAGTTTTCTACCATAGTATACAGTTAAAACCGCATATAAAACAGTAAAAATGGTAGCTAAAATATATGATATGTTTATACTTAGGTTGAATCCAATTTGAGCATTGAATATATAACTAGAAATTACAAAAGAATAAAACATACCTGGGATTAAGCTTATGATATAATTTTTTTCTTTGATTATAAGATAAACTGTAATCATAGCAAATGCGAATATAGCAATAGTTTGGTTACTCCAAGAAAAATATCTCCATAATATATTAAATCCAGAAGCGCTAAGTTTTGCAAATATAAGGATGGCTATAACAGGAATAAATATACAGATTGATAATATAACACGATGCTTCTTTTCTTTTTGGTCATAATGGAAGTAATCTGCAAGCATTAATCTTAAAGATCTTAAAGCTGTATCTCCAGAAGTTATTGGTAAAACAATAACACCTATTATAGCTATAATACCGCCAACAGAACCAAGTAAGTCTCTAGCAACTAAACCTATTACATCAGGAGAACCTATTAATTCACTAGGTATTCCTTTATTGTAAATACCCATAGCAGCTGCAGCCCAAATCATTGCAATTAAACCTTCTAAAATCATCATATTATAAAAAGTGCTCTTACCTTCTTTTTCACTTGAAACTGATCTTGCTATAAGAGTAGCTTGAGTTGAGTGGAATCCAGAAACAATACCACAAGCAACTGTAACAAAGAATGTAGGGATAAGAGGAATTCCATTAGGATGGATGCCCTTCCAGTTTGCTAGGCTTAAATTAGCTAAGTCATAACCTTGTGTAAATATTCCAATTCCAACGCCAGCAGCAGATAAAAGTAGAATGGCTCCAAATATTGGATATATTTTTCCTATTATTTTATCAATTGGAAATAGTGTTGCACATAAATAATATACAAAGATGATTCCATAAACTATCCAAACGACTGGATTATTGATAGTTGATTTCATATTTAAAATTTGAGTAACTACCAAATCTCCAGGTGTATAAATAAAAACTGCACCAACTAAAAGCATTAATAAGCAAAGGAAGATATTATAAACTTGAAAGACCTTATTACCTAAAAATCTGCTGATAAGAGAAGGCATCTGTGCTCCTTTTTCTCTTATACTAATCATTCCACTCATATAGTCATGTAAAGCTCCCCCCAATACACAACCAATAGGAATTAGTATAAATGCAATTGGACCAAATAAAATACCTTGTATAGGTCCTAAAATCGGTCCTGTACCAGCTATATTAAGCAACTCAATAAGACTATTTTTCCATTTTTTCATTGGAACATAGTCTACTCCATCACTTTGAGCAAGTGCAGGTGTTTTTCTGTCATCTGGGCCAAATACTTTTTCACAATAAGCGCCGTATAAAGCACCTCCTATTAGTAAAATAGCCAAACCAATTAAGAATGTTGTCATAACATCACCCCATTTATAAATTTTTTTTTGGATTCTGTATACATATTGTCTGAATGTGTAAGTTTTTATAAGATTTTATACTTAAAGTGCTTACAAATTCTATAAAGTATTAAAACTAATATAATTTCAGAAATAAATACATATACATAATCATGCACTTAGTATACATGTATTTGGAAAAAATTTCAATATTATAACAAGAAAGAATATAAAAAATATTCTGATAATATTCTACAAAAAATTAAAAAATACAAAAAAATAATTTAAATAGCTATGAAAAAATGATAAATCAATTGATAGTGTAAGTGTCTATATCTTAACAATATTAAGAGGTCTAAAATTCTTGAAGAAAAAATAGTCAAGTGATATAATGAATTTACAGGTGTATATACACTAGTACATATAGAAAGCGGTGCAATTATGGATAAAGATTTAACATATCAAATCAAAGAGCTAAAGAAAGAAAAAAATGCAATAATACTTGCTCATTTTTATCAACCACCAGAAATACAAGAATTAGCAGATGCAGTTGGAGATTCGTATTACTTAAGTGAAATTGCTAGAGATTGTAAAGAAGAAGTGGTTGTATTTTGTGGTGTGAGATTTATGGGAGAAAGTGCTAAGATATTATCACCTGAAAAAACTGTATTGATGCCAGTAAGTAACGCTGGATGTGCTATGGCAGATATGGTAGATGAAGAAGGCGTGATAAAACTAAAACAACAGTATCCAAATGCTTTGGTTGTATGTTATATAAACTCTACAGCTAAAGTTAAAGCACATTGTGATGTTTCAGTTACATCATCTAGTGCAATTAAAATATTAGAAAACATAGATAATAAAGAAATTATATTCCTTCCAGACAAGAACCTAGGAGGATATATTGCAGAAAAATTCCCTAATAAAGAATTTATATTTTGGGATGGATATTGTAAATATCACAACAATATAAAAATTGAAGAAATAATTGAATTGAAAGAAAAGTATAAAGATGCAGAAGTATTGGTACATCCAGAATGTAAAAAAGAAATAAGAGACTTAGGAGATTATGTAGGGAGTACATCAGGAATAATAAAATATGCTACTAACAGCAAAAATACAGATTTTATAATAGCAACTGAAGAGGGTATCTTACATGAATTAAAGAAAAACAATCCTAATAAAAATTTTTATATTCCAGGTGGAAGAATACTATGTACAGATATGAAAAAAACGACATTAGAGAATTTGTATAGTACTCTTAAAAATATGGAAAACGAAGTTATTGTAGAAGATGAAATTATGGAAAAAGCTTTAAGTTCACTGCTTAATATGCACAGATTAGCAGAAGGATAGAGGGATAGACTTATGAATTTAGAACAGGATGTTTTAATAATTGGAAGTGGTGTTTCGGGATTATATTGTGCATTAAATTTGGATAAAAATTTAAATGTGTTAGTAGTATCAAAATCTACAATTGAAAACAATAATACATATCTTGCACAAGGTGGAATTTCGACTGCTAGAAATATTGATGATATAGAGTCTTTTGTAGAAGATACAATGAAGGCTGGTCAGTATAAAAATAGGGTCGAAGCAGTCAAAGTTCTTGCAGATGAATCTATAGAAAATGTAGGTCAAATAGTAGACTATGGTATGCCTTTAGACAAAGAAAATGGAGAGATAGATTATACAAGAGAGGGAGCTCATAGCGTAAATAGAATAGTTCATAGCAAAGATAATACAGGAGAGGTTGTTTTTAAGACTCTATTAAAAGAAGCTAAAACTAGAGAAAATATAACTCTTATAGAAGATGCTTATCTTTTAGATATATTAAAAGATGGTAATAAGTGTGTAGGAGCTAGAATTTTTAAGTCTCAAAAAGAAATTCATATCTTTTCAAAGGTAGTAGTTTTAGCTACAGGTGGAATTGGTGGACTTTTTAAAAATTCTACTAATCAAAGACACCTTACAGGTGATGGAATTGCCATAGCATTAAGAAATAATATTAAAATAGAAAATTTAGAATATATTCAAATACACCCAACAGCTTTCTATGAAGAAAATAGTGAAGGCAGAAGGATGCTTATATCTGAATCTTTAAGAGGAGAAGGAGCTAAACTTTTAAACAAAAACAAAGAAAGATTTGTAGATGAACTTCTTCCAAGAGATGTAGTTTCAAAAGCTATTTTTGAACAAATGGAAAAAGATGATTTACCTTATGTATACTTAGATGCAACACACTTAGATAGTGAATATTTAATCAATAGATTTTCTTTTATATACAATGAATGTTTAAATAGAGGAACAGATATAACCAAAGAATACATAAAGGTATCTCCTGCACAACATTATTTTATGGGGGGAATACATGTTGATTTAGATTCAAAAACATCTATGGAGAACCTATATGCAGTAGGTGAAATTAGTTGTACAGGTGTTCATGGAGCTAATCGACTAGCAAGCAATTCACTACTTGAAGGTCTTGTATTTTCAAAAAGAGCAGCTAAAAATATAAACTCAGTTATAGGTAGTATAGAAGTGAAGTTTATAGATGTACCAAATATAGATGTGGATGTGGAAAAAGTAAAGGAAGAGAATAAAATATTAGTTATAAAAGAAATAGAAAGAACAAGTGAGGATTTTGGTGATGAATTATTTGATTATTGATAAAATGATACAAGATGCTTTAATAGAAGATGTTCCAAGTGAGGATATAACAACTAATTCTATTGTAGATGAAAATTCTAAGTCTACTGTAGATTTAATTTGTAAACAAGATGGTATAATAGCAGGTTTAGGTGTGTTTAAAAGGGTTTTTGAAATACTTGGAGATGTAGAGATAGAGTTGTATAAAAATGATGGCGATAGGGTAAATAATGGTGAAAAGATAGCTGTATTAACTGGAAATACTAGAAACTTACTTGTGGGAGAACGTGTAGCTTTAAATTATTTACAAAGAATGAGCGGAATAGCTACTACTACAAGCATGTATGTGGAAAAACTTGAAGGTACAAATACTAAACTATTGGATAGTAGAAAAACAATACCTAATCTTAGAATTTTAGATAAATATTCTGTAAAAGTAGGTGGAGGATGCAATCATAGATTTAATTTATCTGATGGAATATTACTCAAAGATAATCATATTGGAGCTGCAGGTAGTGTTAAAAATGCAGTTGAATTAGCTAGAAAAAACACTTCTTTTGTCAGAAAAATAGAGGTAGAAGTGGAAACTCTAGAGATGGTAAAAGAAGCTATAGAGGCTAAAGCAGATATAATAATGTTAGATAATATGAATTTGGAGACAGCAAAAAAGGCTGTAGAAATGATAGATGGGAGAGCAGTTGTAGAGTTTTCTGGAAATGTAAATTTAGATACAATAGAATCTATAGGAAAAATTGGTGTTGATGTTGTCTCTGTGGGAGCGCTTACACACTCAGTAAAAGCTCTTGATATAAGTATGAAAAACTTAAGAAATATATAAAAAAGTATTAAAATAGATTTAATTTAATAATATGATAAATAATTAAAATAGATTACTTAAATAAGTTAGATAAATTTAAGTAATCTATTTTTTATTTATTAAAGTTAACTGAAAAGACAAAATAATAAAAAAGTAATTGAATAAATATAGATAAACGCTATATACAACTTTCATAATATAGTTATTATCAATTTTACAGATAAATACGAATAAACTTATAATATAATTACATATGTAAAATTTTGTATAAAATTTAGATGAAAAAGTATAGGGGGAATAAAAATGAAAGTAGCTTATATTTTTAGTAGTACTAACGCACATAAAATTCTAGACAAAATGATAATACCACAATTAGAACAAGGAACTCATGGAGTAGATGTCTTAGGTATGTTTTTCTTTATGGATAACACCTTATTTTTGTCTAAAGATAATCCAGTAGGAGAAAGATTAAGTAAATTACATGAAAAGACAGATATGATAATAATGGCTTGTGACCAGTGTGCTATAGAAAGAGGTATAGAGGATAACTTGGTTGATGGAGCTACAATTGGATGTTTCCCAAATTTATATGCTTGTTTAGGTGGTGCAGGTGTGGACCAAGTTATAACATTATAAAATCTTGAGGTATACAATCCATAGAAAAAATTTTCTGTGGATTATTTTAAGTAAAAGATAAATTGTTTAGAGTAGGGGATGGACAAATGGCTAAAATTTTAGTTGAATTCATAAATACTTGACCATCTTGTGATGAGCATGGAGTGTTTATAAAAAAAATATCTGAGAAGTATACTGATAAATTAGACGTAAAACTTTACCAAGCAGGTAAGGATTTCTCATATGTCAAGAAGTATGGAATCATAACAAAAGGAACATTGATAATAAACCAAAAAAAGAAGTACGATAGATTAAATAAAGATACCATCGAAAAAGCAATAGTAGAAGCTATAAATAATAGTTAAAAGTTTAAAAATTAGGAGCAGTAAAAATGAATATATTAGAAATTGTTTTAAGTGGAGTGAAAAACACTATAGTAGCTTCTATAGTTACACTAAATGGAGCATCGGGATGGCTTATGATAAGTTTTGTATTGGCAGGAGTTCTTCACAATGTTTTAACGCCAAAAAGGTTTCAAAAACAACTTGGAAATAAGAATTTTTCTTCTTTGATTAAAAGCACTATTTCAGGGATGTTTTTACCAATTTGCAGTTGTGGTGTAATACCATTGGGGATAAGTATGTATTATTCGGGAGCATACTTAGGGCCAGTACTTGCCTTTATGACATCAACTCCAATAATAAATCCAATAGCTGTAGTTCTTTGCTTAGGCCTTTTGGGACCTAAAATCACAATCATTTATCTTATATCTGGATTTTTAGTACCATTTTTAGTAGGAGTTTTGGGGAATACTTTTGGAAAAGAAGAATTATTTCTGCAAAAGGGCTCAGATGAAGAAGCTATAGAATTAGAAGAAGAAAAGAGAAGTTTTATAGAAAATATGATTGATGGGCTTAAATGGTCTTTTGGAGAGTTAGCACTTACTATTAGTAAATATGTAATAATGGGGATGCTTTTTGCCGGATTTATAACAACAATTTTTCCAAATAGTATAATTCAAAAATATTTAGGAAATCCAGGTTTACTATCTCTTGGAAGTATCTCAATACTTGCATGTGTTATGTATGTATGTGCTGTAGGACATATTCCATTTATAGCAGCTCTTGTTGCAAGTGGAGCATCTCCTGGGATAGCCATAACATTTTTGATAGCTGGGGCAGCGACAAACTTACCAGAACTTATAAGCATGTGTAAACTTATTGGAAAAAGAACTGTTGTTATATATTCAGTTACGCTAACACTCTGTTCAATAATAATAGGTTATATAACAAATTTACTTTTGGCAAACAACAATACTGTGAATTTAGAGACAACAAATTCTTCAATACAATTAGCAAATAAACTAATGTTAAATATACCAGATAGTTTTGAATATATATGTACTATTTTAATTATTTTATTTGCACTTAAAGCAGTAATACCAAAGATGAAAGAGGTCATAGGAAATCATGCTTAAAAAGGTACTTATAATATCATGTGTAGTGATTGCATTAATAGTTTTATCAAGGGTAGTTGATGATAACCTTAAACAAAATGACTCTATTCCAAATGTAAATCAAGAAACATTAAAATATTTCAAGAAAAATTATAAGGAAGATATAATAACTTGTGCTGAAGAAGACTTAAACAATGATGGAAAAAAAGATTTAGTAGTTATATATAAAAAAGGTAATAATTCAAATGAAATGGTAGTGGTAGTTTCTGATAAAGATGGTCATTATATAACAAAACCAATACCAGCACCTATAGAGAATCAAACTATAACTTTTAAAAATATTGATGAGAAGCCACCAATAGAAGTAATAGTGTCAGGTTCTAAAAATGGCAATGTAGGATACGCTATTTACAGAGTAGAGGGTAAAAAACTTGTTGATTTATTTGGAGAAGATATGGACAAGTGTTGCTAAAAATAAAAATAATACATAATAAGGTGGGAAATTGAAATGAAAGTATCTAAAAAGATTCAAGCATTAATCTTAGTTAGTGTAATGGGAGCATCTATACTAACTGGATGTAGCAGTAAACCGAAAGAAGAGGGGAAAAAAGCTGGAAATGATGATTATGCGATAACAGTAGGGTATTATAATTGTGACCATATGACAGCTGGACCAGTAGCAGAAGCAGCAGGAATATATAAAGATTTAGGTCTTAATGTAAAAACTGTTGGGAATGGTAAAGTTCCTGAAGCCATGGCAGCAGGTAAGATGGATGCTGGTTATATAGGAACAAAGGGGCTAGTAGGAGCCATACCTAAAGGTTCACCAATAACAATAGCAGCAAATAATCACACAGGTGGGTCTGAATATCTAATAGTTTCAAATGATATAAAAGAGCCTAAGGATTTAGTGGGTAAAAAAATTGCAACAGATATGAGTGATTTCTTATGGACAAGTGATTATGGACCAGAAACAGGATTACCAACTGATTCATCAAAATATGAAGTTGTAAATATGGATTCAGATAAAGATAAATATTTAGCTCTTAAAACTGGAAAGATACAAGCATTTACATCTTGTGACCCTTGGGGTTCTGTAGCTGAAAATGATGGAGTAGGAAAAATAATAGCATCAACTCAATATAAAGAAAAAGCTAATGATAAAGAATATAACTGTTGCTCATTCTCATTGAATAAAAACTTTATAAAAGAGCATCCAGATTTAGCAAAACAATTGGTTTTAGCTCATACTAAAGCAATAGAATATATATATACAAATCCAGCAGAAGCAGCTAAAATATTTGCAAAATATTATAATGTAGAAGAAGAAGTTGCACTTAGAACTATTTATAAAAAGACAGTTGGAGAAGGTAGAACGCTTACTTGGAAAGTTACAGGAGAAGAATATAAAAACAATTTACAAATGTATAAAGATTTAAAGGCATTAGATGATATACCTAAATATGAAGATACAATTGATACAAGTTTATTAGATTCTTGTGGGGCAGACGATTTCGATAAGTTTATAAAAGAAAAAGTTAATCCAGAGTTTCCAGAAGGCATGAGTTATGAAGATTGGAAGGCAAAGGTATTATAAGTAAATGGAGAGAATAAAAAATATAATAATACTTTTTATCATTATTTTAGGAAGTATATTTATAATATTTTTTAATTTTGAAGATAAAGAAGAAATAAAAGGAAAATTAAGAATAGGGGTATCTGATGATACCTCTGGTTTTGTAATAAATTATATGATAAATAAAGATTACTTTGAAAACATAAAAGTAAGCGATGTAATGGAGACTTTTACAATTAATGATTGCTGAGCAAGTACAATGCAATGGGCTCTGAGTTCAGAGGAAATAGATATAGCAATCATATGTAAAGATGCAGCAAAGCAGTATGTAAATGCAACGAGTGAGTTTGAAATTGTTGGTACAGTAGTTCAAAATTCAGATATATTTTTATTAAAGAAGAACAATCCTCAAAAAATAGGAATAATTCAAAATAGAAATTATCAATCTGAATTAGTAAAAAAATACTATGAAAATATAAAAGTTTCTCCATTATTAGGGACAGCACTAGCATATGGACTAGAAAGTAATTTAGTAGATGGTGTTGTAATAGATTGCATAAAAGCAATTGGGTTAGAAGGCGAAAAAAAATCTACAGCTGAATTAGGTGACTATGATACATATGTATTAGTTGTGAATAAGGAGTTTAAGAAAAGCAAGTCGTATAGTGATTTTATAAAACTATACAATAAAAGTGTTGATGATTTAAAGCATGAAGCTATATTTAAGAAATCATTAAAAGAGTATAAGAATATAAGAAATATAGATATGGAGGAAATAAGAAGTTGGAAATTAAAATTTCTAAAGATAGAGGAGATAGAATAGCTAAGAATAAATCTAAAAGTAGTATGGACATTTTATATAAAATAATACTCTTAGTTATTATATTTTTAGCCTGGCATTTTGCAGCAAAAGATATAGGGAGTTCTTTATTACTCCCAATGCCAGTAGATGTAATAAAAGGTTTCTTTTACTGTGTGACAGATGCAGAGACAGTGACTAATCTGTTTATAACATTGCAAAGAGTGCTTAAAGGATTTATGTATGCATTATTGTTTGGACTTCCAATAGGATTTATTATGGGATTTTCTAAGACTTTTGAAAAGCTTTTATCTCCAGTAGTAGATTCTGTAAGACAAGTTCCTATAATGGCATGGGTTCCTCTTACAATAGTATGGTTTGGTATAGGAGATGGTCCAACAATATTTTTAATAGCTTTTTCAGGTGTTTTTCCCATAATTTTAAATACTATTCAAGGTGTAAGAGCAATATCAAAGGATTATTATAATGCAGCTAGAAGTATGGGAGCATCACCAATTGTAATATTTGCAAATGTAATAGTACCAGCATCTCTTCCAGATATATTGACTGGTTCAAGAATTGCTATAAGTACAGGATGGATGTCTGTTATCTGAGCTGAGTTCATAGCTACGAGTGCCGGTCTCGGTTACTCCATGGTACAAGCTCAGACATTGATGCATACAGATGTATTAATTGGGCTTATGATATTTGCAGCTTTAATAGGATTTATAATAGATAGAGTACTAAAATTTATAAATAAAATCCTTTGTAGATGGAGGTTTGCAGATTAATGAAATTAAGTGTTAGAGATATAAATAAAACATTTGTAAATAGCAAAGTACATACAAAGGTTTTGGAAGATATAAGTATAGATATAGAAAATGGTCAATTTGTTTGTCTTTTAGGACCATCAGGATGTGGAAAAACAACTTTACTTACTATAATAGGTGGATTTCAAAAGGCAGAGAGTGGAGATGTTTTTATAAATGATAAAAAAGTTAAAAAACCAGGTATAGATAGAGCTTTTATATTTCAAAACTACGCTCTATTTCCGTGGAAGACTATAAGAGGCAATGTTCTATTTCCTATGAAACAACAGAAAATACCAAAAGAAAAGAGAGAAGAAATGTTGGAAGAGCTTTTGGTTATGTCTGATTTAAAAGGGAAAGAAAAGCTGTTTCCTCATCAATTGTCTGGAGGAATGAAACAAAGAGTTGCTATGATAAGAGCTTTAGCATGTAATCCTGAAGTATTATTAATGGATGAACCACTAGGAGCAGTTGATTTTCAAATGAGACAAAACTTACAAGAAGAACTTGAAAGAATATGGACAAAAAAGAAAATAACTGCATTAATGGTAACTCATGATGTTGATGAAGCTGTATATATGAGTGATAGAGTTATAGTAATGTCAAGGGATAAGGGAAGGATTCTTGACGATATAAATATAGATATTCCAAGACCTAGGGCTAGAGGGAGTCAAGAATATGAAGAATATAAGAATAAATTAACTGACATTTTGTCAAAATGTTATGATGTTTAAAGAGGAGTAGAAATGAGTCAAATAGAAAAATACAATAGTTTAGATGATACACAACGAAAAATAAGAATATATATTATGGATATGATAATAGATAAATGTTCTAGTGTTACACTTAAAGAAGTAATTGAACATATAAGTGAAAATTTAAATTTAGAAAAAGAATATCTAGAAACTACACTAAAACATTTTATTGATAAAAATATAATGGTTGTTGATGGAGATAGTATAAATTTTATATATCCAGTATCAGCATTACCTACTAATCATAAAGTTATATTAAGTGATAATCGAAGCTTTAGTGCAATGTGTGCTATAGATGCAATAGGAACTTCTTGTACATTTAATCGAGATGTGAGAATAAATTCTATTTGTAGTGCCACAGGTAAAGAAATAGAAATATTTATAAAAGATGAAAAAATTGAATATGTAAACAATCCAGATTTAAGAGTGCTTCATATAAACCTTGATAAGCATTCAAATTGGGCAGCAAGTTGCTGAAATGTAATGAATTTCTTCTGGACGAAGAATGATTTTGATGCGTGGACAAAAGAAGCAGGATTATCAGATGATGAAAATATATATTGTTTGGATATTAATGAAGCAATAGTAGAGTCATATAAAATATTTAAACTTGAACAAAAAGTATTAGTATAAGAATACATCTATCAAAAACTAAAAATATCCTTTAGACAAAAACACTATATAATATCAGTAATATACATTATTAGTATTTGACATATATACAAGATGGATTTAAATCTAAAGGGATATTTTTAGTTTTTTTAGGTATTTAGATAGCTTTATTAAGTATATATTTGTTTATAACCTTTGCAACTCCATTTTCATTGTTGGTATCAGTAACATAATCAGCAATTTCTTTTATGCTACTACGTGCATTTCCCATAGCCACACCAAGTCCTGCATATTTTATCATATGTTGGTCATTCTCTTCATCACCAACAGCAATAGCATTTTCTATAGGTATATTTAGATTATTACATAATGTTTGAAGTGCGGTACCCTTATTAGTAGTTTTACCTAAAAATTCTAAATAAAAAGGGGCAGACCTTACTATAGTATATCTATTGAATAAATTCTTAGGAAGTTGTTTTATAATTTCTTCTAATCTTTCTGGTTCATCAACTATCATAACCTTACAGATTTTAATAGATTTATCAATTTTATCTTTGTGTATATATTTAACTTCTATATCATTCAATTTAGCTTCATGAAGTGTGTACTTACCAGGAGTTTCGTTTGGCGTAACTAAATTTGTCATTGTATTTATGTGTATTTTGGTATTATATTTTTTACAAACATTGTTGTATATAAAATCAAAGTCGTCTAAAGTCATCTCTACATCATGTATTATTTTTTCACTTTTAACCTCTTGAATCATAGCTCCATTGAAGCATATAACATAATCACCTTCATCTGTTAGATTTAACTGATTTAAAAGTCCTTTGACACCAGGAAGGGGTCTACCTGTTGTTATAACTACTTTAGCTCCAGCCTTCTTTGCTTCTTGAATAGATTCAAATACTTCAGGAGTAACTTTTCTTTTTGTATTTAATATTGTTCCATCAATATCTAGTGCGATTAATCTGTACATATCAACCTCCAGTAAATTATATCCTCAATTTTCTAATGAAAACGTTGACACAGCTAGTGTTGAACAAAATTTCAGTAGAAAATTTAATGTGTATATTATTATACCAAGAGATAAGCAATTTAGAAAGTTTAATAGTATTAATTTTTTGATAAATTTATTATTTATATAACATATTCATGTAATATTGTATCTTTTATGAGTATATAAATGTTATCTATAAAAAATGGTATCGTTTGCATTTTAATATAGATATAAGCTTCTATTATAAAGGTTAATAGTTTTATATACAAACTTTATTAAAGTTTGTACAGTAATTAGTTTTATTCTATAAAATATTGTAATTACAATAATCATATGTTATTATTCAACATGATTACAATGTAAATGTTATTCAAAATAATGAGTTATAAAGTCATAGTAGTATGTAATACATGTAAATAATAGCATGTAATACATATAAAACTATATTTATAAATATAAAGAACAAATTTATAAAGGAGAGTTTTAAATGAAGTTTTCAGAGTTTAAGTATGAAAGACCAAATTATAATAGTATAAAAAAAGAGTTTTTAAAGTGTGTAGAAGAAATAGATAATTCTTGTTGTTATGATGAACAACAAGAAAATATACATAAAATTAATTTGTTGAGAAATAAAATAGAAACGTTGTCAAACATATCATCTATAAGATACAGTATAAACACTCTTGATAAACTCTATCAAGAGGAAAAAAATTATTGGGATGAATACATGCCTTTATATGAAGAATTAAATACATATTTTTATAATGCTATAGCAAATTCAAAATTTAAATCTAATTTGAAAAAAGAATTTGGAGAACAATTTTTTACAATAGTGGATTACTCTTTAAAAAGTTTTTCCAAAGAGATAATAAAGGAATTACAAGAAGAAAATAAATTGTGTTCAGAGTATACTAAACTTTTAGCATCTGCACAGATAATGTTTGTAGGAGAAGAAAGAAACTTATCTGGAATGGGAATGTTTATGTGTTCTAGGTCTAGAAAAACAAGAAAATTAGCAAATAAGGTATATTATAATTTCTTTGAAGAAAATGAATCTAAATTTGATGATATATTTGATAAATTAGTTAAACTGAGAGATAAAATAGCAAAAAAACTAGGTTTTAAAAACTTTGTAGAGCTTGGATATATTAGAATGATGAGAAGTAATTACAGAGAAGATAGGATTGAAAATTTTAGAAAACAAGTACTAAAATATATTGTGCCACTGGCTGATGAACTTTATGAAAAGCAAGCTAAAAGAATAGGTCTAGAATCTTTGAGTTACATAGATGAAGACTTAGAATTTTTAACAGGAAATGCAACTTTAAAGGGTAATTCAGAATACATAATTGAAAATGGAAAAAGAATGTATGCTGAATTATCTAAAGAAACTGATGAATTTTTTGATTTTATGTTGAAAAATGAACTTATGGATTTAGAAACAAAGAAAGGAAAAGGGGCTGGTGGATACTGTACTTATGTACCGGATTATAAGTCACCATTTATTTTTTCTAACTTTAATCAAACATCTGATGATATAGATGTATTGACGCATGAGGCAGGTCATGCATTTCAATTGTATATGTCTAGATGGATTGAAATGCCAGAGATTAATTTTCCTACACTGGATAGTTGCGAAATTCATTCAATGAGTATGGAATTTATAACATGGCCATGGATGGAGTTATTTTTTAAGGAAGATACAGATAAGTACAAGTTTACTCATTTATCATCTGCAATTAAGTTTATACCATATGGAGTAGTTGTTGATGAATTTCAGCATTATATTTATAAAAATCCTAATATCGACAAATCAAAAAGAAAAGAAATATGGAGATTTTTAGAAAAAAAATACTTACCACATAGAAAGTATGATGATAATTCTTTTTTAGAACGAGGTTGCTGGTGGTTTAAACAAGGTCACATATTTAAAAATCCTTTTTACTATATAGACTACGCATTAGCTCAAATTTGTGCATTACAATTCTGGAAAAAAATGATTAAAGACAAAGAATCTGGATGGAATGATTATATAAACATCTGTAAAGTAGGTGGAACAAAGTCATTTTTAGATATTGTAAGTATAGGAAATCTATATTCTCCATTTAATAATGACTGTATAAAATCTGTTATAGACGATGTAAAATCATGGTTTGATGAAATAAATGACATCAATTTGTAAAAAATTATGAGAAATTTATTCTGTAAGAGCAAAAATTTAAAAAAAATATCTTTCTTACAAAAATGGTTATATTTTTAATCAATATGAAATAATAAACCAAAAAAGATTTGTACTTAAAAAAAAAAGAAAATACAGGAAATATGTAATATCAACATTTGGAAAAAAAGGTAAAAATGTATACAAAATACATATAAAAAAACTATTGCAAATTTTATAGAATGTTTATATACTTAAGTCAACAGAGATAGAAAAAAGCTATTTATAGAAATAAAAGATAAATTGCTAACTTTTCAATTTTCTGAAAATATAATAATCCGGGCGAAGAGTATGGGAGACTGCTTTATAAAAAAGCGACCGAAGGGACAAATTTAATCTTACATACCCAGAAGATTAAATGAAATTCTCAGGTAAAGATGACTGTGCTTGGACGGGTCTCTGAAAATGATTTTAA
This sequence comes from Clostridioides sp. ZZV14-6009, assembly GCF_020658095.1. NCBI lineage: Bacteria > Bacillati > Bacillota > Clostridia > Peptostreptococcales > Peptostreptococcaceae > Clostridioides > Clostridioides sp. ZZV14-6009. The sequence continues at coordinate 379,192 of NZ_JAGWDG010000001.1, forward strand.
CAGGGAAGACAAATTGGGAGATTTGTTTTTCCTGTTTTTTATTTATCGAGTAATAAATAAAAGTTTGAAAGAGAGTAAAAAGATGATAATAATTACAAATAATCCAAAAGTAAAAGAAGAAGTTCAAGACAGAGAAGTTTTATTTAAAGATACAACTTATATTGGAATCTTAGAAACAAGTAGAGACTTGATACACGAAGGATATGAACTTTTATCTCATCCACTATATGGGAGTGTAAAACCAAATGAAACACCTTATAGAACAATTATACTAAAACAAGGAAATCGTTTGGATATAAACTCTTTAACCTTAATTGAAGAAGCAATCATCACTGCAAGTAAATTTCAGAATAATAAAAAGACTCCAGCATGGACAGAAAGCGTTCAAGATGACTTTAGAGTAATCGATTATGACATATTTTATAATACAATACAAAGAATGCAGTATGAATAAATGAATTTGTTAAAAAGTTGTTAAAATAGCCTAAATATTAAATCTGATTTAATATTAAATAAAAATTAAGAAATTTAATTGGGGAGGATAAGTCAAAATGGAAAATGTGTATGACTTAGTAATAATTGGTTCAGGACCAGCAGGGCTTGCAGCAGGTCTTTATGGAGCAAGAGCAAAGTTGAAAACTCTAATCCTAGAAAAAGATAAGACTGGTGGGCAAATTGTAATAACACATGAAATTGCAAATTATCCAGGGTCAGTTCCAAATGCAACAGGACCAAGTCTAATAGCTAGAATGGTTGAGCAATGTAAAGAGTTCGGAGCAGAAATGTTAAGAGACAATATTGTAGATACTGAACTAGATGGAGATATAAAAGTTTTAAAAGGACAAAAGGCAGAATATAGAGCAAAAGCAGTAATAATAGGAACAGGAGCAACACCAAGAAAAATTGGTTGTCCAGGAGAAAAAGAACTTACTGGTAAAGGGGTTTCATATTGTGCAACTTGTGATGCAGACTTCTTTGAAGACTTTGAAGTATTTGTTGTAGGTGGAGGAGACAGTGCATTAGAGGAAGCAATGTATTTAACTAAATTTGCTAGAAAAGTAACGATTGTACATAGAAGACAAGGATTTAGATGTGCTAAAAGTGTTGAAGAAAAAGCAAAGGCTAATCCAAAGATAGAGTTTTTACTAGATACAGTAATAGAAGAAATAAAAGGTGATGGAATATTAGAATCAGTTGTATTTAAAAACAAAGTTACTGGGGAAACTCATGAGTACTTTGCAGATGAAGAAGATGGAACAATGGGAGTATTTGTTTTCGTTGGATTAGATGCTCAAACTGATTTATTCAAAGGCAAAGTTGATATGGATGAAAAAGGTTATATAATAACTGATGAAGACATGAGAACTAATATACCAGGTGTATTTGCAGCAGGTGATTGTAGATCTAAGACTCTAAGACAGGTTGTAACTGCAACTAACGATGGAGCAATTGCATCTATAGTAGCTGAAAAATATATTGATGAAAAGTTTGAAAACTAAAAAGCTGTAAGGTAAAGTCAATGAATAATATTTAAAATATTAAAATAAAATAAAAATTTCAAGGGGGAACATGAAAATGTTAGATTTAGATAAAAGTACTTTTGATGAAGAAGTTTTAAATGCAGAAGGTTTTGTATTTGTTGATTTCTGGAGTGAAGGTTGTGAACCTTGTAAAGCTTTAATGCCAGATGTTCATAAATTAGCTGAAACTTATGGGGATAAAATAAAGTTCTGTAAAATGGATACAACAAAAGCTAGAAGATTAGCGATAAAACAAAAAGTATTAGGACTTCCAACTATGGCTATATACAAAGATGGAGAAAAAGTAGACGAAGTTACTAAGGATGATGCTACAATTACTAATATAGAAGACATGATTAAAAAATATCTTTAATATATTGATATAATATTAACAAAAACAAAGAAAAAATCTATTTGAGTCTAGAAGTAAAATAAAAAGGTTTTTATGTCTAAGTTTGTTAAAAAAATAATTTTAGATAAAATATTTTTTTTACGATAAAGAATTTTTAGTAATAAAACAAATATCAAGACATAAAAACATAATATGGAAACATCTTTAAAATAAGTTAGAAAATATTGATATAACTTTGAGAAAAACTCAAATGCATATATACAAAATTAAATAACAGGAGGTGCAAGTATGCGTCTTGAATTAGGAAAAATCTTTATAAAAGATATTCAATTTGGTGATGTAACAGAAGTGAAAGATGGAGTATTATTCATCAATAAGCAAGAGATGCTACAAGAAATTGGTGGAGATGAGCATATTAAGTCTATAGATATAGAATTAGCTCGTCCAGGTGAAAGCATAAGAATAACACCTGTAAAAGATGTTATTGAGCCAAGAGTAAAAGTTGAAGGTAATGGGGGAATATTCCCAGGTATCATATCAAAGGTTGACACTGTAGGAGAAGGAAAAACTCATGCTTTAAAAGGTGTAGCTGTTGTAACTACTGGAAAGATAGTAGGTTTTCAAGAAGGTATAGTAGATATGACTGGAGAAGGAGCTAAATACACTCCATTTTCTAAATTAAATAATGTAGTAGTAGTAGCTGAACCTATTGATGGTTTAAAACAATATGCTCATGAGAAAGCTGTTAGAATGATAGGATTCAAAGCAGCAATGTATTTAGGAGAAGCAGCAAGAAATCTTACTCCAGATGAAGTTTCAGTATATGAAACTAAACCTCTTCTTGAGTCAATAAAAGAGTATCCAGAACTTCCAAAAGTAGGATATGTTTACATGCTTCAAACTCAAGGATTATTACATGACACTTATGTATATGGTGTAGATGCAAAACAAATAGTGCCAACATTATTATATCCAACAGAATTAATGGACGGAGCAATTGTAAGTGGTAACTGTGTTTCTGCATGTGACAAAAACCCAAGTTATGTTCATATAAACAATGGAGTTGTTGAAGACTTATATGCAAGACATGGTAAAGATATAAATTTTGTAGGCGTAATTATAACTAATGAAAATGTTTACCTAGCAGATAAAGAAAGATCTTCAAACTGGACTTCTAAGCTATGTAAATACTTAGGATTAGATGCAGTTATAGTTTCACAAGAAGGTTTTGGAAATCCAGATACTGACCTTATAATGAACTGCAAAAAAATAGAAATGCAAGGTGTGAAAACAGTTATAGTTACAGATGAATATGCTGGACGTGATGGAGGTTCTCAATCACTTGCAGATGCAGATGTAAGAGCAGATGCTGTTGTAACAGGTGGAAATGCTAACCAAGTTGTAGTACTTCCTAAGTTAGATAAGGTAATTGGCCATTTAGAAGTAGTAGATGTAATAGCTGGTGGTTCTGATGGAAGTTTAAAAGCTGATGGAACTATTGAAGTTGAAATACAAGCTATAACAGGTGCAACTAATGAAACAGGATTTGGTCATTTAACTGCTAAAGGATATTAAGAGTTATTTCATTAAACGATTTAGTAATATTATGATTGAGTAATATCAATTAAAAAGATTGTAAATAAATCTATCAAAACATAATGAATGTTATAGATATATAAATAATTAGAAATATAATAAGGAGGATTATTATGAGTTTACTTAGTAATAAAAAGGTTCTTATAATAGGTGACCGTGATGGTATACCAGGACCTGCAATAGAAGAATGTGTAAAAACAGTAGAAGGAGCAGAGGTTGTTTTCTCATCTACAGAATGCTTTGTCTGAACAGCTGCTGGGGCTATGGACTTAGAAAATCAAAACAGAGTTAAAGAAGCTGCTGATAAATTCGGAGCTGAAAATGTTGTGATTTTACTAGGTGCTGCTGAAGCCGAAGCTGCAGGTCTTGCAGCCGAAACAGTAACTGCGGGGGATCCAACTTTCGCTGGACCACTTGCTGGAGTTGCCTTAGGATTAAGTGTTTACCATGTTGTAGAGGAGCAAATGAAAGAATTATTTGATGACACTGTATATGAAGATCAAATAAGTATGATGGAAATGGTTTTAGAAGTTGAAGAAATAGCAGAAGAAATGTCTGGTATAAGAGAAGAATTTTGCAAATTTTAATGCCTAAAAGCAAAAGGGGTGAAACTAAGAGATGGGAAAACTAAGAGCAGTACATTATATTAATCAGTTCTTTGCTGGTATAGGTGGAGAAGAAAAAGCTGATACTAAGCCACATGTGGCAGAAACTTTACCTCCAATAAGTTTACAACTTGATAAATTATTAGGTGAAGATATTGAAATAGTTGGTACAGTAGTGTGCGGAGACAGTTATTTCAATGAAAATATAGATAGTGCAAGTGAAGAAGTTTTAGCAATGATAAAAGGTTTTGAACCACAACTTTTCATAGCTGGGCCTGCATTTAACGCTGGTAGATACGGAGTTGCTGCTGGAACAATAACTAAAGTTGTAAAAGAGGCTTTAAATATACCAGCTTTAACAGGTATGTACATTGAAAATCCAGGTGCAGATATGTTCAAAAAGGATGTTTATGTAGTAGAAACTTCTGATTCTGCAGCAGGTATGAGAAAAGCACTTCCTAAGATAGCTAAACTTGCAATAAAACTTGCTAAAGAAGAAGAAATTGGAACTCCTAAAGAAGAAGGATACATAGCTAGAGGAATAAGAGTTAACTACTTCCATGAAGACAGAGGTTCTAAGAGAGCTGTTGACATGTTAGTTAAGAAAATAAAAGGTGAGCCATTTGAAACTGAATATCCAATGCCAAACTTTGATAGAGTTGACCCAAGTAATCCTGTAAAAGACCTATCAAAATGCAAAATAGCTTTAGTTACTTCTGGTGGTATAGTTCCTAAAGGAAATCCAGATAGAATAGAATCTTCTTCAGCTTCTAAATATGGAACTTATTCTATAGCAGGAGTTATGGATTTAACAGAAGAAACTTATGAAACTGCACATGGTGGATATGACCCAGTATATGCAAACTTAGATGCAGATAGAGTATTACCTGTTGATGTTCTTAGAGATTTAGAAAAAGAAGGTGTAATAGGAAAATTACATGAAACTTTCTATACAACTGTAGGTAATGGTACATCTGTTGCAAACTCTAAAAAATATGCTTCTGAAATTGGAGCAGCATTGGTAGCTGATGGTGTAGATGCAGTAATCTTAACTTCTACATGAGGTACTTGTACTCGTTGCGGTGCAACGATGGTAAAAGAAATAGAAAAAACTGGACTTCCAGTAGTTCATATGTGTACAGTAGTACCTATTTCGTTAACAGTAGGGGCTAACAGAATAGTTCCAACTATAGCAATACCTCATCCACTTGGAAATCCAGCACTTGACCCTACAGAAGAAAAAGCCCTAAGAAGAGGCCTTGTAGAAAAAGCATTAAACGCTTTAACTACAGAAGTAGATGGTCAAACAGTATTTGAAAAATAAAAATAACACACATATATATTATATAGATAAAAATATAAACACACACTAAAAATAAAAAATAACTATACACAAAAAAAATAATATAGATTTCATGAATGGGTAAATGTGAGTTATTCATTCATGAAATCTTAAAAAATACCAAAATACATAAAAAAAGAATAAAATCAAATATACAATAAAATAAAAATATAATAATTGAAGTCTTTAATGAAATTAAAATTAGGTGTTCATAAAATTTATGGAGGTGCACAAAATGACTTATCCAGTTTTAAAAGGGGCAGGCTATGTACTTATTCATACTCCAGATATGATAGTGCAAAATGGAAGTACTTGTACAGTTGAAAGAGCAACAAATCCAGATTCAGAATTTTTACAAGAAGTAGGTAATCATATAAGAAGTTACGAGGATGTAGTTAACTACATGCCAAATCAAGTTTACATAGGAAACGGAAGACCAGAAGAATTAAGAGATTTACCAATGCCATGGTGTGAACAAAAAGTTGAGGGAACTAGAAATGGTAAATTTGGTGAAATAATGCCTCAAGATGAGTTTATAGCTTTAATGCAAATAAGTGATGCATTTGACTTAGTAAAGTTGTCACAAGAATTTATTGATGAAGTAAAACCAAAAATCGAAAATAACTACCCTGAAATTGCACCATTTGTAGGGAAATTAAAGGGTGATGATATAGAAGAAGGTAAGGAATTAGTAGCAACACACATAGCAGAAGGATTATACCATGATGGAAAATTCGTTGGCTATGTAAAAAGAGCACATGATGTAGATGTTAACTTAAATGCCCATACAATGTTTGAAAATTTAGTAGTAAAAGCATCTGGAGTTTTATCTGCTATTCAAATGCTAAGACATAGCAAAATAGACCCTGCTGAAATAGATTATGTTATTGAGTGTTCAGAAGAAGCTTGTGGAGATATAAACCAAAGAGGTGGAGGAAACTTTGCTAAATCAATAGCTGAAATAGCTGGACTTCAAAACGCAACTGGTTCTGATACAAGAGGATTTTGTGCAGCACCAACACATGCATTAATTCAAGCTGCAGCTTTAGTAAAATCTGGAATACACAAAAATGTAATGGTAGTAGCAGGTGGAGCAAGTGCTAAACTTGGAATGAATGCTAAAGACCACGTTAAAAAAGGTCTTCCTGTACTTGAAGATGTTGTTGGAGGATTTGCAGTACTTGTATCTGAAAATGATGGTGTAAACCCAGTTATAAGAACTGACTTAACAGGTAAGCATACAGTGGGAACTGGTTCTTCACCTCAAGCAGTTATGACAGCACTTATAACTTCAGGTCTTGATAGAGCTAATTTAAAAATAACAGATGTTGATGTATATTCAGTTGAAATGCAAAATCCAGATATAACTAAGCCAGCAGGAGCAGGAGATGTTCCAGAAGCAAACTACAAAATGATAGGTGCACTTGCTGTTAAACGTGGAGACTTAGAGAAGAAAGAATTAAAAGATTTTGTAGCTAATAAAGGATTACCAGGATGGGCACCAACTCAAGGACATATACCATCAGGAGCTCCTTATATAGGATTTTTAATAGATGATTTAACTACAGGAGATAGAAATAGAGCTATGATAGTTGGAAAAGGTAGTTTATTCTTAGGAAGAATGACTAATTTATTTGATGGAGTATCTTTTATAGCTGAAAGAAATACAGGTGTTACTGAAGAGACTTCAGGAATATCTAAAGATGAAATTAAGAAGATAATAGCTGAATCTATGAAAAAACTAGCATTAGATATGTTAGAAGAATAGGGGTGAGGATATGTCAAAAAAAGTAATCGCAGATGTATTCTTAGAAGTAGCTAATGCAATAGAAAGCGGAGAATTTGGCAAAAAAATAAGAATTGGTGTGACTACACTTGGAAGTGAACATGGTGTAGAGAACATGGTTAATGGTGCACACTTAGCAAAATCTAATTTATTTGATATAGTACTTATTGGACCAAAAGTGGAAACTGACCTTGAAGTAGTTGAAGTTAATGATGAAAAAGAAATGCATGGAAAAATGGAAGAATTATTAGACTCAGGATATATAGATGCTTGTGTTACTATGCATTATAATTTTCCAATAGGAGTATCTACAGTAGGTAGAGTAATAACTCCAGCAAAAGGAAAAGAAATGATACTTGCAACAACAACAGGAACAAGTGCTACTAATAGAATAGAAGCAATGGTAAGAAATGCTATTTATGGTATTGCTACAGCCAAATCAATGGGAAATAAATGCCCAAAAGTTGGAATACTTAATGTTGATGGAGCTAGACAAGTTGAAAAAAGTTTAAAAGAGTTAAAAGATAATGGATATGATATAGAATTTGCGGATTCAATTAGAGCAGATGGTGGATGTGTTATGAGAGGTAATGATTTACTTGTAGGTGCACCTGATGTTATGGTTACTGATACATTATCTGGAAATATATTTATGAAAGTATTTTCTTCATATACTACAGGTGGAGACTATGAAGCTCAAGGCTTTGGGTATGGCCCTGGAGTTGGAGAAGACTATGATAGAAGAGTACTTATAGTATCGAGAGCATCAGGTTCTCCAGTAGTAGCCAATGCATTAAAATATGCTTATGATGTTGTAAAGGGAGAAATAAATAATATTGCAAGAAGTGAATTTGCAAAAGTTAAAGGTGCAAAATTTGATGATATTATAGCTTCTCTTACTAAAAAAGAAGTTAAAACTGAAAAAGTAGAAGTTAAAATGCCAGATAAAGAGGTTGTTACTCGTCAAATAGCTGGTGTTGATATAATGGATTTAGAAGATGCAGTATCTGAACTATGGAAAAATGGAATCTATGCTGAAAGTGGTATGGGTTGTACAGGGCCAATAGTTCTTGTAAATGATGCTAAAGGTGATTTAGCTGTTGAAACTTTAATCAAGGCTGGATACACTGCAAAATAAATATAAATTATACATGTAAATGAAGAACATATAGTTATAGTCTTTTAGGCTATAACTATATGTTCTTTTTGTTACTCAACTTATATTATTTTTATTACCAAAGTAAGGATATAAAGATAATTAAATATTTATAAATTATAACTTATAAAACAGAAATATCATGAATTTGTATCATAATAATATTTCTGTTTTATTTGTCGTTACTTATGCTAAGTAAAAAATCAGTGGAAATATATAAATAATATTAATAATATATGAAAAATTTTTAGAAGTAAAGTATCTATAAGATAAAAAATAACATTATTAGTGGTATAATATAATTAAAATAAAAAATATTTTTTGGAGGCAAAATCATGAGTAAAGTAGAAAAAGTAGTAGAATTGTTAGAAGCTAAGGGACTTGATGCATTATACTTAACAAAAAAAACGAATGTAAATTACATAAGTGGCTTTCCTGATGAAGAAGCATATGCAGTTATTTGTAAAGATGGAAATTTTTTAGTTACTGATAGTAGATATATGGAGCTTGCGGAAAATGTTTGTAAAGGTTTTGAAATTGTAAACTGGCATAATTTTGATAGAAGTGTGGCAAAAGCTGTAAAAAGTGTATGTGATAAAGTAGGTATAAAAAAGCTTGGATTTGAAAGAACAAATATCGTATTTGATAAATATGAAGAACTTAAAAATCTAGTTGAACAAGATGGAGGAGAATTGATACCTACAGAAAATATTGTAGAGACTCTTAGATATGTAAAGGACGAAGAAGAAATTAAAAATACAAGGAAAGCTTGTGAAATAGCTGATAAAGCGTTAGAAGAATTGGTTCCACATATAAAAGCTGGAGTTACTGAAATAGAATTAGCTACAAAACTAGAATATTTTATGAAAATGAATGGAGCTCAAAATATAGGATTTGAAACTATATTGATATCAGGAGCAAAAACTTCATTACTTCATGGTAAACCAAGTGACAAGGTTATAGAAAAAGGTGACTTTGTACTTATAGATTATGGAGCTATGTACAATGGATATATTTCTGATACAACTAGAACTTTTATAGTGGGAGAAGCATCTGAAAAACAATTAGAGATTTATAATTTAGTTAGAGAAGCACAAGATGTTGGAGTTGAAAACATGAAGGCTGGTGTACATGCTACAATTCCAGATGCAGAAATAAGAAAAGTTGTTAAGAAATATGAAGATTACTATTATCAAGGGATAGGACATGGGGTTGGAAGAGATGTTCATGAAGAACCTTTTATTGGTAATTATGGTGATAAAATAATAGAAGAAGGATGTATAATAACAATGGAACCAGGTATTTACTTCCCAGGATGGGGAGGAGTTAGAATAGAAGATACTGTTTTAATTACAAAAAATGGACCAGAAAGGTTAACTAAATTCCCTAAAGATTTGATGATTTTAGACAAATAATTTGATTTTTATATAATTTTTTACACAAAATAATATTGTAATCTCACCATTAAGCCCTCTCTACATATCTTAGTAAAGAGGGCTTAATTTTATTATGTGAGGTGATAATATCTATGAATAAAAAACATAAGTTTATGAAAAACATAAAAAAAGCCTGGTATAAAATTAAATTAATAGATAGATGTCTTATAATTGTCATGGCAATACTCATGTTTGAATCTATATACAATTTGTTTGTAAATGAAGTTAATTCACAAGATACTAGCACTATTGATGTAGTAGTAAGAACTACTTCAGCAGCGATATTTGGATACTTTTTAAGTGCTAATTTTATAAGTAGAGCTTCAAGAAAAGTTACAAATACGGATGCATATTCAAATATTTTTATAGATGATAATTCTTCTAATAAAGGTCAATTACCAAGTCAAAATAATATAATGAATGTGAAAAATACTATTGGATTTGAATTAGAAAGTGACAATTATCAAAATAATGATAAAAAAGTGACTGTTAATAATGGTGAAGAGATTGAAGAAGGAGAAACTAGTGAATTACAAATTGTTATAGCTACTGTGATTTGTGTAGTAGCATTAATAGTACTTTTTATTGTGAGAAATTTTACAACACCAGCAACCGCATCTCTAGGAACTATTTCCCAGATGAGAGATTTTGTATCTGGATGTGTGGGTTTTTTGTTAGGTTGTCCAAGTAAACCTAATTAAAAATATGAGTATTAAAATAGATAAAATTAATATTAAAGGTATCAGTATAATAATATTTAAGTTATGAGTGTATATCATTGTAATTCTTTTAAGATAATATATTTTATTGTTATACTGATACTCAAAAATACTTATAATATTTATCAAAATATGTATAATGCTGTATTTACATAATATGTAGAAATATTAATTTATATGAATAGAAGCCATATATTCAATAAAAAGTTTCATACTATGAGATATATATTGATGTTTTCTCCAAAGAACACCAATATTAGCAGTAATTGCACGTTCTAAAGGAATTGAACAGAGATTTTCGGTATTTTGAAATATTTCTTTATATAGTATCGTTGAAGCTAAATCATTTTCTAATAAATAACGAATAGTAGAAAGCTGATTTGAGTGTAAAATTATATTTGGTTTAACCTTCTCAAGTCTTTTTGTAATAATTTTGTAGTGATAAGAACCTTCAGATAGTATGACAAAAGGAATATTTTTCAACATATAGTTTGAAATAATGGACTGTTTTGCTAATTCATTTTTAGGATTTGTAACTAAATATAATTCTGTTTTATAGATTGTTTTTGAATCTATATCATCATAAATATCACTATCAATTATACCAATGCAAAAATCAAGTGTAGATTCTTCAATCATTTTGGCACCAACGAAGGTTGGAACTTCAAAAATTTTAAGCTCAATATCTGGATAAATTACATTAAATCTAGGTAGTATCTTTGAAAGTAAAAAAGTACCTAAAACTGTAGGAATTCCTATTTTAAGAGATGCTTTTCTTTTTTTTCCTAAATCTAGTGCATCACTTTGAAAATCTTCAAATTGTCTCGTGAAATTTTTTGCCTTATCTAAGAAGAGCTTCCCCTCAGGAGTTAAATCTATTTTATTACCTATTCTAAAAAAAAGTTCAAAACCGAGTTCTTTTTCCAATTCTTTAATAGCTAAGGTTATAGATGGTTGAGAAATATGAATACTTTCTGCTGCTTTAGTCATGTTTTTATATTTACAAACAGTCTGGAAATAATATAGATAATTTATGTTCATTGGTTAATAGTTCCTTTCATTTATGTAATTAGTGACAAGTATATAATTAACAACAATATAAGTTTTGTATATTATTGTAAAAAAATAGAATAGTTTTAAACTATCATATCATAAGTTTTTGATATTTTCAATCTATTAAGAATAGTGCTATTATTAAATTAACAAAAGATAACAGCTGACATAATTTAAGTAACAACTATTTGAAACGTAGTTATATCAATGAATATTAAAAATTTAACTATCTAAAAATAATTAGTATTTATGTAATTTAATTGTCAACTAAATTGTAACATAAAAAACTAACATTAGAGAGATGAAATTTTTTTAATCAGAAATGTTAATTTAATAACAAAATATAATTTTGCAAAGTTTGCAAAGAGGGGAGAGATATATTTTTTAATAATTATCGTTAATTTAATAACAAAAAATGAAAGGGAGTGGTTTGGTGAAGTTTGAGTTAATGGATTTTTTAATGAACCCTTTTGTCCTTATGTTTGCTGCTGTAATTACAGGAATATTATTTGGAAAAATTAAATTTGGGAAGTTTAATTTTGGAGTGTCAGGAGCATTATTTACAGGATTATTTATTGGATGGTTTGTGTATAGCTTAGGAAATTCAGTAATAGCAAAAGGAGAGACAACAGCAGGGTATAAGGCAGCAACTATCATGATGGGTAATGGAATTATTTCTTCTGATTTCTTTGATTTTTTTCTAATTATATTTGTTGCAGCAGTTGGTTTATTAGCTGCTAAGGATATGAAAGCCGTACTTAAGAAGTATGGGGCTAGATTTGTAGTTTTAGGAGTTCTTATAACTTTTATAGGAGGCTCTATGACTTATGCAATGACTTTGTTATCAAGCAATAAAGGAAGTAGTGCGTATGAGGTTTCTGGTGTTTATACAGGAGCATTAACAAGTTCACCTGGTCTAGCTGCTGCTTTAGAAACAGCTGGTAAACATGCAGAAGATGTATCAAAAGAGTTTGAGAAAGCATCAATAGAAGATAAAAAAGAAATATTAAAAGTAGTTGACCCAGAGGGAAAATTGGATGTAGCTACAACTACATCACTAACTCAAGAGCAAATAGATAAGTATATCGCATATGCTGAAGCAGGTGTTGGTATAGGGCATGCAGTTGCATATCCTTTTGGAGTATTAATAGTAATTTTAGGAGTAAATTTCCTTCCTAAAATATTTAGAATGGACCTTAGAGAAGAAAGAAGAAAATATGAAAAAGAAATGAAAGAAGCTAGAGATAGTGTTGGTGGTAAAACGATACCAGAAGTTCCATTTAATATAATAACATTTTTCTTAACATGTCTTGCTGGATATTTGGTTGGAGGAATACACGTGTTCATGGGACCATTAGGATACTTTACATTAGGGGCAACTGGTGGTTCTCTAATTGTATCTCTAGTACTTGGATATGTGGGTAAGATAGGTGTAGTAAATTTCAGAATGGAAGAAAAAGTATTAAATATTCTAAAACAAATAGGGCTAGTATTTTTCTTAGCAATAGTTGGATTAAGATATGGTGGTAAAGTGGTTGATTCAATTATGACATCTGGTATGCATCTAGCTTTAGTAGCCATAGTAGTAGGAATTACAGCTATGATGATTGGATTTTTAGTTGGTAAGTATGTATTCAAACTAAATTGGATTTTACTATCAGGAGCTGTCTGTGGTGGTATGACATCAACACCAGGGCTTGGAGCTGCTGTTGATGCTCTTGATAGCGATGACCCAGCAGCAGGATATGGTGCTACATATCCATTTGCACTGTTAACTAAAGTTATATTGGTTATAGTTTTACACAAACTTCCAATGTAAATAAGACTTTATATGGGGGGATATTTATGAATAATGAAGGAGTATTTGAAGAATTAAGCGAAAGATTAAGAAATAAAAAATTATGTGATTTAATTATGAATGCAGATGAGGCTGCCAAAATTATAAATGATGGGATGGTTGTTGGACTTAGTGGATTTACACCTTCAGGTTACCCAAAAGCAGTACCATTAGCGGTTTCAGAAAGGGCTAAAAGTGGAGAGAAGATAAAATTGACTGTGTATTCAGGAGCATCTTTAGGTCCAGAAGTGGACGGAGCATGGGCAGAAGTAGGTATAATTGAAAGAAGACTTCCTTATCAGACTAATTCAATACTTAGAAACAGTATTAATAAAGGTGATGTCAATTATATAGATATGCATCTAAGTCATTCTACTCAATTTTTAAATTATGGGACTATACCTAAAGTAGATGTAGCTATAGTAGAAGCACTTGCAATAACTAAAAATGGGGATATTATACCTACTAGTGGTATAGGAAATTCGCCATCTTTTATAAAAAGTGCAGATAAAGTGATAGTTGAAATAAATCTTGCAAAACCAATGGAAATGGAAGGAATGGCAGATATATATATCACAGAAAATCCTCCAAACAGGAAACCTATAGCAATAAATCATCCTAAAGATAGAATTGGAACAACATATATACCTTGTGGATTAGATAAGATTGCAGGTATAGTAATCACTAATATGCAGGATAAGACACGTCCATTGGGTATTGTAGATGAAGCTTCAAAAAAGATATCAAATAATATTATTGCTTTTCTGAAAGAAGAAGTAAAATCAGGTAGACTGTCAAAAAATTTACTTCCTCTTCAATCTGGTGTAGGAAGTGTAGCAAATGCAGTTTTATATGGACTATGTGAATCTGAGTTTGAAAATTTAACTTGTTATACAGAGGTTGTGCAGGATTCAATGTTGGATTTAATAAGAATGGGTAAAGTCACAATGGCATCAACTACATCCGTAAGTCCATCACCTGAAGGATTAATAAAATTTGAGAATGATATAGATTTCTTTAAAGATAAGATTATATTGAGACCTCAAGAAATTAGTAATAACCCAGAAATAGCTAGGAGAATTGGTGTAATTGCAATGAATACTGCAATTGAGGTTGATATTTACGGAAATGTAAACTCAACTCATATCATGGGGTCGAAGATGATGAATGGAATCGGTGGTTCTGGTGATTTTGCTAGGAATGGAGCAATAACTATATTTAGTACTGAATCAATTGCAAAAAACGGTGATATATCGTCAATAGTACCTATGGTATCTCATGTAGACCACACTGAACATGATGTAATGGTAATTGTAACAGAGCAAGGGTATGCTGATTTAAGAGGTCTTGCACCTAGAGAAAGAGCTGTTAAGATAATAGAAAATTGTGCTCATCCAGATTATAAAGAGCAACTTATGGATTACCTAAATAGAGCATGTCAAAATGGAGCAAAACAAACTCCTCATATATTAGATGAAGCTTTATCATGGCATAGTAAATTTATGAGTACAGGTACAATGAAGAAGTCAGAAACTTTTAAAAGTGCATTATAAAAATATTTAATAAATTGGAGGAATATTAAAAATGGAAAAAGCAGTAGAAAACTTTGAAGATTTAAGCAAAGAATATATTAATGGATACATTGAGAGAGCTAGAAAAGCTCAGAGAGAGTTTGAATGCTATACTCAAGAACAAGTGGATAAAATAGTGAAGATAGTTGGAAAGGTAGTATACTATAACGCTGAATATTTAGCTAAACTTGCAGTAGAAGAAACTGGAATGGGTGTATATGAAGATAAAGTAGCTAAAAATAAAAGCAAAGCGAAAGTTATATACAATAATTTAAAAGATAAGAAATCAGTTGGTATAATTGACATAGATAGAGAAACAGGAATAACAAAGGTAGCTAAACCAATTGGTGTTGTAGCAGCAATAACTCCTTGTACAAATCCAATAGTTACACCTATGAGTAATGCTATGTTTGCATTAAAGGGAAGAAATGCAATTATTATAACACCACATCATAAAGCAATTGGATGTAGTACTAAGACTGTTGATATGATTAATGAAGAATTAGAAAAAATCGGAGCACCAGAAAATCTAATACAAATACTTGACCAACAATCAAGAGAAAATACGAGAAATTTAATTTCATCAGCAGATGTAGTAATTGCTACTGGTGGAATGGGAATGGTAAGAGCTGCATATTCAAGTGGAAAGCCAGCTCTTGGTGTAGGAGCAGGAAATGTCCAATGTATCATAGACAGAGATGTAGATATTAAAGAAGCAGTACCTAAAATCATAGCTGGAAGAATATTTGATAATGGTATAATTTGCTCAGGTGAGCAATCAGTGATAGTAGCAGAAGAAATGTTTGATAAAGTAATGGATGAATTTGAAAGTAACAAAGGTTTTATAGTTAGAGATAAGGCACAAAAAGAAGCTTTTAGAAATGCCATGTTTGTCAATAAATCTATGAATAAAGATGCAGTAGGGCAATCAGTTCATGCAATTGCAAACATTGCAGGTGTTGAAATACCAAAAGATACAAAAATAATAGTGATAGAAGCAGATGGGCCAGGTGAAGAAGACATACTTGCAAAAGAAAAAATGTGTCCAGTTATATCTGCATATAAATATAAAGACTTTGAAGAAGGTGTAGCTATTGCAAAAGCAAATCTAAATGTAGAAGGAAAAGGACATAGTGTATCTATACATTCAAATACAATTAAGAATATAGAATATGCAGGAGAAAATATAGAAGTATCAAGATTTGTAATCAATCAATGTTGTGCTACAAGTGCTGGAGGAAGCTTCTTTAATGGTCTTGCACCTACAAACACTTTAGGTTGTGGTTCTTGGGGAAATAATAGTATTTCTGAAAATCTTGATTACAAACATTTAATTAATATTTCTAGAATTGCTTATTATATGCCAGAAAATGAAGTACCTACAGATGAAGAGCTTTGGGGATAAAATTCAAGTATAAAAAAGTATTCATTCTAAATTAAAATAGAAATATATTTTAATCTAAAATGAATCTAAACTAAAAATGAATTTAATTTAAAAAATTGAGAGATGAACAAAAGAAGGAAGTATTATAAATTAACATAAATAAAAATTATTATAAAAAAGAAGGAGTGGTTTTATTATGGCATTAATGACAGGAGCTCAATATATTGAAAGTTTGAGAAAATTAAATACTAAAGTTTATATGTTTGGTGAAGAGGTTAAAAATTGGGTTGACCATCCAATGATTAGACCATCTATAAATTGTGTAGCAGCTACTTATGATTTGGCACATGACCCAGAATATGCAGATTTAATGACAGTTACTTCAAATATTACAGGAGAAAAAATAAATAGATTTGGTCATCTTCATCAAAGTACTGATGATTTGATAAAAAAAGTTAAAATGCAAAGACTATGTGGTCAAAAAACAGCTTCTTGTTTCCAAAGATGTGTAGGTATGGATGCTTTTAATGCGGTATATTCAACAACATTTGAGTGTGATAAAGCACATGGAACTAATTATCATGATAATTTTGTAAAATACTTAACTTATATACAAGAAAACGATTTAGTAGTTGATGGAGCTATGACTGACCCTAAAGGAGATAGAGCATTATCACCTAGTGCTCAACCTGACCCAGATATGTTTCTTCATATAGTTGAAAGAAGAGAAGATGGAATAGTGGTAAGAGGAGCAAAAGCACATCAAACTGGCTCAATAAATTCACATGAACATCTTATAATGCCTACTATAAGTATGACTGAAGCAGATAAAGACTATGCTGTATCATTTGCAGTTCCTTCAGATGCTGAAGGTGTGTTTATGATTTATGGAAGACAATCTTGTGACACTAGAAAATTAGAAGAGGGAGCAGATGTTGATTTAGGAAATAAGGAGTTTGGAGGACAAGAAGCTCTAGTAGTATTTGATAATGTATTCGTTCCAAATGATAGAATTTTCTTATGTGGAGAGTGGGATTTCTCTGGTATGTTAGTGGAAAGATTTGCTGGATATCATAGACAAAGTTATGGTGGATGTAAAGTTGGAGTAGGTGATGTAATAATAGGAGCAGCAGCTTTAGCAGCTGATTACAATGGAGCAAACAAAGCTTCTCATATAAAAGATAAATTAATAGAAATGACTCACCTTAATGAAAGCTTATATTGTTGTGGTATAGCATGTTCATCAGAAGGACATAAGACAGAGGCTGGAAACTATCAAATAGATTTACTTCTTGCAAATGTATGTAAACAAAATGTAACTAGATTCCCTTATGAAATAGTAAGACTTGCAGAAGATATAGCTGGTGGGCTTATGGTTACTATGCCTTCAGAAAAAGACTTTAAATCAGATGTTAAAGTTGGAACAAGTGGAATGACAATAGGTGAAGTATGTAATAAATATTTTAAAGCTTCTTCAGTAGCTTCAACAGAAGAAAGAATGAGAATATTAAGATTCTTAGAAAATATATGTCTTGGTTCAGCTGCTGTTGGTTATAGAACTGAGTCAATGCATGGAGCAGGTTCACCACAAGCACAAAGAATAATGATTTCAAGACAAGGAAATATAAATCAGAAGAAAGAGTTAGCTAAGACAATTGCAGGAATAAAAAAAGAGAAAGCTCTAAATTTATAAAAAGTTGATATATAAATGGGAAGATATATCGACTTATACTAATTAATGAAAAAATATATCGTATAAGAATAATTATGAAGTAGTAGTTTGAGTTATAAAAAGAGATTTTTAGAAGGAGAATTTACACATGACCTGTGGAGTTAGATTTTGTGGGGGCTGTAACCCTAGATACGAAAGAGGGAAGGCTCTTGCAATAATCAAAGAGCACTTCAATGGTAGAGTAGATTTTAGTGTAGCAGAAGAAGATGTAGAATATGATTTATTACTTATAATTGGAGGATGCACAACTTTATGTGCATCCTACCAACAATATAAAGTTAAAAAATCATATATTAAAATTTGGGATTTTAGTCATATAGAAAGAGCTATAAATATAATAGAATCAGCAATTTGTGAAGCTTAAATAAGAGTTAGATGGGGTGATTTCATTGAATTGGCGAGAATTGTATCAAAGTAAGTTATGTACTGCTACAGACGCTGTAAAGCATATTAAAGATGGGGATACAGTAGTATTTGCACATTGTGTAGGTGAGCCTCCTGTACTAGTAGAGGCTATGATTGAAAATGCAAAACAGTATAAAAACGTTGAGATTAAGCATATGGTAAGTCTAGGGAGTGGTGGATATACTGGCGAGGGAATGGAAACTCACTTTAGAGTAAATCCAATGTTTGTAAGTGGAAATGTAAGAAAGGCAATCGAAAATGGAGATGGAGATTTTACTCCTGCATTCTTTCATGAAGTACCAAAATTAATTAGAGAAAAAAGATTAAAATGTGATGTTGTTTTAGCACAGGTAACTCCACCAGATGAACATGGGTATTGTAGTCTAGGGACATCAGTTGACTATACCTACGAAGCTATTAAAACTGCTAAAACAGTAATTGTTCAAGTAAATGACCAATTTCCTAGAACTTATGGTGAAGTAGTTCATATATCAGAGTTTGATTATATAGTTGAAAAGTCACAACCTTTATATGAACTGCAACCTGCTAAGATAGGAGAAGTAGAAGAAGCAATAGGTAAAAATTGTGCTTCTCTAATTGAAGATGGTTCTACTTTACAACTTGGAATTGGTGGAATTCCAGATGCAGTTATGCTATTTTTAACAGATAAAAAAGATTTAGGAATTCATTCAGAAATGATTTCAGATGGAACCTTAGCTCTCTATGAAAAAGGTGTTATAAATGGTAAATATAAAAATTTTGATAAAGAAAAAATGACAGTTACATTTTTAATGGGAACTAAAAAATTATATGATTTTGCTAATAATAACCCAGTAGTTGAAGTAAAGCCTGTAGACTATGTAAATCATCCAGCAGTTATAATGAAACAACATAAAATGGTTTCTATAAATTCTGCTATACAAGTTGATTTGATGGGACAGGTAGTTGCAGAGGCAATGGGTCTTAGACAATTTAGTGGAGTTGGAGGTCAAGTTGACTTCATACGTGGAGTATCTATGGGAGAAGATGGAAAGGCAATTATAGCCATGCCTTCAATAACGACAAAAAAAGATGGTACAGTAATTTCAAAAATTGTTTCAATTGTTGATGAAGGTGCTCCTATAACAACATCTAGAAATGATATTGACTATGTCGTAACAGAGTATGGTATAGCAGAACTAAAAGGGAAATCTCTTAGAGAAAGGGCAAGAAATTTAATCAATATTGCTCATCCAAGTGTAAGAGAAAATCTAGCATTAGAGTTTGAAAAAAGATTTAAGGAGAAATATTAATAGTAGAGGGGTGTTAAGAATGGAAGCACTTAGAGTAGTTCCAAAAATATTTTATTTTGATACATTTAAAGAATTCAACGAAGAATTTAAAATAGGAAAAAATGATTTAGTAATTACAAATGAATTTATATATGAACCATATATGAAACCTCTTGGAATAGATACCAATCTAATTTTCCAAGAAAAATTTGGAACAGGTGAACCATCTGATGAAATGATAGATTCTATGACAAAAGAAATGAAGAAATACAATTTCGATAGAATTATCGCCTTTGGAGGAGGTACAATAGTTGATATATGCAAGATATTAGCACTTGATGTTCCAGAGAAGTCTATTGATTTATTTGAAGGAGAAGTAGCACCTAAAAAAGTAAAAGAATTGGTGGTAGTTCCTACAACATGTGGTACAGGAAGTGAAGTAACAAATGTAGCCATTGCAGAGTTAAAATCTAAGCATACTAAAAAGGGTCTTGCAGTAGAAGAAACTTATGCAGATTATGCAGTATTAATTCCAGAATCAGTAAAAGGATTGCCTTATAAATTTTTTGTAACAAGCTCAGTGGACGCTCTTATACATGCTATTGAGTCTTATCTATCTCCAAAGGCAAGTCCATTTACAGAAATATATTCTTTACAGGCTATAAAAATGATTATGGATGGATATAAAAAGATTGTGGCTAAAGGAGAAGAAGAGAGATTCAATCATCTTAAGGACTTTGTACTTGCATCAAACTATGCAGGAATTGCTTTTGGAAATGCTGGTTGTGCAGCAGTGCATGCTTTATCTTATTCGATAGGTGCAGCTTTCCATGTTGCACATGGTGAAGCAAATTATCAGTTCTTTACTGAAGTATTTAAGATGTACTCTAGAAAAAATCCTAATGGAAAGATTACACAATGTACAAAAATTTTAGCAGATGCTCTTGAATGTGACCCTAATTGTGATGTTTATGGAGAATTAGAGAAATTCTTAAACAAATTAATAGCTAAGAAATCTTTAAGAGAATATGGAATGGTGGAAAGTCAGATAGATGAATTTACTGATAGCACAATAGCAAATCAACAGAGATTACTTGCTAATAATTATGTAGAACTTAGTAGAGAAGAAATAAGAGAGATATTTGCAAATCTTTATTGATACAATTTTTTATTTATATTAAGTATAGATGATATAAATAATGATAATTATATAAATATAAAAAGTAAGAGGACTTAAATTTACTTAAAATTAAGTTCTCTTATTTTTGTATAGCATTAAATGTAAGTACATTTTTAGTTAGAAAATGTACTTACATTTAAGTCTATTACCTTATTTGAAATAATTTGTAGAATTTCAAATTCCTTGACAGTAATAAGTAAGTAATTGTATAATCAAACTGAAATATAATAATAATATTAGTAAAAATGAAAGGATATAAATCATGTATAAACCAGAGAATTTTTCTAAAAAATCTGTATTAATAAATTCGTTTTTAAGTAAATTTTTAAAGATAGTTGGATGGGGTTTAGTAGGTTTATTCACACTATCAGCTTTAGTATTGTCAACTATTTCAATTATAATTGGGTGGGCAGTTATACTTCCTATTCAAGTATGTGCTTTATTTTTAATAATAGGTGGAGTTTGCATTTTTAAAGGTAAAAGATTAGGAGACCAAATTTCTCGTTACAAAAAATACTGTACAATCATAAGTAATAAAAATATTATTCCAGTAGAACTTATTGCAGAAAGCACATCTAAATCATTAAAATTTATAATAAAAGATGTGCAAAAGATGATAGATAAAAATTACTTTATAAATACTTATATTGATAAAAGAAACAATCAAATTGTCTTGACAAATGAAGATGGAATTCCACCAGTGTATGAAGATGTAGTGTGTGAAGTTGAAGAAGATGAAGTTGAGAATAGTAATGAAGTTGATATGATTATTAAAAAGGGAATGGACTATTTGAGACAAATAAAAGAAGCTAATGAAAATATTAAATCAGAATCAATGTGCAGCAAAATTGTACAAGTAGAAGATGTTACGAGTAAAATATTTGATGTTGTAAAACATGACCCATCAAAACTTACTCAGATACAAAAATTTATGGATTATTATATTCCAACTACTTTGAAGCTTTTAAATTCATATCATACATTGGAAGAACAAGGCATAGACAGAGAAAATATAACAACAACTATGGAGAGTATTGAAAGTACAATGAGTACAATTGTAGTGGCTTTTGAGAACCAACTGGATTCTCTATTTGAGGATGAAGCTATTGACATATCTACAGATATTACTGTCTTAGAAAATATGTTAGTTCAAGAGGGATTAACAGGTGGAAAGTTTTAACTGTAATATAAAAAATATTCTGTTATTTTTGAACAGTTAATTAGTTATAAAGGATAAAAATGTGCAAGATATAAGTATATAATTAGTACTTTATGAAGGAAGAGGAGAGAAGTATAGAATGAATAATTTAGATGATATACCAGTTATGCCAACACTGACTCTTGACCCATTTGGTGAAGAAACAAAAACAAATGATATAAATAATTCTGACCTATTAATGAAAAAGAATGAAAAAGACCCAGAAGAAGAAAAACTATCAGAAGCTGAACGTAAAATGGTAAAAGAGTTTGCAGAAAAAATAGATATTACAAATACAAATATGATTTTGCAATATGGAGCTGGGGCTCAAAAAAAGGTAGCAGGATTTTCGGAAACCGCTTTAAAGAGTGTTAAAACTAGAGATTTAGGCGAAGTTGGTGATATGCTTACAAATCTAGTTACTGATTTAAAATCATTTTCAGCTGATGAAAAAGAACAAGGTGGTTTTTTAGGGATTTTTAAAAAGGCAAATAATAAAATTTCAAATTTAAAAACTAAGTATGATAGTGCAGAAGTAAATGTAGACAAAGTAAGTAAAGAACTTCAAAAGCATCAAGTTAAAATATTGAAAGACATAGCAATGCTTGATAAAATGTATGAATTAAACTTAGCTTATTCAAAAGAGCTTACAATGTATATTATAGCAGGGAAACAAAGGCTAAAAGATATGAAAGAACTTGAGATGCCAAAATTAAGAGAAAAAGCAAGTCTGTCTGGTTCAACAGAAGATGCTCAATCTGTAAATGATATGGTTTCACTTTGTGACAGATTTGAAAAGAAGATTCATGACTTAGAATTAACTAGAATGGTGTCACTTCAAATGGCTCCACAGATAAGATTGGTTCAAAATAGCAATAATCTAATGGCAGAAAAAATTCAATCTACTATAGTAAATACTATTCCATTATGGAAAAATCAAATAGTACTTGCTCTTGGAATATCTCATTTGAATCAAGCTATGAAAGCACAACGTGAAGTTAGTAACATGACAAATGAACTTCTACTAAAGAATGCAGAAACATTGAAAATGGGAACAATAGAAACAGCTAAAGAATCAGAAAGAGGCATTGTAGATATAGATACAATTAAGAAAACTAATCAATCTTTAATATCAACTATTGATGAAGTAGTTAAGATACAAAATGATGGTAGAATAAAGAGACAAGAAGCAGAAGTTGAATTATCAAAAATAGAAAGTGAACTAAAAAGTAAGCTTCTTGAATTTACAGTTAAATAATAACTTATAAATAATAACTTATACTAAAATAAAAAGTGTAGTTGATTGTTTTACAATTAACTACACTTTTATTTATATTATAAGTTTCTGTTATCTTTTAGCATAACATCATGAGCTCCACCTTCAACTATACTAGTAGAAGATACAAGTGTTAGCTTAGCATTTTTTTGAAGTTCAGGAATACTAAGAGCACCACAGTTGCACATAGTAGAACGAACTTTACTTAGAGAAAGTGTCACATTGTCTTTTAAAGAACCAGCATAAGGAACATAAGAGTCAACACCTTCTTCAAAAGAAAGTTTCTTATCTCCACCAAGGTCATATCTTTGCCAGTTTCTAGCACGTGCAGAACCTTCTCCCCAATATTCTTTCATGTAACTACCATTTATATTAACCTTATTAGTTGGACTCTCATCAAAACGAGAGAAATATCTACCAAGCATTATAAAATCAGCACCCATAGCTAAAGCTAAAGTTATATGATGGTCATAAACAATACCACCATCAGAACAAATTGGAATGTAAATACCTGTTTTTTCAAAGTATTCATCTCTAGCTTGAGCAACTTCAATTATAGAAGTAGCTTGTCCGCGTCCTATACCTTTTTGCTCACGAGTGATACATATAGAACCACCACCAATACCAACTTTAACAAAGTCAGCACCAGCTTCAGCAAGGTAAAGGAATCCTTCACGGTCAACTACATTCCCAGCTCCAACCTTAACTGTATCACCGTATTTTTCACGAATAAAATCAAGAGTTATCTTTTGCCACTCAGAAAAACCTTCTGAAGAGTCTATACATAAAACATCAGCACCAGCTTCAACTAAAGCAGGAACACGCTCAGCAAAGTCTCTAGTATTGATACCAGCTCCAACTACATATCTTTTAGAAGAATCTAAAAGTTCAAGTGGATTTTCTTTATGAGAAGAGTAATCTTTACGGAACACCATATATACAAGATTACCATTATCATCAAGTACAGGAAGAGAATTAAGCTTATGGTCCCATATAATATTGTTTGCTTCTTTTAAAGTAACATCTTTGTTAGCATAAACTATGGATGACATAGGAGTCATAAATTCACTAACTTTAGTATCTAAATCCATACGACTTATACGATAATCACGACTCGCAACAATACCTAATAATTTACCAGTTGAAGTACCATCTTCAGTAACAGCAACCGTAGAATGTCCAGTTTTTTCTTTTAGTTCAAGTATGTCTTTTAATGTATTGTCAGGTTTAATATTTGAATCACTCACAACAAATCCAGCCTTATGAGATTTAACACGTGCTACCATAGCAGCTTCACTTTCAATAGTTTGAGAACCATATATAAATGAGATACCGCCTTCTTTAGCAAGCGCAATAGCCATCTTGTCATCAGAAACAGATTGCATAATAGCAGAAGTTAAAGGTATATTCATATGAATATCTGCTTCCTCGCCCTTTTTAAATTTAGTAACAGGTGTTTTTAAACTTACATTAGCAGGTATACAATCAATAGAAGAGAAACCTGGTACAAGTAGGTACTCACTGAAAGTATGCGATGGTGTATCAAAATAAAACGCCATTTTTTAATCACTCCTTAATATTTTTATACTTTATTATAATTGATAGTATTAATTATAACTTATTCTTTAATTTTATTAAAGTATTTTGTCAGATATTGAGATTTTTGAAAAATTTAAACTATTTTAACTGAATTTGTTTAATATATGTTGCTTTACACAATCAAACTGTATATTAAATAAGGTTTTATTTAATGTAGTAGCTAATTTGAAGTTAATTCTTAGTATATAATCTCTTGCATTATGTTTATATACTCCTGTTACTAATATTGGGTATAGAGCATTTTTTATTGAAAGTATAAATTAATTAAATCTATATTAGTATGTCCAAAAGTATCCCTAAAAAATTTATTTCGTAAAATTCTTAATCACTTTTGTATAAGGTTTTATGATATTCATCAAATACACAAGTACTTTATAAATATAGTATTATTTATAAAGATTGATATTCTAAAATACTACATAAATAAAATTAAACAAAAACTAAAATGAAAAATGTCATTATCGTAAGTGACATAGAAACGATTTCTTAAAGTTGTTACTATAAAATATAAACTCTATAATAAAAGTATAACAAAAGGGAATCATATCGATATAGAATATAATTCAAATGGAGGTAAAATTATGAGCAGTTCTAATCAATCGACAATAAAGACATCTATACAGCGAGTAGGTAAATTTTTAAGTGGTATGGTAATGCCAAATATAGGAGCTTTTATAGCATGGGGTCTCATAACAGCATTATTTATACCAACAGGATGGATGCCAAATGAAAAATTAAGCACTATAGGCGATCCAATGATAAAATATCTTTTACCACTGTTGATAGCATATACTGGTGGTAAAGCTATAGCAGGACAAAGAGGGGGAGTAATAGGTGCAGCAGCAGCTATGGGAGTAATCGTTGGAGCTGATATACCAATGTTTATTGGTGCAATGATAATGGGCCCATTTGCAGGATGGGTAATCAAGAAGTTTGATAAACTTGTAGATGGAAAAATACCAACAGGATTTGAAATGTTAGTAAATAACTTTTCAATAGGTATAATAGGTATGCTTCTTGCAATATTAGGTTTTTATGCAATTGGACCAGCTATAGTAGCAGGTACAGCTCTTATAGAATCAGGAGTGCAATTTATAGTTAGTAAAAGTTTATTACCTTTAGTCTCAGTATTTATAGAACCTGGAAAGGTACTGTTCTTAAACAATGCAATAAACCATGGTATATTAGGTCCTATAGGTATAGCTGAAGCAAAAGAAGCAGGTAAATCTATAATGTTCTTATTAGAAAGTAACCCTGGACCAGGATTAGGTGTTCTATTAGCATATTGGATGTTTAGTAGAGGAAGTGTAAAACAATCAGCCCCAGGAGCAGTAATAATACATTTCCTTGGTGGTATCCATGAAATTTACTTCCCATATATATTAATGAATCCAGTTTTAATATTAGCTACAATGGCAGGTGGAGCAGCAGGAATATTAACTTTTTCAATATTAGGAGCTGGACTTGTAGCAGCACCATCACCAGGAAGTATATTTGCACTTATGGCACTAGCACCAAAAGGAGGATTACTTCCAGTATTAGCAGGGGTTGCAGTTGCGACAGCTGTATCATTCTTAGTGGCAGCACCATTTGTTAAGAGAGCTTCAGCAAATCAAAGTGAAGAAGATGGTACTTTAGAAGAAGCTAAAGCAAAGATGAGTGATATGAAATCTGCAAGCAAAAGTTCGGATAAAAAAGTTGAAGAAAAGCAACTTGAATTAAATGAAATTAAGAAGATTGTATTTGCATGTGATGCAGGAATGGGTTCTAGTGCAATGGGAGCTTCTAGATTTAAAAATAGAATAAAAAACTTAAATTTAGATATAGAAATTACAAACTCATCTGTTGATAATCTTCCAGATGATACACAAATAGTAGTAACTCACAATACATTAGTTGAAAGAGTTGCCAAAAATAATTCAAATGTTGAGATAGTCTCAATAAATAACTTTTTAAATGACCCAAATTTAGATATACTGTTTAAAAGATTAGAATCTAAATAAAAAATAAAAAGTACCACTGATTAGGAGTGGATAAATTTGAAAAAAAAGAAGATTACATCTAGACAAAAAAAGATAATACTCATGATAGTAGAAAATTCTAAAAAGAATATTCCAATAACCATTTCTGAGATTGCAGGAGAGTTAGAGCTAAGCTCAAGAACTGTACTTAGAGATATGTCAGGAATTGAAAAATGGTTTGATGAAAATGATTTTAATTTTGTAAAAAAACCAGGTGTAGGTTTGATTTTAGAAGAAAATATAGAAAATCAAAATTTTATCATTGAGTTGTTAGAAGAAGAAAAAATAGAAAAAGAATACAGTAAAGAAGAAAGAAATTTAATTATATTATCAAAGCTACTAGTTTCTAATGAGCCAGTAAAATCTTATTACTTTGCAAAAATATTAAAGGTATCTGAAGGGGTACTAAACAATGATTTTACATTAGCAAGTGAATGGTTAGAAAGATTTGATATTGAGCTTATTAGAAAACCAGGGCTTGGTGTGTATCTCAAAGGTCAGGAAAAAAACTTTAGAGAAGCATATGTAAACCTTATATATGACTCATTTAATGAAAAAGAAATATTGGACATGGTTAGAAATATAAGTGAGAATATACAAACTGATAAAGCAATAGAAATTTTAAGTGAAAATAGACTTTTAAATTTAATGGACAAGTGCATAATAAGAAAAGTTGAAAGTACATTAACAAAGAAGCTTTCTGAATTAGATGTAAATTTAGCTGATAGTGCATATATAGGTCTTGTAGTTCATATTTCACTAGCTTTACAGAGGATAAAAAATGGTGAGAATATAACCATGGAGAAAAATTTTCTAAAGGAATTATCTTTAACCGAAGAGTTTAAATTAGCGCAAGAAATCGTAAAAGGTATAGCAGTTGATTTTAGTATGGATATACCATTAGATGAAGTTGGATATATAACTATGCATATTAGAGGTGCAAAGCAAAGGTCATCTTCAAGTCATAAAGAGTTAAACTTAGATGATATAGAAGTGATGGACATTACAAATAAAATGATAGATTTAGCAGAAGATGAATTTAAGATAAGTCTTAAAAATGATGAAAGATTATTTAAAGACCTAGCAAACCACCTGGGACCTTCTATAAACAGATTGAATATGGGATTAGAAATAAGAAATCCTCTTTTAGATGAAATAAAAACTAAGTATTCATATGCTTATAATGGAGTTGAAAAAATTTCTAAAATCATAAAAGATAAGCTAAATATAAATTTAATACCTGAATCTGAAATAGGATATATTGCAATGCATTTTGCATCAGCCATAGAAAAAAATCTAATGATGTATACTAATCTGAATATTGTTGTAGCATGTCCAACTGGAATAGGTACTTCAAGGTTTTTATCGACTAAAATTGAAAATAAATTTCCCAATCTAAATATACTTGAAACTATTTCAGCTATAAACATAGATGAAGAATATTTAAAAGAAAAAGAAGTCGATTTAATTGTATCTACAGTGGAACTAAATACAAACTTAGATTATATATGTGTAGGTCCATTTATGAGTTCAGATGATGAGTTGATAATCAAAGAAAAAATAAAGTCTATAGCTCAAAACAAATTAATGGATTTAAAAGTAAAAGATGATACTAAAAATAAAAATAAAGTATATGAACAGATAACAGAAAGCATGAACATAGGAAGAGATATTCTTAAGTTTTTAGATGAAATTCAATTTAAAAAATTTAAAAGTAAAAACTTAGATGAACTTATTATGGATTCATCAAAAATATTTGTAGAATCTAGTGAAGATGTAATATCTATAAAAGAATCCTTAGAAGAAAGATTAAAAATATCAATTCCATATATAGAAGAATCAAGGATTTTATTATTACATTGTATGAGTGAAAGAATAGATATTATGAAGTTAGCAATAATAAGATTAGAAAATAACATAAAACTAAATTCCAAGGAAGAAATTGAAAATGTGGTTTTTATGTTACTTCCTAAAAATTCACCAAGTTATCAAAGACAAATAATGAGTGAAATAAGTGGCTCATTAATAGATAATTTTGTTTTTACTAATAAAATAAACAAATTTTCTATACAAGAGATAATATTAGAAATAAAAGGTATAGTTTTTAATTTTTATACAAATAAATTAAAAACATTAATAGATAAATAAAATTTACATTAAAAAAGGAAGGTTGATATTATGAGTAAAGTATTAAATGAGAATAATATATTTTTAGGATTAGATAGTGTTTCAAAGGAAGAAGCTATAACTTTAGCAGGAAGAAAATTATTTGAAAATGGATATGTAAAAGAAGAATATATACCAGCAATGTTGGAGAGAGAAAAGGTAATGACTACATATATGGGAATGGGTGTTGCTATTCCACATGGTGTAAATGAAGCGAAAAAAGAAATATTATCTTCTGGAATAGTGATACTACAATTCCCTAATGGTATAGACTTTGATGGAGAAAAGGCATATTTATTAATAGGAATAGCTGGTGTTGGAGATGAGCATTTAGAGATACTATCTAATATAGCAATAGTTTTAGATGATGATTTAACAGAGAGACTAAAAAATTCAAATGACAAACAAGCTTTTATGGAAGCTTTTGCCAACTAATCTTAGGAGGAACTTAAAATGAAAAAGGCAATCCAATTTGGAGCAGGAAATATTGGGAGAGGATTTATTGGAGGTTTGTTAGTTAAGTCAGGTTATCATGTTGTATTTGCTGATGTTAATGAAGAAATATTAAATTCAATAAATAAAGATAAAAAATATACTATACACATAAGAGATGTAGAATGTGTAGATGAAGTAATTGACAATATAAGTGCAGTTTCATCTATAAAAGAAGAAATAATAGACGAGATTGTAGAAGCTGAAATAATAACCACAGCAGTTGGTCCTTTAGTTTTAACTAAAATAGCACCTACAATTGCTAGAGGTATAAAAACTAGAAAAGAAAAAGGATTAACAAATAATTTAAATATAATAGCTTGTGAAAATGCGATATATGCAAGTTCTTCTTTAAAAGAGGAAATACTTAAGTGTCTAAATAAAGAAGAAGCAGACTATTTAGAGAAATATATTGGTTTCCCTAACTGTTCAGTTGATAGAATAGTTCCTCCTGGTAAAAATGAGAATCCTCTTGATGTAACCGTTGAAAATTTTTATGAGTGGAATGTTGAAAAGCAAGGATTTAAAGGAGAAATACCTAATATAGTTGGAATGAATTTAGCTGATAACCTTATGGCTTATATAGAACGTAAGTTGTTTACACTAAATACAGGCCATGCTATAACTGCTTATATAGGGTACTTAAAAGGATACAAAACAATAGAAGAAAGTATAAATGATGAATATATTTGTAATATAGTGAAAAATGCAATGACAGAAAGTGGAGAAGGATTAATCAAAAAATATAATTTTGATTCAGAAGCACATTATAAATATATTGATAAGATTTTAAACAGATTTAAAAATCCATATCTTAATGATGATGTAGTCAGAGTTGGAAGAGAGCCGCTTAGAAAATTAAGCGATAAAGACAGATTGATTAAGCCTCTAATGACAGCAAAATCATATGGTTTAACAGTTGATAATTTAATTCTTGGAATAGGTGCAGCACTTCATTATAATAATAGTGAAGATGCTCAAAGTGTAGAATTGCAAGAACTAATAAAGTCTAATGGAGTAAAAAAAGCTATTTCTAAAATAGCTAATATAAGCAATGATGAAGTACTTCTAGATAATATAGAAAAAAGTTATATCTTTATGGAAAATCTATAAGTTTACTTAAAAAGGTTGGATTTTGTCAAGTAACTAATGAATGTTTTATTCTACACAGTTTGAATTATTTGTTGAATAATAGAGAATTATAATATATAATTAAAAAGAATAAATTAATATGTTTACCTGTATACTTTTGATAATATGGTTCAAATGTTTCTACTAAGCTACCAATAATAGCTTAACTACAGGAGTGAAGATGATATAGTTTATACTTATTTTAAATTATATATTAAGTTGGTTACTTTGAATTTTAAGCTCCTGTCTATGATATAGACAGGAGCTTTTTTAGTATTCTAAGATAAAATACAAGCAATGTAGATAGTAAAATTAAAGAGAATATAATTTTTTTTATTAAGATTAATATAATTTAGAAAGGTTTAGGTGGGAGTACAATGAAGGCTTTAGAGGAAAAGATATTAAGAGAAGGTAGTGTTTCAGGAAATGATATACTAAAAGTCGATAGTTTTTTAAATCATCAAATTGATGTAGCTTTTTTAAATGAAATAGGAAGAGAGTTTAAAGAAAGATTTAGTGGAGAAAAAGTGGATAAAATATTTACAATAGAGGCTTCGGGGATAGCTATAGCATCAATTGTTTCACAATACTTTGATAATGCGCCTGTAGTTTTTGCAAAAAAATCAGAATCTAAAAATTTAGATAAAGATGTGTATGAAACTAATGTATATTCATTTACTAAGGCAAAAGAATATGCAGTAAAAGTTTCTAAAAAGTACATAAACGAAGGTGAAAACATATTGATAGTAGATGATTTTTTAGCTAATGGAAGGGCAGCTCTTGGGCTTAAAGATTTAATTGAGCAAGCAAATGCAAACTTAGTTGGAGTAGGGATTGTTATTGAAAAAGGATTCCAAGCTGGAGGAGCACTTTTAAAGGCCAATGATGTAAGATTAGAATCTTTAGCAGTAGTTGAATCTATAGATAATGGAACTGTAAAATTTAGATAATTTATGATATTATATACTTGTGTTTAGCACATATTCTAATTATGGAGGATTTTTTAAATGAGATTTTTTATAGACACAGCTAATATTGAAGAAATAAAAGAAGCAAATGATTTAGGTGTAATATGTGGAGTGACTACAAATCCATCTCTAATAGCTAAAGAAGGTAGAGATTTTATAGAAGTAGTTAAAGAAATTAGTGAGATAGTAGATGGGCCGATAAGTGCAGAAGTAATAAGTTTAGAGCACAAGGGTATGATAGAAGAAGCAGAAAAATTATCTAAGATACATAAAAATATAGTTATAAAAATACCTATGACAGCAGAAGGTTTAAAGGCAGTAAAAGTATTATCTAGTAAAGGTATAAAAACTAATGTTACACTTATATTCTCTGCTGGACAAGCTCTTTTAGCTGCTAGAGCTGGAGCTACATATGTAAGTCCTTTTGTTGGAAGATTAGATGATATATCACAAAATGGTCTTGATTTAATTGAAGAAATTGTTGATATATTTAGTGTAAATAGTATTGAGGCTCAAATAATAGTTGCTAGTGTTAGAAATCCAATACATGTTTTACAAGCTGCTAGAATGGGAGCAGATATAGCAACAGTTCCTCTTAAAGTTATAAACCAAATGATTAAGCATCCTTTGACAGACAAAGGAATAGATAGCTTTATGAAGGATTGGGAAGGTGCTTCTTTAAAATTATAATTATAGAAATATGATTATAAGTATAAGAGAAGTTCTTATGGAAATTCTAAGCAATAAGGCTAGGCTATTTTGCCTAGTCTTATTTTGGTGTATAATATATTGAAATAAACTAAAATTTAAAGTAAGGAGGCGAAATATGGATAAAATATTAAGAGAGATACAAAGAGAAGACAAGAAAAATCCATACACTGACCAAGAACTTGCTGAAATATTAAATGTAGCTAGGTCTGAAGTAATAGCAGTTAGAAAAAAAAATAATATTTTAGATTCAAGAGAAAGAAGAAAACAAATCTTAATAAAAGATATATCTAAGATTGTAAATGAGAATCCACAAATGTCTGAAAGAAAAATAACTGAAATTTTAACCGAAAATGGCTATAATATATCAAGAAGTGCAGTATCAAAATTACTAAAAGAAGAAAATTTAAGCCAACCGAAAGCTGAAATAAAAGATAAAGAACTAGTATCCTCTGGAAAGCATGTAAAAGTTAGTAAGGCTGTAGAAGAGGATGGATTTGAAGAATTAATAGGTATAAAAGGCAGTTTGAAAGAGAAAGTAAACCTAGCTAAATCAGCAATCATGTATCCTCCTAATGGTCTTCATACTATAATATATGGGGAAACAGGTGTAGGTAAGAGTGAATTAGCCACATGTATGTACAAATATGCTGTGAAAAATAATATCAAAGAAGAAAATAGTCCATTCATAGTATTTAACTGTGCAGATTATGCAGAAAATCCTAACCTATTGATAGCTCAGCTGTTTGGAGTGGTAAAAGGTGCATACACAGGAGCAGATGCAAATAGAGAGGGTCTTGTAGAGCAAGCCAATAATGGAATTTTGTTTTTGGATGAAATTCATAGATTACCTGCTGCTGGTCAAGAGATATTATTTTCTTTAATAGATAGAGGTGAATTTAGGAGATTAGGAGAGAGTAGTTCTAATAGAAAGGCAAATGTTCTCATAATAAGTGCTACAACAGAAAATCCAGATTCTAATTTACTTCAAACATTTAGAAGACGTATACCAATGGTAATAAATTTACCTAATATGAGTGAAAGACCGAAATCTGAAAGATATGAAATAATAATAAAATTCTTTGAAAGAGAAGCAAAAAGAGTAAATAAAAACTTTATAATAACTAAAGAAGTGATGTGTGCACTTATGAATTATAAATGTACTGGGAATATAGGGCAGTTAAAGAGTGATATACAAGTAACTTGTGCTAGAGCTTTTAGTAAGGCAATATTTTCTAGTGACAAGGTAATTATAGATTTAGATAGCTTAAGAGATTATATAAAAAGTGGATATTATGATTGTAATTGTGAAGATGAAAAGTATTCTGAGTTTTCAGTTGAAGATATATATATAGATATTAGTGAGTTAGTAAGTGGAAAAAATAGAATTTTGTCTGATAATGAGATAAGTGAAATATACAATTATGCAGAAAAAGAATTGAAGGTTCTAGAAAGTAAGTGTTTTTCAGAAGAAGAATTAAAAAATGCATTTATAGAAAAATTAGATAATAAATTTAATGCTATTAAAAACAATAAAAACTTGTCTGATAGAAGAAGTCGAATAGATTGGGGAGGACAGTTAAAAGAATACACACTAGAGATAATGGACAAAGTAATTGTATTTATTAAAGAGCAATTTAAACATGTAAATCAAGGGTTGTATTTAGCTTTAGCGATTCATATTGAGCATGCTATAGATAGAATAAAAGATGGAAAAACTATAATAAATCCAAGTTTGGATAAGATAAAAGCATCAATGCCAATGGAATATGAATTATCCAGATATGTAATGGGAATAGTGGAAGATTTAACACAAGTTACATTCCCAGAGGATGAACTTGGATATTTAGCATATTATATAAATAAATTTTGTTACAATGAAGAAAGTATAAAAGATAAAGTAAAAGTAGTTATAGTTACACATGGTAAGGTTGGAATTGAAATGTCTAATGTTGTAAATCATATCCTTGGTATAGAATGTACATTGGGTATAGAAATAGCACTTACAGATTCACCATCAGAAGGAATAGAACATGTATTAGAAGAACTTAAAAAGATAGAAGCACAAAAAGGAATTTTAGTTCTAATTGATATGGGTTCTTTAGTAATCCTTGGTGATGAGGTTGAAAAAAGACTTGGTATTAGATGCAAGACTGTAAATAGGGTGGATACATTATTAGCAATGGAAGCAGGAAAATTGGCTACAATTGAAGGAAAAAGTTTAGATGGTATAATAGCGGATTTAAAGAAAAATAAAAATTATGCTATGGTAAACACAAATAAATTTAGTTATAGAAAAAATGAATATGGAAAGAAAAATGTAATTATTACATTATGTTTAAGTGGGGTAGGCACAGCTTTAAACTTAAAGGAACATATAGAAAAGCAAATTGAGGAATACGATGCTTCAATTGAAGTAAAGCCAATTGCTTTTTTAAATAATAATTTAGAAGATGAGTTAAATGACATTGAAGCTGAATATAATATTATTGCTATTTGTGGCACAATTGATATAGATTATAAAAATGTACCTTTTATTTCTTATAATGAGGTACTTGGAAAAAATGGAATTAACAAGGTATTAGAACATTTAAATAATAAACAACCATCTTTGAGTAGCGATAATCAATTGAATAATTTAATACATGAAGATTTGATTTTATATGATTTTGAAGGAATCTCAAAGGAGTATATAATCGATACTCTTGTATCAAAGCTTGAAGAAGGTGGGTATGTAGACTCAAAATATATATTAAGTGTGTATAAAAGAGAGGCTATGGGAAGTGTTGTAATGGCTTCAAAAGTTGCTGTACCACATGGACTTCCAGAAAATGTTATAAAGCCAGCAATAGCTATAGCAAGATTAAATAAGCCCATAGTATGGGACAATAAATTTATGGTAGATTTAGTGGTACTACTGGCACTTAAAGAAAATAATAAGAAAGAAATACGAAGCTTATTTTCAAAGATTAATGACCAACATACTTTAGAAGTTTTATTAAATACTGAAGATAAAAACGAAATAAAAAAGATATTAAGTTAACTAAGTATAGAAAAGATAGACACAAAAAATTTGCTTTAGTATAAAATTTAAAATTATTTAATTGCTAAGTAGTTAATTACTTGATATAAGGCTAATTCTATGAAATTGATTTATATGATTTTATAGGATTAGCCTTCTTTATTGATAAATAGAATATATAAACTATTTTAAAACTAAAATATAGAAGATATAATAAGGATAAGTTATTATGTTAAAAAATTACAGAGTGGTCATCATAATTATTTAGAAAATAATTTCATACAAGAAGATGATAAAAAGCCTGTTTTCTAAGGGAAGAATCTCAAGACAAGTACATTTCAAGTAAAGGTTGATGAAAGTGGAACATATAAAATTACTGCTACAGGGAAGAAAACTAAAGGAAGTGTGAGTTTTATAAAAAATACTGATTGATGAAAAATGAATAATCCTGCAGGTAAACATGGACATTTTCATTGTTATTGCAGGATTTATTGTATATTTTAGAGATTTATATTTTCTAAATATGTGCTACTTGATTTTATAACATCTATACATGCTTTCACCACTTTTGAATGAAAACTTAAAATAAACTTTATCATTAGAAAAATCTTTTTCCATAGCCACTAAGTCTTGTTCTTCTCCAGCCTTTCCACCAGTTCCAACTAAAAACACATCTTTTTCACTATCTATTTCTTGAACTGACCCCATATATTTGTAGTAGTCATTTATGTTATATGAGTGATATTCAGTAACTTTTTTATTTTCTTCATCTAATTTTATTTTAATAACTCTTGTAGATTTATT
This sequence comes from Clostridioides sp. ZZV14-6009, assembly GCF_020658095.1. NCBI lineage: Bacteria > Bacillati > Bacillota > Clostridia > Peptostreptococcales > Peptostreptococcaceae > Clostridioides > Clostridioides sp. ZZV14-6009. Next base: position 415,522 of record NZ_JAGWDG010000001.1, read on the forward strand.
TTTTACACCATTATCATATAAAGTTATATATCCATCATCTGTAATTCTAGCATTATGTTGTCTTGAGAACTTTTGATTATCTGTTAAATCAAACTCATCACCCAATCCTCCTAAAGTCCAAATAATTTCTCCTGTTTTTCTATCTAATTTAATAACTTCATCTAAATTTCTAAATGAGCAGATTAGATTTCCGTCTTTTGGGTCGATAGTCATAGAATTAAAATGTACATAGTCTAAGGATGTATCACTTTTTTCGCTAAAATTATTTTGTTCAGCACTTTCTTCATATAGCTTTTCATAATCAATACTTTCCCACTGCCATACAACTTTCCCATCCTTTATTTCTTGTAATACACTATTTACTACATAAGGAGAATTTCCTTTACTCAATTTTGAAGGAATATTTGTCGCCTTAGTCTTTTGATAACTAGAAACAATATAGTGATTATCATCTATGTATATAAAGTCATGGTTTTCTAACTCAGTACCAGATTCTATGTTTTTACTTTTCTCCATAGTAATTTTATTTATTTCATTATAATTTTCATCTAATATTACAAGATATGATGGTGAGTATCCAACAGAACTTATTCGCTTTGTTGAGTCTTTATCTTGAAGTAAATATCCATATCTAATTTTACCATCATCTGTAGTTATTTTTTTAAAATCAAAAGGATTTGATTCGACTTCCTTGTAAAAAATTATATTTCCTTGGTTATTTAATTTAAATACAAAATTATGTTCTTCATTGTGTGTAGTAAGATAATAATCACCATCATAAGGGCTATTTGCAGTAACAGTATACTTTGGAAAATCTTTTGAAAGAGAGTTTATATAATAATTTCTATATGAGTTTTCACCATTATATATTACAGATATTTTTATTTTAGAAGAGCTATTGATTTCTTTTAACTTAAAAGTAGATTTATTATTTACATTAATTTCTTTATCATCTATTTTGACACTGTTTACATTTTTAGGATTTTTTATTGTTATATTATTTTGATTTGTTGAATTAAGTTGTTTTACGTTTTGACTATTAAAAATCCCTTCCTTAGATAGTGTTACATCATAACCATTTATAGTTATATTAAGTGTTTTTTTCGAATTACTTTGAGATGCAAAGACTTGTTTTACGAAAATACCAGAAACAAATAGAATACTACATAAAAATACTATCTTTAATAAATTTTTTCTTTTCATTCTTAATCCCCTTTTCATATTAAGTTTTTTATATTTTCATATTGATTTTATTATATAAATAAAAACATACTATGAATTTAATTATGCGTAACGTGAATTTTGCTAGACAATTACATGAAAATTTATTCACACTAAAATAACTAAACAACAAATATGAAAATTAATGCTATTTAGATTGAATTATTTTATAAAATAACTAACAAACAGAAAAAACCACCCATAAAAAATAAAAAAACCATTTCTGTAACAAAAAAAACCACGAAAATATAAAAATATATGGATAGTTAAGTGCTTAACAAGTAAAAATTAAAATAAAAATTAAAAAAAATTTATCTATGAAAGTCGGCTAAAATCCTACAATTGAACATTATTTCGAGGAAAATGTTTTCTTTTATTTCACAAAAAAAGCCACTTTTTGGCACGGTATATGCTTTATATAAAGGCAAGAAAAACAAGATATGAGATAAGAGCAATTAGGAGGTGCAAATATGGAGTTTATAAATTTTGTAAGTGATAAAGTTATAAACCTTAAAATGGATTGTAAAACAAAAGAAGATTTCTTTAAGGAAATACATAATAAAGTTTTTGAATTAGGCTTTGTAAAAGAAGAATTTGGAGAAAAAATACTAGGAAGAGAAAATGTATTTCCAACAGGCTTAAACTTAGGTGATTATGGAGTAGCAATACCACATACAGATGCAGAATATATTAAAGAACAATTTATAGCAGTCTGTACTTTTAATGAACCAGTAGTATTTAGTTCTATGGAAGACCAAGATGAAAAAGTATCTGTAAATTTGGCTTTCGTTTTGGGGCTTAATCAACCACACAGTCAATTATCTGTATTAACAGAATTGATGGGGATTATGCAAAATAAAGAATTAGTTGAGAAGCTAATAGATTCTACTGACAAAGAAGAAGTTTTAAAGACAATAAAGTCTTTATAAAAAATAAAATAATAAAAAGTACTAACAATAAAAATAAGACAATAAAAATTATTAGGAGGAAATAAAAATGAAAAAAATATTAGTAGCATGTGGAGCAGGAATAGCAACATCAACAGTAGTTTGTGACAAGGTAGAAAGATTAGTTAAAGAAAATAATATACAAGCAGAAGTTATACAATGCAAAATAGCTGAATGTGCAACAAAGCAAGATGGAGCAGATTTAATAGTATCAACAACTATATTACCAACAACTTATAATATACCAGCAATAAAAGCAACAGCATATATAACTGGAGTAAATACAGCAGCATTAGATAAGAAAATATTAGATGCTTTAAAATAATCCTAGCATAAATAAATTGAAATCATATTTAAAAAACAGAAAAAGGAGGATTTATAAATGGATAAATTATTAGCAGTAGTACAGTATATTTTAAACATGGGACCAACAGTAATACTACCAATAACAATTGTAGTCTTAGGAATGATATTTAGAATTAAGTTTACAAAAGCTTTAAAATCAGGTCTTACAATTGGTATAGGGTTTGTGGGTATAAACTTAGTTGTAAACCTATTAACTTCAACACTAGGGCCAGCAGCTCAAGGAATGGTTGAGAGATTTGGACTTAATTTAACAGTAATAGATGTTGGTTGGCCAACAACAGCATCAGCAACATGGGCTTCACCAGTTGCACCAATATTAATACCAGTTTGTTTATTAGTAAACTTACTATTATTATACTTCAATAAAACAAAGATATTAAACGTTGATATATGGAATTATTGGCACTTCATAGTAGCAGGTGCAGTTGGATATATAGTAACAGGAAGTTATATCTGGGCTATATTCTGTGCGATATTAATGGAATTATTAGTACTATTTATTGCAGAAAAAACAGCCAAGAATGTTCAGGAGTTTTATGATTTGGAAGGTATAGCATTACCAACTGGTTCAACAGCTTCATTTGCTCCACTTGGATATTTAGTAGGTAAATTTGTTGAAAAAATACCAGGAATAAATAAAATACAAGCAGACCCAGATTCTATACAAAAAAAATTCGGTATATTTGGTGAACCAATGATGATGGGGATTATACTAGGGATAATACTTGGAGCGCTTGCTGGATACGATGTAGCAGGAATATTCAATGTAGGTATATCAATGGGTGCAGTAATGTTACTTATGCCTAGAATGGTTAGAATATTGATGGAAGGTTTAATTCCAATTTCAGAATCAATAAGAGATTTCTTACAAGCAAAATATGGAGATAGAGAACTTTATATAGGTCTAGATGCAGCAGTAGCAACTGGACATCCAGCAGTTATATCAACAGCTCTTATACTTGTTCCTATAACTTTATTCTTAGCAGTTATATTACCAGGAAATAAAGTTTTACCATTTGGTGACTTAGCAACAATACCATTCTATATGGCATTTATAGTATGTTTTAGAAAAGGTAATATAGTTCAATCAGTTATAACAGGAACTATAGTAATAGCTATATCACTTTATATGGCTACAAATTTTGCAGATGTTCATACGCAATTATTACAACAAGCAAATATGATGCCAGAAGGAACAACAATGGTTACAAGTATAGATACAGGTGGTAACTTACTAAAATGGGGAATACTGAAATTATCTCAATTAGTTTCTTCACTTGGAATATTCTAATATTTAGTTAATAGAGATTACTCTTTTTTAGTAAAGTATGCGAAAATTTAACATTTAGCAGCTACTAGAAAAGAGTAATATTTTTTATAAATTTTTAAAAAATACAAAATACAAAAGGAGGAGATTTATCGTGAAAGCAGCAGTATTACATGGCACAAATGATATGAGATTTGAAGATATAGAAATAAAACCATGTGAAAGTGATGAAGTAAAAATAAAAGTTATGGCAGCAGGAATATGTGGGTCAGATCCTCCAAGAGTATTAAAACATTGGAAATATCCAGTTCCAGCTATACCAGGGCATGAATTTTCTGGAGTAATTGCAGAAGTTGGTAAGGATGTAAAAAATGTAAAAGTTGGAGATAGAGTAGTTGCAATTCCTTTTATACCTTGCAATGAATGTGAATATTGTAAGAGAGGGTTATTTTCATTATGTGATGACCATGGTATGTTAGGAGCTAAAACTTTTGGAGCTTTTGCAGAATATGCAAACATAAAAGCTACAAATGTTTTACCAATAGGAGACATGGATTTTGAAGATGCTGCTATGATAGAACCACTTGCAGTTGCTATGCATGGAGTACTTAATATAGGTATCCAAGTTGGAGATACTGTAGCTGTAATGGGTAGTGGAACAATGGGTCAACTAGTAATACAAGGACTTAAGATAGCAGGAGCTGGAACAATTATAGCAGTTGATATATCTGATAATAAATTAAGAGAATCAAAAGAATTAGGTGCTGATATAATAATTAATGCTAAAGATGTAAATCCAGTAGAAAAAATAAAAGAACTTACTGGTGGAAAAGGTGTTGATATAGCACTTGAATGTGCAGGTTCTAAAATAACTCAGGAACAATGTTTACTTATAACTAAAAAGAAAAGTAAAATAGGATTTTTAGGAATAGCATATTCAGATATAACTTTATCTGAGGAAGCATTTGAAAATATATTTAGAAAAGAACTAGAGTTAAAAGGTTTCTGGAATTCTTATTCTGCACCATTCCCAGGACAAGAATGGACTAAAGGAATCACTTTAGTTAATGAAGGAAAAATAAAATTAAAAGAAATGGTATCTCATAGATTTTCACTTGAAGATACTTATAAAGCATTTGAAATGATAAGAGATAGAAAAGAAGAATTTAATAAGATATTAATTTTACCACAAGGGGTTGAAAAATAAATGAAGGCAGTAGTTAAAACTAAACCAGGTTATGATAATGTAGAAGTATTAGAGGTAGAAGAGCCAAAAGCTACAGGAGATAAAGTTAAAATAAAAGTAGAATACAGTGGTATATGTGGTTCAGATATACATTCATTTAAAGGTGAATATGCAAATATAAAAGCTCCAGTAACTTTAGGTCATGAATTTTCTGGAATTGTCGTAGAAATTGGTGAAGATGTTAAAAATATAAAAGTAGGAGATAGAGTTACATCAGAAACTACTTTTGCAACTTGTGAAAAATGTATATATTGTGCAACTAAAGACTACAATTTATGCCCAACTAGAAAAGGTATTGGTACTCAAGCAGATGGAAGTTTTGCTGAGTATGTATTATCAAGAGAGGAAAGCATACATGTACTTCCTGAAAATGTATCTTTATTATCAGCAGCTCTTACAGAGCCACTAGCTTGTTGTGTTCATGCAGCTCTTGAAAAAACTACTATAGAAAGTGATGATACAGTATTAATAATAGGACCAGGGCCAATAGGTTTATTATTAGCTCAAGTTGTTAAATCTCAAGGTGCTACAGTTATAATGTCTGGTGTTACAAAAGATAAAGAAAGATTAGAAATAGCTAAAAATCTTGGAGTAGATAGAACTGTAAACGTAATGGAAGAAAGTCTAGCAGATGTAGTAAATGAAATGACTGATGGAAATGGAGTAAATAAAGGATTTGATTGTTCTGGATTTATGCCAGCAGTTAATGAAGCTTTAAGATTACTTAGAAAGAAAGGAACTTTCGTACAAGTTGGAATATTTGCTAAAAAACTAAATGAAATGGATCAAGAAGCAATAATTCAAAGAGAGTTACAATATATTGGAAGTAGATCACAAAAACCAAGTTCTTGGATTATAGCATTAGATTTAATGGCTAGTGGAAAAGTAAATACAGAAGCATTAGTTACAAGAACTGTTGGTTTAGACGAATTTAAAGAGGGTATTACAGCTTTAATGAACGGAGAAGAAATAAAAGTTGCAGTAAAATCTTAAAAAAACATTTGTATTATTTTAAAAAAAATTGTAAAATCTACTGTAGGATAAAAAAATGTAAGGTCTTAAAAAATAACAGGAGGAAAAAAGTATGAGCACTCTTAGAGATCATTCTAATAATATTAGAAAAAACATAATAAAAATGGTTGCAGAAGCTAAAAGCGGGCATCCAGGTGGTTCATTATCAATAGCTGATATGTTAACAGTGTTATATTTTGATAAAATGAACATATGTGTAGAAAATCCAAAAATGGATGATAGAGATAGATTTGTTCTATCAAAAGGTCATGCAGCACCAGCTTTATATGCTACATTAGCAGAAAAAGGATTTTTCCCAGAAGAAGAATTATTGACACTTAGAAAATTTGGTTCTAAGTTACAAGGACATCCAGACATGAAAAAAGTAGCAGGAATAGATATGTCTACTGGTTCTCTTGGACAAGGTTTATCTGCTGCAAATGGTATGGCGCTAGCTGGTAAATTAGACAACAAAGACTACACAGTGTATACTATATTAGGTGATGGAGAAATCCAAGAAGGTCAAGTATGGGAAGCTGCAATGACAGCATCACATTATAAATTAGATAACTTAATTGCATTTGTTGACTTAAATGGATTACAAATAGATGGTTCTAATGAAGAAGTAATGAATGTTAGTCCAGTAGATGACAAATTTAAATCTTTTGGATGGAATGTAATAGTAATAAATGGACATTGTTTTGATGAAATAGGAAATGCAATAGATGAAGCTAAAAAAGTTACAGGAAAACCAACAGTAATAATAGCTAAGACTGTAAAAGGTAAAGGTGTTTCATTTATGGAAAACAATGCTGCATGGCATGGAACAGCTCCAAATGCAGAACAAGCAGAACAAGCATTGAAAGATTTAGAAGGAGGTCTATAGGAATGGGAATAGCAACTAGAGAAGCTTACGGACAAGTATTAAAAGAACTTGCAGAAAATAAAGATATAGTAGTATTGGATGCAGACTTAGGAAAAGCTACAAAAAGTATATCATTTAAAGAAGTTGCCCCAGATAGATTTTTTGATATGGGGATAGCAGAAGGTGACATGATTGGTACAGCAGCAGGTCTTGCTACTTGTGGAAAGATACCTTTTGCAAGTACTTTTGCAATATTTGCAGCAGGTAGAGGCTATGAGCAAATAAGAAACTCTGTAGCATATCCAAACTTAAATGTTAAAATAGCAGCTACTCATGCAGGAGTAACAGTAGGAGAAGATGGAGGAAGTCATCAAGCTATAGAAGATATATCTTTAATGAGAGGTATACCAAATATGGTTGTATTAAATCCAGCAGATGCTTTAGAAGCAAGACAAGCACTATTTGCATCTATTGATTATAATGGACCTGTATATATAAGATTAGGTAGAGCTGCAACTCCAGATGTAAACAGTGAAAACTATAAATTTGAAATAGGAAAAGGAACTGTTTTAAGAGAAGGCTCTGATATAACAGTAATAGCTACAGGAATAATGGTAGCAAAAGCATTAGAAGCAGCAGAAGAACTTGCTAAAGAAGGTGTAAATGTAGAAGTTGTTAATATATCTACAATAAAACCTTTAGATGAAACATTAATAAAAGAAAGTGCTAAGAAAACTGGAAAAGTAGTTACAGCAGAAGAGCACAGTATAATTGGTGGTTTAGGTTCAGCTGTATGTGAAGCTTTAGCAGAAACTAAAGATGTAGTAGTTAGAAGAATTGGTGTTAAGGATGTATTTGGTCAATCAGGTACACCAGCAGACTTATTAAAACATTACGGATTAACTACTGAAGATATAGTAAAAAATATAAAAGAATTATTATAGATGTAAATATCATTGAATAATAAATTGATTTGATATAAATCAATTAAAGCTGTCTTAAAAATAGAAAGAAATTTCTACAATGGGACAGCTTTATTTTTACGATAATTGTAAAATATTATATAAAAAGGGGTGCTTTTTAATGAAAATATCTATTGGGTGTGACCATGGTGGTTACGAGTTAAAGGAATTTATAAAAGAAAACTTAATTAATAAAGGTATAGAAGTTGAAGATGTAGGAACAAATTCAAAAGAAAGTGTAGATTTTCCAATATATGCAAAAAAAGTAAGTCAAAATGTTCAAAGTAAAAAATCAGATTTAGGTATACTTTGTTGTGGTACAGGAATAGGTATGTCTATTGCCGCAAATAAATTTAAAGGAATTAGAGCAGCAGTTGTGTCAGATTGTTTTTCAGCCCAAGCTACGAGAGAACACAATAATACAAATGTACTTTGTTTAGGGGAAAGAGTTATTGGAAAAGGATTAGCAATGAGAATTGTTGAAGAATGGTTAAATTCAAGTTATAATGGAGAAAGACATGCAAGAAGATTACAAATGATTGATGATATAGAAAATGAAAACTTATAAATAATGAAAATTTATGACTAAGGAGGAAAGTTATGTCTATTATTTGTGCTTCAATAATGTGTGCAGACCAAATGAACTTAAAAAAAGAACTAGAAGCTCTTGAAGAGGCTGATGTAAAATTGCTTCACTGTGATGTTATGGATGGAATATTTGTCAAAAACTTAGCCATGGGACCAGAACTATTAAAGTCAATAAGCGAAAATACAACTATACCTTTAGATATTCATTTAGCTACAGAAACTCCAAATAAGTATATTGATATGATGTCTTATATAAAGCCAAAGTATATTTCTTTTCATGTGGAATCAAGCACAGATGTAAAAGCTGATATACAAAAGTTGAGAGATTATGGAATAGGGCCAGTGTTAGCAATAAGTCCCCAAACTAGTGTAGATAAAATAGAAGAATATATAGGTTTAGTTGAGGGTATCTTAGTAATGACAGTAAATCCAGGATTTGCAGGTCAAAAGTTTAATCTCTCTGTTTTAGATAAGTTAGATAAGCTTACAGAGATATTAAAAGATTATGATAATCCTCCATTTATAGAAGTTGATGGAAATATAAATAAAGATACTATTAGACTTATGAATGGCAAAAAAGTCGATATATATGTTGTTGGTACATCAGCTTTATTTAATGACAAGCCTCCAATTTCATATAAAGAGAAGATAAGAGAGCTAAAAGAAAGTATAAAATAGTTAATAATAAAATTATAAAATTTGTATATTTAGATAATGTAAATTTTAAATAAGTTAGGAATTTTATAATATTTAATAAAAATTTTAATTGAGTAAGGAGAATGTTTATGGGTGACATATACAAACTGCAAAATGGGACAGATATTAGAGGAATAGCATATAAAAATGATTCTAAGGAAGTTAATTTAACTGTAGAAGAAGTAAAAAAAATAGCTAAAGCATTTCATATTTGGTTAAAAGAAAAAACTAAAAAAGACAAAGTAACTGTTGCAATAGGAACTGATTCTAGAATAACAGGGAGTCAATTTAGAAACACTGTTATTGAAACTTTAATCAATGATAATTGTAATGTAATTGATTGTGAGATTGCTACAACACCAGCAATGTTTATGACAACTATTATGGATGGATACCACTCTGATGGGTCAATTATGATTACAGCTAGTCATTTACCTTATTACTACAATGGATTAAAGTTTTTTACAGAAAATGGTGGTCTAGAAAAAACAGATATAAAAGAAATGTTGGATATAGCTGTTAAAAATGATAGTGTACAGTCTGAAAGAGTAGAAAAAAAAGGTACAGTTGTAGTAAAAAATTTAATAGAAGATTATTCTAATTTATTGATAGATAAAATTAGAATAGGTGTAAACTCAAGTAAAAACTATGAAAAGCCTTTTTCTGGACTTAAAATACTAGTTGATGCAGGAAATGGAGCTGGAGGTTTTTTTGATGAAAAAGTTTTACACATCCTGGGAGCAGATACAACAGGTAGTCAATTTTTGAACCCAGATGGTATGTTCCCAAATCATATACCAAATCCTGAAAATAAAGAAGCAATGGAAAGCATCTGCAAAGCCGTATTAGATAATAAGAGTGATTTAGGAATAATATTTGATACAGATGTAGATAGAGCTGCTATTGTAGGTAAAAATGGTAAACCAATAAATAAAAATGCTCTTATAGCTGTTATATCATCAATAATATTAGAAGAACATCCAAATACAGCTATAGTAACTGATTCTATTACTTCAGAAGGTCTTGCTAAATTCATAAGCGAATTAGGAGGAAGACATCATAGATTTAAAAGAGGATATAAAAATGTAATAAATGAAGCTATAAGATTAAATAGTGAAGGTGAAGAGTGCCATTTAGCTATAGAGACATCTGGACATGCTGCTTTAAAAGAAAATTATTTTTTAGATGATGGAGCATATTTAATAGCTAAAATTTTAATAAAAGTTGCAAAACTTTCTTTAGAAGGAAAGACTATAGAAGAATTGATAGAAAACCTTGAAGAAGCAAAGGAAGAAAAAGAAGTTAGAATAGGCATCAATAAAGAAGATTTTAGACCATATGCAGAAGATATATTAAAAGAATTAGATTCTCATATTAATGATGTTGATGGATGGTCTGTTGCACCAAATAACTTTGAAGGTATAAGAGTTAATTGTAATGAAGCAAATGGAGATGGTTGGTTTTTACTTAGAATATCATTACATGAGCCATTGTTAGCTTTAAATATTGAATCAAATAAAGTTGGTGGAGCAGAAGAAATTTACTCTGAATTAAAACTTTTCCTAGAAAAATATGACTTAAAAGGTCTTTAGGATTAATAAAAAGCATATACTTATATTAAAGAATGGATGTAAATTTATACCTAAGATTACAAATATTACAAAATTGTAATCTTAGGTAACAGATATGTAACTGATTATGGAAATTCTATGTGATATTATAAATACAGAGAGATGAAATACATGATGATTTATAGAGAAATATAATTTAAAATGTATTAATATCGCACTAAAAGGTATAATCAAATAAATATGTAAATATAAACCCCAACATTTAGAAAGAGACCTCCAAGGAGGTTTTTTTCTTGTTTACTCTTAAAAAGCATAAAAAATAATTATGTATAGATATAAAATTTTTTCTTTAAACAAATACACAATGTCATTATATAATAACTTTATTAGAACGATAAGGGGATAATAATATTATGTTTAAGGACAAATATGTTGAACGTGTTGAGCAGTTTATAAATGCATATTTTGTAGATAGGGATGTGAAAAAATGTATGTCTTTTTTTCACAAAAATATATGTTGGATTGGTACTGGAAAGTTTGAAGTAGGGAATAGTATTGAAAAAGTAGAGTATTTATTAGAAGAGTATGTAAAACAATCACCAGATAGTTTTATTTTAGAAAAGTTATGGTTAGATAGTAAAGAATATTCAAAAAATTTACATGCTGTATTTGGAGAGTATCTAGTTGGTAAGAAAACTAAAAAAGGTTATAATTTTCAAGTAGAAATAAGAATAACATACTTATGTGTTGAATGTGAGGGAGAAATATTAATAAGTAGTGTTCATACTTCTGTTGCAAATGATTTACAAAAAATAGGTGAGTATTTTCCGATAAGTTTAATGGAAGCTGAAAATGATAATTATGGGCATTTAGTGGGAGATGAGGTTATAAGAGTGATGGCCTACATCATTCAATCATTTAGAGATTACTATTTATTTGCTGGTAGATACGGTGGAGATGAATTTATTGTTTTGACAGAAAATATAGAAAAAGCAATTCATATTGAATCTAAAGTTCATAATAGTCTACTTAAATATAAATTTAAAGACCTTGACTATAAAATAACTGTAAGTATTGGAATTTCTTAATGGATAGACTTTGACTCTTTTGAAGCATTTTTAAGTGAGGCAGATAAAAAACTATATAAAGCTAAAAAATCAGGAAAAAATAAGACTATATATTAGAGTAAGTATATAAGTATATTAAAAATAGTTTTATGATTTTAATAAGGTTGTAAATTGCAAGTTAACCATTTATAGCATGTAATTTAAAATAAAAATTATTTTGAAATTTACAACCTTATGTATTTAATATTAATTAATTTTTTTAAAAGAAAGGGCTACTTTAAATAAATCAGCATCTATAATTATTTCCATAGCTGCATTTTGTAGTTCAATTATATTTTGAGAAATTGATAAGCCCAGACCGGAGCCATCTGTATTTCTTGATATATCACCTCTTCTAAATCTTTCTATTAATTCTTCTGGTTTTAGATTTAGTTTATCATTTGAAATATTTTTAAATGTTACTATTATATCTTCATCCTTTATAAACATATCTATGTAAACTCTAGTATTTTTCATAGAGTATTTTAGTATATTGCCAATCAGGTTTTCAAATACCCTCCAAGTCTTTTTTCCATCTATCATAGTAAATACAGATTCTTCAGGTGTTTCTATTATAAAATCTAAATTACTGTTTTGAATTTTATCTTCAAGTTCTACTATACTTTGAATTAAGAGCTCTTTTATATCAGTTTTTGTTATATTAAATTCCACATCACCACTACTAAGCTTAGAAGCTTCAAATATATCCTCTATTAATAATTTTAATCTTTGTGATTTTTTATCTAAAATATTTATATAGTCGTTTATTGTTTCTTTATCAAAGTCATTATTTTTTAACATATCAACATAGCTTAATATAGATGTAAGTGGAGTTTTTAAATCATGAGATACATTTGTTATAAGCTCTGTCTTCATTCTTTCACTTTTTATATTAGCATCTACAGCAGCCTCAAGACCATCTGTTATACTATTTATGCTTTTGGATAAATCAGATATTTCATCGTCTCCTATCACTTCCAACTTATATTTTAGATTTCCATTTTCAATATTTTTTATATTTTTCGAGATATTATTTATGTAATTAAACTTAGTAGATAAAAAGTTGTATATAGAAGAATAAGAAATTATACTTACAAGTGTGAATAAAACCTCTATAACTATTGCCTCCGCATAATATACACGCATAAATAATACTAAAACTATGTACTGAATAATTGCTTGTATAACTATAGAGATTAAAAAAGTTATAGCTAGTTTCTTATTTATAGTTTTTCTATTATATATGCTAACAAGGTCTGAAAAGAATCTATATGTTATAGACATATCTTTTGGATTATAGCCACCATGTTTTATATTTTCATATATTATATAAATTACAGATAGAATAATAAAATTAAATACAATTAAATTGGCATTGTAGAACATTTTAGTATTTGTAAATATGTAAAATCGTAATACTAGAAGTATTAAAATTAATATAAGTATAATTTCAATTTTTATCTTAGAAAAGAAAGTAATAATGTTTTCTAAGAGTTTAACTTTCTTTTGGCTATTTTTTTTATATAATATAAGAAATAACACAGATAATAAACAACTTGCTAATGTAATACCTTCACAAATAAACTTTAAATTTGCTTTTGGTAAGGATAAAGGCGTACCAAAATAATAGAAATAAGGTATAATCTCCTCATTATAGAAATAATTATACTGATTAATATCAATAAAGTTATTATTTAAATCGTATATTGTTTCAAATAATGTAGAAAAGGAGAGAAATAATAGTAATAATAAAATAAATTTTGCTCTTGAATCATTAATAATTAAGTTTTTCAATTTTGTAACCAATTCCCCACACCACCTTTAAATATTTTGGTTCTTTTGAGTTTACTTCAATCTTTTCTCTAATTCTTCTAATATGAACAGCAACAGTTCTTTCACAGCTATAAGCATCTTCATTCCAAACTTTTTCATAAATCTCATGAGAGGAGAATATTTTTCCTTTTCGTGATAGGAGAAGAGCAAGTATTTTATACTCAAGAGGTGTCATTTTAACTTCTTCACCATCTAAAGAAACTATTTTTGTATCTGTATTTAGCTCAAGACCTCCACTTTTTAAAACATAATTAGTATCGTTTGAGCTATTTGTATTACTAAAGTCTCCTAAGTTTATATATCTTCTAAGTTGAGATTTTACTCGTGCAGTAAGTTCTAGTGGATTAAATGGTTTAGTTATGTAGTCATCAGCACCCATATTAAGACCTATAATTTTATCCATATCTTGTGATTTTGCAGATAGAAGGATTATAGGAATATTCTTTTTTTCTCTTATTTTGAGTGTAGTTTTAAGACCATCTAAATTAGGCATCATTACATCCATTATTATTAATTTAATATCATTTTCAATTAATATATCCAAAGCTTCTAAGCCATCGTATGCTTTTAAAACATTAAGATTATCAGGTCTTAAATAGAATTCTATAGCATCTACTATTTCTTTATCGTCATCTACGACCAATATATTTTGATTCACTTTATTATTCCCCCTCGAAATTTTATTTTTAATCAATCTTTATTTTATACTAAAAATTGGTTTCAGAAAATAGTAAGTATATTAACTGATTAGCTCTAAAAATATATTAACAAATATAAATAACAAAGGAGTTTCATAATTATTAAGAATTTATAACAAATATTTATTTTAAAATAAATATTTGTTATAAATTAGGGGTGTGGAGTATAGAAGGAACATTTTTATCATTTAATAATTTATCAAAAGACTTGTGGTCAGATTTATAACCAATACCTTCTCTGCATTCTGATTCATCAATAAGTTTGTATTGTTCACACGCATTTTTTACTTTTTCATAATCCTCAATAGAATGAGCTTTATAAACTATTTTGTTGTTAAAACTTATTTCATGAGCAAACTTAGGTTTTACAAAGTATTTGGCATCTTTGATTTGACCAGAGTTATACAGACCTTGAATGACAGAGCCATTTTTTATATGTTGTAAATGGTCATCTAACTTATAAGTATGTGCTATATGGGTTACACTTTTAAATTTTTTTTCAAAAGTAATTGCAATTTCTTCCATAGAGTTAAAATTAGTAGTACCATTTACATTTTTTTCTGGCAATATTATTATATTTTCTCTTTTTACTCCTAGATTATTAAGAGAAGCTAAGAATTCTCTATTTCTATATTCTGATTTTTGGCTATCTGTAAGAGTTTCATATTTTTTATATCTATCGAAAACAGATATACCACATCCAGTAGATACTAAAACCACAAATACATGATTTTTTCCTCTTTCTTTTACAGCGTTTACAATAGCACTGCCAGCCCACAATACTTCATCATCTTGATGTTGAACATAGAAAACAACATAATCTTTAAATTTTCTATGACTATAATTAATATAGCTATTAAAACCTGTTAAAATCAAGCATAAAACTAAAATGATAGATAAAATTCCATACTTATTTATAGTAAACTTCTTGTTTTTAAGAGTCATTTAATCATCTCCTGAAAAGCTGTCTTAGTTATATTATCAATCAAAGTATTAAAAATTATTTCTTAAAAACTAAAAATTATAGAGTAGATTAATGGAATAAATTTTTTTTGTGCTAAAGTAAAATTAAAAAAATTTTATATATAAGTAAGAAAAAAGAAGGGATGGTTTAGATGGTTGATATCCTATGATTGCCACCTTTGGATTATCAAATTTATTTTTTATAAACTTAGGAAAATTCTTTTCACATATTTCTGGTTAATTATTTTTACAGTGAATAGTTTTATCTATCATATTGAGATATTTTATAACAGCATTTAATGACGCTATAAAAATGCTTCTATCTTTAGTATATCTTTTTTTATATCTTCTATCTGCATCATTTTAGACAAGTGATTAACCCTTTTTTCATTGCTTTAATTTAGTGCGGTGTTAAGTATTTAAACTAAATTCAAAGGCGTAGATTTAGTATTATTAACGCCTTTGAAAATTTAGATACTGTTATAATTTTGTTTGTTTATACTCGTTTATATAGTATACTAGTAAAATAGTATTAACATTAATTACACAACGATTTTAATTGTGCTTTTAAGAATAATGTTATATTTTTAAATATAGTTCTTTTATCAAGGTCATTTACATATATATCTTCAATGCATGAATCTACAATAAATTCCTCACATAAATCCACTTCTATGTCTAATTTAGGATTATATCTGTAACCATTTATTGTAACTATTGGTTTTCCAGGTGGTGAAATAACTATTCCTTCTTCATATGTCAAGCATTCAAATTTGGCATATGGAATTATATATGCTAAAAATGGTACTTCATAATGTGCAGAATGAACTGATTGTTCATCTACTAGAGCAGTATATACTATTTTCTGTTTTAATAAGCCATTCACTATTAGTTTTCTTCCATTTAAGCATGTTCCTTCAGCATTTTGTAGTATTGTAAATGCACTAGTATTTTCACAATCAATTGGTATTCTACTTAAACTTTCAACAAGTACAATTAATACACCATTTTCTCCAATTAATATATCAAATGAAGGTGTAATGATATTATTAATTATTGTTTGTAAAGTTGTTATTAATATTTCTATTAATGGTCCTTCAAGTGTACTAACTGTTTCAAATATATCATTGATAACAATTTGTATAGATTTTAGTAATCTTATTAAATCGTCTGCTCTACATATTATAGAATTAAGAGATTCGCATACTATTCTTGCTATATCAGTTTGAATTGTATTTAACAAATCATCAATATCAAATAAAAGAGAATTTACAGATGGTTGAACTAAATCTAGTAATCTTTGTAGTTTAGCTAATAAAGGATTTATAATCTCGCCTAATCCAGGTATTAAAGGTATTGCATCCTTAATTGTTGATATTAAATCATTTATTCCACCAATCAATGTATTAATTGTTGTCTGTATATTTGTTTCTAGAAACTCATCTAATATAATTTCTATTCTATTCAATATATCTAAGCTAATATATAAATTATATGATTTATATGCAAATGGAGTTTCTATAAGTTTTACTGAAGTAATTGTTGCGCTTGCATAAACTTGATCTATATTTTCTATATCAGGTTTTAATCTTGGGATGGGAAGTATCTCAGGAATTGAAATCTCTGTCCAATTTAAGTTTTCCTTTTTACATCCATTCATATTTAATTTTGATACATCACATATACCTAAAGTTTTGATATTAAAGTCACATTCACAAGTTTTTTTATTACATCCCATTTTTATTCCTCCTCATTTTATTTAAATTACTTAACATATTTTTGATGCCTTTATAAAAATAGTTGTATTTTTAAAGACACTTCTTTCTGATAATACACATGCATATATATCCTCTATATATGCTGTTATCTTAAATTGTTGGTATAGTGGTGTATTTTTGTCTATTATTATAAATACTGAAAATGGTATATTAAAATGTGCAGAATGAACTGATTGTTCATCTAGCGCTGCTGTATAGATTATTTTTTGTCTTAGTAGTCCTTCTATTATTAATTTTCTTCCTGTCAAATTTGTACATTCTCCATTTGGTATAGTTTCTCCTGGTATAGAGTTTCCATTACATGAGATGTATCCGTTTACCAAAGGTGTTTTTATTACTCTTTGAGATATTATATCTACACAAGAATGTACCTCTACTATATCTTCTATATTTGGCTTTTGTGATGGTATATCTACTGTTTCTGATACAAAAAACTCTGTCCATTTGTTTTTATCTTCAGGACAAGGGCATTGTAAAACTTTTTCTATTTTTGATTCTGGATAGACACCAACAATATTTAATATCTTATCATCGCAACCGCATTTATCATGGAATTGATAAGATGTGCCATTTGTATAATTAGAATTTAACATTTCCTCTACTCCTTATTTTTATAATTTTATAATGTATTTCTTGGTATTGCATATAATAATAGTGTTGTATATTTCGATATAGTTCTTGCATCTAATAGGCTTACAGACAAATCTTCTATACACGCATTTACTTGATAATCTACATCAAGTGAGTCTAATTTCATTAATTGTGTGGCATTATTAAAAGTAATTTTCTGTGGTATAACTATATAGCTTGAAAATGGTACATAAAAATGTGCAGAATGAACTGGTTGAGATTTTTCATCAGCTGTATAAGATATTTTTTGACACAATTCACCCTCAACAATAATTTTTCTTCCTGTAGAGATTTTTCCTTCTAAGTTTGGTATAAAATCACAATTAGCATCTAAAGGTGATACAGGTGTCTTCACTACTTTTGTTCTCAATATATTTACTGATACATTAACTGAGTTTATTTGTTCAATATCTGGTTTTTGTATTGGGATATTTAAGGTTTCTGGTATATACATCTGAAACCAATAAGGATATTGACTTATAACCTGTGTAACATCGTCTGTGTCACATAAACCACTTATATCAATTAAATCCATATTACAAGCACATGCATTACTATTCATATTTATCTCTCCTTATATAATTTATTGAAAGTTTTTAGCTCTCAATATAATCTATTTAAATTTCGACTTTTTGTTACAAGTTTTCGAATATTTTTATTTTTTTAGTCTTTTTATAACAATATATGATTTTATATCATATATAAAATGTATATAGAAACTTTAATCTCTATATAATTATAAAATTAAGGAGATGTTTATATGAATGAAAGTATTTTAAAAACTGGAATTACCCCCTTAGAAGATTATCCAGATAACAAATGTATGAAATACTATAAAGAATTTATAGAAGATGATATACTATGTGTTCCAACACAAAAACCAGATATAGAATGTATTAATGAAGTAAGTGTAAAGATATGCATAGAAGATAAGGAGATTATTAACACGATACTAGGGCCAAAATTAGTTATAAAAGGATTAAAAAATATTAAGATTATATATACTGGAGATAATTGTCAGCAGTCTCTTCATTCTGCACATTGGAGTATACCATTTTGTCAATTTATTTTGTTAAAAGATTTGAGATATGATAAGTGTGATAATATTATAGAAACTATTTTTATTGGAATAGAGAATATTTGTGTAAAACACTTTGATTGTAGAATGATTGATTTATCACTATTATTTATAATTTGTCCACAACTTCATAATTGTAATAATTGTAAATGCTGTAGAAGTTATTGTATGCATAATCCAAATTTATGCTATTACGATAATGATACCTGTTCAGATAGTTGTAATAATGTTACACCATGTAAATATAGTCTTGGGGATAAATATAATAGCAAAATGAGATACAAATAAATATTTAAATAAGAGACAATAAGTATATTTACATATATTTATTGTCTTTTTATTCAATGAAAGTAAGTTTCTATAAGAGAAAATTTAATAATCATTATAAATAGATATATAATAAATTAATATAATATCGTATTATTAAACTTTATAATTGTTACTATTTGAGTTAAAATGTTGGAAAAAATTATATATCAGTAAATTTAAGATAATAAAAAAAGACCTCAATTACATGTAAAAATAAGGTCTTTTTATGGGTTTCAAAAAAAGTAAAAATATTATAGATTTTTACTTATACAAAAGAAGTTATCTATTTTAGATTTTAAATCCATTGAGATAACTTCGTTTGTATTATAGTTTGCATCTTATTATAAAATATTTCAAATAGCCAAAAAATTATATTATTTGTATTATTTAATATATTTAGCTATCAAAATATATTAGATTAAAATAATATACTCTATTATACTTAACATAGTTTTTGAAAGCTTTTGTTTTTTATAAAAATAAGATTTTTAGTAGTTTCTATTACATTTTTTTGTATAGCATTGTTTTTTGTACTTATCAAAACATTCTTGTATATTATCTTCATAGTTGTTTATATAAGGTGAGTTTTCATAATAAACATTATAATAGTCACATCCATGATGTTCATTATGATTACATTTTTTTGAACCACATTTTATAAATGCAATGGCTAATTTAATTAGTTCATCAATTAACTCCTCTATTTGATCTAATTCTTTTTCTAAATCACAAATTAGACAATCACAGAAAGAAGATTTTACATCTTTTTCATCATTGCATGAAATACAATCACTACAGAATATTAATAGTATAATTATTTTAGCTATAATAGATATTATTAAAAGTATAATTTGTACTAATAAGCAAAATAATTTTCCTACTAAAAATTCACATTTATCATTACAGTTTATTTGTCTTATAGCTTCAGCTAAACACTCAGATAATCTAAAAGCTCTTTTTAATTCTTCTCTAAGTTTGCAATTTTTTACATAGTTAGAATCTATTAGAGATTCTAATTCTTCGGAAAGTTCATTTAATATGCCATTGTCTAAATTGAAATTTAAATCTTTCTGAAAATCTAATTTAATTTTTGCATCAGATAAATCATAACTTTCGCCAACTAAAAAATATTTTATTATTCTCCATATTTGACAAGGTGTTAAATAAGCTCTTGTATTTGTATTTAAATATTCTTCTTTTGTCAATCCAATTACTAATTTCATTAAATCGCTAGAATATGATTCTAAATTATTCTTATAATATTCTAAACTCTTTGTATTATCCACTCTTTACCACTCCTATATATTTATTAGGATAAATTCAATATCCTAATATATATATATGACTTGGGTACATTTATGATACAAATAAAAACAAAATTTTACATTAATATATATATAAATACTATTTTTACTTGGATTATATAATTTTTTTATATTTTGTGTAAATATATGAATGAACATATGAAAGAACTTTTTCCTAATAAAGGTACAATAAGAGTATTGAATTCTATAAGTAGATTAAAAGAATCTTTACATAAACTAAAAAATCGTCCTGATAGCAATCAAGACGATTTTAATGAATAAATCATTACTTAAATTATTTTGAATTTGAAACTTCACCCTAGACTAATAGATTGTAGTTTCTTTTTTGTTTTTAACACAGATTTACATCTTCATTATATCGTATTTTAACAAAAATAAAACTGTGAATGCTAGAAATATATTTTAATTAATTTTTTAACATAATGCTATTTAAAAGTAGATAAAACTAAAAAGGGTGTTCTAGAAAATAAGGTTCATTTAATTATACTTGCTTACTAATATCATAACTTGATGCAAACAAGATTCTACTACATTTTTTCTGTACTCTAGTATAAAATCATCTAACTGTGTATCTATAAAATCACAATAATCATATGAACTGCCAATATAAGCAGTTAACATATGTGTACATCTATCCATTTTATATCTAAACATATATTATTATCCCCCTAAAAAACTTTCATAAAAACAAAAAGAAAAATATCTTTTTGGCAACTGGCTGACATAACTTATAAGATATTTTACAAGTCTTAGTCCCTATAGCTTTGCGTCACTAAATTTCTCTAGTTTTGCCGATTTAGTTTTATTCTACAACTACAATAATATAACAGAATTAGTTATTATTCAACATGACTATTTGAAAATTGGATAAATTTATAAATATGAACGTTATTTTACTTCAAAAAAAATAAACTAAACGTATAAATTATATGGTAAAAATTACCTGTATCAATTGTGATTAGAAGCTTCTATTATTAATTTGAGCTAGACAGAATTTGAGGGAGTGACAAAGCGTGGAAGAAGAAATATTAATAGAAGGGTTAGTAAGAGTAGAATTTATGGTAATGAACTATTTATGGGAAAAAGGTTCCTTGACATCTAAAAAAGAAATAATAAGAGACATAAAGCAGATGTATGGATAGCATAAGAGTACTCTAAAAATAGTATTAAAAGGATTAATTTTTAAGGGTTTTTTAGCTAGAGATATTATAAGATTTCAATTGTATTATAAAATAATAATAACTAGTGAAGAGTATGATACTTTTAAGAAAAAAGTATTAAAATCTACTAAGAACAGAAAAATTATACATTCTCTTACGACGATACATAAGCCCATGAGTAAAGAAAAACTAGATTATTTAGAAGAGTATTATAGGAATTTAGAAGAATAATTTAGTATAAATTGGAAATGTTATTTATACAAATTTTCTTGTTTTAAAAATTGTGTTGATATAGACTTTATCTATATATAAATTAATAGTTTAAAAGATGAAAATTATAGGTAATTACATAATAAAAACAATGAAGGTATGAAAGTATAACTTTTTGTACCTTTATTTTATTTATTATTCTGAACATATTTTAAATTATTGAATAGGCTCACTTTTGATTTATATAAATTTTAGTAGAATATTTATATAATATAGATTGATAGGGAGAAAAACAAAACTTGGATAAGTGCCTAGTATCATAGTAAAATAAATACTTGAAACTATATTTCTTCCACCATTCTTCCACCTATGAAAAAAACTACTCAATAAGAATTAATATACATCAATTCAGCTTAATCTAATCAAAACACTTAAATAAAAGTAATCTGAAAACAACATAATTCAAATCAATTAATTCAAATAAGCCTCAATTTATCTTAAATCTTAAGAAATATTTAAGATTTAGGATAATATTTTCTTAAGATTTATATTCTATTATATAGATATAAAGAAAAATTATAAAAATGTAAGATAATACAATATAACAATTTAGTCATTATTGAGAAAGGGAGTGAAAGATATTGTATAATAAATATAAGGATTATTATACAATAGAGGAAGTGAAAATATGTACAATATACTAGTAGTAGATGACGATAAAGAAATTGTTGATTCAATAGAGATATATCTTAAATCAGAAGGATTTAAAATACATAAAGCATATGATGGAATGAAAGCATTAGAAGTAATAACAGAAAATGATATTCATCTAATCTTAATGGATATAATGATGCCTAAATTAGATGGAATCAAAGCAACTGTAAAAATACGTGAAGAAAGAAATATACCAATAATTTTAATTTCAGCAAAAAGTGAAGATACAGATAAAATAATGGGATTAAACATTGGAGCTGACGATTATATAACAAAACCATTTAATTTATTAGAACTTGTAGCTAGAGTAAAATCAAACTTAAGGCGATATGTAACTTTAGGTAATTATGAAGATACATGTAAAGAAATTTTAAAAAGTGGAGCTCTAGAGCTAAATACATTGACAAAAGAAGTTAAGATTGATGGCGAAAATATAAAAATGACACCAATTGAATATAAGATAATTGAACTTCTTTTAGAAAATAAAGGACGAGTCTTCTCAATAGATGAGATATACGAAAAAGTATGGAATGAAGAAAGTTTTAATTCAGAAAATACAGTAGCAGTACACATTAGACGAATAAGAGAAAAGATTGAAATAAATCCAAAAGAACCAAGATTTTTAAAGGTGGTGTGGGGAGTTGGTTATAAGATTGAAAAATTTTAGCGGAAAACTTATGAAAGAAAAGAGTTTAATATTCAATTGCATTTTGATTTTAGTCGTTTTTACTTTTACACAAATATTAGGAATTCTTATATGTTTTAACTTCTTCTCAAGTAGCTTAATGTACTCTATGGGAATTATGCTTGTATTGAATTTTATTTTATATAAGATATTGACGATGTAGATGAGGTGAACAACTTGGAAAAATATAGAGCATTAAAGTTAGTAGCATTAATAATAGTATCTATTTCGTTTCCATTAGCTATACTATTTGCATCAATAGGATTTGCTGAGCCTAAACACAATATACAAAAAACTTCTACAAGTAGTGGAATTGTTCGAATATCTGATGATTTTTATGACAGCAATATATTTGATGAAAGTACAATACAAGAGATATTATACAATTTGAAACTATCTGTAAGTAGTGAAAATAACAAAGAAGAAAAACTGAAATTAAATGATATTTATTTTAACGCAGGACGAAAGGGCAAAAATATTGCTTTAGACAACGATTATGGTTACTTTAATAATTATGATGAACTTGTAAATAATAAGCTATCATCTATAGAATATTTAAACTCTTTGAAAAATATAAAAATGTATATTAGAAATACATATACAGGAGAGTTTTATACTAACACAATATATGATGATTTAGATGAATTTAAGCAAAAAGTAAAGGGTTATTGTGATGTAGAAATAGTAGTAGGAGTAGAAAACGATTCTTATACTAAAAAACTAAATGGGAAAAAATTAAAATTAAATAATATCGATTTAAAACTGAATAGTATAGATGAGGCATTTAAAGCTTATGTATCCTTTCCTAAAGAACTAAGTATAGATGATGGAGTTGTATACAATAACTTTGAAACATTTAAGCAAGCTACAGAAAAAGTGAAATTATTTTTTGTAGCTAGTTTAGTTTTAGCTATTATATGTTTATTGTCTATGATATTATGTAAACGAATTAAATGTAAGGCATTAAAGAAAGACAATGTATTTTTATTAATATACAATAAAATACCTATGGAATTTAATGCAATAATAATAGTTATCTCAATAATACTTCTATTTATGTATGTTATTAATACATCCTATAATACTTATGTTATATTACTAATTTCTATAGCATCATTACTAATTTCAAATAATATATTTTTTATAACTGTTCAGTTAAGCTATTTGGAAAATAAAATGTGTATATTTAAATCAAGTGTTATAGTTAGAATGATTTTATGGTTAATAAAAACTGTAAGGGAGGTCATTAACGCTATAAAAAAAGTATCTTTAGCAAGAAAAGTTATTGGTATAGTAATAATATCTTTGGTTTTAATAATTATAATCAGCGCTCAAAGTGTGAGCCTAGGATTGTTATTTTCTATATGTATATTTTTAGGTTTTGCACTTTATATAACCAAAAGGCTTTCTTATTTGAGTTATGTTATAGAGGGTACCGAAAAAATAAAAGATGGTGAATTAGACTATAAGATAAAAATTAGTGGAAATGATAATTTTACATCTTTAGCAGAAAATATAAATAATATTGGAGAAGGTCTAGACAAAGCAATAGAAGAACAGGTAAAAAGTGAAAGAATGAAATCTGACCTTATAACTAATGTATCTCATGATTTAAAAACTCCACTTACCTCTATAATAAATTATGTAGATTTAATTAAAAAAGAAGATTCTATACAACCAGACTATATAAACGATTATATAAATGTACTAGAATCAAAGTCAAAGAGGTTAAAATTATTGATAGAAGATTTATTTGAAGCGAGTAGAGTAAGTAGTGGTAATATAGAGTTACAAGTTAGTAAAATTGATTTGGTACAACTATTAAGACAAAGTATAGGTGAGCTTGAAGAAAAATTGTCTAAAAATAATCTAAATATAAGACTGAATGTTCCAAATGAAAAAGTGTATATATGGGCAGATGGAAGAAGAATGTATAGAGTTTTTGAAAATCTACTGTCAAATATAGCTAAATATTCTTTAGAAAGTACTAGAGTTTATATCGATGTTTATGAAAATGGTGACAATGTAAAGGTGGTTATGAAAAACATATCTTCATATGAGTTAAATTTTGACCCAAGTGAGATTATGGAAAGATTTAAAAGAGCTGATGAGTCAAGAAATACTGAAGGTAGTGGATTAGGGCTTGCTATTGCAAGGGATTTAGTAAATTTACAAGGTGGAAAATTCTATATAGAAATAGATGGCGATTTGTTTAAAGCAAATTTAGAATTTCAAAAATGTGAAGAAGAAATAAAGATAGATTAAAATAAAATTTCAAGATATAATATAATTTTTACAGAAAAATTAAGATATTGAAAGGTTTCCTATAAAACAATTATGTAGATACTTTTAAAGAAAGGAATACTTTTAATTAATTTTATGAGAATGTAGATAGATTTGTGTAAATATATTTTTTCTTATTCAATATTACTGGAAATTTTGATATGCTCCCTTTATAGTAGACAGTTGAAATAATAACAACTGATGCTATGAAGAGAGTATATTTTTATGTTACGAAAATCTAAAATAGATTTTGAAACAAAAATTAAACTAGTTGAAATGTATTGTACAATTAGCTATAGGAGATAGGAAAGTTGAAAAAATTTCAGATAAGTCTTTAAATCAACTATTTTCCATTGTATTTTAAAATAATTGTGCGTTTTCAGTTTTCTAATCATAAGAATACTCTTTTAATATTTCTGTATAAGCAAAACACTCTGTAATATGGTCGTTGACCATGCCTGTAGCCTGCATGAATGCATAAACTGTGGTTGAGCCGAGAAATTTAAAACCCATCTTTTTCAAATCTTTGCTTATCTTATCAGAAAGTGGAGTTGTTGCAGGTAAATCTTCAACTTTTTCCCAATGTCCCACAATAGAAGTATTATTTACATATCTCCAAATCATCTTATCAAAGCTGCCATGTTTATCCTTAATTTCAAGAAATACCTTAGCGTTGTTTATAGCTGAATTAATTTTCAAACGATTTCTTATAATGCCCTCGTTTGCCATGAGTTCGTCAATCTTTTTATCATCATAAAGGGCTATCTTATTTGGATTAAATCCATCAAATGCTTCCCTGTAGGACTCCCTTTTTTTAAGTATGGTTATCCACGAAAGCCCTGCCTGCATGCTTTCTAAAATTAGCATTTCAAATAGCTTATCATCATCATGTACAGGGCGTCCCCATTCGTTGTCATGATAATCTGTATATATTTGGGTATTTCCTGACCAAGCACATCGGATTTTTTCATTCATGTTATATTATCCTTTCTGTTTTATAAATAATCTACATTAATTCTGCCTTACAAAGATATTATACATTTATTCAACATCTCACACAATCAAATCTTTTTAATTTTAACTAAGGCTGGCAATAAGAAGCATTCCCAGAAATGGTACGTTTCCTACCTGCTCTTGTTGTTCCAAAATGATAATAACTGCAAGCTTATAAAATA
This sequence comes from Clostridioides sp. ZZV14-6009, assembly GCF_020658095.1. Taxonomy (NCBI): domain Bacteria; kingdom Bacillati; phylum Bacillota; class Clostridia; order Peptostreptococcales; family Peptostreptococcaceae; genus Clostridioides; species Clostridioides sp. ZZV14-6009. The sequence goes on from NZ_JAGWDG010000001.1 coordinate 442,209, forward strand.
ATTTATATCTTTCTTTTAAAACAAATTCTCAATCGCCTTTATTCAAAGTTATTTGACATACATACAGTACGTATGTTATGTTGATGTTACCAAATATAAAGGAGATTATTTTTATGAAAAATAGTTTTTACCCTGTACTAATGTGCAATGATATAAGAAAAGAAGCAGATTTTTTTATAGAATTATTTGACTTCAGGGAAGTATTTAATAGTGATTGGTATATTAGCCTAAAAGACAATGATGACTTTGAGTTGGCATTGATTGATAGTACACATGATACAATACCTAAACTGTATAGAAAACAGTGTGAAGGCCTTATTCTTAATATTGAAGTTAACGATGTGAATACTGTATATTCAGAAGTAATTAGTAGAAAAAAATCATCGCTTTTGTTAGATATAAAAAATGAAGAATTTGGTCAAAGACATTTTATTATTGAAACTCCAAGTAAAATTTTGGTTGATATTATTCAAATAATTCCGCCATCAAATGATTATCTCGAAAATTATAAGAAATCAGGTAAAGAAAATGACTAAAAATAAAAAAGAATTAGCATCTATAAACACTACAAAAAATTTGATTGCTATTGCACGTAATCATTTTTCTACGTATGGCTATGAAAAGACCTCATTAGAAGCTATCGCAGAAGAAGCTAATATGACTAGAGGTGCAGTATATCACCATTTCAAAAATAAAAAAAACCTATTTAAAGCAGTTTTAAGTCTTGTTCAGTATGAAGTTGGACTAAATGTAGAAAAAGAAGCTATGGCATCTGAAGATATATGGGAACAGTTAATTTTAGGTTGTGTTGGATTTGTACAATCAGCTACTTTAGACTCTAACAAAAGAATATTATTAATCGAAGCACCTAATATTATAGAGTGGACAGAGTGGAAAAAAATGGATAATGACAATTCTGTTTTACTTTTGGAAGAACAACTCTTAATTGCACAAAAAAACGGAAAATTAATAGAGTTTGATATTCATGTGATTTCACATATGATTTCTGGTGCATTAAATGATTTATCTATTTTTCTTGCAGAAGCCAATACTTTAGATAAAAATCAAGTTTATAAAGCGATTTCTCATTTACTGAAAGGGTTTAGAAAAGATGGCTAAGAAAGTGAAAGACTACTATGACATTGAATATGTAAACTTCTTAGCTGAAAAAATAAAATCAGTATATCCAGAATTTATTATTAATAAGTTCTTTTCACTGATAAAACCAACTATTGAATTATTAGAATTCAATGAAAGGCAAGAGTTATTGGCAAATGCTTTAAAAGAGTCTATCAATTTAAATTATTCGGAGACTATTAATGTTTTTGAGAAAATACTAGGTCCAGAGTTAGAAGGTAGTTTAGGCATGTTTACAGAAGGTTATTGGTTATGGCCTATTGGAAAGTATGTAGAGAAGTTTGGTGGAGAAAATTTTGAAGTAAGCACAACTTTCAGTAAGGAGTTAACAAAAAGATTTACTAGTGAATATTGTATGCGTACCATAATAAATAATTTTCCAGAACAGTCTATGGCTTTGCTTTTGGAATGGAGTAAAGATAGTAATAAAAGAGTTCGTCGATTAGCTAGTGAATGTCTCAGAATACGATTGCCATGGGCAAAAAAAATGTATGTTGCCTTAGACTATTTTGATACTTATTTTGAATTATTGTCTAATCTAAAAGATGATACAGATAAAACAATTCAAAAGAGTGTAGCAAATAATCTAAATGATTTATACAAAGAAGATAAAGACAAATTTGAATTAATTATTTCTAGTTGGCAAACAGAAAATATAACAAAAGAATGTAAATGGATTATTAGGCATGCTTCAAGAACAAAAAATAAAAAGCAAGAAAGTTATTCTAATATTAAAGTCTAAGGGTATTAGGAGGAAGTGTTTTGTGGCTGATGGTAGCAACTTTTTTCTTTTTTATATTGTTGGTCTTTAGAAGTCTTTTTGTTGGAATTTTTAAGGATATTCATCATTTTAGAAGAGGGAAATTCTCAAAATGAGCAATCAATAAAAGAAACAAATGAAAAAGGGTAATATGTAAGTAAGAAAATGGCAGGATGATATCTTTCTAATGAAAAAAGTGTAATTAAAAAGTAGTTATAAAAAAACTCTATAAGAAAATTGTATTTTTCAACATGTTTTCTTATAGAGGCAAACATATATTGTATGTAATAACTGATAATCAATCTAATATCTTAAAAATATATTGGATTCATAAATGGTATTACAAGTTCTGTGACCTCTCCATCTGCATCAAGACCCCAATATCCGCTGTAAATACCATCGCCCATACCGCTTGTGAACATAATTAATTTGTAGAATGTTTGTGGTAATTGCCAAAGTAAGAAATTGCCACCTTCATTCTGTACATTGGGGTGCATTTCATAGCTTTTTTGAAAAAGTGTTGCAAAATAATCATTATATTTGTTTTTGTCTGGGTTTTCACTTTGCCATTTTGTGATAAAATTACTATACTCTTTTGCAACTTTTGCGTCTGAAAAACAGGCTAATCCTGTATCTACACCAAAGAAAGTCCATGCTCCTGCTTTTCCAAAATCTTCGGTTTTCTTTCCCTTTGGCATGGCAATTTCATATTTGATAGGTTTTTTGTCATTGATAATTAATCTTGCTGCTACAATTCTAAGTCCTGCAATTTTAGAATGGCAGATAGAAATTTCTACTGAATAACTTCCAACAGGTATTTTTCTTTCTAAATAAGTCATATATTCACTACCTAAATACGCAAGAGGGTCTGCAAGGACAATTTCTCCACTTGGGAAATCTGCTTTTCCTATTATGAATGGTTCCAGTTTCTCACTTTTTTGAAACAATCCTTGAAAGAATTCTATTGAATAGTTTTCCTGATTTAAAAATTTTAGGTTCTTTTCAAATGCTATTTGTGCAGGATGTTTAACTTGTTCTCTAATTTCTTTTCCTGTATTTGTATCAATAAAATATTTTCCGCTTTTATCAGAGTGAAACTCTAAATCAGTTCCTATTGGCATATAAAAAATATTCAAAGCAGTTGGTTCAATATTAATAAGTGTATTGAAATCTACAACTTCCATGTTCTCAGGATTATTTACATACTCCTGTGTATCCTTATCACCAAAAGCAATCCATCCATTTCCAAATTCACTATGTTCTCTAAAAAGCCACTTTAGTTTTGATGTTCCATTGAGAATCGATTTGCTGACAATACAGCCACCTGCACCAGTAATATACTGTTTTATTTCTGATTTTTCGACTTTTGTTTCTTTTTTATTTTCGCTAAATAATTTCATGTAAATTCTCCTCATCTTTTTAAAATTTTTTTGATAATCAACACAATAGATTCTGGAAGTATTTTACTAGTCTTTCAACTTGTATGGTAATAATTGTATTTGATTGTATAAAATCAGTACAGTACTATTTATTTAAGTAGACATAATTTGGGGATTTTTTATTCGGTCTAGCTTGTTTTTTGAAAAAATAATATGTGTCACTGCCATATTTTTTTAAAAATACTTTTTAGTATCGTATATCTTTTAGATTAGAGTGAAACTGTGCAAAATTATAAAATAAGGTAAAATCGTGTGCAATTATTTGGTATGGCACTATGTATGTAAAATATAGATAATAAAATTAAGGAGGCAGTATGAAGGAAAGGGCTAAAAAAATATTAGATTTTATTATTAAAAATAACAATGTAACATCACAAGAACTACAAGAAAAGTTCAATGTATCAAAGAGAACTGTTTACTATGATATCTTAGCTATAAACGAAGAATTAGGGAAAAGAGGTAATATAAAAAATATAAAACACAAATTTATATTTGAAGGTAACTTAGGTAATGTAAGAAAAATAATTTCGGCTGAAGAAGATAAATTTTTAGATAGTGAATATAGAAAAACTTTTATATTGAACAAAATATTACATGATGAAAAAATATCAATAGAAAAACTAACAAATGAAATGTTACTTTCAAAAAACACAGTAGTACAAACAATAACCGATATAAAAAAGTATCTTCAAACAATGGGACTAAAATTAGAATACAAGGAAAAGTACAAAGTAATAGGTGATGAATATGTTATTAGAGAACTTTTCTTGCTACTTACACAAGAAAATGTATTAGAAATTAATTCTATAAGTAATGAAGTAACTAACTTTGATACAAAGGGATGCATAAATCTTACAGATTACTCTTTATTAAATTTAACTAAGTTTACAGAGTTTCTAAATAAAAGAATAAGAGTTGGGAAAACCTTGTACTCTTATAAATATCTAAATGAAGCTAAAAAAATTAGTTACTTTAATAATTGTAAAGACCTTTTATGTGAAGAAGCTAATGAAAATGAACAAGCCTATGTGTGTGCTTATGTAAGTTCACTTCCTAGTTTAAATAGTGAAGTTAAGGAAGATGTTGTCGAAGCATATGTAGATAAACTTATAGACAAGTTTGAAGTAAATACAGCAATAAAATTAGAAAGTAAGCATGAGTTTAAAAAAAATATTTTAAGGCACCTGCATTCTTCTTACAATAGAATAAGATTTAAGTTTCCTATTAGCAACCCTATGCTAGACGAAACTAAGTATAAACATAAGTCACTTTATAAGATTATAAAGTCAATTATAGAAAATGAAGAAGAGTTTCCTGTATTTGAAGGTATAAGAGAAGAAGAAATAGGATTTATAGCAGCATATTTTGGAGGATACTTAAGAGGTTCTAGAGATAATGGTCTAAGAAAAAATAAAGTCTTACTAGTTTGTCCTAATGGTCTTATGGTATCAAAGAGTTTGGAAATACAGCTATACAAATACATACCAACTATAGAAATAGTAGGTATAGTATCTATTAAGCAACTAAAAGAAGTAAATATATACTATGATTACATAATTACAACCATAGACATACAAAATGTAAGTAATGTAATAGTTGTAAATCCTCTTTTAACAACATCAGACATTCAACTACTTATGAACAAACTCATAAGTGTAAAAGAAAATGAGAAGTATTTCAATCTTGAACTGATAATACAGGCTATAAGAAAAAATGGAGTTATTAATAACGAAGAATCACTAAAAGCTGACTTATTAAACATAATACATAAGATAGATGAAGGAGAGATGTATCAACCAATGTTAAAGGAATTAATTAATGAAGAGAGGGTCAACATAATAAGAAGTGTTAAAGACTGGAAAGAAGCAATAAAAATAGCCTCAAAACCATTGTTAGAAGACAACTCTATTGAAGAGTTGTATATAGAAAATATGATAAAGTCAGTTGAAAAGTATGGACCGTATATTGTTTTAGCTGATAGATTTGCTCTACCACATGCAAGCTCTAAAGAAGGGGTAAACAAACTTGCCATGTCCTTACTTATAGTAAAAGATGAGGTTGATTTATTAGGAAAGCCAGTGAACATATTTATGGTACTAGCTGCTATAGACAATACTACTCACATCAGAGCATTAGCATCGCTGTCGGAGATGATGTATGAAGAAGAAAATATAAAAGTAATAATTAATGGAGACAAAAGCTCAATACTAGAACTTATAAATAAACAAAATTAGGAGGAATTTAAAATGAAAATATTGGCAGTCTGTGGATTTGGTGTAGGTTCATCAATGGTATTAAAAATGACGATACAAAAGGTTCTAAAGCAGTTAAGTATAGAAGGGGAAGTAGAAAATACAGATATAAACTCAGCTAGAGGGGCTGATTGTGACTGTATATTTACAAGCCAAGAATTATTAAATGAATTAAAAGGAACTTGTAATGTACCAGTATATCCAGTTAAGAAGTATATGGATTTAACAGAAGTTACAGAAGTTGTTCAAACTTTCTTAAATGATAAGAAATAGTATAAATTTTAAAAAGTAAATTTAAGTTAACCGACATAAACTAAAAACTTACTAAAATTAAAAATAGTAAGAAAGAGAGGGGGAATTTAGTGATAGAAAACTTAAATAGTTAACCTATCACTAAAAAAATAATGCTTGATTTTATTTCAAATAATATTTTACGTAATCCGTCCATGCTAATTGGATTAATAGCAGCGTTTGGCCTTATACTACAGAAAAAGAAAGCATCAGATGTTATAAAGGGGTCATTGCTTGCAGCTTTTGGCATAATAATTATGGAAACTGGAACAGGGATGTTAGTTAGTTCAATAGCACCGATTAATGGAGCTTTCCAAAGTATAAGTGGTGGTGCAGTAACAAAAGGTTTGAGTGATGTTACTTTTACTGCAAGTTATGGAGGAATTATAGGTTTATCAATGTTTATAGGTCTAGGCCTTCACTTAATGATAGCCAGATTTACACCTATTAAGACAATCTTCTTAACAGGTCACATGCTCTACTGGTTCCCATTTATATTTGTAGCATCAGGAGTTGAAACTGGATTAGATGGTGGAGTATTAATAGCTTTTGCAGCAGTATTATCAGCACTTTACTGGTCAATAATGCCATGGTTATTAAGAAAATATGTATTTGACGTTATTGGAGATGACTCATTTACACTAGGACATCCATCAGGTTGTTTAGCACTTATATCAGGATTTGTTGCTAAGTTAGTAGGAAATAAAGAAAAATCTACAGAAGATATAAACATACCTCAAAGTCTGTCATTCTTTAGAGAAATATCTATAAGTGGTGGAATGGCAGTATTTTTAATGTTTATAGTGGTTGGAATAGTAATACCAGATGCATTTAAAGATACTAATGAGTTTATTGGAACATATGCAATAAAGCAAGGTCTTTCTTTTGGAGCAGGTCTTATAATAATGCTTCATGGGGTAAGAATGTTAATAAATCAAATAATGCCTGCATTCCAAGGTATATCAGAAAAAGTTGTACCAAACGCACTACCAGCTTTTGACTGTCCAATACTATTTAACTATAAGCCAAATGCTGTATTAATAGGATTCTTAGTTGCCATGTTAACATCTACAGCTATGATTTTAATATGTAACTACTTTAAAGTATTTAACATGTTACTTATACCGCTTGTTATAACTTCTTTCTTTGAGTGTGGAACAGCATCAGTAATAGGCGAATCACAAGGTGGTATACGTGGAGCTATAATAGGTACAGCTGTAGCTGCAATATTTATGGTAGCTTTAGTAGGAATATCTGCTGTAATTTACTCAGGAACTATTCAAAACTGGATACTAATATTTGGCGGTAACGACCTTTCGCTATTTGGTATAATCAGTAAGTTTATAGGTTCATTATTTGGAGGAGTATTATAAACATGGAATTTAAATACATAAATGAGATAAAAAGATTAATTAATATAATAGAAACTGAAGAAAAATCCAATATGGAAAAAGCAGTACAAATACTTGTTGAGGCAATAAAAAATAAAAGTGCTATATTTTCGTTTGGGGCTTCACATGCAGGAATACTAACAGAAGAATTATTTTATAGAGCAGGTGGCTGTGTTCTTATAAATCCAGTGTTTGCAAAGTCTCTAATGTTAGACACAGCTCCTATAACTCACACTAGCAAGATGGAAAGACTAGAAGGATATGGTGTGGCTCTAGCTGATAAGACTCCAATTAAAGAAGGAGATATAGTTATAATTCACTCAGTATCTGGTAGAAATCCAGTAAGTATAGAATTTGCTATGGAAGCTAAAGAAAAGATGGCAACATTAATATGTATAACTAATTTAAGCTACTCAAAGAGTGTATCTTCAAGACATTCTTCAGGAAAAAATCTTTATGAGGTGTGTGATTTAGTAATAGATAATCATGGTCAAAAAGGAGATGCCTGTGTAGAAATAGATGGTCTAAATCAAAGAGTTAGTCCAACTTCTACTGTAATTGCAACTACTGTGATGAATTCTATTATAGCTCAAGTTACTCAAGAGTTAGTTAATATAGGGTTAAAGAATCCACCAATTTTTTATAGTGCAAATATAGATGGTGGAGATGAGTTAAATAAGAAGATTTTTGATGAATATAAAGATGTAATTCACTATGAGTATTAAGGTGAAGAAAGTATTTTAATAAGGTCAAAAATGTCTTAATAATTATATAAATAAGTAGCATCGATTAAAAGCTGTAGGTAAAATCTACAGCTTTTATTATTTGGTAATACATCGAATGAAGATAAGTAAGAACCTCTTTTTTATTAATTAAAAGCATTCCTTATTTATTTTATAGTATAAAATATTAAATTATTTAATTTCTATAATAAATATATTTAATTGTTTTTAAGTATATTAGTATCTAATTTACATTTATGAATTAATCTTTTTATTTGCTAGTTCTAGCTCTAAGTTTTTTATAAAATTATTAAACTCATCTGGTTGTCTTTTTCCAAATAAGATTCTTACAATAACTGAATTAATTTTTCCAAATATATTTCTATCACTTTCACTTTCAGTGAAAATAAGTTTTGTATTTTCTAAATCAATGTGTATAAGTTCATATCGAGTAACAAAACTTTCTCTGTTATTGCTTGTTTTTATCTCATATATTCTATTCTTCTCAAAATTAGTTATTTCAACCTTAAATCTTTTATTATTTTTTTGTTGTACAAATGTACCTACTGCCCTTTTCTCATTAAAATTAGGGAAATTTAGTCTTGCAGATTTTATAAATATATTAAATATATCTTTTGCAGAGTATTTCAATAAAGCTTCAGATTTAAATGTTTTCATATTATTTTCCTCTCTGTGTGTAATTTTAATACTTGTAAATTATTTTTATAAATAAAATAGTATAATATGTCATATAAAGTCATATCTAAGTTAGAGATATGATTAAATTACTGTGTATATGAGCGTTTAATAAAATACTACTATATCGAATTAAAATTTAAAAACAGAAAGTGTTAAAAGCATAAAGGATTATAAATTTTTTTGTTGAGTAGATATATAATATTATATCTAATTAAATAAACTTTTCAATCCTAATTTTATAACTAATTTATATGATAATCTATATTATGAATTATAATATTATCAATCAAAAACAGTTAATACATTTAGTAAATTACTAAATGTACAAAAAGTAAATGTTTATCAAAATGTATGAATGTTTATGAAAACGTAGTCATGTACAAGTGTTGCAAAGAAAAAAAGTATTAAAATAAGTATGGCACGATAGTTGCTTATATATTTATCAAGAAAGGAGTTATCAAGCATGGAGTTGAGAGATAAACTTGTAAACATCATAAATACAGAAAATAAAAAAGACCCACTAACAGATGTTCAAATAGCAAAGTTTTTAAATACAACTAGAGAAAATATAACTAATCTAAGGAAAGAACTCAATATAAGTAATTCGAGACAAAGAAGATATCCCTATTTAAAGTCAGCGATTTCAGCAATATTGCAAAACAGTAAGGATATTTCTATTTCAGAAATTACCAGAGAGTTGATGACAGAAGGATTCAATATATCAAGAAGAGTTGTAGAGGAAATATTACCTAAGGAAAGTATAGAAATGGAAATAGTAGAGGTAATTGAAGAAAAATCAAGCGACCCGTTTGAAACTTTGATTGGAAATAAGGGAAGTCTTAGAAATGCTGTAGAACAAGCAAAGTCTGCTATATTGTATCCTCCAAAAGGTCTTCCCACTTTAATTGTAGGAGAAAGTGGAGTTGGTAAGAGTTTATTTTCTAAACATATGTATGAGTTTGCAAAGAAAAAGAAGGTAATAAAAGAAAATTCTAATTTTGTTGTATTTAACTGTGCTGATTACAGTGATAATCCACAATTATTGTTATCTTTATTATTTGGATATAAAAAAGGCGCATTTACAGGGGCTGAATATGATACACCAGGTCTTGTAGAAGAAGCTGATGGAGGAGTTTTATTTTTAGATGAAATTCATAGATTACCTCCAAAAGGTCAAGAAATACTATTTTCTATTTTAGATAGAGGCAAATTTAGAAGATTAGGTGAAACTAATGCTGAAAGAAAAGTAAGCATGATACTGATTGGAGCAACTACTGAAAACGTAGAGACTAATTTATTATTGACATTTAGAAGAAGAATACCAATGCTAATAACATTACCATCATTACATGATAGACTGTTAAAAGAAAAAATAGACCTTATATACAATATCTTTCAACAAGAGTGTAACAGAATAAATGCAAAAATATTTGTAGATAAAAATGTGATTGAAATACTTGCATTAAAAAAGTTTAGTGGAAATATAGGACAATTACAAAATATGATTCAAGTTCTTTGTGCAAGAGCTTTTATGAAGTTTATAAATTCTAAAGATGAAGATTGTGAATCAATAGTAGTAGTAGATATAAATGAAGTTTTAAAACTTAAGGATTCTTTCAAAGATGCTGCTTTTCAAGAGGTTGAATACACAGAAATAAGAAAGTATTTAAAAAATGCTATATTTATACCATTTAATTTAGAGGAATCTTCAATAAAAGAAAATGTTGTGAGTGATGAGTACATATTACCAGAGGATATATATAAAACAATTGAAAAGAAATATTATGATTTAAAGTCTTTAGACATTGAAGATATTGACATAGAAAATATTTTGTGGACTTTTGTTTTAAATAGATTTGCTGACATAAAGTTTAATCTAGAAAACGATGAAGAAATCTTCTCAATGAGTGATTTAAATAGCTTTGTAAGTGATAGTCTAGTAAAACTGGTAAAAGAGCTAATGAATAATATAATTGAAAAAAATACTAATTTAGAAGTAAATAAAAATGCATTTAAATATCTAGCAATACATTTAGAAGAAGCAATAAAAAGGATTAAACTAAATCAAAAGATAATAAATGTAAACTTAGAAAAAATAAAAATAGATTTTTCAAAAGAATATGAAATAGCAAAAAACTTTGCAATTAAAATTGAAGATATAAATGAAATTAAGATTCCAGAAGATGAAATTGGATTTATAACACTTTATATAAAATCAGCCCTAAAGAATGAGGTAAAAAAAGATAAAGTTGGATTAATAATAATCTCTCATGGTCGTATAGCTACAGAAACTGTAAATGTTGTTAAAGAGCTTTTGGGAGTAAAATTTCCTGTGGCTATAGATATGCCTTTAGATGAAAAACCAATGAATATATATAACAAGGCAGTGGAGTTGTCAAAAATAATTGACCAAGGAAAAGGAATATTATTTCTAGTTGATATTGGGTCACTTACAAATATAGGACAAATAGTAAATAAGAGAACTAACATAAATACTAAAACTATTGATAGAGTAGATCTTTTAATGGCATTAGAAGCAACTAGAAAAGTTTCTATGGGAGATGAAGAACTCGATGAAATGTTTTTTTCTCTTGTAAAAGATAGGATGGGATATAACTATGAACTGGAAAAACACATAGATAAATCCAATGCAATTGTGACTTTATGTCTTACTGGAGAGGGAACCGCTAAGTACATAAGTAAAACATTAGAAGAAAAGTACAACAATACTAAATGTTATCAAATGAGTGCTTTGGATGAGAATATTTCCTATAAAATTGAAAAATTAAGAGAAAAAAACAATATATTAGCCATTGTTGGAACAATAAATCCCAAAATACCGGGTATAAATTTTATTCCATACAATAAAGATGTTTTTAAAAACCTAGATATATATCTTTCAAAAAAACAAGATGATAGTCAAATTAAAGGATATGGAAGAATGCTTGATGATGATTTAGTAATATTTGAGCCTGATATATATTTTAAAAAGGATTTACTAGAATATGTATGTTCAATTCTTATCAATAAGGGATATGTGGAAAAAGATTATTTGGATTCAGTTCTTCATAGAGAAGAAATGCTTCCAACATATTCTAAAGGGGCTACAGGTGTACCTCATGGAGATTCTTCTACGGTAAATAGTACAAGATTTGTTTTTATTAAATTAAAAAACCCTATTGACTGGGGTGTTGGTAATGTGAATTTTGTATTTATGCCAGTTTTTAAGACTAATGATAAAGATATTGTTAAGAATGTTCTTGAAATTTTAAAAGATGAAAAGTTTATGAATAGTGCTAAACAGTGTTTTGATAAAGAAGGTTTTAAGAAGATTATATTTGATAAATTTAAAAATATATAGATATAGCAACAATTTGAGAGGAGTTAGAGTAATGAATGTAGATTTAATATCATTAGGCTTAGAAGCTAATGATTATGAAAGTATTATCAGAGAATTAGGAAATAAAATGTATCAAAAAAAATATGTAAAAAATACATATATAAATGCAGTTTTGGAAAGAGAAAAAACATTACCTACAGGTCTTAATATTGGAGAAATGTGTGTTGCGATTCCACATACAGACTCACAACACGTAAATGAATCTAATGTAGCTGTAGGAATATTGAAAAATCCAGTAAAATTTAATTCAATGATAGACCCAACAGATAATTTAGATGTAGAGCTTGTATTTTTACTAGCAGTAAAGAATCCAGACTCTCAAGTAAAATTATTAAAAGATTTAATGTCAGTTTTTCAGAATATAAAGCTATTAAGAGACATAAAAAATGCATCAACAAAAGAAGAAGTAGCTGAATTGTTAAATTTTATAGAAATATAATGACAAGATGTTTTAGAGGTAAATAATAGAACATTAAAAACTTAAAACCAGTATTAACTTCTGAGCAATTTAATTTATATAAAATAAAAACTTAAATATAATATTAGGAGGAAATTATTATGAAACAATTTAATGTATTATCAGTATGTGGTTCAGGAACAGTTACATCATCAATGGTGGCAGGTAAATTAAAAGAAGTCTTAGGAGATAAAGGAATATCTATTACAACTACAGAGGCTAGACCAACAGAAGCATTAAATTTGGCACAATCAGGAAGATTTGATTTTATAACATTTACAAGCCCACTTCAATCAGGTGATTATGGAATACCAACTATAAATGCATTTGCTTGTCTTACTGGTATAGGAGAAGATGCATTCTTTGAAGAAGTTTTAAAGGTTATTGATAGTTTAAATAAATAGTGTTTAGAGTATAAATTATAGTATTTAAATCAATAATTTAGATACTATAATAGACTACTATTCAAATAACTACTATCAAAATAAATTTAATTAAAGTGACATCATTTAAGAATTTATTAGAATAAAAAATGACAACGAAAAGATATTTATTTAGACGTATTTAATTAATTTGATAAATGTTTAGAAATAGGAGGATAAAAGATGTTAACATTTATGAAATCTATAATCGATACATTTGGTTCTGCAATTATAGTTCCAATTATAATATTCATAATAGCAAAAATATTTAAAGTAACTACTAAGAAATCGTTTCTTTCAGCTGTATATGCAGGTGTTGCTTTGCAAGGTTTTACATTAATATTAAATTCATTTACACCAATAATAACACCAGTAATTAATAGAATGGTAGATAGTACAGGAGTAAATTTACCTGTGTTTGATGTTGGTTGGCAAGCTACATCATTAGTTGCATTTTCAACAAGTGCAGGTATGATATACTTAGGTCTTGGAATATTATTGCAAACTATTTTATTTTTAGTAAAGTGGACAGATGTATTCCAACCATCAGATTTATGGAATAATTATTCTTATATGGTCTGGGGAGCAATGGTAATAGGAGTGACAGGCAATTTCCCTTTAGGTATAGGATGTATGGTCTTGTTAAACTTATACAGTTTATTAATATCAGAATTAGTTGCAAAGAGATGGTCTAGTTATTATAGATATCCTAATTGTACAATAATAGCTATGCACAATGTTGAAGCTTCTGTCTTTGCAGTATTTGCAGACCCTATATATAACAAACTTGGACTAAATAAAATAAAGTTAAACCCTAAAGAATTAGAAAAGAAACTAGGATTTTTAGGTGAGCCGATTACTCTAGGTCTTTTCTTGGGTATGTTTATTGGTATACTAGGTAATATGACTAGAATAACTACTATGGAAGCTTGGGGAGAAATAATGAAAGTTGGTATATCTACAAGTGCTGTTATGGCAATATTCCCAAAAGTAGCAAGTATGTTTGCTCAAGCATTTGCACCTATAACAGAAGCAGCTAGAAAGATTATGCAAAAAGCTGGAAATCGCGAGTGGTATATAGCAGTAAATGATGCTGTGGGATATGGTGAACCTGCAACTTTAATATCAGGTCTTATCTTAATTCCAATAATGCTTGTAGTAGCTATGATACTTCCAGGTAATCAAGTATTACCAGTTGTAGACTTACTTGCAATTCCATATATGGTACAAGGTTTAGTTGCAGTACATAATGGTAATATACCAAAAGTAATAGTTTCAGGTATAATATGGTTTGGATTAGGATTATATATATGTACATCTACAGCTCCATTATTTACAGATATGGCTACAAGTGTAGGTGTTGCTATACCAGCTGGAGCTATGCTTATAACAAGTTTCAATATACTAGGAAAACCTTTAATGGGGTTAGTGTTCTTTGCATTCTTAAGTGCAAATCCACTTTATATAGGATTAGCAGTTGTAATTTACTTTATCCTATGGGCATTATTTAGAAAGAATAAAACAAGTATACTTGAATATTTAGAAAAACAAGCACTTAAAAATGTAGCAGAAGAACCTGTAGTAGCATAGTTTAAGTTTATTAAAATATAATAATACAATAAATTAAGAAATCTATAGTTGATTTTATAGAAGTGTCAGAGATTATCTGAAAAGCTATAAATGAAATGTAGATTTCTTTTTATTTTGATAAATATTAGGATTCTGTTTTATTGCACTCAACTATCAATTTTATGGATTTTATTTTGTTATTTAAAACATACTTTTTTACATTTATACAATAATGTAATTTGATTTTATAAAATGTATTATATATTGTCAAAATGCTTTGTATATAAGGTATTTGCAGAGATGAATTATTTGTTTTTTGTATGGCATAAATATTGCTATATATAAGTGTATAGCATGAAGGGAGAGGTTTATATGGCAAATAAGATGAGAGCATCAGTACTATACGATATAGGTGATGTTAGATATGAAATGGTTGATATACCAGAAATAACAGATGGAGAAGTACTTGTAAATGTTAAATATGTTGGAATATGTGGCTCGGATTTACCTAGGTCTATGGTTAGTGGATTGAGTGGAGGTACAGCATATCCATTAATTTTAGGTCATGAGTTTTCTGGCGAAGTTGCTAAAATAGGGTCAAAAGTAAAGAACATTAAAGTAGGTGATAGAGTAGCTGTTGCTCCATTAGTTCCTTGTGGAGAATGTGGTTATTGTAAAGAAGGGAATTTTGGATTATGTAATGACTACAATATAATTGGGACAAGAGTAAATGGAGCTTTAGCGGAGTATGTGAAAGTTCCTGAAGAGCATATTTTAAAATTACCAAATACCTTAGATTATGAAACTGCTGCTGGGATTGAACCAGCAACTATAGCATATCACGGGATTGCAAAAGCAGATATTAAGGTAGGAGATAGTGTAGTTGTACTAGGGTGTGGTCCAATAGGTCAGTTTGCTTTACAATGGGCAAAGGTTTTTGGAGCATCTAAAATTATAGCTGTTGATATTTTTAATGAAAAGCTAGAACTTTCTAAAGGTTTAGGAGCAAACTATATAGTAAATTCAAAAGAAGTAAATGCAATTGAAGAAATAAAAAAAATAACTAATGGTGGCGCTGATGTTGTCATAGAGACTGCTGGCAGTAGGTTTACTCAAGAGCAATCTCTACTTATAGCAAAAAAAAGAGGAACTATAGTATTTGTAGGAATTTCGCACACAGAATTACCACTTAGTGCAAAAGCTGCTGAGAGTATATTACGTGGAGAGCTTACTTTGAAAGGTTCTTGGAATTCATATACAAGCCCTTATCCTGGAAGAGCATGGACAGCAACACTAGATTTTATGGGAAAAGGAGATATTATTTTTACACCAATGATTTCACATAAAATAGGTCTTAATGAAGTAGGAGAATTTTTGCGTAAAATGGCAAACAGAGAAATAAATTTCAATAAAATCCTAGTAGAAATATAAAAATTTAAGAGGTATAAAAAATGAATGAAAAATTAAAACAAATAGCTAAAAACATAAGAATAAGTATTATAAAAAGTATAGCAGAAGCGAAGTCTGGACACCCAGGAGGTTCACTGTCAATAGTAGATATCTTAACTGTATTGTATTTTGAAAAATTGAATATAGACCCTATAAAATTTAATGATGAAAATAGAGATAGATTTGTATTATCAAAAGGTCATTCTGCACCAGCATTATATGCAACTTTGGCAGAAAGAGGTTATTTTGAAAAAAATGATTTAATGAGTTTAAGAAAATTTGGTTCTAAGTTGCAAGGGCATCCAGACATGAAAAAAGTAGCAGGAGTAGATATGTCTACTGGTTCTCTTGGACAAGGTTTATCTGCTGCAAATGGTATAGCACTAGCTGGTAAATTAGATAATAAAGACTATACGGTATACACTATTTTAGGAGATGGCGAGATTCAAGAAGGACAAATATGGGAAGCTACAATGACAGCATCACATTATAAATTAGATAACTTAATTGCATTTGTTGACTTAAATGGATTGCAAATAGATGGCTCTAATGAAGAAGTAATGAATGTTAGTCCAGTAGATGACAAATTTAAATCTTTTGGATGGAATGTAATAGTAATAAATGGACATTGTTTTGATGAAATAGGAAATGCAATAGATGAAGCTAAAAAAGTTACAGGAAAACCAACAGTAATAATAGCTAAGACTGTAAAAGGTAAAGGTGTTTCATTTATGGAAAACAATGCTGCATGGCATGGAACCGCTCCAAATGCAGAACAAGCAGAACAAGCATTGAAAGATTTAGAAGGAGGTCTATAGGAATGGGAATAGCAACTAGAGAAGCTTACGGACAAGTGTTAAAAGAACTTGCAGAAAATAAAGATATAGTAGTATTGGATGCAGACTTAGGAAAAGCTACAAAAAGTATATCATTTAAAGAAGTTGCCCCAGATAGATTTTTTGATATGGGGATAGCAGAAGGTGACATGATTGGTACAGCAGCAGGTCTTGCTACTTGTGGAAAGATACCTTTTGCAAGTACTTTTGCAATATTTGCAGCAGGAAGAGGCTATGAGCAAATAAGAAACTCTGTAGCATATCCAAACTTAAATGTTAAAATAGCAGCGACTCATGCAGGAGTAACAGTAGGAGAAGATGGAGGAAGTCATCAAGCTATAGAAGATATATCTTTAATGAGAGGTATACCAAATATGGTTATCCTAAATCCTGCTGATGGAATAGAAGCAAAAAAAGCAATATTTTCTGCTGTAAATTACAATGGACCTGTATATATAAGACTTGGAAGAGCAACTACTGAAGATATACATAATGATGATTATAATTTCAAAATTGGAAAGGGTGAGATTCTTAGACAAGGTTCAGATGTAGCTATAATTGCAACTGGAATAATGGTTTCAAAAGCTATTAAATCTGCTGAATTATTAAGTGAAGAGGGAATTGAAGCTATAGTAGTTAATATATCAACTATAAAACCAATTGATAGTGAACTGATAGTAGAAGTAGCTAAAAATACTGGAAAGGTAGTAACTGTAGAGGAACATAGTGTAATAGGTGGATTGGGTTCTGCAGTTACAGAAGTGTTAAGTGAAAAATATCCTGTTGTAGTAAAGAGAATAGGTGTAAATGATGAATTTGGTCAATCAGGAAATCCAGAATCTCTATTAAATTATTATGGATTGACTGTAGAAAACATAGTTAATACTGTAAAATCATTTTAAGTAAATATAATCAATAATAAAAGTAAACTAAACATAAATTTTATCAATAAAATATGGGAGGAATCAGAATGTTAGAGACTCTAAAAGAAGAAGTATTAAAAGCAAATTTGGAATTACCTGAAAGAGGATTAATTACTTATACATGGGGAAATGTAAGTGGAATAGATAGAGAAAAGGGTCTAGTAGTAATAAAACCAAGTGGTGTTGAGTATGATAAGATGACTGTAGAAGATATGGTAGTAGTTGATTTAGATGGGAATATAGTAGATGGTAAATTAAGACCTTCTTCTGATACTCCAACTCATCTAGTTTTATATAAAGAGTTTGAGGAATTAGGAGGGATAGTACATACACATTCAAGTTGGGCTACAACTTGGGCTCAAATAGGTAAATCTATACCAGCATGTGGGACTACTCATGCAGACTATTTTTATGGAAGTATACCATGTACTAGAAAAATGACTCGAGAAGAAATAAGCAGTGAATATGAAAGAGAAACTGGTAATGTAATTGTTGAAGAATTTATGGGAAAAAATCCAATACACTGCCCAGGAGTAATTGTAAATGACCATGGCCCTTTTACTTGGGGTAAAAATGCAAAAGAGGCTGTTCATAATGCAGTGGTTTTAGAAGAAGTTGCAAAGATGGCATATTATACAGAATTAATGAGTCCAGAGAATACTATGGATAGAGTACTTATGAACAAGCATTTTTCAAGAAAACATGGTAAAGATGCATACTATGGCCAAAAATAACTGTCTGGAGGTAAATTATGCTAGAATCTTTAAAAGTTAAAATTGTGGAAGTAGCAATTAAAGCAGAGAATTATGGTTTGTGTAAAGAAAAAGCTGGTAATTTTAGCATTAGAGATAAGGATACTGGATATATACTTATAACACCTTCAGGTATAGGAAGAGAAGAATTGAAAACAGAACACATTTGTGTATTAGACCTGGATGGGAATGTAATAGAAGCTGAGAAAGGTATTAAACCCAGTAGTGAGGTGCTAATGCATATTGAAATATACAAAGTGAGAGCAAATGTAAATGCCGTATCACATACACATTCTCTATATGCAACAGCATTTTCAGTGGCAAATAAACCAATTATACCAATTGTATATGAGTCAGTTAATTATGGTGGTTATGTAGACATTGCTCCATATGAAAGACCAGGGACTTTAGAACTAGCCAAAAGTGTTTCAAAGTTATTATTAGATACGGATGCATGTTTATTAGAAAGACATGGATTGACAACTGTAAGTAATGACCTTGAAGATGCTTTGTTAAAATCGAGATATGTAGAAGAAGTAGCAGAAATATACTATAGGTCTTTAGTATTAAATCAATTTAAAGAACCTAAGGCAGTAGATATTGATGAATTTGCAGAATGGAAATATCCAGAGGAAATAAAATTTTAATTAGGATGATTTGAATTAAAGAGATGAATTAAAATAGATATTGGCTTCTTTATATAGTGTAGTATTTCTTAAGAAATATATTTAATTTGATATATTCATTTAAAACAAAAAGAATATAGAACCCTAAATCAATTCTTGTATTGGTTTGGGGCTCTATATTTTCTATTTACACATTTCTATTTATGCATTTCTTTTTATTTGATTTTCTGGTGAATTTATATGTTCAAAGTATTTTTTAGTCTCAGATACTATTATAGGTGATAGTGCAAGTAAAGCTATCAAGTTAGGTATCGCCATAAGTCCATTTACAATATCAGCAATTACCCAAACTACTTCTAATTTTAAGAATGCACCTAATAATACCATAGCTACAAATACAGTTCTATATCCATTCATACCTTTTACACCAAATAGGAATTCAAAACATCTTTCTCCATAATAACTCCAGCCCAAAATTGTAGTGAACGCAAATAATGTTAAGCTAACTGTAAGTAATATTGGTCCAAATGTAGGAATAGCGCCATCAAAAGCTGCTTGAGTCATAACAGCACCATTTAAGTCTGAACACCAAACACCTGATATTACAAGAGAGAATCCAGTAAGTGTACAGATTATAATAGTATCTATAAAAGTTCCTGTCATAGATATAAGCCCTTGCTCTGCTGGCCACTCAGTTTTAGCTGCAGCCGCTGCTATTGGAGCACTACCTAAACCAGATTCATTTGAAAATACACCACGAGCGATACCATTTCTAATTGCTAGTGACATAGTTGCACCTAGAAAACCACCAGTTGCAGCAGTAGGTGTAAATGCACTTTTAATTATTAATACAAAAGTTTCAGGTATTTTATTCCAATAAGATATTAAAATGATTCCACAGATTACAATGTAGATAACTGCCATAAAAGGTACTATCTTAGTAGCGACATTAGATATACTTTTAAGACCTCCAAATACAACTAAAGCTACAAATACTGCTAGTACAACACCTGTAATTCTAGGGTCTACTCCAAAGCTACTATTGATAGCGTCTGTTATTGAATTTACTTGAGTAAAAGTACCTATACCTAAAAGTGCAACTAATATACCACTTATAGCAAAGAATATTGCAAGAGGTCTCCATTTTTCACCCATACCATTTACTATGTAGTACATAGGTCCACCAGATACTTGACCATTTTTATCTTTAGTTCTGTATTTTATTGCAAGGACACCTTCTGAGTATTTAGTAGCCATCCCAAAGAATGCAGCTATCCACATCCAAAAAAGTGCACCAGGTCCACCAGCTTTAATAGCTGTGGCAACACCAACAATATTACCAGTACCAACTGTAGCAGCCAATGCAGTACATAAAGCTGCAAAACTTGAAACATCACCACTACCTTTATTTTCAGCAGCGAATATTAACTTAAGGGCACGTGGAAGTTTTGTTATTTGTACAACTCCAAGTTTAACAGTAAGTAATATACCAGTACCAACTAGTAGTACCAATAGGGGCGGTCCCCAAATAAAAGCATCAACTTTGTTTAAAATATCAATTAGATTCATAAAAACACTCCCTCATTTTTTTGCTTTACACAATCAATAGAATTTTTAATGAAGTAATTGACAGGAAATTAGTATAATTTATTAATAATTTCTAGTGTAATAAAAAAAGCTAAATCTAAAATAGATTCAGCTCTGGATATACACTAATTAGCAACCAAAATAAAAGTATTAATAATACTAGTTTTGGTAGATAATCCCTGTCCTTTTGCCTGAGAGATTGAGCACAAATGCCTTGCCCCTTCGGCGCCCATAATGGGTCTCTCCAGAGTTCCGTAAATTTTACAGTCCTACTTTAAAAAGTACCTGAGAGTGTTACTCCTTCGGTGTGCCATATGGCAACTCTTCTATAAAATCTTAACCGGATATTGATTTGTCATAGCTTATTGTATTAATAATAGTAATATAAGTTTTTGTGTTTTGTCAACTAAAAAATTTAAAAACAAGGAAAAAATATAAAAATATAAGTCTAATTACGAATTATAAACTTATAAATGAAAAGAATATACGTGAAAACAAACAAAATAGAAGCTGTATAAATTAAGTGAAATATAAGTTTAGAATAAAAAAACAAGAAAATATTAAATAATTAATTAGAAGTGTTTTAATTATGGTAATATTATAGTTACAATATTAAGAAAGCCATTTATTTAACTTTTAAGTATAATGTAAGATTGAATGAAGAGAAAGGAAGTATTTTAAAATGGGAAAAATATTAGTACTAGCAGAGAAACCTTCTGTGGGAAGAGATATAGCAAAAGTTTTGGGTTCGAAAAATGAAAAAAATGGATATATAGAGGGGCCAAAGTATGTTGTTACTTGGGCACTAGGTCATTTGGTTACACTTGCTGACCCTGAAAGTTATGGAGAAAGATACAAATCATGGAGTTTAGAAGACTTACCAATACTTCCTAAGTATCTAAAGACTGTTGTAATAAAAAAAAGTGGAAAGCAGTTTAATACAGTGAAGGCTCAAATGAACAGAAATGATATAGATGAAATAGTTATAGCAACAGATGCAGGGAGAGAAGGAGAACTTGTAGCAAGATGGATAATAGAGAAGTCTCAAGTAAAAAAACCTTTAAAACGTCTTTGGATTTCTTCAAGTACAGATAAAGCAATAAAAGAAGGTTTTGCAAAATTAAAAAGTGGCAAAGAATATGAAAATTTGTACTATTCAGCAATAGCACGAGCAGAAGCCGATTGGATTATTGGAATAAATGCAACTAGAGCTTTAACAACAAAGTATAACGCACAACTTTCTTGTGGAAGAGTGCAGACTCCTACTCTTGCTATGATACTTAAAAGAGAAGAAGAAATAAGAAATTTTAAGCCTAAAGAGTATTATGGATTGGAGATAATTGCAACAAAGGGCAATTCAGATATAAAGTTTATTTGGAATGATAAAAACAATAGTTCCTCAACTTTTAGTAAAGAAAAGATAGAAAGTGTCTCAAAAAAAGTAAAAGATTTAGATATTAAAATATCTGAAGTAAATAAATCATATAAGAAAAAATATTCACCTGCACTTTATGATTTAACAGAATTACAAAGAGATGCAAATAAAATGTTTGGATTTTCAGCAAAAGAAACATTATCTATAATGCAAAAACTATATGAACATCATAAGGTACTTACTTATCCTAGAACTGATTCTAGGTATCTAACTTCGGATATTGTTGGAACATTAAAAGATAGAATAAAAGCTGTAAATGTTAGTGATTACTCAAAGGTTTGTAATAAATTATTGAAAAGTAATATTATAGCTAATAAGTCTTTTGTTGATAATTCAAAAGTAACAGACCATCATGCTATAATACCAACAGAGCAAAAAGTGTTTATGAGTGATTTTACAGATAAAGAAAGAAAAATATATAATCTTGTTGTAAAAAGGTTTTTGGCAGTATTAGGTCCTCCTTTTGAATATGAACAGACAACTATAAATGCAACTATAGAGGGTGAGACATTTAAAACTAAGGGCAATAAAGTAATAAATCTAGGCTGGAAAGAAAGCTATAAAGATATGGATGATGAAGATGAGTATGAAAGCATTCCAAATGTGTTGGAAAAAGATATTCTTAAAGTTAAAAGTTTAAAGATGACTTCAGGAAAGACAAATCCACCACCATACTTAAATGAGGCCACACTTTTAACATCTATGGAGAAAAGTGGACTTGGTACAGTTGCTACTAGAGCAGATATAATAGAAAAATTATTCAATTCATTTTTGATGGAAAAGAAAAATAAAGATATATATATAACATCAAAAGGAAAACAACTGTTAGATTTAGTTCCTGTGGACTTAAAGACACCAGAACTTACATCATCATGGGAAAAGAAATTATTAGATATTTCAAAAGGTAAGCTTAATAAAAATACATTTATAAATGATATGAAAGATTATTCAAAAGCTATTGTATTAGAAGTAAAAAGCAGTGATAGCAAATTTAAACATGATAATTTAACTAAAAATAGATGTCCAGAATGTGGAAAATTTATGCTAGAGGTAAATGGTAAGAAAGGTAAAATGTTAATTTGTGAAGATAGAGAGTGTAATACTAGAAAAACTATATCACAAACAACTAATTCAAGATGTCCTAATTGCCATAAAAAATTAGAGCTTCGTGGTGAAGGTGAAGGAAGAATTTTTACTTGTAGCTGTGGGTATAGAGAAAAATTATCCTCTTTTAATAAAAGAAAACAAGAAGAAAAAAAGAAAGCATCAAAGAAAGATGTTAATCAATATATAAAAAATCAAAATAAAAATCAAGAAGTATTTAATAATCCATTTGCAGAAGCCTTAGCTAAGTTGAAAAAATAAATAGTTTTCATGGTAATATTATACACAATCACAACTTTAACTATATATTAGTTATATGTACTGATATAATATAGGGTATAGTTTAGACATGAAAGTAGGGATGTCAAATGAGATTAAATTATATGTTTAAATACTATTGTGACGAATGTAAAGATATATGGAATAATTCAAGTATTGAATTATGTAAAGAAATAGAAACATATAGTGAAGAGTCACAAAAAAAGTGTGAAAACGAATTAGATAAATTGATAGATAAAGTATCAGTTCATTTAGAAAAGTATCCAAGTGATGTTGTTTTAAGAAAAATGTGGATAAAAAAAGGTGAAGCTTTTTTGCAAAAAACACTAGAAAAAGAGAATATTTTTAAATTAGAGAAAATGAATGTAGAAGATAGAAAAAAATTCTTAGAAATAACAAAACAATTTATCAGAGATGCTAGAGGATTTGATGATGATTTACCTATAGAGGATATTATGCAGGCCATGAGGAATGTATGGATTTCAAATGCGCTACAATTATTATTTGGAAAAGATGTTTATTATTCAAAAGCAAGTTTTGCATATAGTATGTTATATCCATATACAGACAATTATTTAGATAATACAAAGACAAATGAAATAGATAAAACTTTATTCAATAGTTGGTTAGAAAAAAGACTCTTAGGAGAACAAATTAAACCTAATAACTGTCATGAAAGTAAAGTATCTCAGATGATAGATTATATTGAAGAGGTTTATCCTAGAGAAGATTTCAAAGAAATATATGAGTCACTGTTATTAATATTTAGAAGCCAAGTAAAGAGTTTAAAACAGCAGGATAAAGAGACTTATTTGCATAAAGATGAAATATTATCCATTTCTGCTGAAAAGGGAGGTTCATCTGTTTTAGTAGATGGATATTTAATAAATGGGCTTATGACAAAGGAAGAGATAAAGTTTTGTATTGGTTATGGATTTTTATTACAAATATCTGATGATTTACAGGATATAAAAGAAGACTTAAAGTATAATCATAAAACTATTATGACAGAGATGTCAAAAGAGGGGTTATTGGATGAAATTGCAAATAAGTTAATAAACTTTACTATTGAATTAATAGATAACTTTAAAATTAACAGTAGAAATGAAGCTATAACAGATATGATAAAAAATGATTGTTTAATGTTGATTTTGTTTTCTATAGCTTATAATGCTGAATTTTTTTCTATAGAATATATAAAAAAAATAGAGAGATTTCTTCCATATACGATATCTTATTCATTGGAAATTAAAGAGAAGATGCGAAAAAAATTTAAAAATATTGATTTTTTAAATAATGAAAATGAATATAAAGAAATGATTGATACTATATGTGCAAAGTAGAAAAATAGTGAGATGTGTAATACATATCTCACTATTTTAAGTTTAAATAAAAATATTGATTTTAAGTTATTTAAATGCAGTAATAATCTCATTATCATGTAGGTTTTTAATGATTGTAGCTGCGATAGGAAATCCAAATAATCCAGCTATTCCGAATAGTTGAGCACCAACAAACATACACATTAGGGTTATTAAAGGATACAGACCAATTTGTTGTCCTACTACTTTTGGCTCCAATATTTGTCTAACAACAGTTATGATTATGTATAGTATTAAAAGTCCTATTGCCAAATGTATATTACCATTGATTAATGAAATAATCATCCAAGGAGTTAAGATACTTCCTGTACCTAATACTGGTAAAATATCAACAAGCGCAACGATGACAGATATAGTAAATGCATTTTCAACTTGTAGGATATTAAGACCAATAAGAAGTTCTACAAATGTTACTGATAGTAGTATGGCATATGCTTTTAGCAATTTTAAAATAGCATTGATACTACTATTTTTTATATTGATTATCATCGACTGACTCTTTTCTGGAAACTGTCTTAAAATAAAGTTTACTATTTTTTGATAGTCAAATGTAAAGAAAAAAGAAGCAATTAAAGTTATAATAAGTTTCAACATAAATGCAGGGGTTTTACTTGCAACACTTGCAATAGCATTAAGTGCATTTGTTGAAATAGAGGCAACTAAAGACATCATAGATTGACTGATATTATCCCAACCAAGTATCAATGCTAGATTAACATTAGGTGTACTAGCATCTATCTTAGAAAATAAAGTATTTAGTGTTGGCTGTATACCTGATTTATATATGTCAGGAAGTCTAAAAAATATGTCGCTTATACTTGCAAATATTTTTGCACCAAAACTAATTAATAAAAAGATTCCTAATCCGTAAAAGGCTAAAAGTACTACCGCAGAAATAAATGTACGATTTAAGTTTGTATTATCTGTAATAAGTTTTATAATAGGTCTTAAAATAAAGGCAATGATAAAACTAATCACAAAAGGCATCAATAATGGAAATAAGAATTTTAACACAACATATATAATACTTGCTATTAAAACTACATATGTAAATTTAATTATAAAGCTCTTTTGTTTTTGAATGTCCATAATATAAAACCTCCAATGTATTTAATAGTACTCTAAAATATGTCTTATTTATATAAAATACTACTGTATATTGATTATAAACTATAAAGCTTCTATGTAGTAAATAAATTATGTAAAATTTAGGTTAATTTTGTATAAAGATATACTTTTGTATTTTACAATTAATAAGCAGATAGGAAAAAATATTTTAAATAAATAGCATAAAATTGTGATAAAATTAATTTATAATGTTTGAGCTAAATATAGTAGATAACTTATCATATGATAGATAATTTTTAAGAGGTGGTAAGATGAAAAACTTTAGAGATTTAGGTGGAAATAAAACAGAGGATGGTAGAACTGTAAAGTATGGTTTATTTTATAGGTCTGCAAAATTATCAAATTTGAGTAAGAACGATATAAAGGTTTTAAAAGAATTAAATATCAAATACGTATTTGATTATAGAAGTGATGAAGAGGCTCGTAAACATCCATCAACAATAATATCAAATATAAAAAATATAAGAATTCCCGCAATGAGAGAATTAGAAGAATCAGGAGGTCGTTTTGGTTCTATAGAAGATATGATTGATGGCTTATTTGAAAAAGATGGTGCGTTTAATATGCTAAATAATAGCTATTATAATCTACCTGTAAATAACCCTTCATATAAAAAACTAGTAGAACTTATAAAAGATTACTCTAATTTGCCAATACTAAATCATTGTACAGCTGGTAAGGATAGAACTGGTGTAGGAAGTGCTATAATTCTTATGATTTTGGGTGTATCAAGAGAAAATATAATGAAAGATTATCTAAAAAGCAATGAGTTTGCAGACAAGGAAATAGAAAGGTTTATAGAATATAAACCTAAATTTAAACATATTCCAAAAGCAAGATTAAATTATATATTTGGTGTAAATGAAGAATATATGAAGACAGCTTTTAGAAGAATTGATGAGGAATACAATAGTGTAGAAGAGTATCTATATGGAGAATTTAATTTAAATAAAGAAGAGATAAAAAATTTGAGAAATCAATATCTAGAGTAAAAGGTGATTTTATGAGTTTAAATATAACCGCTAGACAGATAAATATAATAAAGATACTGTTAAATTCAAAAGATACAATGAGTGGACTTGCCTTAAGCCAAGAAATAGGGTGCTCTTCAAAGACTATACAAAATGAAATAAAGGATATTAACAAACAACTTAAAAATGGTAAAATTTTATCAATAAGAGGTGTTGGTTATAAGTTAGAGGGAAGCTTTGATGAAGTGAATTTAAATAGTAACCTTTATGATGATGTAGATAGGGTAGAATATATAATCAGAAAAATACTAACTTTAAGCAATGAAGAAAAAAATACTATAAGGCTTGAAGATTTAGCAGATTCTATGTATGTAAGTGTTTCAACAGTAAAAAATGATTTAAAAGAAGTAAAGAGGATATTGGATAAGTATTCAATTTCCGTTAAATCTAAGCATAAACAAGGTATATGTATTTCTGAAAATGAAGATAAGATATTAAATTGTATAATTGATTTAAGTAATAAGAGAGACAATCAACTCAGTCTAAATGATTTTTTAAATGATGATATAAAAGAAAAAAAGTTAATAATAAAAAAAATACTATTAGATGTATTAAATGAAAATGGATTAGTACTAACTGATATAGAATTTAAGAATGTATTAAATAATATATTAGTTATTTTGAGCAGGCATAAGTATGATGAAAAAGAATTTATAAAGGAATATGTAGAAACCTATAGCTACAAGAGAAGTTCAATATTAGAAAATGAACAGTACAAAGAAATTATAATAAATTCAATAAGAACGTTTTGTAAAAATTTAAAGCTAGCTACATCAATAGATATAAGTCATGATGATATATTTGAAGAATATCTATATAAGCATATCAGTAGCTTGTGTAAGAAAATAAAGTTAGGCATGAATCAATCACCTATAATAGCACAAGATATTAAAATAAAGTATCCATTTGCGTTTGAATTAGCTAATATAGCTAAAAAAACAATAGAACAAGATTTAAAAATAGAAATCAACGAAGATGAAGTTGCAAATATAGCTCTACATATAGGAGGTGCTATTGAGAGAGCATCCTATAATAATAAAGATAAGGTTTTCAAAGCGATAATAGTTTGTACATCAGGTATAGGCACCTCAATGTTAATAAAAGCTAAATTAGATAATATATTTAGAGAAAAGCTAGAAATATTAAAAATTATTCCTTCATATCTAGTTGAATATGTAAAGGTTATAGATGTTGATTTTGTAATATCTACTGTACCTATTGAAATAGGTGATATACCAGTAATAAACATATCTCCAATGTTGAGTGAAAAGGAAATTAAATTAATTGAAAAATATATAGAAACAGGCAATGTATATTTGGATTTAGATATAAAAAACTTATTTGATAGTGAGTTGTTTTTTACTGATTTAGATTTTAAATATAAAGAAGAAGTTATAGATTTTATGGCAAGTGAACTTGTACAAAAAGGTTATATAGATGATGATATGAAAAACTCTTACTTTGAGAGAGAAAAAATAGCAACAACAGAAATAGGCAACATGGTATCTATACCACATGGAGCTATTGGAAAGGTTTTTGATAATAAAATAGCAATTGGAATACTAAAAAAACCAATTGCTTGGGAAATATCAGATGTGCGCTTAATAATAATGTTGGCACTTGATAAAGATAAAATATTAGATTATGAAGTTATATTTTCAAACATATACAAAAGAGTGGATTCTATAGCAAAAGTTATAAGCATATGTGAAAATAGCAATTTCGAAAAATTTGTAAACATGTTTAAATAGAGATATATACAACATGGTGCTGTATATACACATGTAAATTTGGATAATATAAAACTAAATAAGATGAAAACGATAAATTTCTCTTTTAATTAAGAGAAATTTTTTGACTTTCAGGAATATTAATATGGAGTTAAGATATTAAACATAAGATAAATAAATAAAAAGAGGTGGCAAAATGATTTATACAGTAACATTAAATCCATCAATAGATTATATAGTTAAATTAGATGAATTAAATACAGGAAGCACAAATCGTGTAAATGAAGAATACGTTTATCCAGGAGGAAAAGGTATAAATGTATCTTGTATACTTAAAGAACTTGGACATGACAATACATCATTAGGTTTTATAAGTGATTTTACTGGTGAATATATAGTAAAGACATTGGAGGAAAAAAAATTAAAGACAGACTTTATAAAATTGAAAAACGGTTTTTCAAGAATAAATGTAAAAATAAAAGTGTCAGAGGAAACCGAAATTAATGGACAAGGACCCAATATAAGTGATGAATATATCAACCTATTATATAAAAAACTTGATAAATTAAATCAAGATGATATTTTAATATTGGCAGGTAGTATACCGTCCACTTTGGATGAAAAATTATATGAAAATATAATGTCTAGGCTAGAAGAAAAGAATATAAAAATTGTTGTAGATGCAACAAAAAATCTTCTTCTTAATGTCTTAAAATATAAGCCTTTCCTAATTAAACCTAATAATGATGAACTAGAGGAAATGTTTGATGTCAAATTAAATTCAAATGAAGATATAGTAAAGTATGCTAAAAAGTTAAAAAAAATGGGAGCTGTAAATGTTTTAGTATCCATGGGTAAAGATGGAGCATTATTGATTACAGAAGATAATGAAGTATTTATAAGTGATGTACCTAAAGGAACTGTAAAAAATTCTGCAGGAGCAGGAGACTCTATGGTAGCAGGATTTATATCTGGATATCTAAGTACTGGTGAATATGATTATGCTCTTAAATTAGGTGCAGCCTCAGGGAGTGCAACTGCTTTTTCATATGATTTAGCTGAAAGAAAATGTATTGATAAATTAGTAAACGAAATATCTGTTAAAAGATTTTAAAAATAACCCAAAAAATATATAGAGAGGAAATGAGAACTTATGAAAATTATAGATTTATTAGATGAAAAATCAATTAAATTAAATTTAAAGTCAAAAAACAAACCAGAAGTAATAGAAGAACTAGTTGATTTAGTTGCAAATAGTGGTAATTTAAATGATAAAGAAAACTATAGGAAAGCAATTTTAGCCCGTGAAGAGATGAGTACAACAGGAATTGGAGAAGGTGTAGCTATTCCTCATGCTAAGACTACATCAGTTGACAAAGCTTGTATAGCAGCTGCGGTATCAAAGGAAGGTATAGATTATGAATCTTTTGATGGAAGTTTGTCAAATTTATTTTTTATGATAGCTGCACCAGATGGAGCTAATAATACACATCTTGAAGTATTATCAAGATTATCTACAATACTTATGGATGAGGATTTTAGAAATAAACTTATAAATTCAAATTCAGCAAGAGAATTCAAAGAAATAATAGATAAAAAAGAAAGAGAAAAATTCAGTGAAGAATATCAGGATGAAGAAATTAGTAAAGAAGATACTGTAAATAATAAAGATAAAAATATTAGTAAATATCCTCAAGTTTTAGCAGTAACAGCGTGTCCAACAGGAATAGCACATACATTTATGGCAGCTGAAAGTTTAAATAAAATGGCTGAAAGTAAAGGTATCTCTATAAAAGTAGAAACTAATGGCTCAGCAGGAGTTAAGAATAGACTTACAAAAGAAGAGATAAAAAATGCTACATGTATAATAGTAGCAGCAGATAAAAATGTTGAAATGGCTAGATTTGATGGCAAAAAAGTTATAAAAACTAAGGTTGCTGATGGTATACACAAAGCGGAAGAACTTATAGATAAAGCTGTAAATGGAGATGCTCCAATTTATCATGGAGTAGGAGAAGGAAGTCACAACGAATCAGGTGAAGAAAGTGAAAGTGGATTTAGAAAAGTATACAAGCATTTAATGAATGGTGTATCTAATATGTTGCCATTTGTTATTGGTGGAGGTATACTTATAGCTTTAGCATTCTTACTTGATGATTACTCTATTGACCCTTCACATTTTGGTTCAAATACACCAATAGCAGCATTTTTTAAGGGAATTGGGGATAAAGCATTTGGATTTATGTTACCTGTACTTGCAGGTTATATAGCATATTCTATATCTGATAGACCTGCATTTGTTGTAGGTTTTGTAGGAGGAGCTCTTGCAGGAGATGGTGGTTCAGGTTTTCTAGGGGCACTACTTGCAGGATTTATAGCAGGATATTTAGTAGAAGGACTTAAGAAAATATTTAACGTATTACCAACTTCATTAGAAGGAATAAAACCAGTATTATTATATCCTTTATTTGGAACTCTTTTGATGGGTGTTATAATGACATTTCTAGTAATACCTCCAGTTACAGCAATTAATAATGCTATGGTTGGATTCCTAAATAGTTTAGGTGGAACTTCAAAAATAGTTTTAGGATTAGTGTTAGGCGGAATGATGGCTGTAGATATGGGTGGACCTGTAAATAAAGCAGCTTATGTATTTGGTGTAGCATCGCTTGAATCAGGGCAATTTGAAATAATGGCAGCAGTAATGGCTGGTGGTATGGTTCCACCACTTGCGATAGCTCTTGCAACTACATTTTTCAAAAATAGATTTACAAAAGAAGAAAGAGAGTCTGGTAAAGTTAACTATGTAATGGGGTTATCATTTGTAACAGAGGGAGCAATACCTTTTGCAGCTGGAGACCCACTTCATGTTATACCAGCTTGTGTTGGAGGTTCAGCAGTAGCAGGAGCACTTAGTATGTTATTTAATGCAGCTCTTCGTGCACCTCATGGAGGCGTATTTGTTATACCAGTAGTTACTCATCCTCTTGGATATATAGTAGCTATAATTGTAGGTGCTATAGTTGGAATGATGCTTTTAGCACTGCTTAAAAAACCATTGAATCAAAGAGCATAATAACTAAAATCTGTTTAATAAATAAAAATATGACTTTTTATAAAATTTAATACATTACTGAATTATCCTAAGATAAGGGTTTATATAAAAAAGTGAGTTAAGTCTGATATACAGAGTTTACTCACTTTTTTTAGAATAAATATATTACTTAGAATATTATAATTAACAAAGATTAAAATTTTTCTGATGGTTTCAATTTTATTATTAAATTATCTACACATTACATATTTTGTTTAATTTTATTCATATGTAAATTTAAATAATTTGGTGTATTTATATTTTTTAATTACATTTATTTGTTTCAAATCACTCATTTTAATTTTTCACAATATATTATAAGTTATGTCAGCTAGCTGACATAACTTATAATATATTTTAGTAGTCTTAGTCACTAGAGTCTTGCTAATTTAGTTCTACTCTATATGCTCTAAATCAATACCATATTTTCTTTCACCTTTTATAACTTTGAATTTATCATTTTTATTAGGATAAATAGTCACAACATTGTCTTTATACTCTGATTCATCACATTTTATACTAAGTGGCATAAGCTCTGATTCTCCATATAGATAAGTAACAGGCTTATTATTGTTCATAACA
Source organism: Clostridioides sp. ZZV14-6009 (assembly GCF_020658095.1). NCBI lineage: Bacteria > Bacillati > Bacillota > Clostridia > Peptostreptococcales > Peptostreptococcaceae > Clostridioides > Clostridioides sp. ZZV14-6009. The sequence goes on from NZ_JAGWDG010000001.1 coordinate 474,686, forward strand.
ACAATTTGTACCATATCTCTATCTTTTGGAGAAGATATATTTCTCCATTTATATCCTACAGCTTTATATATATCGTTTGCTGATGTTCCAGACTTAAAGATAAATATTTTATCCCATTCAGGAGGCATTACCTTTGCTAGTCTTATTTCATTGTTGTTTTCACTAGCTTTCATAAGTGAAGAAGCGAATTGTCCGAATTTCTCATCTTCTTCATTTTTCTCAAATTTAACTAACTCACTAGATTTGTCAACTACACTCCATTTATCTTTATTTTTTTCTAACTTAAAGTTAATTTTAGAAATACATTCTCCATGTTTTCCTGGTTCAGTAACTATAACCTTTTCTCCCGATGTGTTTTTATAATCGTGTTGTTCAATTTGAACATGATTATGTCCTGCAACTATCGCATCAATACCATCAATTTGTTGAGCTAAATCCTGTATTCTATTACCTGGATTTTTAGGTTTTTTAGGCTTTTCACCTGTGTGTGCAACAGCTACTATTATATCTGGATTTTCTTTTTCCATGATTTTTACCCACTTTTTGGCATCTTCTACTAAATCATTCATATATAGTTCACCATCATAACCTTCTTGGTCTTTTAGCTCTAAAGATTTAGAATCCACAAGTTCTCCATTTTCATTTAGCTGTTTTCCTTCACCAACTTCTTTTATAGTAAGTCCAAGAATTCCTAGCTTTACATTTCCTTCTGGTGTATCAATATTTTTTATTATGTATGGTTTTGTATAGCTATCCCCATTTTTCTTATAAGTATTAGCTGATAATACATCTATTTTTTGTTTTTCAAAATCAGATATCATATTATCTAAATGATATTTATTAAGGGAGATAAATTCATGATTACCAAGAACTACAGCATCATAACCGACTTCTTTCATGTCCTTTGAAATAGGAGTTTCAATATAGCTTTCAGTTTTGTTGTTGTTATCTTTAAGCATAGCATTAGAATAATCATCCATACTACTACCTAAAGCTACTCCACGGTCAAAGAAGTCTCCAGCATCTACTAAAGTTATATTTTTATCTTTTTCTCTTTGTTTCCTTACATAAGAAGTTAACTCATAAGGGATGTTACCATGTAAATCGGTAGTGGCTAATACATTTATTTCTGTTGTATGTTTTGAAGTACACCCAGACATTAGCAATATAAATAAACAAGTAATGCCTATAATTATTTTGTTTTTCATAAAACCTCCATTTTATTTTTTTGAATATTTGTTTTAGTGTCATTAACTACATAATCCTCCTACAATATCAATGGTAATATATTACTATATAAAAATCAACTATATATTTCATAGACATATAAATTGATAGAGAGAAAAATAAACCTCCTTAAAGAAAAATCAATTAAAAGTAATCTCAAAAGAATTTTAAATTATATAATAAGATTGGTTAACTATAGCATCTTTGAGAACATGATAAACAAATAATCTATAGTCTTGTGTTTATTTTTTTATATTATTTATAATAAATAAACTCTATGATGGAAAAACTATTATTATTTAACATGTAAAGGAGTATTTAAAATGAATGAATCGTATTGGGTTTTAAATTCAAGTCCCAAAGAATATAAAAAATTAGGTGAGAATATAAAAGTAGAATGTCTAGTAGTAGGAGGAGGAATAACTGGATTAACAACTGCATATCTATTAGCAAAAGAAGGTAAAAAAGTAGCGCTTGTTGAAGCTGATAAAATAGGATATGGAACTTCAGGAAGAAATACTGGTAAAGTAACTTGTCAACATGATATAGTATATTCTAAAATAGAGAAAAAATATGGATTAGATAAAGCTAAATCATATTATAATGCAAATAATGAAGCTTTAAAATTGATTGAGAAAATAATCAGTGAAAATAATATAAAATGTGATTTCCAAAGGATTCCATCTTTTGTTTTTACAGAGAAGGAAGAAGCTATAAAGGATATTAAAGATGAATATCGTACATGTAAAAAAATAGATATAGATTGCGAATATCATGAAACTATAAATGATATTCCATTAGATGTAAAAGGAGCTATTCGTTTTTCTAATCAAGGTCAATTTAATCCAAAGCAATATGTTGATGGTCTGGCAGAAGTAGCAGTAAATTTAGGTCTAAAAATATATGAAAATACGCCAATAGTAGACCTAGAAAAAGGAGCTATATGTAGAGTTAAGACTAGAGATAATAATATAATAGAAGCTGAAAATGTTATAATTTCATCTCATAGTCCATGGTATGATGGATTGAATTTTTATTTTGCAAAGGAATATGCAGAACGTGCTTATTTAATGGTTGCAGTCCTACAAAATGAATTGCCAGAGGGTATATTTATAAGTATAGATGACCCAGCAATAACTTTTAGACAATGTAATGATGAAAGTAACAGCTTATTAATCTTTGGAGGAGGAGACCACAAAGTTGGTCAAGGTGGAACTGAAGAAGAAATATTTGATGATTTAGAGCGTTATGGTAAAGAAGTATTTAAGGTGGAAGATTTTAAATATAAATGGTCTGCTCAAGACAATATGAGTTTTGATAATGTTCCTTATATAGGTTATATCAATAAAAGAGAGAATAATATTTATGTAGCTACAGGATTTTCTAAATGGGGAATGACTAATGGAACTGCTGCAGGAATAATAATAAAGGATTTAATAATAAATAAAACTTCTGACTATAAAGATACTTTCAATCCTTCAAGATTAGGTAGTTATTTTTCAAAGGACTTTATAAAGGAAAATGCAAATGTAGCAATGAATTATGTCACTGGAAAGTTAAAAATAGGTAGTGGAGATATGCCTAAAAGTAGTGGTGAAGGAAAGATTGTTAACATTGATGGAAAAAGATATGGTGTTTACAAAGATGATAGAGGAGATTTTTATATTGTAGATACCACATGTACTCATTTAGGATGTGAACTTAATTTTAATAGTGAAGAAAAAACATGGGATTGTCCATGTCATGGTTCAAGATTTGACTATAAGGGAAATATACTTGAAGGTCCAGCACTTAAGCCATTAAAACTTTATGGTCATGGCGATAATGATGTTAATCCTAAGTTATTATAGAATATAGAATGTTTTGGAAAGGTAAATTATTTATGAATAAACTTTTAAAGCCAATAACCATTTTACTTTATATAGTATATGTTTTATGTGCCATATTTTTTGCTACAAATAGAGCTTTTGGAAGTGTAGGTTTAGTAGCAATCAGCTTAATTGGTACTTTTATACTGAGTATTTTAAATAGGCAAAATAAAAGACTTTTGAGCAATGAATTATATATTGTACTTGCATTATTTATAATGTTTGCATCATTATTAGGGACTTGTTTTAATTTTTATGACATAAATTATTATGATGATTTTTTACATCTATGGTCGGGTATAATATCATGTATTGTAGCATTTTCTACAATTAAATATTTTTATATACAGAAAGATGTAAGTAAGATGAGTAAAATATTTTTAGTTATATTTGTATTTATGTTTAGTATGGGAGTGGCTAGTTTGTGGGAAATAGGTGAATTTCTAATGGATACTTTTATTGGGACTACTACACAAGCTGGGGGACTAGAAGATACTATGATTGATATGGTAGATGCTTTAATAGGTACAATTATAACTATTCCTTTTATAATAAAAAAATCAAATGCATAGTTTAAAATTAATTACAATGGATTTAATTAGTCATATGAAGTTTAAGAAATTATATGACTAATTAAATCCATTCTTTATTGTATGTAAAGTTTACGTTTCGCATTTTTTATAAATTTTACTCCATAAATAGAAAGTATTTTATCCTATTTTACTATCCATAATTTACAACATCTAGTATTGTCACACTTGTGTTAGTATACTGTTGTTATTTGATAAAATATATTATAAATTGTATCTTTAATAGTATTAAGAAGTAAAAAATTTAAAAAAGATAATATATTATAAAAACATGATATAATTACTATGAAATAAAGGCTATATTTTTGGCTGATAAAAGGGTTTTATAAAAGTTTTATGGTTACAGATGTTGATGAATTTTTGACAAGTAATTAAAAATAAATTATATAAATATAATTTTTATATTTGTAAGTAATTAAAAATTAAGGAATTGTTAAAAATAGTAATATTTTATGTGATAATATAAAGAGTAGATAAAGTATTAGGAGGAACATTGAGTGTTAAAAAAGTGGTTTGGTATTATGAAAAAGAGACAAAAAGTTGAGGAAGCAAAAGAAGAAGGTGAAATAATATTAAAAAATGAAAAAATTTTATATGAAGAAAATTTAATTGATAACGAAAAAAAAGTATTATACTGTAAAGAGGAAGTTATAAGTAAAGAAAATGAGTCTTTAAACCAAGAAGAACATTTGTCTGATAAAGAAGATGAAGTGTTAAGCAAAGAAGTAGTATATGATAATAAAAACAAAGTCTTATCTAAAGAAGAATTAATAATAAATAATGACAAAGAAGAATTAATAGTTAATGATGATGATATAACTTTAAATAAAGTAGAAATAGAAACTGATGATACGGAAATAGCAGAGAAAAGTATAAATAGCGAAGAAATACTAATTAATAAAAATACCACAGAATTAGATAAAAAAGAAGTGTTTATTACTGAGGAATTTATCAAATTAAATAAAAAAGAAATACTGCTTGAAAGTAAAAAAACAGATTCTAAAGAACTTGAAGAAATTGACCAAAGTGAAAATAATATTCTAGTAACAGACACTATTGAAGTTGAAGAAAAACAAGTAAGTGATACAAATGAATACTTGACAAAAGAAGATTTAAATTACATAAAAGAAATAAAAATAAGACGAGGAAGAAGTATAAAAGCAATAAACCTATATACTAAAGAAGAGAAGATTTTTGATACTCACATTCAATGTAGTAAAAATCTTAAGGTACCACTTGGCTACATAAGAGAAAATTTAAAATATGGATATATGGATTACTTTGGAGAAGCTATAAATTATTTAAGTAAAGTGTTAAAGGTAGAAGAATACTGTAAAAATGAATGGAGCTATCTAGAAAATAGTAAATCTCCATCTGAGATATTTAATATTCTTAATGACAAAATATTTAGTACAAGACTTTCTGATAAAAAGAGAAATGAAATTTTAACTAATGATAAGATTGAAACAATAAAAATGAATTATAAGTTTGAATGTATTGATGAAGAATACGATGAATACTTTAAAAAATATAAGTCTATAATCAAAAGAGGTGGAAAGAAAAAGATTGAATTAGTAAATAAAAAAGGCGAAGTATTAGAGATATTTAAGTCTTTAGAAGAATGTTCTATTTATTTGCAAAAAGAAAAAAATGAAGTTATACAAATGTTAAAGTATGGAGATACAAAAATAGGAAGAAATTTCATAAGATATAGTTTAAGAAATATTTAATTTCATTTTAAATTCATGAGAGTTTCATTTCTGATTCACACATTTAATATTATTTTAATGTAAAATAATAAAAGTGAAGTATTGTACAATTAAAATTAAGGAGGATATTAATGTCTGAAGAAAAAAATTCAAAAGAGAATACATTGAATGAAATTAAAAATTCAGAAAATGTAAGTTCTAAACAAGATGATGTGTCAGGTGAAACAAATACTGACAACAAAGTCAAGAAAAGAGAAATAAAATTAAGTAGTAAAAAACTTAAAGCAGTTATAGCAATTGTTGCAGTAGGGGCAATTTGCTTGGGTGGAGGCTATGTCTCTGGAAAAGAAGCTGGAAGAAAATTACCAGCTACTTCAAAGCGTTATAATAGTAATGAAGTAGTAGCTACTATTGGGGATAAAAAAATTACAGGGGAAATGTTAAGAAAAAGAATGGAGCCATTATTTTATTTAAATGCAAAAAATACTATGAGTGATGATGAAATACGTTCGTATGAATCAAATATGATTGAGACTATGATTACATCAGATATATTATCCTCAGAAGCAGCAAAAGAAAAGATAAGCATAACTGATGACGAATTAAATGCTCAATATGATAATCTAATGTCTAGTATAGAATCTGCAATGGGAATGACAAAAGAAGAATTTCTAAAGCAATTTGACTTGACTGAGAAATATATAAAAGACGATATGAAAAAAGAACTAATAGCATCCAAATACTTAAATGAAGCATCAAAGGTAACAGATAAAGATGCACAAAGTTATTATGATAAAAACAAGAGCAATTATTTACAAGTTAGAGCTTCACATATTTTAATAAAAACTGTTGATGATAAAGGTAAACAGGTCAGTGATAGTAAAAAAGCTGAACTTAAAAAACAAGCAGAAGAAATACTTAAAAAAGCAGAAGCTGGAGAAGATTTTGCTACTCTAGCTAAAAAGTATTCTGAAGATAGTAGTGCAGAATCAGGTGGAGATTTAGGATTCTTTGGGAAAGGTCAAATGGTAGAATCTTTTGAAAAAGCTGCATTTGCTTTGAAAAAAGGAGAAATATCTAGTAAGCTTGTAGAAAGTGATTATGGATACCATATAATTAAGAAAATAGATGAAAAATATCAACCATTTGAAGAAGTAAAATCAGATTTAGTAAGTACTTTAACATCAGAAAAGCAAAACTTACTTATAAATGATTTAAAGGAAAAATACAACGTAAAACTTACAGATAAATATCAAATGAAAGCAAAGCAATAGAATAAGTCAATTTATTAAAAAGAAGAAAATATTAATATATATATCTAAAAGCTGTTTTTGTTCTTAAATAGAGAACTTAAACAGCTTTTATTATTTTTCCATAAAATTAAATCGCTCAAAAATGAAATTATAAAAAAATAACATGCATAAATTAACGATGAAAACGTATTTTGAATTTAAATTATTTGATTGAAAATCTATATAAAATATAAAAAAAATAAATAAAAAAATTTAAAAGCTAAAAAAATACTATTCAAATATATATACTAAAGTTATTCTTTAAAAATACTTAAAAAATAATATTTTTCATAATTTTAAAAATAATAATAAAAAAATGAAAATATTAACAATAATCTATTGAGTAATATAAAAAAAGATGCTATTATAAGTATGTGTTAAAATGATTAAGCTAATCTTATGTACTGAATTTAACTATAAAAATAATAAGGGGGCGTTTTTTTATGTCAAATACTGAAAGCGTATCTAAAAAAGCTAGTCATCCGAAGAGTTTTTGGCTTGTTTGTATGACAATTTTATGGGAAAGATTTAGTTATTATGGATTAACAGCTTTGTTGGTATTATTTTTTACAGCGAGTGTAGCTCAAGGTGGTCTAGGACTTTCTACTCAAGAAGCAACTTCAATGTTTGGTTTGTTTACAGGTCTTATATATCTTACACCATTAATTGGTGGTTGGTTGGCAGATAAAGTTTTAGGTCAACAAAAATGTATATCTATAGGTGCACTTTTAATAGCAATAGGTGACTTTGTTTTGTTTGCATCGTCTACATCTATTAGTATGGTTTGGGTAGGCCTATCAATAATCATTTTAGGAAATGGTTTTTTTAAATCAAGTTGTTCCAATATAGTTGGTGATATATATCCTAAAACCGAGGTATCAAGAAAAGACGCAGCATATAGTTTATTCTATATGGCAGTAAATGTAGGTGCATTCATAGCTCCAATCATATGTGGATTGCTTTCTGATAATGTATTTGCAGTAAGAGGAGTAAACGGAGATATAGTGTCTTATGGATATAAGATGGCATTCTTAGTTTGTGGTATAGGTATGATGCTTGGTATGATTATATTTACACTTCTTGCGCCAAAGCTACTAAAAGAAGTTGGAAAACATCCAGTTACTAAGGGAAATAAAGGTGAAAAAATTGAGTATGGGCCACTTACTAAATTAGAGAAAAATAGAATAGTAGCAATGGTTGTGTTATTCTTATTTGTAGTTTTATTTTGGACAGCATACTATCAAACACAAAGTTCATTTATGATTTATGTAAGAGATAATGTAAATAGAACTCTATTTGGATTTGAAATGCCAGTGGCATGGCTTACATCATTAAATGCTATATTATGTGTAGCGTTATGCCCTGTATTAGCTACTTTGTGGGTTAAATTATCTAATACTAAAAGAGGCGATTTTTCTATTCCAGTTAAAATGGGATTAGGAATGATAATAATGGGTCTTGGTTTTATAGTTATGGTATTTGCCACATTAGCCAATGGTTCAGATGGAACAATAAAGGCTAGCATACTTTTTATAGTAGTAACCTATATATTTACAACTGTAGGGGAGTTATTTTTGTCTCCTATAGGTCTTGCAATGTTTAATAAGTTAGCTCCAGCTAAATATGCTACATTGTCTATGGGTGCATGGTATCTGACAAGTTTTTTTGCTAGTTTGTTATCAGGAAAAATTGCTGGATTTACAGCTACATTAGGTTTTTTACAAATCTTTGGAGGAATAGCAGGAGTCTTAATAATCTTTGGTTTAATATTACTTGGATTAAGAAATATGTTGACAAAATTAATGGCAATGGATTTGTTAACAGAAACAAAATAATCCATACTTAATTAGTGAAAATAAAGGAAATTACATTTGAATATAAAATCAAACGTAATTTCCTCTTTAATTATGAAAAAAAAGCTTTACACAGATAGATATTGTAATTAAAATTATAATTGTGATAATTAGAGTGTATAAGATTTATATAGATTATATAAAAGGAAAATTTATGTAATGAACTTTACATACTTATATATTTAGTTATTCAAACTATTATTTTGAGGAGGTCTTGTTGTGAATATAAAAGACAGAGTAAATGAATTAAGAAGACTTATGGAAGAAAAAAATATTGATGCTTATATGATTCCGTCTTCTGACAATCATCAAAGTGAATATGTAGGAGATTACTTCAAATCAAGAGAGTTTATATCAGGATTTAATGGTTCAGCTGGAACAGTTATTGTGACTAAAGATGAAGCTGGATTATGGACAGATGGAAGATACTTTATACAAGCAGAATCTCAATTAGAAGGAAGTACAATAAAATTATTTAAAATGGGACAAGAAGGTTGCCCAACTACTGATGAATATTTATATACAAATATTCCAGAAGGTGGAACTTTAGGTTTTGATGGTAAAGTTATATGTGCTAAAGAAGGAGCTACATTAGCTGAAAAATTATCTAAAAAAGGTATAAAAGTAGAATACCAATATGATTTAATAGATAGCATATGGCCAGATAGACCAGCTTTATCAGATAGTAAAGCATTTTTATTAGATGTTAAATACTGTGGAGAAAGTTTTAGTTCAAAGTTAGCTAGATTGAGAGAAAAAATGAGTGAAAAAGGTACTTCTACTCATGTAATAACTACTCTTGATGATATAGCATGGTTATTTAACATAAGAGGTGGAGATGTTAAATACAATCCAGTCGTACTTTCTTATGCAGTGATAACTTTAAAAGAAGTTTATTTATTTGTTGATGAAAGTAAATTAAATGAAGAGATATTAAATGAATTGGCTAAAGAAAATGTACAAATAAGACCATATAATGATGTATATGATTTTGTAAAACATATAGATAAAGATGAAAAAGTTTTAGTTGATGGAACTAAGATTAACTATGCAATTTACAATAATATACCTTGTGGAGTTGAAAAAGTTGATGAGTTTAATCCAGTAATGTTCTTTAAGGCTCAAAAAAATGAGGTAGAATTAGAGAATATAAGAAATTCACATGTTAAAGATGGTGTAGCTTTCACTAAATTTATGTACTGGTTAAAGAATAATGTAGGTAAGATGGAAATAACTGAAATAAGTGCTACTGAAAAATTAGAGGGACTAAGAAGAGAACAAGAAGGATTCTTTGAACCAAGTTTCAATACAATTGCTGCATATAAAGAGCATGCTGCTATGATGCACTATAGTGCAACTCCAGAATCAAACTATAAGTTAGAAGCTGAAGGACTATTCTTAGTAGATTCAGGTGGACAATATTATGATGGAACTACTGATATAACTAGAACTACAGTATTAGGACCTATAAGTGATGAATTAAAATTACATTTCACTTCTGTAGCAAGAGGTATGATAAATCTTTCTAAGGTTAAATTCTTACATGGTTGTAGAGGGTACAACCTAGATATATTATCTAGAAGCTGTATGTGGAATATGGGAATAGATTATCAATGTGGAACTGGACATGGTATAGGATTTGTATTAAATGTTCATGAAGCTCCAAATGGATTTAGATGGAGAGTAGTTCCTGAAAGATTTGATAGCGCAGTTCTTGAAGAAGGTATGGTAACTACTAATGAACCAGGTATATATATAGAAGGTTCTCATGGTATAAGAACAGAAAATGAAATAGTAGTTAGAAAAGCTGAAAAGAATTTTTATGGTCAATTTATGGAGTTTGAAGTTGTTACATTAGCTCCTATTGATTTAGATGGTATAGTTCCAGAATTAATGAATCAAGATGAAAAAGATTATTTAAACTGGTATCATAAATTAGTTTATGATAAAATATCTCCTTTCCTAACTGGTGAAGAAAGAGAATGGTTAAAAGTTTATACTAGAGCTATATAGTTTTGTAATTGAATACTATAAATAAATCGAGGCATTTTAATGCCTCGATTTTTGATATCTTATCTATTAAACTTAAACATAGTTTTTACTTTGATAATTCTACAAGTTTTTTATTCATTATAAGTAATATAATTCCAAATAGCAATAAGAATGAAGGGATTACTATAAATACTTGTAACATACCAAGGTGGTCTATAATAGTCTGTGTATAACCAGACAATTTATTTGCTGCAAATTTACCTAAGAACCAAACACCCATTAGGAATGAAATATATTTTTCTGGTGAAAGTTTATTTACCATGCCATATCCAACTGGAGAAAAACAAATCTCTCCTATACTTTGGAATGTTAAAAATCCAATTACCCAAAATACACTTGCTTTCTGAAGTGAATTAGGGTCAGTTCCTGTTTGTATAACTGCGACTATCATAAATAAAAATGCCACAGCTAATAGTATAAATCCTAGACTCATTTTTGAAGGTACACTTAAATCACCTTTTTTAGTCTGAGATAATTTTACCCAGATTAAAGCAGATATAGGACCAAGGATGACGCATAGAAGACCATTATATGAATCTATCCATGAGGTTGGTATTTGAAAATTACCAACAGTCAGATTTATGTGTTCTTTTGTATACAAAGCTATAGACATAGAAGCCTGGTTATATGCTATCCAAAAGAATACTGTAAAAAAAGCTAATATTAATATTACTATTATTCTTTTTTTCTCAACTGAAGTTAATGGTTTTGAAGCAAGTAATTTCTTATATTCTAATGATTTCTTTATAGTTTCTTTTCGACTACTAAATTCATTACTTGAAGATTTATAAAATTTTTTGTGACCAAATATAAAGAATAACAAACCTATTAAAACAGTAATTGAAGCAAATAAAAATACATATCTGTAACCATACATATTTATAGAAGTACCATTTTTCATAGCAAACCATTCATTAGCGACCAAACCACAGATTAAAGGGCCAAATAATGTTCCCAGATTAGTAGACATATATGTAATAGAAAAAGCCCCATCTTTTCTTGGGTCATCATTAGTATATAAGTTTCCAACTAAGGTATGTAAGTTTCCCTTATAAAAACCTATTCCTAATCCAGACAAGAATATCATGACGTTTACATCCATTTTGCTATTTGCCAGATATCCTAAAAAGTAGCCAATTGAAACCATTATCATTCCAAGCATAATACAATTTTTTGGACCTAAAAATCTATCACTAACCCATCCACCAATAACAGGAGAAAAATAAGTCCATGCTAAGAAAGATGCAAGCATTGATGCAGATTCTGCTGGTGTTAACCCTAAACCACCTTTAGATACTTGTTCAGCCAAAAATAATAAGAGTACTAATTTCATACCATAGTATGCAAGTCCTACAAATGTAAATATTGAACAACAAAAATATAAATCCTTAGGCTGTTTAAGTTTTTCTTGAGTTTTTAAAACTGACATATGTCGAGAACCTCCAGACCAATAATTTAACAAAATTTTTCCATACTATATGAGTATATGTTTTTTTTATAAAGACGTCAACTTATGGCATAAAAAAATAAAGCCTTAATAATATGTAAAAATAGCATTATTTTATAGATTCAGTAATATTTTTTTATAAGAATATATGTTATTATTATATTAAAATACAACATATTATGGAAAGGATATGCCAATTTAGTAGTTAGATTGATTGTTTGGCAGGTGGGATGAGCTATGATAAGAAAGAAATCTGAATTACAAGTAGAAGTAAAAGAAAATTTAACTGGTGGTGTTGGAAAAGTTAAGCTTGAAAACATATTACAAATTGATGAGCTTAAAGGAAAAGGAAGATTATTTAAAAGGATAACTTTACCAGTAGGAAGTTCGATTGGTGTGCATGACCATACAACTGATTTTGAGGTATATTATATATTAAAGGGGAAAGGTAAAGTTTTTGATAATGGGGAATTTGTAGAAGTAAATGAAGGTGATGTAATATATACTGCTGATGGTGAAGAACATTCTATAGAGAATATAGGGGAAGAAGAACTTGAATTTGTAGCAGTAGTTTTATATGTGTAAAATATGGAGGAGGAGTTATGACAAGCAAGATAGAAGAAATTAAAGACAAGATAAATAGATTTTGCAACTCCAATTTAAATCAAGAATATAAAGATATAAGTTTTAAAATCTTGCAAGACCTTTTAGATAATAATAAAGAGATAATTCATTCTTCTAGAGCTGATATATGGTCTTCAGCTATATTAAACATAGTTTTGGAGCAAAATCTCTTATATAATAAGAAGCATCCATTACATATAACCAAAAAGGAATTTTCAAAACAAATAGGTGTTTCTTTAAACACTATAAACAATAAATCATCATTGATAAAGGAAGTCTGTAATATTGACTTTTTAAATCAAGATACTATTGCTATCTCTAATATTGAGTTTTGGGTAAGAGAGAGTAATTCTAAATCCAAAGCCATAGATTTAGAGTTAGAAAAGAAAAAAATACTTTATAAAAGATATATTAAACTATCACAAGAAGCTAAAAACCATATTGAGTCAATTAGGTATATGGAAGAAGCTGTAAATATTGGGAAAAGCATGATTACTAAAGAAGATAGACAACTTGGATTTTGGAAAGGTATATCTACTAGAGCTTATATGGTAGCACTTGAGTCTCTTGCTAGGAAGTTAGAGAGTATTGATAATTTAAAAGAAGCTAGAAAGGTATTAGAGTATTTAATAGAAATCAATCCTGATGATGAACAAGGAATAAGGTATAAATTGTTCAATGTATTAATTAGGTTAAATGATAGAACAGCAATAAATAATTTATTTGAAATGTATAAAGAAGAAAAGTCTGCTACATGGATGTATAGCAAAGCTCTTTATTATTTTAAAAATAAAAATATGTTTTTAGCAAGTGATGCTATTAAAAGTGCTAAAAATAAAAACAAATATATTGGATTATATTTAATAGATTGGCGAAATGCCTTTGGTAGAGAGTTTGTTACAGCAGAAGAAAAGGGAGAAGCTGTCTATTACTATGATGAAAATATAGTACTGTGGAATGAAGTTAAAGGTTCTATGGATTGGTTATTGAAAAAAATGTTGGAATTTTCATAAAAAGAACTACTCCTTATTACTGATAAAAAAATAAGGAGTAGTTTTTTTATTTATACATCTAATTTTAAATCGCCTGGTTTTATCATACCTTTTTTTCTCATAAATTCTGATATTATTAGAGTTATAATAGCAGGAAGTACAAAGTTAAGTAAAAGTATACCAACCCACATCGTTATGCCACCTTTTCCAGCACTTTGCATGGCAGTTACTGTTCCAAATTGTCCAACTAATCCACAAGTTCCCATACCAGAGCCAATAGGTATATTTTCCATTTTAAATATTGTTGTAGATAATGGGCCAAGTATTATTGAAGCTATTGTAGGTGGTATCCAAATTTTCCAGTTTTTTATTATATTGGGTACTTGGAGCATGGATGTACCAAGTCCTTGAGCTACAAGACCTCCTACTCCATTTTCTCTAAAACTCATAACAGCAAAACCTATCATTTGGCAACAACAACCGACAGTTGCTGCTCCACCAGCAAGCCCTCCCAAACTTAACATCATACAAATAGCTGCACTACTTATGGGTAGTGTAAGAGCTATTCCGACAAGTGCAGAGACAATAGCTCCCATTATTATAGGTTGCATAGTTGTTGCTTGCATTATTATGTTTCCAAATGAAGTCATAAATGCAGAAACTGCTGGTCCAATAAGTTCTGCCACAAGTACTCCTATTAGTATTGTTACAGCAGGTGTAACTAATATGTCTACCTTTGTTTCTTTTGAAACTAATTTTCCAATTTCTACTGCAAAAAGTGTAGCGACAAATGCACCAACAGGTCCTCCTAATTCATTACCACAAGCACCAACAAGTGCACAAGAAAATAGTACAAGGGGAGGAGCTTGAAGTCCATATGCAATAGCTACTGCAATAGCTGGACCTGTAACTTGCTTAGCAAGTGGGCTTATAACTTCAGTAAAAAGAGATATGTTAAAGTTATCTCCTAATGTGTTAAAAATTGTTCCAATTAAAAGGGAAGAAAAAAGGCCGAGTGCCATATAACTTAATGCGTCAATAAGATACCTTTGAACAGAAATTTCAATATTTTTACTTTTAGCAAATGATTTAAAATTTCTTTTTTTGCAATTGATTTCCAATTTAAAATCCTCCTCATATAATACAAATATAATTTCTTTTTAATTAATTATATAACTTTTCAGCTGACAAGACAAATGTTATTTCACTAATTTAAAAGTATTTTAATAGCAATAAAATAACAGTAAATTTAGTTTTAAATTTTAAATTTATGGTTTATAATTAGTATAGGGATATTCTGAAATATAATAATTTTCCAGTTTATCCCAATATTTAACTTAGGTAGATTGCTTATAAAACAAATGATCATATACTAGGCTAAAAGGAAGTGGATAGATGAGATTTGTAGAAAATAAGAAATACAGAAAAATTGCCATAATTATATCTATTCCTATATTGCTTGTTGCGCAGTACTACCTTTTTAAATTTGGAATATTTAGACCAATGGTAAAAGGAGTAGAAATTGAAATTGTAGATGGGGAATATGTTAAAGATATAGATAAATATGTAGTAAAATTAAACGAAACAGTTACCTTGTCTACTGGTGAATATATTAAAGTTCCTTCATATGCTAAAGATCCAAATATTTGGTTTAATGTTTTAGATAATTCAGGGACTCTAAAAATAGAAGGAAATAAGATGACAGCATTAAAGGTTGGGTATTCTTCTGTTGGTATTATGAAAAATTCGAGAGTACTAAAAAAAGCTACTATAAAAGTAGTAGACCCAGAAGTAGAATCTTTAGATATGGAAATTAATGGAGAGTTAAAACATGTTGGTGATAGTGCCACTATAGAGAGTACAATAGAGGTTGACTATGAGAAGTTTAAAAAATCATATAAACCAATTTACAAAAGTAGCAACGAAGATGTTTTAAAAATTAAAGGAAACAAAGTAAGTGCAGTTGGAGTTGGAAAAGCTGTAATATATGCTAAGTGTGGAAACAAAGAAGTTGAGAGAACTTTTAGAATCCAAGCTAAAGTTGCTGAGATAAATATGAATAATATAAAAATAGAAGTTGACCAAAATGAGAAACTAAAACCAGATATAATAACTTCTCCACCAGGCTTAGAACCACCAAAAATACACTATGAGTTGGCTGATTCAAAATTACCTGTAGAAAGAGCTATAAGTCTAAGTAGTGATGGAAGTGTAGTAGGTCTTAGAGAAGGTAAAGAAAGAGTAAGGATAACTTGTGGAGATAAGTCTAAGATAATAACTGTAACAGTAGTCAAAGAAACTATAACTAATGACTATATACAAAATTTAGTAGGTTCACATAAAATAGTAAATAACAAAGTTATTATTAAACTTGAATGGGATTATATGAAAGATGTTTTTGACTATGATATATATCTTAAAGACAAATTATCAGGAGAATCATTTAAGAAAATTAAATCTATAACTATAAATGAGCGTGATTTAGGTAAATCCCAAAAGATATATGCTACTATAGAAATTGATGTAAAAGATAGTCAGAGTATAGATTATGATATTTATGTTCTAGGTAAGAAAGACTCAGATACAACTAAGCCAAGTAATGTAATAAACATTACTAATGTGAATGGTAATGGCAACTCAGATAATAATGATAGCATACAAAACATGAAGGTTGAAAATATATCAGCTAATGTTGACAGAGATAACAATGTTATTAGAGTTAACTGGAGTAGTGTATCTCATAAAGAATGTACCTATAGTATATATGTAAAAAATAATACTAATGGAGATGGTGAGTTTACTTTGTATCAAAGTGACATACAAGGGAATGAACATACTATAAGTATTCCTGAAGGAGATTTAAATTTAGATATCTATGTAGTTGCAAATTACAATGGACAAAATTCTAAAAATAGTGATGTTATAAATGTAAGATAAATTTATGATTTATTGAGAAATTAAATCATTATAAGAAGAGGATAGTATGGGGGTAATCATACTATCCTTTTTATTTTATTGAAATATACTGGTATTAAATTTTTAGTGTAAAAATATTTATTGCTAGTTAATATCATCTACAATTGAATCTAATGCTGCCTGTGTTGCATGTATTAGAGTTGTATCAAATAGTGGAACAGAAGTATCATTTTGCTGAATTAGAAGACCTATTTCTGTACATCCTAAGATAACGCCTTCTGCTCCTTGGTTAACAAATTTATCTATAATAGATAAAAAAGATTTTTTAGAGGATTTAGATACAATTCCTAAGCAAAGCTCATTGAATATAATGTTATTTACTATTGAACGTTCTTCTTCATTTGGTATTAAAACCTCAATTCCACTATTTATAATTATATTTTTATAAAAATCTTGCTCCATTGTATACTTAGTACCCAATAAAGCTACCTTTTTGATTTTCTTTTCTTTTAACTCATCAGCAGTCACATTTGCGATGTGTAAAAGTGGAATAGATATATTTTGTTGAATTTTATGTGCAACTTTATGCATAGTATTAGTACATATAACAATAAAGTTTGCTCCTGCGTCTTGTAAATTAATTGCAGCATCAGATAAGATTTTGGCACTTTTTTCCCAATTTCCGCTAGATTGACATTCTTCAATTTCTTGAAAATCTACACTATAAAGTATACATTTAGAAGAATGTAATCCTCCTAATTTTTCCTTGATTACTGTATTTATAACTTGATAATATGTAATGGTGCTCTCCCAACTCATTCCCCCGATTAAGCCTATAGTCTTCATATTCATCACCTTTTCATTCTATTTATTTTGTAATAGCTATTTACAAATACAAGTATAGCATCTAAAATATAAGCATACAATGATAAAATTGTATGGAGGACAATTATCTTTAAAAGGAGTAATTATATGCCAATAAATTCATTTGAAAATTATCCAATGACATGGAAACCACAATTAAACAATCGAAAACCACCAATATATAAAACTTTAGCAATGTTGTTAGAAGAAGACATTGAAAAAGGAAATTTAAATCCTGGAGATAAATTACCTCCACAACGAGAATTAGCAGATTTTCTCGATTTAAATTTAAGTACAATAACACGGGCATTTAAACTTTGTGAAGAAAAAGGATTAATATGTGCAAAAGTAGGAAAAGGGACCTTTATTTCTTCTGATGTAAATTTAAGCAATACATTGCTTTATCAAACAGAATCAAAAGGTATAATTGAACTTGGTACAGTACATCCTCCTTATGAACAAAATACATATATTATCAATTTTATTAAAAATGTATTAAAACAACCAGAAATGGAAAAATTTCTTCAATATATGTCTCCATCAGGTACACACATGCAAAAAAAATCAATTGCAAAATGGTTAGAAAGAAATAATATATATACTAAAGAAGAAAATGTACTTTTATCTACAGGTGGACAAAATGCTATATGCGCTACTTTATTAGGATTATTTAAGGCTGGAGATAGAATTGCAACAGATTCATTGAGTTTTTCTGGAATCAAGTCAATAGCTAAAATGATAGGCATTCAATTAGTTCCAATTCCCCAAGAGAATAATGAAATGTCAATCGAGTCTCTTGAAAATTATTGTAAAAATGAAAACATAAAAGGTATATATATCATTCCAGATTATCATAATCCAACAACACATTCTATGTCTAACTTATCACGTAAGAAAATAGCAGAGATAGCAAAAAAGTATAATATCATAATTATTGAAGATGCTATAAATAGTATTTTTAAACCGGATTTACAAGATCCAGTATTTTCTTTAGCTAGTAATAATACTATATATATTCTTAGTACATCTAAATTTATCTGTGCTGGGCTTAGAGTAGCGTTTGTAGTTGCTCCAAAACGTTATATAGGAAGTCTAGAAAATGCATTATATAATATGAATTTGATGGTTTCCCCATTTAATGCAGAAATAGTACATCGTTTACTGCATTCTCCTATTATAAATAAGATTATTGAAGAAAGAAAAGATGAAATTATAAAAAGAAATGAAGCTACTAATAAGATTTTATCTGATTATAATTTAATTGGTGATAAAAATTGTAGTTTTCGTTGGTTGATTCTTCCAGATGAATGGGATGGAAAATCATTTGAGATATATGCAAAAAATTTAGGTGTTCAGGTATATTGTGCTGAACGTTTTTCAGTTGGTAATTCTATTGTGCCAAAAGCTGTTCGTATTTGTGTAACAGCTCCAAAAGATGTAGAAGAATTAGAGAAAGGGTTGAATACAATAAAGTCACTTCTTAAAAATCAGAGAGATTTTCCTATAATTTAATTAAATAAATAAAAATGCGGAGAAATTTATTATAATAAACCTCCGCTTTTATTATTTGATGAAATACTTTACTTTCTATTAAAATTTTAACTTTAATCATCTTGAAAATATAATCATTTTATGGTAAAATAATTCTTAAAAATAGAAATAATTAATCATTTGTTAAAAAAAATGCATAATAAATTGTAATTTATTGACGATAGTGGGAAAATGTTCATAAATGTATAAAATAACAGAAAAAATGCAAAAATAAAATCAATTTCATATGTTATAAAATCTATATGGCAAAATTAAATTTGCCTATCAGAATGATATAAACACACCAGAAAGGAGGATGCTATCAATAATGGAAATTAATTAATTTTGGTAGCTAAAAATTATGAATGAACAAACTAGAATATCCTTAGAGAGAGCTGCTGAACTAAAATCAAAAATTGATGATTATATTCAGGCTAGGAAAACAATTAACAGAGGTCTTGAAAAAGAAGAAGAGATAAATAAACGAAAACAAAAGATATTAAGCATATTAAATGGAACAGAAGAAGACTGGAATAATTACAAATGGCAATTATCAAATAGAATCACAGATGTAGATACTTTATCAAAGATTATTAATCTAACTAAAAAAGAAAAAGAATATATAGAAGAAGTTGGTACTCAATTTAGATGGGCAATATCTCCATATTATCTGAGTTTGATAGACCCAGATGATATATGTGACCCTATAAAATTACTTTCTATACCAACACATATAGAATTTGAAGATGAACAAGATGATTTAGACCCAATGGGAGAAGAGTATACAAATCCAGCAGGATGTATAACTAGAAGATATCCAGATAGATTAATAATAAATGTAACAAATGAATGTGCTATGTATTGTAGACATTGCCAAAGAAGAAGAAATATTGGTCAACAAGATTCTCATAAGTCAAAAGCTGTTATACAAGAATCTATAGATTATATTAGAGAAAATGAAGAAATAAGAGATGTATTAGTAACTGGTGGAGATACTCTTACATTAAAAGATGATTATTTAGAATGGATTCTTAGCCAACTTAAAGAAATACCACATGTTGATTATGTTAGATTAGGAACTAGAACTCTTGTTACAATGCCACAAAGAGTTACAGATGATTTTTGTAATATGCTAAAAAAATATCATCCTATATATATAAATACACATTTTAATCATCCAATGGAAATAACTAAAGAATCTAAAGAGGCATGTGAAAAATTAGCAAATGCAGGTGTACCATTAGGAAATCAAGCAGTGTTATTAAATGGTATAAATAATGATAAATTTGTAATGAGATGTTTAAATCAAGAATTGCTTAAAATAAGAGTGAAACCTTACTATATATTCCAAAGCAAACATGTAAAAGGAACAAAACATTTCAATACATCAGTAGATGATGGTCTTGAAATAATGGAATATCTAAGAGGATATACATCTGGAATG
The DNA here is from genome assembly GCF_020658095.1 of Clostridioides sp. ZZV14-6009. NCBI lineage: Bacteria > Bacillati > Bacillota > Clostridia > Peptostreptococcales > Peptostreptococcaceae > Clostridioides > Clostridioides sp. ZZV14-6009. The sequence goes on from NZ_JAGWDG010000001.1 coordinate 495,094, forward strand.
GCAATACCAACATATATAGTTAATGCTCCAAAAGGAGGTGGTAAGACTCCATTACTTCCACAATATCTTGTATCAAAAGGAACAGATTATGTGATGCTTAGAACATGGGAAGGAAAAGTTATAAAAATGGAAGATGAACCAGCTGTAGATATAAAGAAACTTATAAAAGAGCAAGCGCAGGATTAATAAAATATTTAAATATACAAAAAGAAACAACTTTAAAATAAAAATAAAATGGATGCTAAATTTATATCAATTTGCATCCATTTTTATATTAGTTATTTATTTTATTTATTATTTTGTTGTTGATTAACCAATTCAAGGTATCCACTTGGATGGAAGTAATATATCTCAGAAGTATTTTCATTTACAAAGTAACCAATGTCACCATCTGCATCTGGTAAAAATACATATCCATTAAGATTTTTAGCTTTTAATGCTTCAAAATCGCTAGCATTTCCTTGATATATGTAATCAACTTTATTGTTGTATTTTACTAAAAGTTCTTTAGCTTGTTCTTGAGTCAATTTAGTATCTTGACTTACAGGAATATTCTTTTGAGAATCAGCATAAGAAGATTCATTTACTGGTGCAGTTAATAACAAACAAGATAAAACTAATAAAGATATAAGTGCTTTTTTCATACTAAAACCCTCTTTCGTAATTAATTATATAAGATATTTATTACTTAATAATATTATATGTTTTCTATAATTAAATATTACCATTAAAGAGGATAATATTACAGTTACACAGCTGTAACCTTTGATTACAAAATCGTAATTAAATTGTATTTTTATTCCATTTGTATTTTATCATGTCTACGATTAACAAATTCACAAAAATATATTTTTATAACGCCCATAACAGGAGCTGATAAAATCATACCAGGTATTCCAAAAAATCCTCCACCAACAGTAACTGCTAGTATTGTAAAAAATGGACTAAGACCTAGTTGTCCACCTACGATTTTTGGTTCTATAAATGTAACTTCAACTTGTTGAATTATTATTAAGTAAATCAAGCAAGTTAACGCAGTTGTAGGATTGTAGAATAAGTTAATTACTACAACTGGTGTCATACCTATTACTGGACCAAAGTATGGAACCATATTCATAATACCCATTAGTGTACCAAACAATAGTGCATATTCAGACTTTAAAAAGTATAGACCAATTCCAGAAAGCAGTCCAACTATAAAAGAATCTAAAATCTTACCTGTAAAGTATTTACCAATATTTAAGTTCAAACTTTGACACAATTCTATTATAAAGTCTCCATATTTTTTACCTAAAGAAATATAAATAACTTTTTTTGTAAATGATAAGAACTTTTCTTTTTCTAATAATAGATAGAAACAAATTATAAAGCCTAAAAGGAATTGTACTATAAATTTTCCAACAGAGAAGGTAGTACTAAATATTCCTCCAAGTGAACCAATAAGTAAGTTACTAAACTTAGGCATTACACTCATAATTTTGTCACCATATTCTTTTAATGTATTAGGGTCTACTGATTGCAAACTTTTACCTAAATCAAATAAGAATTGTTCCGTTTTATCTATATATATAGGAACTTGAGTTACTAAGTCAGCTAAACTGTTTACTATTGATGGAACTGTAAATAGTATAAAAGATACTAGTATAACTATTAGCACACCATAAGTAAGAAGTAAAGAATATATCCTTTTAAAATTAAGCTTATTTTCCAAAAATTTTACTAGTGGATTAAATACATATGCTAATACAAATGCTATTATAAATGGAGTTAGTAATGACATCAGTAAACTTATTACTCCAAAAAAATATTTGTAATTATCAATAACTTTAATCAAAATATATGAAATAACTACAGTAAGTACAATATTTAAATAAATTTTTTTATCCTGCAAAACAACACAACCTTTCTTATATTTATTAAGTTTAGATTTACTTAAATTTAAAATCAAGTTAATATTTATAGCTTATTATACAATAAAAAGTAGTATTAATATAGTATGATTAATATGAAATTTGATAAGTGTACAATATATTGAAAGTTTTATCTAAATATTATTTTTATTTTCTTAAATTTACATATTACAAATATAAATAATTACAATTCGTTTCTAATTCTCTGTACATTTCTATTTATATAGTGCCTTCCAACATGTTTATATAAAAAATTTTTATACCATCCTATCTTTTGACTATATTTATTAAAAAAATTATCTGGAGTATCAAAGATTCCCAAATCATCAATTATTCCTTCTTTTTGAATAAATGTATGATTTACATTCCAAGATATTTGAGGATTTTGAAAATCTTTAGTGGCAATACCCCATCCATAAAATGAGCCTTGACAGTTATTGTATTTCTGCTGAATACTTGTAAGATAATTTTTGTCTAAAATAAGACCTTCTAATTTATACCATTGCTTTTCATAGTATACTTCTGTCCATGTGTGAATGATTTCTGTAGGTGCAATTTTGTAAATAATTCCTAAGAGTTCTAATTGAACTCTTTTGTCTAGAGTAAAACCATGAATCCTACATGGAATGCCAACTCCTCTTAAAAGTGCCATAGCAAGTATAGTTTTTGTATTACATTGTCCATATCCATCTTTTAGTATTTTACTTGCAGATATATTGTCACTTGCATTGAAACCAAAGTTGATGTCATCTCTAATAAAGTTATAAATTTGTTTGATTTTATTAAAATTATCTAATTGATTCCAATTATGTTTGCTAATAAGTTCTTGAATATTTCTTGCTCTAAAGTCTAATAATGTACTTTCTGATAAATATCTTTTCATAAAATAGAATTCTCCTTTATCTAGTGTAACTATATTTTATACCTTAGAGTAATTTGAAACTTTCAAAAACTTGCTGTTTTTTAATATGCCAGAAATATTCATACCAGTCATACATTTGTTGGTGTATGCTAGATGTGAAGCACTGTCAAAACCTGCCATCATAGCAGCATCAGTTATAGAGTATTTACCAGATAAAAGTAAAAAATATGCTTTTTGAATTTTATGTAGGAGAATGTAACTTTTTAATGGCATTCCTGTTTGTTCTTTGAATATATGGGACAGTCTGCTTGGCGAAAGAAAGACCATATCAGAAATATTTTTTATAGAATGATTATGACAGTCACACTCATTAAGTCTTTGCATTATTTTATGAATTCTTTTATCAACTATTGTGTAATTGTCTTGAGCAACATTAAGATATTTGAACACAGAATTTGTAAAATTTAAATAACCTTCTTTATCATGATTTTTTAAAAATTTAAAATATTTTTCTTGTATATGTTTAGTATTATGAATATATATAATTCCATAACCCTTAATTTTGTCAATATATTTTGATTTAAGACTTAATGCAAGTGATGATGTTGGTTCAATTAACATAGTAAAACATACTTTTTCTCCTGTTGAAAAACAATGTTCTATATTACTATCTACAATAATGCATTTACCTTCTATATCATTGCCATCTATAGTTATATTTAAATTATCTTCAATTCCTATAAACAATTGTAACATCCAATGTTTATGCTTATTTGATTGAATAGAATTTGTAAACGAAGAAATATGATTATTTGACATAATTATATAATTAATAAAATTACCTCCAAACATTTTTCTTATTGAGGAAATACAGGTTAAATGTACAGTATTTTTCAGTAAGATTAGTGAAATTTTTATTTTATTATACTTTAGATTTTAATTTTGTTCAATTATTTTAAAGTTAGATTACTTTTATAGTGAATTAATTTTATTTTATAGAATATTGGACCTATATTAAGATATTTTAAAATATAAATTACCTATGGTAAAACTTGCATATAAAAAATAAAAATTTTATAATTATATTACAGATTATTTAAAATAAAACATCAAGTTATAAGTTGAAGAAAAGAGGATGTCATGAAGTTATTTCAGCAAAAAACACAAGTTCATAAATTTGAAAATTCAAAAGAATTTATAGAAGAATTCAAGATTTGTAAATCAGATTTTATATTAACAAGTAAAAATGCATATGATACATATTTTAAAAGCTTTGGTTTGGATGCACATGTAGAATATAAAAGTAAGTATGGAACTGGTGAACCTGATGATATAATGATGGATAAATTATTGGATGATTTTTCAAAAACTAATTGTACAAGAATTATTGCTATTGGTGGGGGAGCAGTTATTGATATGGCAAAGTTGTTAGTACTGAAAGATGGAAAGAAATCAAGTGATTTATTTCAAAAAAAGGTTCCTTTAGAAAAAATAAGAGAATTAATAGCTGTTCCTACAACTTGTGGAGCAGGTTCAGAGGTGTCAAATATTTCAATTGCAGAAATAACAGAGATGAATACGAAATTTGGATTAGCTGTAGATGAATTATTTCCAGATTATGCAGTTTTAATTCCAGAGTTATTACTAGAGCTTCCATATTCATTTTTTGCTACAAGTGCAATTGATGCTTTAATACATGCTATAGAATCTTTTGTATCTCCAAAGGCGAGTATTTATACAGAAATTTTTAGTACCAAAGCTATAGAGATGATTTTAAATGGATTTCAGCAAATTGTGTTAAATGGAAAAGATTATAGATTTGATATTATAGAAGATTTTTTGGTTGCAAGTGATTTAGCTGGTATTGCTTTTGGAAATGCTGGGACAGGAGCAGTACATGCACTTTCATACCCATTAAGTGGAGTTTATCATGTTACTCATGGGGAAGCTAATTATCAGTTTTTTATAGAAGTGTTTAAAACATATAATAGATTATCACCAGATGGTAAATTAGCAAAAATAAATATGCTTTTGAGTGAAATAATGAATTGTAAAGTATCAGAGGTATATGAAAAAATGGAAGAGCTACTTAATAAAATTATTACAAGAAAAAGTTTAAGAGAATATGGAATGAAAGATTATGAGATAAATAGTTTTGCAGACAGTGTCTTGGATAGTCAACAAAGGTTATTAAATCAAAGTTATGTTAAACTTAATAAAGAAGAAATAGTAAATATATACAGAATTTTATATTGATAACCCAAATCTAAAAGTTAATTGCTTTATATTTAGCTATAACTCAAATTTATGAAAAGCGATGGTTTTAATTAAATCATCGCTTTTTATGACTGATATTTTTATAAGATAATGTATCTTGTACTTATTAAAAAATATATATTTCATTTAATTATGACAAATAAAGATAAAATTTAAATATTTTAGAGGTAATTTTATTTATATATAGAATTTTAGAGTAATGATATACAAATGTATTATATTACTATTTTATATCAAAAATAGTAATATAATAGTCATATACATTTAGAAAATTTATTGTTTAAAAGGAGTAGAACTTATGATAAAAAAAGAAATGGGTAATTTTAAAGGAAGTAGTGATTATGTAGTATCACCAGAACTAATGGCATCAGTTAATGTTGCTATAGCACTTGAAAAACCACTTTTAATTAAAGGAGAACCTGGAACAGGAAAAACAATGCTTGCACAAGCAATTTCAAATCAACTACAAAAAGATTTAGTAATTTGGAACATAAAATCAACTACAAAAGCACAGGATGGACTCTATGTATACGATACTGTTCAAAGACTTTATGATAGTCAATTTGGAGGTGAAGGAGTAGATGATATTGGTAAGTACATAAAATATGGTAAATTAGGAGAAGCATTTAGTTCAGAGCAACAAGTAATTCTTTTGATAGATGAAATAGACAAGGCCGACTTAGAGTTTCCAAACGACCTACTTTGGGAATTAGATAAAATGGAGTTTTATATAAATGAAACAAAAGAAACTGTAACAGCAAAACAAAGACCTATAGTGATTATAACTTCGAATGCAGAAAAAGAGCTTCCAGATGCTTTTTTAAGAAGATGTATATTTCACTATATAGAATTTCCTGATAGAGATATGATGGAGGAGATAGTCAAAGTACATTTTGATAAAGTTGAAGAACATTTATTGGAACAAGTAATGACTACTTTTTATTGGATTAGAAGTTTAAGAGAGATACAAAAGAAACCTAGCACATCAGAATTAATAGACTGGATACAAGCATTGACTTTAAGTGGAATTCCAATTGAAAAAATAGAAAAAGAGGTTCCTTTTGCAGGGATACTGCTTAAAAATAATGAGGATATTGAATCTATGCAAAAACGTTTGTAGTCAATAGGAGCTGAATAATTATGTTTATTAAATTTTTTTATTTATTGAGAGCAAGAGGTCTAGATATATCTTTAAATGAATGGATGACTTTAATTGAAGCACTGGACAAAGGGCTTTGTTATTCAAATTTTTCTAATTTTTACTATCTTTGTAGGATGATTTTAATAAAAAGTGAAAGTAATTTTGACAAATTTGATGCAGTATTTTTGGAGTATTTTAAAGGTATAGAACACAAAGAAGAAATTCCAGAAGAGATTATGAACTGGCTTAAAAAGCCAAATGTTGATTTAGAAGGATTTGAAAGATTAGAACAAAATCCAAATATAAACCTTGATGAATTGAGAGCTAAATTAGAGGAACGTATAAAAGAACAAGACTCTCCACATAATGGAGGAAATTACTGGATAGGAACAGGAGGTACTTCTGAATTAGGTCATTCAGGCAAAGGTCAAACTGGTATACGTATAGGTGGAACTTCAACCTATGGAAGGGCTGTTCTTGAAGTTGCAGGAGAAAGAAAGTATAGAGATTTTAGAGATGATGAAGTTTTAAATATGCGTCAATTTCAAGTTGCATTAAAAAGACTTCGTCAATTTTCTACTAGAATAGATGCTCCAAAGACAGAACTTGACTTAGATAAAACTATTGAAGAGACTTGTAATAATGCAGGGTATTTAAAATTATTCTTTGAAAAACCAAGAAAAAATACAGTGAAGCTTTTGCTACTTATAGATTCAGGGGGTTCAATGAGAGGATATAGTACTTTATGTAATACATTATTTCAGTCTGTAAGTAAATCAAATCACTTTAAAGATGTAAAAGTATACTATTTTCATAACTGTTTTTATGATAGATTATTTACGACACCAGAATGCTGGCTAAGTAAGTCTATTGATACTGAATGGATATTACAAAACATAGATAAAAACTATAAAGTTATAATCGTTGGTGATGCCTCTATGGCACCTTCTGAGTTACTTCATATTGGTGGTAATTATAGAGGTCCATATAATGATACACCTGGGATAGAGTGGCTTAAAAGATTCAAAAGAAAGTATAGTAAAATTGTGTGGCTAAATCCAGAACTGAGAGATGGATGGGATTCAATCAGTTATTGGTATCAGACTCAAAGGTTAATACAAAGTGAGTTTAATATGTATCCATTAACTGTAAAAGGATTGGAAAAATCATTGAAAAATTTAATGGTTGCGAAATAATATAAAAAATGATGGTACAAATTATCTAAAAGATGTACCATCATTTTTTATATTATAAATTGTATAATTGAAATTTAAAAATTATGTAGCCTAATACATTTTAGACTTACAAAAAACATATACATTAATAATAATTTTAGAAATTGAGGTGATTATAATAAATTATGAATTAATCGTAAAATACAATGGAGATATATTAAGATTAGAGCAAGAATTAGGTGTTTCAGTAGAAATACTTAATTCTTCATATGCAATAATAACATCAAGTAATGAAGAAGATATAAATAGATTACTGACTTATCCAGAAATAGAGTTTATAGAAAAACCTTTTATATTACAAACCCAAGACATCCAAAGTTTTTCAAGCACAGGGATAACAGGTTTTAAAAATAGAACAGGATTAACTGGAAAAGGGACTATAATTGGTATAATTGATTCGGGTATAGATTATACTTTGCCTGTATTTAGAGATAGTGATGGAAGGTCTAAAATATTATACTATTGGGACCAGTCTATACAAGGAAATCCTCCAGCAGGTTTTAAAGAAGGAACATTATATACTAATGAAGATATAAATAATGCAATAGCTGGTAATACATATATACCTATTTCAACGACTAGTCTACATGGTACACATGTTGCAGGTATTTGTTCAACTATTGCAAGTGATGCTAGGATAATAGTAGTAAGAGTTGGAAATATACAGACAGATGTTTTTTCAAGAAGTACAGAGTTTATGAGGGCGATTAAATTTATTTTAGATAGGGCATTAGAATTAAGAATGCCTGTTACATTAAATATAAGTTATGGAAGTAATGAAGGTTCGCATAGAGGAACTTCTTTATTTGAGCAGTATATAGATGATATGTGTTTATTTTGGAAAAATAATATAGTGGTAGCGGCTGGTAATAATGCAGATAAGGGTGGTCATAAAAGGATTAGACTTCAAAATAATACTACAGAAGAAGTTGAGTTTGTAATTGGAGAAGGAGAACGTATATTAAATATAAACATATGGCCAGATTTTATTGATGATTTTAGTGTACATTTAGTAAGTCCATCAAATAGTCAGACACAATCAATTTCTCTAACTTCAGGTGAAATAAGAAATACTTTAGGAGAGACAAGAATTACTGGTTATTTTTATCCTATAGCACCATATTCTCTTACTAGAAGAGTTACTTTGCAGTTAAGTTCAAATACACAGATAAATCCTGGTTTATGGAGAATTGTATTTGAGCCTATAGATATTGTAACTGGTAATATAAATATATATCTACCAACTTCTGAGGGATTAAATAGAAACACGAGATTTTTGATTCCAACTCAAGAACTTACTGTTACAGTTCCTGGAACAGCAAGTAGAGTTATAACTGTAGGTAGTTTCAATTCAAGAACAGATATAGTATCCATATTTTCTGGCGAAGGAGATACACAATTAGGAGTGTTTAAACCAGACTTATTAGCTCCAGGCGAAGATATAATATCTTTTTTACCAGGAGGTACAAGTGGAGCATTAACTGGAACTAGCATGGCTACTCCTCATGTCACAGGAGTTTGTTCGTTGTTTATGGAGTGGGGAATTGTAAATGGAAATGATTTATTTTTATATTCACAAAAGTTAAGAGCATTACTTCTTAGGGGAGCAAGAAGACTAAGTAATCAGCAATATCCGAATAATTCATCAGGATTTGGATTTTTAAATTTATCAGACATAGATTTGTATACTTTATCTAGTATAAATCAAGATTTAGAAACAGAAAACATTGGATATAGAAGCATTAATAAGTCATTTAAAGATGAAGAAAATAATTATAAAATTATAGAAAGTTATAATGCTCAAAGAAATAATGACTTAAATTTGGAGGATTTTCTAAGTGAAAATATGGATAGACAATCAGGAACATTGGCAGGAATAAATGTAATTCATACTCCTGAATTTGAAGACGAGTTAGCATCATTGGGTATGAGTCAAGAATTTCTTAAGTTAAGTGACTCATTTGGTGTATTATCTATAAACACTACAGACTATAATAGTATACAACGAGTTTTGGAACTTCCATCAGTTATAAGGACAGAATCAACTATAAAGATGACACTGCTTGGAGAGATTAATCAAGGTACTTTTGGTGGTGTAGTTGCAACCGAAGAAATAGGTGTAAATTTTTTTAAAAATAATCCAAATATAACAATAACAGGAAGAGGTACTCTTATAGCAATTGCTGATACAGGAATAGACTATCTACATAAAGACTTTATATATGCAGATGGAACTTCAAAAATAGCTTTTTTATGGGACCAAACAAAGGATGGAACTCCACCTGAAGGTTTTTACATTGGTACAGAATATACACGAGAAGATATTAATAGAGCAATTGCAGAAAATGATGCTAGTCTATCTCAAGATGAAGTTGGGCAAGGTACTATGATAAGTGGTATATGTGCAGGTCTTGGTAATGTAAATAAGGAATATGCAGGAATAGCTGAGGATGCTGAATTAATAATAATAAAAACTGCTAAGATAGAAGGATTTTATAATAGTGCAATGTTATTTGCTGCGTCTCAGTATGCATATAAAAAATCTTTTGAACTTGGGAGACCATTAGTAATAAATATATCTTTGGGTAGCAATAGTTTAGTTGGATTGACCAATAGAAGTAATAGTGAAAAAGCATTTTTTACTAGAGGATTGTGTATAACAGCAGGAGCTGGAAATGAAGGGAACACTCAGACACACACATCTGGAAGAATACCAAATGTAGGAAGTGCTGTTGAAGTCGAGTTGGAATTAAATGAAGAAGAAGAAGAATTATCAGTTGAGCTTTGGTTGAATAAACCAGATAAAGCAGATGTAATAATAGTGTCTCCCACTGGTGAAGAAAGTAAAAGTGTTGGAATATCAAGTTATAATAGGGTAACAGGTTTATTTGATTTAGAAGGAACCGAGTATTCTATAACATATGTATATCCAACTACTTTTTCAGGTCAGCAGTTTACCAATGTTACCCTGAGAAATGCTAAAAGAGGAGTGTGGAAGATTAGATTAGTAGGGGTTTACATTGTAAATGGAATATATAACTTGTATCTTCCAAATAGAGCTCTTTTAAAAAGTGGAACTAGATTTAGAGAGGTTGACCCTTTTTATACTATAAATTATCCTGCTGTTCAGGACGATTTAATAACTATAGGAGCTTACAATACTATTAATAATAGTTTGTGGCAAAGTTCATCAAGAGGGCCAACTATTGAAGATAGATTAAAGCCAGACTTAGTAGCACCAGGAGTTAATATAATAGCTGCATATCCTGGAAATACATACGCAACTATAACTGGTACAGCAGCAGCTAGTGCACATGCTGCAGGAGCTGCTGCGATGTATTTTCAATATACTTTTGTTGATAGAAGATATCCAAATCAAGCATACGTCCAAAAAATAAAAACTTTTATGCAGGCTGGAGCTAGAAAAAATCAAACTACAGAGTATCCAAATACAAGTGTTGGATATGGAACTTTGGACGTTAGAGGTATGTTTGATGTGTTAAGATAGGAGGGATTTATGGAAAAATCTTATTGTATAATTTATCAGGGTGATATAGAAACTGCACTTCAACAAAATGGAATAAATAGATATATGGTTTTAAATAGTCAGCTTGCAGTAATATATGTACCTATGGACTTTGATGAAACTATTTTAAATAATATACTACAAGTTGCTTGGTGGGAAGAATCTGCTCCAATGAGTAGTTTAATTGAAATAACTAATAATATGAATAATGGAGAAACTATTACAACAGCTACTGAATCAGAGTATATTTATGAGAATCCATATAATGATATAACAGGAAGAGGAATTTTATTAGCAGTTATAGATTCTGGTATAGATTATTTACATCCTGATTTTGTGAACGCAGATGGAACAAGTAAGGTTTTACGATTATGGGATCAGGAAGAAAATACAAATCCACCACCAGAAGGATTTATTTTTGGGAGTGAATTTACAAGAAGTGAATTAAGTTTAGCTATAAGTAGAAATGATGGAAGTTTAAGTCAAGATAATATAGGTACTGGAACTTTGGCTTCTGGTATATTAGTAGGAAATGGAAGAGTAAATTCACAATATAGAGGTATAACTACAGAGTCAGATTTGATAGTGGTTAAATTAAAATCATATACAGATACCTATTATGCTGGAAGGATAAATTATAGTGTTTCAGATTTTTTAGCAGCTATAACATATGTTACTAATATAGCAAAAACAGAAAATAAGCCTATAATAATAAATCTTACTATCGGAGTTAAGTCAGGTGCTGTAGCAACTACTTCCATATTAGACACATTTAATATATTAAGTAGTGCTGGTGTTGTATTAGTAAGTGGCGCAGGTAATCAAGGTAATACAGATATTCATTATGCTGGAAGATTTAGTAGTTTAAATGAAGTCCAAGATGTAATAATACAAGATGGTGACGATTACGCACTTGATATAACACTCAATACAAATGGCCCAGATAAGATAGGGGCACAAATAATATCTCCTTCAGGTGAAGTTAGTCATGATATAAGATATTCCCCAGACTTTTATGTATATAGAGGAAAGTTTAATCTGGAAAATACTACTTATTCAATGAGATTCATCTATCCATATATCACTTCTGGAAATGAAAGTCTAGAGATAAGACTGAGAGATATAAAACCTGGTGTGTGGACGTTGAGGCTAACTCCAGAACTCCTAATAGGAGGAGAGTATGACATATATTTACCAAATAAAAACTTGATAGCACCAGATACAAGATTTTTAGACCCAGACTCAGTGGCTACAATAACTATGTATGCTGCTGGTGATGATGTAATTACAGTTGGTACATTTAATAATAAGACTGATAGTATGTGGATTGGTTCATCAAAAGGGCCAATTAGAGGAAGAGGAATTAAGCCAGATATAGTAGCCCCAGGAGTAGATATAATATCTACATATAAAAATGGAACATACAATACAGCAACAGGTACAGGCGTTAGTAGTTCTATAGTTTCTGGAGTCTTGGCCTTATTAATGGAATACTTGGAAAAACAAGATAATATCCCAAGGTTATCATTGTTTACACAAGTTTTAAAAACATATTTAATATTGGGAGCTACGAAGCTCGATATATATACATATCCAAATGTTTCACAGGGATATGGGATTTTAAATTTAAAAAATACAATTCAACAGATAGCAAATACTTTATAAATAAAAAATATGTAAATAATGGCATTTTATCTGTTATAAATTTTACTTATGAATTTAATTTGAAAAATTGCTAAAACTATTACAAAATAAATATATAGAGGTGATAGTTTTGGAAAGTAAAAAAGCAAGAGCATTAAAAGGTAAAGATAACAAAAGACTTAGAAGTCCACTTCTAGTTGGAAATGAATCAACAGCAGCTTGGGCAGATGTTGAAAAATTAAAACCTCATAGTAAAGTTTCAGTACCTTCACTTAAAGGCGTTGAAGAAGCGAAAGATTGGGTTGATAATGGAAGTAAACTGTAAAAACTTCTATACTTGATAACAAAAATAAATAATTTATTGTATTTAAGTAAAGTAGTATTAGTTTAAAAAGCTTAAAGTTAAACTTAGGCTAATAAACAGCATACTACTTTACTTTTTTTATAGATGTCAGAAGGCAAAATGTAATTTATAAACATTTGAAAGGGAAATATAAATTTTTGAATATAAATGTTTATATTATAGATTATATAAGACTAGTAAATATCAATTGTATAAACTTATTGACTAAAAATTTATAAATTGGTATAATTTTGTTAATTAGCGGAAATAATAGAAGATAAATACTGTGAAGAGAAGAGTAGATATAAAATGTAGTTTTAGCGAGTTGAGGATGGTGAAAGCTCAATACAAGTTTTATATTGAAGAACATCTTGGAGTTTCTAATCGAAAGCTTATTTAGCAAGTAGACTTAGACGGAAGGCACCGTTATAGGCTTTAAGCATTGCTTAACTAAGAGGTCATTTATGACAACTAGGGTGGTACCGCGAAAGTAATAGTCTTTCGTCCCTTTATACAGGGATGAAGGGCTTTTTTTATGGAATTATATTTAGAAAAAATTACTAAAAATTAAACTAGGAGGCTTTAAAATGCAAAAGGAATTTATAACAGTAAAAGAATTGTACAGAGATAAAGAACAGTACATAGGAAAAACTGTCAAAGTAGCTGGGTGGATAAGAACATCTAGAGTATCTAAAAACTTTGGATTTATAGAATTAAATGATGGAAGTTTCTTTAAAAATATGCAAATAGTATTTGATGAAAAAGTTGAAAATTTTAAAGAGATAGGTAAATTGGCAATAAGCTCATCTATACTTGTAGAAGGTGAGTTGGTATCTACAGAAGGAGCTAAACAACCAGTAGAAATACATGCAAAAAATATAGTTGTAGAAGGTGAATCAGATAGTTCATACCCACTACAAAAGAAAAGACATACACTTGAGTATTTAAGAACAATAGCACATTTAAGACCAAGAAGTAATACTTTTTCAGCTGTATTTAGAGTAAGATCAATAGCTGCATATGCAATACACAAATTCTTTCAAGAAAGAAACTTTGTATATGCCCATTCTCCAATCATAACAGGTAGTGACTGTGAAGGTGCAGGAGAAATGTTTAGAATAACAACTATGGATTTAAATGATATTCCAAAAACAGAAGATGGAAAAATAGACTATACACAAGATTTCTTTGGGAAAGAAGCTAATTTGACAGTTAGTGGGCAATTAAATGCTGAAATAATGGCACTTTCTTTTAGAAATGTTTATACTTTTGGGCCTACATTTAGAGCTGAAAACTCTTATACAGGAAGACATGCTTCAGAATTTTGGATGATAGAGCCAGAAATAGTTTTTGCAGACCTTGAAGATAATATGGAACTTGCAGAAGATATGATAAAATATGTTATAAACTATGTTTTAGAAAACGCTCCAGAAGAAATGGAATTCTTTAATAGTTTTATAGATAAAGGATTGCTAGAAAGACTAAATAAAATAGTAAACTCTGAATTTGTTAGAATAACATACACTAAAGCAGTAGAGTTATTACTTGAATCAGGACATGAGTTTGAGTATCCAGTAGAATGGGGATGTGATCTTCAAACTGAACATGAAAGATATATAACAGAACAAATATACAATTCTCCAGTATTTGTTACGGATTATCCAAAAGATATAAAAGCGTTCTATATGAGAATGAATGAAGATGGTAAAACTGTTAGAGCAATGGATTTATTAGTTCCTGGTGTTGGAGAGATAGTTGGAGGTTCTCAAAGAGAAGAAAGAGAAGACGTACTATTAGATAGAATTCATGAAATGGGATTAAATGAAGAAGATTACTGGTGGTATTTAGAACTTAGAAAATTTGGTACTGCTACTCACTCTGGATTTGGTCTTGGATTTGAAAGAATAATTATGTATATGACAGGTATGTCTAACATAAGAGACGTTATACCTTTCCCAAGAACTCCTAAAAATGCTGAATTCTAATAATTATAACCTATAATATAATTATATAATTTTTCGATATAATAAATAGCTTGTGTGCTATCTGATTTAGATACATACAAGTTATTTTTATTGTGTTTACAAATATATGTAGTTTGCTTATTCATATTTTATTATACAATGTAATTATAAGTTACTTATACTAGGAGGATAAATAATTGGACTTGGCGATTATACAATAGAAGGTTGTGAAATGATTGGTGAACAAACTGCTAAACTTTATTTTAATCCTATTGGGTATCCTTATGGTGGAAACAAAGTTCTTCAAGAGGCACTAAAAGCTTTTGGAGTGACAATAGTGAGTGTGATTGGATAACGTTTATTATGATATACTATAACTAGTAGAGTAATTTTTTGGAAGTTTAAATATAAATTATATTTAAGCATTATCTTTATGTAAATAGTATAAAAATATATAAGGTGATTTAAATCTAAAAAATTATTGAATAGTATATTTATTACACAAAAAGTTTTATCATTATCATGAGGGGGAAGTAATAATGTTTAAGAAAGGGTTGTTTATAGTTTTAAGTTTGGCACTTATATGTACAGGTTGCAGTTCAAAAAATGGTTCTAAAGGTAAGCAAGCAGACAGAGATAATTCTCTTATACTATTAAAAAATGATGAGAATAATTCAGACGATATGACAGATGTATACATAAAGACAGAAGGTAAGGATGAAGAAAAAATAGCATCAGATGTACCTACATATACTAAAAAAGATTATATAAATGGGGAACAATCAATATTAATTCAAGATAAAGAAAATAATTTATATAAGTATAACCTAAAAAAAGAAAAGGAAAAAATAGCATCAGATTTATCTTCTGATGAAATTAATTCATATGAATTTATGCCTTCTTCAAACACTATAGCATATATATCATCAGAAAAATATTTGTATGTAAAATACGAGGGAAAAGATAAAGAAAAAATAGCTAATGATGTTGTATTGTATAGGATGTCTACAGATGGAAAATTCATATATTATATGAATACAGATGAAGAGTTATATCTATATAAAGAAGATGGAAATAAAGAAAAAATATCTACTGATATACAGAGCTTTGATATTGTAAATAATAAAGGGGATGTAATATTTATAAATAATGATGACAATTTATATTTAAAAAGCACAGATAAAAATGATAAGGTCAAAATTAGTTCAGATGTATCAAATTTATGGGGGGTAAAATCTAATGATGAAGAAATTATGTATATAAGTGAGTATAATTATAAGGATTTGAAAGGTGAGTTATATTTGTACAAAAATAATGTTAGTGAAAAAATAGCATCAGATATTAGGTCTTATAAATATAGAGATAATAAATTTTATTTTATAAATAGTGATGATGAATTGTATGAGAAAGAAATAGGTAAAGAGGAGTCTAATAAAATAAAATCAGACATTAATTATGTAAGTTTTATTAAAGATGGAATTGTATTTACAAATTCTGATGGAGATATATATATTAAGAAAAATAATAAAGAAGACGAAAAAATAGGCAATGATATGAAAGAAAATTCTAATGTATTTATTATTAATGATGAGGAATTACTTTATATTAAATCAAGTGGGGAGTTATTTTTAGATAAAGACAAGATAGCAAGTGATGTTATTGGCTATTCATTTAATTCAGAGAATATAGCATATTCTACTAAAAATAAGGAAATACATTTTTATAATTTAAAAACTAAGAAAGACAATATAGAAATAAACAATGTAGGTAAATATTCAGAAGTTTATTTAGGGAATAAGTTGATTTACTCTAAAAATTTGGAGCCAAAAGATTTAAATGGTTTTTGGAAAGCTGATGAATATAATATATTTGAATTTGAAGAGCCAAATAAGATAAAACTTTATAGTAAAAGTGAAGAAGAAAGTAATTATACAGTTAAATATGAAGAAGAAAGTTCAGATAGTAACAGCATAGTATTAAAAGGAAAAGATACTTTATCAAAGGAAAAATTTACTATAACTAAATTTAATAGTAATGAAATTTCATTGCAAGCTAATAACGTGAGTGGCACACTTAATAAGATTTCCAAAGAAGAAGCTGAAAAATTTATTAAGAGTATAAATAACAAGGAAAATAGTGAAAATACTGATAAAAAGAGCAATAAAAGTGATTCAGGTTCAAGTTCTAATACGAAAAATAAGGAAGTAAGTTATGATGATGATTATATTATATATGATAGTGATTCTAGAGTATTAACTAAAGATGAACTTGGGCTTTATAGTAAAGAGGAGTTAGCCTATATAAGAAATGAAATATTTGCAAGATATGGATATGTATTTAAAGAAGAACCATATAAGAGTTATTTTAGTAATAAGTCATGGTATCAGCCAGATTATAGTATAGGAGCGGATACAGATATTTTAAATTCTGTAGAGAAACAAAATGTATCATTGATTAAGGAAATGGAAAACTAAGTAATAAGAAATTTTAAAATACATGTCTAAATGTAGTATAAGATAGTCTATAAACATTAAAATTGAAATGTGAATTAATTTTAAACATAAATTAATCATATATAAAATTATTAAATCTATAAGTTAGACTTAAGCATAACTTATAGATTTAATAATTCATGTATGAATCTAAAAATCTAATTTATAGATTTGCATAATATTATCTAAATGTTTTGAACAAAATAAATTTCTTATTAAGAAAATATAAATATAAGGATTGATACTTTCATTTCTATACTTTTAATAAAATGCAACACAATTACGACCTTGTTCCTTTGCAATATATAAAGCTTTATCACAATAACTTATAAATTCATTTAAAGTTATTAATTCTTCGACTTTCTTTGTATGAACTCCGATGCTAACAGTCACACATTTTGAAGGAACATCATCACGTTCAAAATTACAATACTCTATAATCTTACATAAACATTCGGATTTAAGTTTAGCATTCTCCTCATCACAATTGAAAATACATATAAAAAATTCTTCACCACCATAACGGATAGCATGTTCATTTTCAGAATTTGTAAAATCTAAAATTACTTTAGCAATATTTTGTAAACAGTAGTCACCTTTTTGATGTCCGTAAGTGTCATTAAATTGTTTAAAATAATCTATATCTATCATCATCCCTGTTATAGGCTCTTGATTTGAATGGGTACTTAATTTTTTTTGAAGAACATCTTCTAGATATCTACGATTATTCATTTTAGTTAGGTCATCAGTCATAACCTTAAGATTTAATAAATTATTCATATGAGAGATTTCTTCGTATTGTTGATGGATTAGCATTTTATCATAATAAGTAAATACACGACTTCTATATAACATTGTAGAAACAAAAATAGCAAGTGATGTTATAAAAAATGTGTTTACAATATTACTGAACTCATTACCTGATACAGTTTGAATTCCTGGTAAGAGTAGATTAAGAAATAAAAAACATCCTCCAAAAACTACTATTGATTGACCTAATTTTAATACTGAAAAAGCAGCAGCTGTTAACATTATATAACTGAATACACTCAAATCATTTCCACCTAACTGGTCAAGCAAAGTAATTACACAACCCCATAAGCAGAAAAAAGTTACATAAATCACCCATAAGTTTATATAACAAGTGCAATGTTCCTTTTTTTTATTCCAAAGATAAGAAAAAACAAACATAAAAATTAAAGAGATACAAAGTAGTATTATATACATACAAAAATACCATTGACGTCTTGGGGTGGCAAAAGGGCCACCATCTCTAGCTGATATTGATATCATCATAATTAGTTGAGATATTATTATTATGATACAAATAATTTTGCCTGTATGATAAAGATAATTGCAAAGTTCTCGTTCAACATTTTCTTTGTGTTTTTTATCTAGAGGGAATCCAAAGAATTTTTTGAATTTTTCTAAGTTCATATAAGCCTCCATTAAAAATAAAACATAAAAATAAGTATTCCTTTTCTTTTCTTAGATACTCGGAATACTTTGTTTACAATTTAATTATAGCAAAATATGATATATGTAACAATCTAAATTTATAATAGGTGATATTTATTAGTTAATATTAAATAAAGTTTTGTATTAGTATCTTATTATAATTAAGATGAGTAAGTTATTTATTTTTGAATATTAGACAATTATAATGAAATACTAATATAAGACAAACAAAATAGATAAATATATCCAATTAAGGTATAATTAAGTTTTATATGATATAGTTATAATTGATAATTGATAATGGTAAAATTTGGAGGGAAAAAATGGATGAAAAAAAAATAGATAACATGAATTATTCATATAGCAACTATTCTAAAAAAACAGGTAAGCCAACTAGAAAAATAAAAAATAATAACCTTACACTCGAAACTAAAGAAGATAAAATTTGCTCTAGTTGCAACAAAGAAAATAATCCTAAAGATAATTACTGTAAATTTTGTGGAAATGAACTTTATGAAATAGTATCATTAAAGTCAAGCGAAACAAAACTTGACTTAAAATCTAAAATAAAAGAACACTCATATCACGCAAATACAAGAGGGATATTTTTAACGACCTTTTCAACTATATTTATATTGCTTGTTATTTCATTAATATTTAAGGCTATAATTACTGTTCAATTTAATGATATCAGTTACATGATAAATCCAGCACATATAATTTTAGCTCTTAATCTAGGACAAATTAGCGTATCTATGTCTACTATGATGGGCTCTGGATTTATAAGTGCAAATATAGGCTTGTTAATATTACTTATAATTCCTGTTTTAGGATTAATTATATCAAATTTAATTTTTATGAGAAAAAGATGTAAGGATTCAAAAACTACACTAGCCAATTCTCTTGGAGTTGGAATTTTATATGGATTAATTTTAGCTATTTTATGTACTTTTACTAATGTTAAAACTAGCTCACATAGTATGCTAGAATATGGATATGCTTTAGAGTATAGTTACGAATTTTTTAGTGCACTACTAAATGGATTTGTATTAGGATTTATATGTACATATATAACTAATTATAGAAAAAGCTATGAAAAAGAAAATATATATATGTCCCTTTTTTCAAATGCTATTAAAATATTCATATTAGGATATGTTTTAGTGTTAGCAATACTTTTTGTATTAACTATATCTGATAGTAGTTATTTAAATGAATTGAATATGAGTGGATATTCAAGTGGCATTGATTTATTTGCTATATTGCCACAAATTGCGAGCTATATGTGGGCTTTTGCAAATGGAATTTCAGTAACAATAATAAATTCAACATTGTCAATGTTTAGCTTAGGTTCATCATCTTTATTTGGAGATACTAAATTAATGTTTTATGCAATGGGGGCTTTGTCTGCATTAATAATTTTATTAAATGGATATAAGTTAAGATTTAAATATGAAACACATAGTATTAAACCTGTAATAATATTTAGTATATATTATGCATTTTTAATGGGTATGTTAGCTTTGTTTAGCACATTTATACTTGATAGTAATATTAATTTCTTTAATACAACTAGTTATGGAACAACTCTAGTTATGCAATTTAAAGTGTTCTCGACTATTATAATTTCATTTATATACAGTTTTGTGATATCTTTAATAGGATATAAACTAAACTCAGCTGATTAAATATGATTGGAGGAAACTTCTGTGGAAGAAAATAATAAAAAGACAGTGGATGATAAATTTTCTAAGGTTAAAAAAAGATTTGGCAATGGAAAATTTAAGATTGAATTATATAAAGAAAAATCAAAGATAAATAGAGAAATTGATGATATTCAAGAAAAGAAGAGTAAGCTCTTTTTAGAAATGGGAATGTTGACTTATCAAAAAATTAGAGAAAATTCTATTGATGATGAGTGTTTTGATAAATTCTGTGATGAGTTATTAGAACTTGATAAGATAATTTATGAAAAAAATATGGAAATCAATGATATGGAAATTGCAGAAAGCAATGTAACTTGTGAATGTGGCTATGTTGGAAATATAAATGACAAATATTGCGCTGAATGTGGTAGAAAATTTGAATTAGATAATGATTGTGATGATTTTATAGTTTGTGGCTATTGTGAAAGTGAGATAGATTCAGAATCTGAGTTTTGTCCATGTTGTGGTAGAAAAATTATTATGGATTTAGAATAATATTGGGAAACCTATGTATTGTATACATGGGTTTTTTTATTGAAATCATTTGTATCTATATAGGAATGAAAATAAAAACCAAAAAAATGAAATAAATTTTCTTAAAACTATAAAATACAAGGAAATACTTGGAATAAATCTATAAAAAAATAGAATTGATAAAAAAATATGAAAAAATATTGCAAAGAAAAAGTTTTCATGTTATTATTAATACATAAATTAAGAAAATAAATTTCAGAAACGAGGTAATCAAAAAAATGCTAGATAAGGTAAAGGGAAGACTAATAGTATCATGCCAAGCTTTAGAAAATGAACCTCTTCATAGTTCTTTTATAATGAGTAGAATGGCTAGAGCTGCTCAGGAAGGTGGAGCAGTTGGAATTAGAGCTCAAGGAGTTGATGATATTATTGAAATAAAAAAAGTTACTGGACTTCCTGTCATAGGTATTATAAAGAGAAATTACGAAGATTCAGATATATATATAACACCAACTAAAAAAGAAGTAGATGAGCTTTTAACAACAGGATGTGAAATGATAGCACTGGATGCTACTAATAGAGTTAGACCAAACAACGAAGATTTGAAAGAAATTATAAATTATATAAAAGAAAATAATGTTTTAGTAATGGCTGACATTTCAAATTATGATGAAGCTGTTAAGGCACAAGAATACGGTGTAGATTGCGTTTCAACTACATTATCTGGGTATACTCCATATACAGAAACTTTAGATGGTCCAGATTTTGTACTGATGGAAAGACTGGTTAAAGATTTAAAAATACCTGTAATAGCAGAAGGAAAAGTAAATACTCCACAAGATTTAAAAAAAGTATTTGAACTTGGAGTTCATTCATCAGTTGTAGGTTCGGCAATAACAAGACCACAATTGATAACAGAAAAATTTGTTAAAGCAATCGAAATTAATTAAAAATTAATTTATAAATTAAAAATTTATTATATTTAACTATATTTGAAAATTAAAATTGGAGGTAAAGATATGAGAACAACAGATATGAAAGGAATTTATTCAGCATTATTAGTTTCATTTGATAAGGAAGGAAATATAAACGAAAAAGGGTTAAGACAAATAATTAGACATAATATAGATGTTTGTAAAATAGATGGTCTTTATGTAGGTGGAAGTACAGGAGAAAACTTCATGCTTTCAACTGATGAAAAGAAAAAAATATTTGAAATAGCTAAAGATGAAGTGAAAGAAGAAATAAAGTTAATAGCTCAAGTTGGTTCAGTTAATTTAAAAGAAGCTGTAGAACTTGCTAAATTTACAACTGATTTAGGATATGATGCTATAAGTGCTGTTACACCTTTTTACTATAAATTCGATTTTGAAGAAATAAAACATTATTACAATACAATAATAAATTCTGTAGATAATAGATTAATAATATACTCTATACCATTTTTAACTGGTGTTGATATGAGTTTAGATCAATTTGGAGAATTATTTGAAAATGAAAAAATAATAGGTGTTAAGTTTACAGCAGCAGATTTCTACTTATTAGAAAGAATGAGAAAAACATTCCCAAATAAATTAATATTTGCAGGTTTCGATGAAATGATGTTACCAGCTACAGTTTTAGGTGTAGATGGAGCAATTGGTTCTACATTCAATGTAAACGGTGTCAGAGCTAGACAAATATTTGAACTAACTAAGAATGAAAAAATATCAGAAGCACTTGAAGTACAACATGTGACAAATGATTTAATAACAGATATATTAGGAAATGGTCTATATCAAACAATTAAATTACTACTTGAAGAACAAGGTGTTGAAGCTGGATATTGCAGACAACCTATGAAAGAAGCAACTGATGAAATGAAATCAAGAGCGAAAGAAATATACAGAAAGTATTTTTAATAAAAATACTTTTAGTATGGGAGGATTAGTCAAATGGTAGGATTTACTTGGATAGATTTTGCAATACTAGTAGTTTACTTATTGGCAGTTTTATTTGCAGGATTGTTATTTTCAAAGAAGGAAATGAAAGGAAAAGAGTTCTTCAAAGGTGATGGAACTATTCCATGGTGGGTTACATCAGTGTCAATATTTGCCACATTATTAAGCCCAATATCATTTTTATCACTAGCAGGTAATTCTTATGGTGGAACATGGATTTTATGGTTTGCACAATTAGGTATGTTTATAGCTATACCTTTAACAATAAAATTCTTCTTGCCACTATATAGTAGGTTAGAAATAGACACTGCATATGAGTACTTAGAAATGAGATATGAAAGTAAAGGTCTTAGAGTGCTTGGAGCTTTAATGTTTATAATATACCAAATAGGACGTATGTCTATAATAATGTATCTACCATCAGTAGTTTTAGCAGGTCTTACAGGAATACCTGTAAATGTGTTAATAATAGTTATGGGTGTAATAGCAATAATTTATTCATATACAGGTGGATTAAAAGCTGTTTTATGGACTGACTTTATACAAGGTATGGTACTAATAGTAGGTGTTACAGGTACGCTATTCTATCTAATATCAAGTATAAATGGTGGATTTGGAACAGTGATGGATACTCTTACAAGTGGTCATAAATTCTTAGCAACAAATGAAGTTATGTTTGATAAAAATATACTATCTACAAGTGCATTTATAATATTTGTTGGAGCTGGTCTTAATACTTTTTCATCATATGTATCAAGTCAAGATATAGTTCAAAGATTTACTACAACAACTGATATAAAACAACTTAACAAAATGACATATGGAAATGGTGTTTTATCAATGGGACTTGCAACAGTATTTTATCTAATTGGAACTTGTTTATTTATATACTATACTCAAAACCCAGATTTAGCTCAAACAGTTCAACAAGACCAAGTATTTGCATCATATATAGCTTATGAATTACCAGTAGGTATAACAGGAATACTACTTGCAGCAATATATGCAGCATCTCAATCAACTTTATCAACAGGACTTAATTCAGTTGCTACAAGTTGGACTTTAGATATACAAACTATTATAACAAAAGATATGAGTATGGAAAGACAAACTAAGGTAGCACAATATATATCATTGGGAGTAGGTATACTTTCTATAGTTGTTGCAATAATCTTAGCAAATGGAGAGATAAAGTCAGCATATGAATGGTTCAATAGTTTTATGGGTCTAGTTTTAGGAGTTTTAGCAGGAATATTTGTACTTGGTGCGTTTTGTAAAAGAGCAACTAAAATGGGAGCATATGTTGGATTTGCAGTATCAGCAATTTTAGTTGTTTATCTAAAATACAGAGTACCAGAAGTAACTTCTTGGGCTTATTCTCTAATAACAATAACTACTTCTGTAGTAGTAGGAACAGTATTTAGTGCAATAGAATCTAAAGTTAAAGCAAAAGTATATTTACCAAAAGCTGAAACTACAGTTTATTATGAAAAATAATATAGAATTTAAATAAGAAATTATCTTATAGAGTGACTAGATTAGAGTGATTAGATATATAAATAATCTAGTTACTCTATAAGAATGTATAAAGAACTTTATATGTAAAAAATTTGAAAGTAGAATGTATTTAAAATTATATAGGGAGATAGTGCTTATGATATTTGGAAGTATAAATCATAGTAAGACATATTCAACATTACATGAAGATTTGCTTAAGTGTTTTGAATATGCTAAAGAAAATTCATTGATAGATTACGAAAAAGGGACTCATACAATAGATGGTGATGACATCTTTGTAAATATCGTTGAGTATAAAACTTGTGAAAAAGAAGAAAGATTCTGGGAAGCTCATAAGAAATATATAGATGTACACTTGATGCTAGATGGATGTGAAAGAATAGATTTGAATTTTATAGAAAATCTAGAGCAAAAGACATATGAGGAAGATGGTGACTTTCTACCTCTTGATGGACAAAATAATGGATATGTTGAACTTAGAAAAGGTGATTTCCTAGTATGTTATCCAGAAGATGCACATATGACAGCAATAAAAGTTTCAGAAAAAGAAAATATCAAAAAAGCTATTTTTAAGGTTTTGGTTAGATAATGAAAATTTATATAACCGCTAAGGCTGAAAATAGTGATTTAACTTTCAGCGATTAGTGAGATTTCGTAAATTTTAGTTAGATTACTATTTTCAGCCTTAGTTTTTTATAGGAAAGTTTAAATAGACATTAAAAAGTTTAGAATTGTATAGAGGAGTTAATTTATGGATAATATAGATGTATTTTTATTAATAGGACAAAGTAATGCTAGAGGTTTGGGAAATCCAAAAGACAGTGTTATTCCAAATGAGAATTGTTTTGAATACTTAAGTACTGACGAGATTATAAACATGAGATGTGAATTAGAGACTTCTGAAGGGGATGGGACTATAGCACCTGCATTTTCAAATGAGTGGAATAGACTTACTGGTAATAAAGTTTGTTTTATACACAATGCAAAGGATGGGTCAAGAATAAAAAATTGGAATCATGATAATAACTGGTTTTTAGATGATACTATAGAAAAGTTTAATGCAGGGTGTAATACTTTAAGCAAGGATTATAAAATATCAAATAAATATGCTATTTGGATTCAAGGTGAAAGTGATGCAAAATATGGTAGTGGTGTTTTATACTATAAAGAGAGTCTAAAAAAAATTGCATATAGACTTAAGGAAGAATGTATGATTGATAAAATGTTTGTTAGTTTAACTGGTTATTGGCTTGGAGAAGATGAATATTTTGTTAGAACAAGACGAATTGCAGCAGCGCAAGAATTTGCTTGTAATGAGTGTGACATATTAAGTATAGGAAGTAAAATTGCTATGAAATTTCATGATCAAGGTCTAACTATTGATGATGTACATTATAGTCAAGAAGGTCTTAATATGTTAGGAGAAGATTTATGTAAGAATATTTATAAATATCATATAACTGAGGAAAAAATTATATTAAAGGATACCATAGATTTATCAGAAGCGAGAAAATATATCTATGAGTTAGAAAAAATAAATAAAAAATTCATGTAATATAAAGTTTTAATTAGTAATATTGGTTATAAAAATAATTTGTATGGAGATATGTTATGAAAAATTACGTTTGTATAGATATTGGAGGTACTTCAATAAAATATGGATTTATTAGAGAAGATGGGTTAATAATCGATAAATCAAGTTTAGATACTGAAGCAAAAGAAAAAGGTGGACCAGGAATATTATCTAAAATAAAGAAAATAGTTAAAAAATATATGAAAGAAAATAATATTGATGGGATATGTATATCAACTGCAGGTATGGTTGACCCAATTGAAGGTAAGATAGTATTTGCGTTAGAAGAATTAATTCCAAACTATAAAGGTATGGAATTAAAGAAAGAGATAGAAAAAGAATTTAATATAAAATGTGAAGTTGAAAATGATGTTAATTGTGCTGGTCTTGGTGAAATGTGGCTTGGAGCAGGTAAGGAAGCAACTTCTTCTATCTGTATGACAATAGGTACTGGTATTGGTGGTTGTGTTATAATAAATAATAAGCTTATAAATGGATTTAGTAATAGTGCTGGTGAAGTAGGATATATGAATATGAATGGAAGTACTTTTCAAGAGTTGGCATCAACTAGTAGCTTGGTAAAAAAATTAGCAAAAATAAAAAATATGGATGAAAATGACCTAAATGGGAAAATAATTTTTGATTTAGCAAAGAATAATGACGAAGATTGTTTAAAAGAATTGGATAATATGATAAAATCATTAGCAATTGGTATTGCAAATATATGTTATGTAATAAATCCAGAAGTTGTAATTTTAGGTGGCGGAATAATGGCACAAGAAGAATTTCTAAAACCTAAAATAGATAGAGCGTTAAAGGAGATTCTTATAGAAAGAGTTTATAAAAATACTAATGTAGAATTTGCAAAGAGACAAAATGATGCAGGTATGCTTGGGGCATTATATAATTTTTTAAACAAAATATAGAGAATAGAAGGTTTTTTAATGAGTATTTTAGAACAATTAGAATCACCAACTTTTAAAGTCACAAAGTCAGATAAATTACTGATAGCTTATATAAAAGAAAATATAGAGGATGTATTTTATAAACCAATATCACAAATTGCTAAAGAGAGTAATATTGGTGAAGCAACTATAACTAGATTTGTTAAAAAAATGAAGTTTAATGGGTTGCAAGACTTTAAAGTTACTTTAGCACAAGAAATATCAAGTAGTAATAAAAAAAATATTATAAATAAGAATATACAAAATGATGAGCCAGCTTTAGATACAGCCAAGAAACTTTTAAACTCAAATATAACTACTTTAGAGAATACTGTTGAGATAATCAATAGTGTAGATGTTCATGATTGTGCAAGACTTATAATAAATGCTAAAAAAGTTTACTTTATAGGTATTGGATATTCAGGAATAATAGCACAAGATTCAAACTATAAGTTTATGAGAATTGGACTTAATTGTGTAAGTTTTGATAGTAGTCATACTATGATAATGATGTCTTCTATAATGGAAGAAGGAGATTTAATAGTTGCAATTTCTCATTCTGGCGAAACTGAAGAAATTATAAAAACTGTAAAACTTGCGAGAGCTAATAATGCTAAAATTATATCTATTACTGAAAATAAAAATTCTGAATTGAAGGATATTTCAGATGTGCACTTATCTTATGTATCAGGGGAAACTGTATTGGAAACAGGTTCAATATCTTCTAAATTAGCACAATTTTTTATTATTGATTTAGTATATACACAGGTAGTAAAAGAGCTTTCAAATGAAGCTATTGAAAGAAAAATCAAGACTACAAATGCTATAAAACTGTTTAAAAATGAATAAAATCAGATATTTGTAATACTTTATGTGGTTTTCTTAAAAATTTAGTAATGGGGAGATTTTACATGTCTAAATTAAAAGACTATGATATTAACAAAGTAATGCTTTTTAATAATTTATGTAGTGAAACTAAGAATCAACTTAAAGAAAAAGCTAAACTAAAAAGATTACAAAGAAAAGAAATTTTATTTTATGAAAAAGAACAATTAGACAGGGTATATGTACTTTTAGATGGGAAAGTATCTATTTTTAAGATAAGCGAAAATGGCGAGAGAAAGGTGATTTTTATATTAAATAATGGAGAAATTATAAATGACATTACCTTTGATTTTACTAAGAATTCTGCTGTTGGATGTGAGGCATTTGAAAATTCAATTGTGTTTTATTATAGTATTGAAGAATTTACAGAAATTATGAAAAATGATTTTCAGCTTACAAAAGATATTATTTCTTATATGGAGAGAAGGACAAGACGTTTATATAGACAGTTAAAAAATTCAATATCTATAAAAGTAGACAAGAAATTAGCAGCAAAATTATATAGATTAAGTAAAGAATTTGGAGTTTGTTGTGGAGAATGGACATTATTAAATGTAAATCTTACAGTTACATACTTAGCAGATATGCTTGGTTGTAAAAGAGAGACAGTTTCTAGAATGATAAAAGTATTGCAAAAAGAAGAACTTATAAAGATTGATAATAAAGGTTTTTATGTAAAAGAGAGCGAGCTATCAAAATACTTTAAAAATAATTAATTATAATTAAATAAAGGTATTATTAAGAGAATCTATGTATAGATTCTTTTTTATTTATCTAAAATGGTAATATTTACCTTAAGTTTATTGAAACAGCTGAGTTCTGATAGTATAATTAATTTAATATGAACAGTAAATATACAGATGTTGACACAGCTTCTATGCGCAGAAAGGGATGTATCAAAATGAAAAATAAAAAATTCATAGGTTATGCTTTAGGTTTGATTTTTATATGTGTATTTGTGATGTTTTCTCTTTGGGATTTTACCTATAATGTTAATTCACTAGTAGAAAAAAGCAAAAAGATGCATTTAGAAGAGTTATCATTGCAAAGTTCAAATACTATAAATGTTAAGCTTAATTCACTAACAAAGTTTATAAATAGTATTTCTAAAGTTATTTCAGAGTCAGAGGGTATGAAGAAAGAAGATATAATGAAATTATTAAATGATGTATCAAAGGAATCTGATTTTGAAAAAATCTACATTGCATATCCAGATGGTACAGCCTATACAGGTGATGGAAAGGTCTATAATATATCGCAACATAGCTATTTTAAGAAGGCAATGAAAGGGGAAAGCAATATTTCAGAAATCATAAAATCATCTGTTAACAATGAAAATAGTTTTATAGTAGCGTCTCCTATGTACAAAAATGGTGAAGTGATTGGAGTTCTGTATGGTTCTTATTATACAAGTAAATTAAGTGAATTTATAGATGTGACTAGTTTTAATGGAGAAGGGAGTACATATATATTTGAAAAGTCAGGAAATCTTGTCTTAAAATCTACTCCAGGAAAAACTGATGATGCCATAGATAATGTTAGTGGTTTTTTTGATTTTATTTATATTGGAGAAAATTACAGTTATAAAAACTTTATTGAAGATATATCAAATGAGAAAAGTGGATTTTTAGAATATAAATTTGAAGGAAAAGAGGAATATGCCACGTATACTCCAGTTGGTATAAATGATTGGTATGTATTGTCTTTTATTCCAAAGACTTTAATAGTGAAAGAGATTTCTAAGATAAATAAACTTGCAATTATATTAACAACTAAAAACTTCATAGCACTTTCAGTTTTGATTTTAATTGTATTTTATAAAGAGAAAAAATCCAAAGGAAAGCTTGTAAAAGCAAATTTAGAGATATCTTCACTAACTAACAATATACCAGGTGGTGTTTTTAAATGTAGTGTAGGTGAAAAATATGAATTTGTGTTTTTAAGTGATGGATTTATTGACCTGTTTGAATATACTAAAGAAGAGATAAAATCTATGTTTAATAATAATTTTTATGATGTAATTTATAAAGATGATGTAGATAGAGTGAAAAGGGAATTTGCACTTCAAATATTAGAATCAAAAGTAGTTGAAATAGAGTATCGAATGATTACTAAGAGTGGTAATTTTGTGTGGGTTGTAAATAAGTGTGAGCTAATAAAAGATTCTGATGGAAAAGAGTATTTCTACTGTGTGTTGGTTGATGTAACAGATTTAAAAAGAGCAGAAGAAGAACTTAAGATTAATGAAGAAAGGCTTAGAATAGCCTTATCCAAGACATCTAACATAGTATTTGACTATTATGTGCATACAAAATCTATACATATCTCTAGTGATATCTCTTTAATATATGGAGTACAAAAAAATATTGAAAATGGTATAGAATATTTTATAGATTCTGGGATAATACATCCTGACTTTGTTGATGTGTTTAAAGAATCTTTTAACAAAATAGAAAAAGGTGAAGAAAGTGTAGTATCTGTAATAAAAACAAAACTAGTCAATGGGAAATATATATGGAATAGAATGACTCTAACTAATCTATTTAATGGAGCAGAAATTCCAATTAGAGCGATAGGTCTATTAGAAGATATAAATGAGCAAAAAAAAGCTGAAATGCAATATAATCAAGAAGAACAATATAGAAAAGCTATGTTGTCTGAAGCAATTGCTATATATGAAATTAATTTTTCTCAAGATAAATTTATATCAAGCAATATAAAGCCTAATAATAATTTAGGTTTAAGAACTACTGGAAAATATTCTGAAGTAATGGAGGATATTGTTGACGATATAGTTTTTATTTCAGATAGGGAAAACTTTAAAAAAGTATTTTATTATGAAAATATCTTAGATTCATATAATAAGGGAGTAAATGAGTTAAAGTTAGAGTATCGAAGATATGACAATGATGGTAAGATTTTGTGGGAACTTTGTACAATGCATTTACTTAAAGACCCACAAAGTAATAAACTTAAAGGATTTGCGTACATTAAAGATATAGATAAACAGAAAAAAGAAGAGATTGAGCTTAAATTTAAAGCTGAACGTGATATATTAACAGGAATTTATAATAAAGGTACAACTGAAACTCTAATAAAGAGGTTTTTAAGTTTAGACAAGGCTAAAGAAAGTAGTCATGCATTTTTTATTATTGATTTAGATGATTTCAAAGCCATTAATGATAATTTAGGACATGTCTTTGGTGATAAAGTTTTAGTTGAAGTCTCAAAAAAATTGACTTCTATTTTTAGAGAAGATGATATAATTGGACGTATTGGTGGAGATGAATTTGTAGTTTTCATAAAAAATATGAAGAATATGAAATTTATTGAAAACAAAGCGATTGATTTATGTAATGCATTTAGAAATTATTATACTGGAGTAAATAAGTCATATAAAGTTTCTTGTAGTATTGGAATATCTATTATGCCAAATCATGGAACAACTTTTATTGAATTATATGAAAAAGCAGATAAAGCTCTTTATTATTCAAAAAAACAAGGAAAAGATAGATTTATTATATTTAATGACTCTATTTAAAGTTTAAATGCAAATGGAGGGTTTAAATATTTAAATAGAAAGAATATTAAGTTAAATAAGAATACTTTAACTATCTTGATATGATTTAGTTATAAATGGAGGAATACTATGAATAGAAAATATAGATTTACTATTACTATGGTTATTTTTTTACTTATATTAAATACATCATTTGTTTTAGCCGCTTCTGAGAAAGAAAAAGTGAGAGTTGGATATTGGCCTAGTTATGGAATTTCTATTACAAAAGATGGTCAGTTATATGGATATACATATGATTATATGAATGAAATAGCTAAAATAAATAATTGGAAATTAGAATATATACCTTGTGGATGGGGTCAAGGTCTAGAAATGCTTAAAGAGGGACAAATTGATATATTTGGAGCATTGCAAAAGGATGAAGAACGTGAAAAATACTATGATTATACGAATTTAAATTTTGGATATGAATATGGAGCATTGTATGTGAACTCCAAAAACAATACAATATCTTATAATAATCTAAAAGAGATTGATGGAAAAGTAGTAGGTACAGTTTCAGATAATCATTTTAAAAGTGTATTTGATGAATACTGTAAAAAAAATAAAATATCTGTAAAATATAAGTACATAGAAGGTGCAGAAGAACTTCAAAGAGAACTTGAAAAAGGAACCATTGATATGATACTTACAGGAAGCATTAGAGATATACCAAATACAAAGGTAGTATTACGTTTTTCATCAGAGCCTGTCTATTATGCAACAACTAAGGGAAACAAAAAAATACTAGATGGTTTGAATTATGCATTAAATGAGATTAAGCGAGAAGATATATATTATGATGGTAATTTATTTAATAAACATTATAAAGATACTGCAATAGCCACAGAAGTATTTACTTTGGAGGAAAAAGAATATATAAAGAAACATCCTATAATAAAAGTTGTATCAGGCCCTGATACATCACCACTATCTTTTTATGATAAAAATACAAATTCCTACAAAGGTATATCAATAGATATATTAAAATCAATTTCAAATAACTCAGGTTTAAAGTTTGAGTATATAAAGGTAGATAATTTTTCTGAAGGTTTAAAAATGGTTGAAAATGGTGAGGTAGATATCTGTGCAAATATGTTTATGTCACGGAGTACTGAGTTAGAGCATAATATTGTATTTACTGATGGATACCTTGAAACTACTATGTTAGGTTTGGCAAAAAATGATATTAGAATGAATGAAAAAACTAAGGTAGCAATGATTAAATGGACAGGTATAGAATCATTCGTAAAAGAATATTATCCAAATCAAGAAGTAAGTTTTTATCCAAATGCTAGTAAATGTATTGAAGCTGTCAAGAAAGAAGAATGTGATGTATTTATAGGAAGCAACTATATACTAAATAATATAATTAATACTGAAGAATTTGATGAGCTTATGTTTATGCCAATAAAAAATCAAGTCGTGGATATTGGAATAGGGGTTTCTGGAAAAGCAAATCCTGCATTGTTGTCAATACTCAACAAATCTATTAATAGAGTTACAGAAGAAGAGGTTGCAATTGCAATTACAGGTAGTACAAAGTACTTAGAACATAAGGTCACTCTATTAGATTTTATACAGCATAATATTATGGCATTTGTTTTAATAATATCATTTCTTATATTTATAGTTTTTGGAATATTTATTGTAAATTATAAGATACAAATGAATAAATTAAAAAAGATAGCATATGTTGATGAAGTAACAGGCATAAGGAGTTTACTAAAATTTAAAATTGATGCTAACAAGCTTTTTGAGAAATATGGAACAGATAACTTTGTTATATATTATATCAATATAGATAAATTTAAATATATAAATGATATGTTTGGTTTTGAATTTGGAGATAATATTTTAAAATACATAGCAAAAAAAATAGGTGAAAATGTTTTTAAGGATGAAATATATGCAAGGTTATCAGACGATAGATTTATTGTAATGACTAAAAAAAGTAATATAGAAAATTTAAGAAAAAGAGCAAATGATTTTTTTGAGATTGTCAATAATGATAAAAAAAATACATTTAAAATAGATATAATACTTAAATGTGGAGCATATTTAATTGATAAAGAAGATGTAAATATTGATGTAATGATTGATAGAGCTAAGATAGCTTGCCAAACAATAGAAACCAATTATAAAAGTAAAGTTGCTTTTTATGATGATAAAATAAGGATTTCTATACTTCATGAAAAAGAAATTGAAAATAATATGGATAATGTACTTTTAAATAAAGAATTTGTAGTTTATTTGCAACCTAAAATTAACCTTATAACAGAGGAGGTTGTAGGTGCAGAGGCTCTTGTTCGTTGGATTCATCCAATTAAAGGAACTATACCACCTAATGATTTTATTCCACTATTTGAGAAAAATGGATTTATAGAAAAACTTGATTTGTATGTTTGGGATAATATATTTAGTACAATGTCAAAATGGATAAAAAATGGAATAAAGCCACAACCAATTTCTATAAATGTATCAAGAATTCATTTAAATAATAGAAATATAGTAACTAGTTTAAAATCTTTAATAAATAAGCATAATATACCAGCACATCTAATAGAACTTGAGTTAACAGAAAGTTTATTTTTGTCAAATATAAGTATGTTTTTAGATATTTTAAATGATTTACATGATATTGGATTTATTGTATCTATGGACGATTTTGGAAGTGTATATTCTTCGCTCAGTCTTTTGAAAAAATTGCCAATTGATGTATTGAAGATTGATAGAGAATTCTTAAATGAGACAATTACATCTGTACGTGGAGAAAAGGTTATAAAGAATATAATTACATTAGGTAAGGATTTAGATATGCTAATTGTAGCTGAAGGAATAGAAACTGAAGGTCAATTAAATTTATTAAAAAATGCAGGTTGTGATATTGGACAAGGATTTTACTTTGCAAGACCTATGGATATAGAATCTTTTGAAAAGCTTGTATTTAAAAGAATAGATTTTTAATTTAAAGTTATAAATAATAAAAAAATATTACTAGAGCTGAATAAGCTATAGTAATATTTTTTTTATTATTTTTAAAACTGTGATAATTATCACAGAAGTATCTAAAAGAAAGTGTTAAGATTTAAACAAGATAATAAGCAAGCAAAACTAAAATATAAGAAAGGTGATAAAAATGA
Source organism: Clostridioides sp. ZZV14-6009 (assembly GCF_020658095.1). Taxonomy (NCBI): domain Bacteria; kingdom Bacillati; phylum Bacillota; class Clostridia; order Peptostreptococcales; family Peptostreptococcaceae; genus Clostridioides; species Clostridioides sp. ZZV14-6009. The sequence goes on from NZ_JAGWDG010000001.1 coordinate 529,688, forward strand.
AATTAAAATTAGATTCATCCAAATTCAATGAAGGTCTGAATTCCCTAAAAAAAGACTACAAAATATTTGCACCAGTCATAATGCCATTTAAAGGTACTTTTTCAGATACTGACATGATAAGATACAAGGAAGTAAGCACTTTTGAAGAAATGGAATTTGCTCAAAAATCAAACTTTTCACCAAAAGAAGTAGTGCTTCCTATCAATCAAGTCTTATTTTACTTTACTGAAAAAGAATTTAAGGAAAGCGATTTAGACAATAAAAAGATTTTAATTTTTCTAAGAGCTTGTGACATAAATGGAATAAAGAGACTCGATGAAATATATTTAAATAATGGAGAAGAAAAAGATTATTTTTATAAACATATTAGAGAAAAAATAAAATTTGCACTTGTAGGATGTAAAGAGAGTTTTAGAAATTGTTTTTGTGTAAGTATGGATTCTAATAAAACTGATAACTATTCACTTGGATTGAATATAGAAGGAGAAAAATTGTACTTAGATATAAAAGACAATGAATTTGAAGTGTTTAATGGAGAGCCAGCAGAATTTGATGTTAGTCATGTAACGGAAAATTTAATTTCTGTAGATGTACCAGAAAATATTGATTCTAATGAGATGATAGGAAATCCAATATGGGATGAATATGACACAAGATGTATTGGATGTGGAAGATGTAATTTTGTATGTCCGACATGCTCATGCTTTACAATGCAGGATATTTTTTATAAGGAAAATGAAAATGTAGGAGAAAGAAGAAGAGTTTGGGCTTCATGTCAAGTAGATGGATATACAGATATAGCAGGTGGAAATTCTTTCAGAAAAAAACAAGGAGAAAGAATGAGATTTAAAACTATGCATAAAATAAATGATTTCAAAAAAAGATTTGGATATAACATGTGTGTTGGGTGTGGAAGATGTGATGATGCCTGTCCACAATATATATCATTTTCAAAATGTATAGAAAAAATAAATGATTTAGTAACTAGTAAGGAGGAGATATAAATGAACTCATATATACCAGTAAGTGCAAAAATACTAGATATAGTTAAACATACTGATAAAGAATGGACATTTAAAGTGAATTGCAATACAAAAGGGGTACTGCCTGGAAAATTCTATGAAATATCTATACCTAAATATGGTGAAAGTCCAATATCAGTATCAGGATATGGAGAAGATTATATTGACTTTACAATAAGAAATGTAGGTAAAGTTACTAGTGAACTATTCAATTATAAAGAAGGGGATTCGTTTTTTATAAGAGGACCTTATGGAAATGGATTTGATGTATCTTTATATGAAGGAAGAGAAATCGTAGTAGTAGCAGGAGGGAGTGCATTAGCTCCTGTAAGAGGAATAGTTGAATATTTTTATAACAACAAAGATAAGTGTGAAAAGTTTAAATTAATAGTAGGATTCAAATCACCAAAAGATGTCCTATTTGCAGACGACTTAAAAAGATGGAATGAAAAACTAGATGTTTTAGTTACTGTGGATGGAGCGGATGATGGCTATAGTGGAAATGTAGGGTTAGTAACAAAGTATATCCCAGATTTAGATATAAAAGATATAAATAATACTTCTGCAATTGTAGTTGGTCCTCCAATGATGATGAAATTTACAGTAGGAGAGTTTTTAAAAAGAGATTTAGACGAAAAAAATATTTGGGTTTCTTATGAAAGAAAAATGTGTTGTGGAATAGGAAAATGTGGACACTGTAAGATGGATGATACTTATATATGTTTAGATGGACCAGTATTTGATTATTCATATGCTAAAAATCTTATTGATTAGGGGGTGGAGTTTGTGATAAGAGATTTAAATACTAAAAAAGTAATGAAAAATGCTTACAGAATTACAAAAACAAAATATAAAACTTCTTTAAGAGTTAGAGTACCAGGAGGTCTTATTGACCCTGAAAGTTTAATCACAGTTTCTAAGATTGCAAATGAATATGGTAATGGTCAGATACACATAACTACAAGACAGGGATTTGAAATCTTAGGAATAGATATGGAAGACATGGAAGAAATAAACAATATCATACAACCTGTTATTGAAAAGATGAATATAAATCAAAATGAGAAAAATGCAGGTTATCCAGCAGCAGGTACGAGAAATATAGCTGCCTGTATAGGTAATAAAGTCTGTCCAAAAGCGCAGTATAATACAACTGAATTTGCAAAAAAAATAGAAAAAGCAATCTTTCCAAATGACTTACATTTTAAAGTAGCCTTAACTGGATGTCAAAATGACTGTATAAAAGCTAGAATGAATGATTTTGGAATTATAGGAATGACATTGCCACTATATGAAAAAGATAGATGTGTGAATTGTGGAGCGTGTGTAAAAAAATGTTCAAAATTATCTGTTGGGGCGTTAAAAACAGAAAATAATAAAGTAGTAAGAGATGGAGATAAGTGCATAGGTTGTGGAGAATGTGTACTGAATTGCCCAACAAATGCATGGACTAGAGATGAAAAAAAATACTATAGATTAGCTATAATGGGTAGAACAGGGAAGAAAAATCCAAGACTAGCAGAAGATTTTCTTTTATGGGCAGATGAAGACAACATAATAAAAATAATACTTAATACTTACAAATATGTAGAAAAGTATATAGATAAAGACGCACCAGGAGGGAAAGAGCATATAGGATATATAATTGACAGGACTGGATTCATGGAATTTAAAAAATGGGCACTTGAAGGTGTACAATTTGAAGAAATAACTAAAGTACATGAAAATATATACTGGAGTGGAGTTAAATATCTATAATTAATAAAAACATATATTTAAATAAATTATAAATTTAATAGAAGGAAGAGGGAATTATGCATAAAGAAACTTTGGATAAATTAACTAATGCAGCTATAAATAAAATAAATTTATTAAATACAAGTAAGATAAAATATTTAGTGTCTTCTGCTTTTGCAGGACTTTATGTAGGTATTGGTATACTTTTGATATTTACTATTGGAGGAATTTTGACAGATGAAGGTTCTCCTATGACAAAGATAATGATGGGATTATCGTTTGCAGTAGCACTTAGTTTAGTTGTAATGACAGGAACAGAATTGTTTACTGGAAATAATATGGTAATGTCTGCAGGTATGCTAAATAAAGGGGTAAGTATAAAAGATACTTCTAAAATATGGATATACAGTTGGGTAGGAAATTTAATAGGAGCTTTGATTTTAGGTATAATGTTTGTAGGAACTGGTTTAGTAGATAAAGGTCCTGTAGAAGAATTTTTTGCAACTACAGCAGCAGCCAAAGCATCTATGCCGTTTATGTCTCTTTTCTTTAGAGGAGTTTTGTGTAATATTTTAGTTTGTGTCTCAGTTTTATGTTCATTTAGAACTAATAACGATAGTGCAAAAATAATTATGATATTCCTATGTTTATTTGCTTTCATAACAACAGGGTTTGAACATAGTGTGGCAAATATGACAATCTATAGTGTTTCATTATTTTCTCCAACAATTCAAACAGTTAGTATTGGAGGAGCTATTTATAATTTAGTAGCTGTAACACTTGGAAACATTGTTGGAGGAGCTTTATTTATGGGACTTGGTACTTATATACTAGGTAAAGAAAAAATTAAACAAGTTTGCTAAATAAATCTTACAACGCTCTCAATAAGTACAAATATCGTATTATTGAGAGCGTTGTTTTTAATTTCTAAAAAAATATTTGAAAGAAAAAAAGTATGATAGCATATGAATATATATGATGTATGTGATTATAAAGTTCGTTAAATTATGAATTAAAATTAGTATTATAAATAAAAAAGTTAGAATCCTCACGTAGAAAAGACGATTTTGAATACGATAATAAGTGTGATAAAATTGACTTTGTTGAAATTTTGAAGGAGGTATTTGATGACAAAAAAATTAATAATATCAAAAACTAAATTGTTTATTTTTATAATAGCATTTATATCTGCATTTATAGCTTTATTTGGAAGTAAAAATACACTTATAGGTGTGGCTATAGTAACAGCTATGCTAATGCTTTTGGAAAGGGATTTAACTATTTCTCCAATTAAAAATTTACTAAAGTACTTGATAATAAATGTAATGTTAGGAGTATTATCGTTTTTTGCAGTACAAAATATGTATTTAGGAATTTTATTAAATTTTATAGCATTATTTATAATAGGATATTTATTTAGTTATGACTTGAAAAGGGCTGTATATGTACCTTTTGGTCTTATGTATATATTTATGATAAGTATACCTGTAGGATTAAGTGAATTTCCTATAAGATTATCAGCTTTAGCTAGTGGTTCACTTGTCATAATGATTGCTCAATTTGTTATGAATAGAAATAGAATGAAAAAAATTGGTGACAAAGAATTAATATCTATATGTGATGAGTTGTTGGAAAAAATAAATCTTTTAAAAAATATTATGAACAATGATAATTCTGTAAGTAAGTCTAATATGAGAAAAATAGATAGTTGTAATTACACAATAAATTCTATATCAAAAGGTCTTAAAATGGTTATATTTGATAATAGAAAAGATGACTTTTTTATTAGTATTAAAGGAATGGATATAATAAATATCTTATTTTCATTAGAAAGAATAAGTTTAATCTTAGATAGATATAAAGCAGATACTAAGGAATTTGAGGATGAAGACATAAAAAATATTCTAGAAGAAAGTAGTACAAATGGTAAAGAAGATGTTTTAGTTGTAGTATCTAAAGAAGTAAATTATATCAAGATGTGCTTAGAAAATAAAGATAATATAACTGATAAAGAAATACTTGGATTTAGAGATTATGTTATCGCTCAAGATACTAAAAATATAAATTTGAAAGAAATTTACAGTGTTTTAGAAAATCTATACGAATTTTTATTAGAGTACAAAAAAGTAAAATCAAAAGAAGAAAAAAGAGTTGAAAGAAAAATAAAGATACCACATGAATTTAAAAGAATATCAATATATAAGCAACATTTTAATTTAAAATCTATAAGATTTTCTTATGCAATAAAAATCGCTTTGGCTACAGCAATATCAGGTTTTATTATGGATTATTTTCACTTAAAAGATGGAAGATGGATAATGTTAACTGTATTTTCATTAACACAACCTTATGCAGAGAATTGTTTGCAGAAATCCAGAAAAAGAATAGAAGGTACACTAGTAGGAGCGGTAATATTTATTGTTTCATTTTCAATAATAAAAGATAACACATTAAGGTCATTAATTGTACTTTTAGCAGGATACATAAACTCATATGCAGTTGATTATAGAAAATTGATAGTGTGTGTAACTGTTTCAGCTCTTGGTTCCGCAGCAGTTATGGGAGACCCTAATGTTTTAACTATGAGTAGAATTTCATATGTGGTATTAGGTGCAATTATTGCATTAATAATAAATAAATTTGTTTTACCATATGATGCAAAAATGGGGTATCAGCATGTTATAGATGTGTATAAAGGTATAGTTAAAAATATAATTAATGAAGTTAATAAATCTATTGAAAACTCAACCAATGTTCATTATATAAAGAATCTATTATTAGTGCCATCACTTATTGAAGATAGACTTATGTTGATAAATACTATATACAAAGATGAACATCAAGATGATTTCTTAGAAAATCAACAATTACTAATAAGTAATATGTACAATTTATATATAAATGTCAAAAAGAATAATATTAGAGATGAAGATATAGAAAGAATATTGAGAGATACTAGTTATATTTCAAATTATGATGCTGATAAATATGATGAAGGAAGAAGTGTAATTTTAGATAGTATTGAAAATACAGTAAGCTTGGGCGATAAAATAATTTGTCTCAATTTACTTCAAACTTTAAATGGTGTAAAAGAGATGTATAGAATAAGTAATACCAGTAAAATGTTAGTGCAAGAAGTTGCATAATTTTCTAATCTAATTAAATTATATAATAAGTCATAGCTTTAAAGCAAAGTATATGACTTTTTCTTTTATACAATGTTAAAAGAAAATAGTATATTAAAAACAAAAAACATATAGTTATGAATTTTGTGTGAAAAAGGTTAAAATATTGATTTTTTTCATTAGTTGAAAAAACAATTTACTTAGGATAAACTATAATAGTATTCAAATATTATGGGGGTTAGATTTATGAGTAAAGATGTAAAGGTAAAGCGCGATAAGAAATATGATACATTTAGTATAACTATGGAACTTGAAAGACCTTTACTTTATGATGAGGTTGAAAACGAAGATGATAAAAATGATAATAGAAAATTTAATATAAAAAAGAAAATATTCATGGGAATAGGTATACTGTTTGTATTGATTCTGCTTAGTTTTTTCATATGGATAAACAAAACATATGAACCTCAAAAACTAGCAAAAGAAGCATTAGTTAGTAATAGTAAAGTCGAGGTAACTATAAATGAAAATATTTCATTTACACCTAAGGGTAGAAAAGTTTCTAAAGGTCTAATTTTTTATCCAGGAGCTAAAGTAGAAATTGAATCATATGCACCACTTGCAAGAAAAATAGCAGAAAGTGGATATGAAGTGGTAATTGTAAAAATGCCACTTAATCTAGCTATACTTGGAACTAATAAAGCACAGAAAGTTATGGATTCTTACAGTAATATAGAACATTGGGTAATAGGAGGGCACTCATTAGGCGGAGTTGTTGCATCTAATTTTGCACGTGATAATAAATTAATTGATGGAGTTGTGTTTTTATCTTCTTATCCAATGGGCAATGAACTAAGACAGTTAGGCAAAAAGGTTATATCTATATGGGGAAGTAAAGATGGAGTAGTTAATTTTAAAAACCTTATAGAAGCAAAAGAAAAACTTCCTGATGATACAACTTATGTTGAAATTGAAGGGGGAAATCATGCACAATTTGGAGATTATGGAAAACAAAAGGGCGACAATGATGCTATTATAAGTCAAGAAAAACAGCTTAAGATTACTGCAAATAGTATTATTAAATTTTTAAATAATATATCTTAAACAAAAGCTTGAAGTTTATAATATATATAAAGTATTATTTTAAGTAGATATTATTAATATAATAAAACTAAGATTGGATTACAAGGGGGATTTTAATATGGAATATGATATGCCACTTTATAGACCACCAAGTGAGGCTTATAGTCTTATAATACAAGTCACACTAGGATGTTCTCATAATAAATGTACATTTTGTAGTATGTACAAATCAAAGAAATTTAAAATAAAACCATTAGAAGTAATAAAAAATGAAATTGATATATTTAGAAGACATTATAAAAATGTAGATAGAATATTTTTAGCAGATGGAGATGCATTGATAATACCAATGGAAAAATTAAGAGATATAATATTATATATAAAAGAAGTTTTTCCAGAGTGTGAAAGAATTACTCTATATGGCTCTCCTAAGTCTATAGAGAAAAAAACTGATGATGAACTTAAAGAGTTAAAAGAACTTGGTGTTAAGATGATTTATCTAGGGCTTGAAAGTGGAAATGATGAGGTATTAGAAGATATTAAAAAGGGATTTAATAGTGAACAACTGATAAAAGTTGGTAGAAAAGTTAAGAAAAATGGTATTAAATTATCAGCTACTGTAATAGCAGGTCTTGGAGGAACTAAAAAAACACATCAACATGGAGTTGATACAGGAAAAATGTTAGGAGCAATTTCCCCAGATTATGTAGGTGTATTGAGTTTAATGGTAGAACCTAATACTGAACTTTACGATTTACTTCAATCTGGTGAATTTAAAGTATTGGAAGATAAGGCTGTGCTACAAGAAATTAAAGAAATGATAAAAAATATAGATACCAATGAAAAAGTTGTATTTAGAAGTAATCATGCGTCAAATTATGTTAACTTAAAAGGAATATTACCTGAGGATAAACAACGTCTGATTGATGAGATAGATTATTATCTAAGTAACTTAAAATTAAAAAGAGAAGAATATAGAAGACTGTAAAATTTAAATATCATTAATATATATGTATAGATGTAAAATATTTAAATTATCTAGATTTTAAGTGGGGTGTCTCAGAATGAACTTTTTAGTTCATGAGGCACTCTTTTTTGTATGAAATCAAATATATTTTCATCATTTCAACAATGAAAAGGAGACTTATCTCTATTTTGAGACAGCTCCTTTTTTGTTAAGGAATATAATTATGAAATCATAGAAAAAATCTATCAATAATGATAAAAATATGCACTGGATTAATAGATTTCCACGCATTATAATAGAGACATAAATTTAAATTACAAAAACTATAAACATAAAAACGTGTGGAGGAATAGAAATGAAAATATATCAAAATATCTTTGAACCATTAACTATAAAAAGGATGAATGTAAAAAATAGAATAGTTATGCCACCGATGGGAACAAACTTTGGTGGAGAAAGTGGAGAATTTAAAGATGAGCACATTAAATATTATGAACAAAGAGCTAAAGGTGGAACTGGACTTATAATTGTAGAAAATGCTTGTGTAGATTTTCCTTTAGGTTCTAATGGAACTACACAAATAAGAATAGACCATGACAGATACATACCTGCCTTATATAAGTTAACTGAGAATTTACATAAACATGGTGCATGTGTAGCTATACAAATTAATCATTCAGGTGCTTCAGCTATGCCAGAGAGAATAAATGGATTAACTCCAGTATCTTCTTCTAATATACCTTCAAAAAATGGAGGAACAATACCCAGAGAATTAAAGAAAGAAGAAATACTAAATATAGCTAAAAAATATGGTAAGGCAGCAAAAAGAGCTCAAATAGCTGGTTTTGACGCCGTAGAGATACACGCTGGGCACTCATATCTAATAAGTCAATTTTTATCCCCAATTTACAATAAGCGTACAGATGAATTTGGTGGAAGTCTTGAAAACAGAGCGAGATTTGCAAAACTAGTAATTGATAAAGTTAGAGACGAAGTGGGAGCATTATTTCCTATATCTTTAAGGGTAAGTGCTGATGAATTTATAGAAGGAGGAAATACTTTAAATGATACCTTAAAGCTTCTTGAATATTTAAATGAAGAAGTAGATATATATAATGTATCAGCAGCATTAAATGATTCTATACAATTTCAAATCGATACAATGACATTAGAAGATGGTTGGCGTTCATATATGTCTAAAGCAGTTAAAAAAAGATTTGGAAAAGCAACAATAATAACTGGAAATATAAGAAACCCAGAAATAGCATCAAAAATACTTAAAAATAATGAAGCGGATTTTATAGGTATGGGAAGAGGGCTTATAGCTGACCCTAATTGGGTTGAAAAAGTGCAAAATGGAAAAGAAGATTCAATAAGAAAGTGTATTTCATGCAATATAGGATGTGCAGGTAATAGAATTGGAGCAAATAGACCTATAAGATGTACAGTAAATCCAGACTTAATAAATGGAGAAGAATATAAACAGAGAAAAGTAAATAAGACAACAAATGTAGTTGTTGTAGGTGGAGGAACGGCTGGTCTTGAAGCAGCAGCCACAGCAGCAGAGGTGGGATGTAATGTATTTTTATTAGAAGAAAAAGCAGATATAGGAGGGCTTGCTGAGACAATATCAACTTTTCCAGATAAAAGTAGAATAAATGATTTTCCAAAGTATTTAAAACAGAGAGTTAAAAAATTAAAAAATTTAATTGTTTTTAAAAATACAAAAGCTGATATTAAATTTATAGAAAATTTAAAACCCGATATAATTATAAATGCTACAGGTTCAAAACCATTACTTCCACCAATAACTGGTTTGTTGGATAGGATAGACCAAGAAAATGGAAAGGTGAGTTCAATATTTAGGCTATTTAATGATATAGAAGATTTTCAAACAAAAGACTTAGAAAATAAGAAAGTAGTAGTTGTGGGTGGTGGAGCTGTTGGATTAGATGTTGTAGAATTTTTCTCGGAAAATAAGGCTAGAACTTCTATAGTTGAGATGTTACCAGTGGTAGGAAAAGATTTAGACCCTATAACAAAGGTTACAATGATGAAGATGTTAAAAGATTATAATGTTGATGTTTATACAAATACAGCATTATTGGAAGTTGAGGATGATAATTTTAAAGTTAAGAAGGATAAAGAAGAGTTATTGCTAGATTTTGATTATGGATTTATATGTTTAGGAATGAAATCTAATAATCCAATTTTGAATGATTTAAAGAAACATTTTGAAGCTAAAAATGTGGAAGTTATAAATATAGGAGATAGTAAAATAGCTAGAAGAATAATAGATGGAGTTAGAGAAGGAAGAAATATAATAACAACTTTAGAAAAGTTAAATCTTCTATGATAATAGATAAAAAAGACAATTTTAGAAAAGTCAAATCTTTTGTAGAGAATAAATAATAAAAATAAAGTAATCTTAGAAAAGTTAATTCATCTTTGTTTTATAACTTTAGTACTATTTTTAATTTTAACTATATCAAAGAGTACTATTGGTAATATAGTAGATTTAAGGGAATTCCTAAAAAGATTTCCCTTAAATCTCGTTTTAAGATAAATTAGTCATAAAATATTAAACTAATTTATCAATAGCTCCTGATTGAATATGTTGAATATTTGATTGGATTTTTTCATATGACCAATCCCACCACTTAATTTTTAATAATTTTGAAATTATATCATCGTTAAATCTTTTCTTTATAATTTTTGCAGGTATTCCACCAACAATAGAATATGGAGGGACATCATTAGTAACTACAGCTCCTGTTCCAATAATTGCACCATCACCAATTTTTACACCTGACATAATTACAGCATCATAGCCTATCCATACATCATTTCCAATTACAATATCACCCTTATTGTCCCAAGCATCTGTTATATGATTTATGTCTAAACCCCAGTCTTCATAAAAGATTGGAAATGTATAAGTAGAGAGTGATTTCATTGTGTGGTTTCCACTAGTCATTAGAAACTTTGCTTTACATGCAATTGAACAAAATTTTCCGATTATTAATTTGTCATTGTTTATAGGATACTGATATAGTACATTATTTTTTTCAAAATCTCTTGGGTCATTATAAAAGTCGTTATATATTGTATAATCTCCAACTTTTATATTGTCTCTTGTAATCACATTTTTAAGATATACAGTTTGATAATCGTTACTTCTTGGATATATTTTATCTGAATTTGGAATAGTCATGTTTAAATCTCTCCTTTATATTATGTTATTTTCCTGACTATCCCATTATTACAATACATCTCTTCATAGAATCACTCCTTACATATTACTTATTTATAGTTTATTATTTTATTTTCAATAAAATATTTTTAACTAAGTCGTATTTTATGATAATTGTCTATTTATTTGATTATATCAAAGTGATAAAAAATTACAAGTATTTAAGATATAATAAATAGAAAGTATTTTTTATTAAGTTAAATAACGTTATTATTGAATTAAACTTTAATTTTCAATAGTGATTTGACTAGAATATATTGGGTATGATAGAATTATGCTTATATAAATATTTATGTAGTATTTATGTAAATTTATTATCTATATTATATAAATAGATAGTATTTATATGTATTTATTTTTAGGAGGTTTTATTATGAGTCGACTAGAGAGACTCGAAATGAAGAAAGTAGAAACTAAGCATTTACAACAATTCAATCAATTGTTACGTTATGTATTTCAAGTGACAAACCATGATTTACAACAAGTAGGTTGGGAGGAAAGAGAAATAACCCTTGCTAAACTACCTGTATTAAGACAAGCAGATGTATTTGGTTGGTTTGATGAGGATAAATTAGTATCTCAAATAGCTGTTTATCCATTTAAAATCAATATATTTGGTCAAGAATACGATATGGGTGGTCTTACTGGTGTTGGAACATATCCAGAATATTCTAATTTAGGTCTTATGGATAAATTGATGCGACAAGCATTAACAGATATGAGAGAAAGAAAACAATCTATATCTTATTTATTTCCATACTCAATTCCATATTATCGTCGTAAGGGATGGGAAATAATATCAGATAAGATATCTTTTGAAATTAAAGATACTCAGTTACCAAAACCTAAAGTGGTATCAGGAGAAGTTGAGCGTGTAAGTATAGAACACGAAGATGTCAGAAATGTTTATGAACGCTTTTCTAAAAAGAGCCATGCGTCTATGATTAGAAGTGAGTTAGCATGGGAAGAATACTGGCGTTGGGATTTAGATGACTTAACATGTGCAATTTATTATGATAAAAACCATGAAGCACAAGGTTATGTGTTATATTGGATTTCTGATGAAATATTCTATATTAAAGAAATGGTATTTGTAGAAGAAGAGGCACGTACAGGATTATGGAATTTTATAAGTGCTCACTTTTCAATGATAAATAAAGTGGTTGGGAATACATATACAGATGAACCATTGGCATTTTTACTTGAAGATGGAGATATAGAAGAAAATATAAAACCATACTTTATGGGTAGAATTGTTGATATAGAACAATTTATAAACCAGTATCCATTTAAAGAACAGGAAAATGAAGTAAAGTTAGTCTTTCAATTAGAAGACCCTTTATTAGATTGGAATACAGGAGTGTTTACATTAAATGTTTCTAAAGAGGGTAAAGGTATGTTAATTGATGGTGGTGATAAGTATGACTTGAAACTTGACATACAAACACTTACAACTATGTTGCTTAGTTACAAAAGACCAACTTATCTTCATAGAATAAAAAGAATTATTTGTGATAAAGAAGTAGCAGATTTATTAGAAAATCTTATTGAACGTGAAAATCCATATTTCTCAGATTATTTCTAATAAACTTTAATAAATTTTAAAATATATCTGGGATTGTACAGAGTATTTACTTTGAAACAATCCCTTTTTAACGTATTTTTATTCCATTTTATCAATTAGATTATTGTTTTTACTATAATTAATAATAAAGTTTTTAAAACTATTAACAGCAGGAGTTAAATATTTATTTTTCATTGTAGCTAAATATATGTATCTTTCATGTATAGGATTTGTTATTGATAAAACCTTTACATTAAAATATTTAAGAGCAAAAATATTGGGAACGACTGCTATACCGTAGTTAATAGAAACTAAACCTGCAACAGCTGTATCTTCTTCTGTTTCACATATAATTTGTGGCTTTACATCAACTTTTTCAAAGAGATTATCAATAATTGGTCTAACTCCACTATCTTCACTAAAGAATATAAAAGGGTAATCCTTTGTATCTTTTAAGTCTACACTATCATTTGAGGCCAGAGGGTGGCTATATGGTACTATTACAACCAATTCCTCCTGAAGTATAGATGTAAAATCTATGTTGGGTTCATTTGGAACAAAAGAGCAAAATGCTAAATCAAACTTTTCATCTTTTAAACCCTGGATAATCTTTTTAGTGGTACCTTGGCCAAATGAAAATGAAATATTTTTATTTAACTCTTTTTCTAAAAACTTACCAAGTATATCTGGAATGAAGTAAGCTCCCAATGTATAAATAAATCCTAAGTCTATAACACCTTTTGATATACTGGTATATTCTCTAAGCTTTTTTTCTCCTCTTTCTAATTCACCCAATGCTTTATCAACATAAGTTAAAAAAAACTTACCATATTTAGTCAAACGAACATTTCTACCTTGTTTTTCAAATAAAAAGGTTCCCAGCTCTTTTTCAAGAGCAGATATAGCATGACTTAAGCTTGGTTGAGTTATAGACAATTGTGTAGCTGCTTTTGTATAGTGTTCAACTTTGGCTAAAACTCTAAAGTAATGCAAATGATTTAGGTTCATTGATATTCAATCCCTTCATAAGTAATGAAATTCGAGTTATTTCTACATAATTATACCATATTATACCATAATTCATAGATTAATTCTATTAATATTAAGAATAATATGCATTATATTAATAATACTTAAATAATATAATGAAATTACAAGAAAGAGTGTAAAAAAATTAAATGTAAGTATATTTAACCTTTATGGTTATATAGATTATAAAAAAATATATAGTACTGAATTTTTTAAACACTTAAAAATTTAAATATATTAATGGATTTGAAATTACTATAAGTTGAGTAATACAAACTTTTAAAATATAGATATAGCAAAAATACATGTGATTAAATGATTTACATACTATAAGAATTGTTACTTTAAGGATAAAATGAAATATTACTGTAGAATTAGTATTGTTATGACTTATAGTATTTTTACGATATAATAATACTGTGAAATAAAATGAATATAAAATCTGATAAAACTTCTATATTTGTGGAGGAGAAATATGAAAAATATAGTACAAGTAAAAAATATTAGAATAGGAGAAGGTATACCTAAAATCTGTGTACCAATAGTTGGAAAAACTAAAGAAGAAATTATTGAAGAAGTTAATGACTTAAAGGGAATTTGTTTGGATGTTGTAGAATGGCGTGTTGATTTCTTTAAGAGTGTAGAAAATATTCAACAAGTTAAAGAGGTCCTTAACGAATTAAGAAAATATATACCAGATATACCTCTATTATTTACATTTAGAAGTATAAAAGAAGGTGGAAAAAAATTAATATCAAAAGATTATTATACTATTTTAAATAAGGAAATTTCTAATACAGGATTAATAGACTTAATAGATGTAGAGCTATTTATGGGAGATGAAATTGTAAATGAAATAGTCGAGTTTGCTCATAAAAAAGAAGTAAAAGTAGTCATGTCAAATCATGATTTTAATAAAACTCCCAAAAAAGAAGAAATTATATGTCGTTTATGCAAAATGCAAAAACTAGGAGCAGACTTACCTAAAATAGCTGTTATGCCACAAAATGAAAGAGATGTTCTAGTGTTGCTTACAGCTACAAATGAAATGGTTCAAGTTTATGCAGATAGACCAATAATAACTATGTCTATGGCAGGAATGGGAGTTATAAGTCGTTTGTGTGGAGAAATATTTGGCTCTTCATTGACTTTTGGAGCAGCTAAAAAGGTTTCTGCACCAGGTCAAATATCAGTTGAAGAACTAAATTCAATACTACACATATTACATAAAAGTATTAATTAATTTAAAAGTATTGATTATATATGATGAAGGTTGATGATGTACTATAAAATATGATTTTGTAGATTTAGTAGGTAATATTATTAATATAACTAATATGTGAAATTATGGAAAAGTAATAATTTTATAAAAATAATTGATAAATATAAATTAAATTATATATGTATATTATGTATATATTGTAGTCCAATAGTGATATAATAATATAAAAAATTTTTATAGAGAGTGAGATTACATATGCGAAAACTTGAAGAGATATTAGAGTATAATAAATCATTTGTGGAAAATAAAGAATATGAACAGTATGCAACATCAAAACATCCAAATAAAAAAATAGTAGTCTTATCTTGTATGGATACAAGATTAACTGAACTTTTACCTAAAGCTATGAATCTTAAAAATGGAGATGTTAAACTAATAAAAAATGCAGGTGCTACTATAATGCATCCATTTGGAAGTATTATGAGAAGTATTTTAGTTGCAATTTATGAATTTGATGTGGATGAAGTTATGGTTGTAGGACACCATGGATGTGGTATGTGCAATGTGGATACAGATAAATTACTAAATAAAATCTTAGATAGAGGAATATCAAATGACGTAATACTTACACTTCGTAGTGCCGGAATTGATACAAAACAATGGTTACATGGATTTGATTCAGCGGAAGATTCTGTAAAAGATAGTATTAATTTAATAAAAAATCATCCTTTAATTCCAGAAGGAATTATTGTGCATGGTTTGATTATATCACCAGAAACTGGAAAAATAGATGTTGTTGTAAATGGATATGAGGATAAATAATATACTGTTATAATATATAAGTAATATATTATTAAATAAGAAGTTGTTTCAAAATTTATTTTATTTTGAGACAACTTTTTTTATTGATAAATTTATGAAAAGGTTTATCTTAAGGTTTTTAATGAAAAATATAAGTAGTTAGCTAATTAAAAAACTTACTATTATTTATTAAAATCATAATCAATTAATAAAAAAATATTTAATAAATGAAATTTATATGAATTTTTTATAAATATATTGAAAAAATGCATATGTTATAGTAAAATAATCATTAGCCGACTAAGTAATATAAAAATAAGGAGGGTAAGTATGAATAGTAATTCTGAAGAAAAATTAAATGATGTTTTTTTGCAATTGATGCGAATATATTTTATAAGAACTCATTTTTATTTTGATAAATTAGGTTTGTACCATGGTCAGCCACAAATACTATTTTCTCTTAAGATGAAAAATGGCCAAAGTCAAAAAGAATTAGCAGATAAAAGAAAAGTAAAAGCATCTACAACTACAGTTATGGTAAAGAGAATGGAAAAAGCTGGGCTTGTAGAAAGAAAACAAGATGAAAAGGACCAAAGAATTTCTAGGATTTTTTTAACAGATAAAGGTCTAGAAGTATGTAACAAAGTAGAGGAATTTAACAAAGAATTAGAAAGAGAATTCTTCTTAGGGTTTAGTGAAGAAGAAAAGATAGTACTTAGAAGACTCCTAATGCAAGTTAGAGACAATTTGAAAGCAGGATGTCATAAACATGAGCATGAAAAATATTTTTAAGGTTTAAAACAATGTTTTTCAATTTAATGCTATTAGACTAATTAATATTACAGAGGGGAAGAAGTGTATGTTTAAATTAATTAAATATTTAAAGAAGTCAGCCTTATCAATAGTAGTAATAGTATGCTTATTGGTAGTTCAAGCAGTATGTGACCTTTCTTTACCAAAATATACATCTAATATAGTAAATATAGGTATACAGCAAGGTGGAGTAGAAAACTCTGTTCCATCTATAATTAGAAAAAGTGAACTAGATAAGATTACTTTATTTATGGATAAAGATAATAAGGATAAAGTATTAGATAATTACACTTTACTGAATAAGGAAGATTACAGCAAGTATAAAGATAAGTATCCAAATTTAAAAGACGAATCTCTTTATGAGTTAAATACTAAAGACAAAGATACTATAGATGAGTTAAATAGTATTTTTGGTAAATCTATTTTAATTGTATCAGGTCTTGAAGGAGATAGTAAAGAAGTAAAAGCAATGAAATCTCAGATAATGAGTCAACTTCCTACACAAGGGACTCAAGGTGGAGAAGTTGATATATTTAAAGTGTTATCAATGATGCCAATAGAACAACTAGACAAATTAACTAAAGAGATGAGCAAAAGCTTTGAAAGTATGCCAGAAAGTATGATAACACAAAGTTCAGTATCATATGTAAAAGCAGAATATGAAAAAATAGGTATTGATACAGAAAATATGCAAAATAATTATATCTTACTTACTGGTGCAAAAATGCTTGGTATAGCTATGATTAGTATGGTAGCTACAATTACAGTTGGATTTTTAGCAGCAAGAGTAGCAGCAAGTGTAGGAAGAAATTTAAGAAGTGGAGTTTTTAGAAAAGTTATGTCATTTTCAAATAGTGAAATGAATGAGTTTTCTACAGCATCACTAATCACTCGTAGTACAAATGATATTCAACAGATACAAATGTTGATGGTTATGCTACTTAGAATAGTTTTTTATGCTCCAATAATGGCTATAGGAGGAATAATAAAAGTTTTAAATACTAATACTTCAATGGCTTGGATTATAGCAGTTGCAGTAGTAGCTATTTTATCTTTAATAATTGTATTATTCTCAGTTGTTATGCCTAAGTTTAAATTGGTTCAAAAGCTTGTTGATAAGTTAAACTTAGTAAGCCGTGAGATAATTACAGGTATTCCAGTTATCAGAGCTTTTAGTACTGAAAAACATGAAGAAAAAAGATTTGATGAAGCAAATAAAAATTTAACTAAAACAAATCTTTTTGTAAATAGAGTTATGACATGTATGATGCCTGCTATGATGCTTATAATGAACCTTATTACAGTTCTTATAGTTTGGAGAGGTGCATATAGTGTTGATTCTGGAGCAATGCAAGTTGGAGATATGATGGCATTTATACAATACACAATGCAGATAATAATGTCATTCTTGATGATATCAATGATATCTATTATGCTTCCAAGAGCGTCTGTTTCAGCTACACGTATAGATGAAGTATTGGTATCAGATATAAGTATCAAAGACCCAGAAAAATCAAAAGTACAAGAATTTAAAGAAGATAAAAAAGGTCTTGTTGAATTCAAAAATGTTTCATTCATGTATCCAGATGCAGAAGAAGCTATATTGACAGATATATCCTTTACAGCAAAACCAGGAGAAACAACTGCATTTATAGGAAGCACTGGTAGTGGGAAGTCTACTCTTATAAATTTAATTCCTCGTTTCTTTGATGTTACTGAGGGGGAAATATTATTTGGTGGAGTTAATATAAAAAATGTTTCTCAACATGATTTAAGAGAAAAAATTGGATATGTACCTCAAAAAGGAGTATTGTTCTCTGGTACTATAGAATCCAACTTGAAATATGGTAGAAAAGACGCAACAGATGAAGAAATGAGAGCTGCAGCTGAAATAGCTCAAGCTACAGAATTCATTGATTCTAAACCAGAAGCTTTTAAAACTGAAATTTCTCAAGGTGGAACAAATGTCTCTGGAGGTCAAAAACAAAGACTTTCTATTGCAAGAGCAATAGCAAAAAATCCAGAAGTTTATATATTTGATGATAGTTTTTCGGCTCTTGACTTAAAAACTGATGCAGCTCTTCGTAAAGCTTTAAAATCACAAACTGCTGAGAGTACAGTATTAATAGTTGCACAAAGAATTAGTACCATCTTGCATGCAGAACAAATAGTTGTTTTAAATGAAGGAAAAATAGTTGGAATAGGAACACATAAAGAGCTTCTAAAAAATTGCGAAGTTTATGAGCAAATAGCTTTATCACAACTTTCAAAGGAGGAGCTAGCTAATGAGTAGAATGGGAAAAGGTCCTATGGGAAAATCTATAGGAGCAGGACAAAAAGCAAATGACTTTAAAGGGACCATGCGAAAACTAATTGCATACTTATCTAAATTTAAAATATCAATAATTTTGGTAATTGTATTTGCTATTGGTAGTGCATCGTTTTCTATAGTAGGTCCAAAAATTTTAGGTAAGGCAACTACAAAGATATTTGAAGGATTAGTGAGCAAAGTTTCTGGAGGCAATGTAGGTATAGATTTTGATGCAATTGGAAAAATTTTAGCATTATTACTTTGCCTTTACTTGGTAAGTGCACTATTCTCTTTTATACAAGGATTCATAATGAGTGGAATTTCTCAAAAAGTATCCTATAATTTAAGACAAGAGATTTCAGTAAAACTAGATAGATTGCCAATGAAGTATTTTGACACTAAAACACATGGTGAAATACTATCAAGAATTACAAATGATATAGATACTCTAAATCAAAGTTTAAATCAAAGTATGACACAACTTATAACATCAGTAACAACTATGATAGGTGTTTTGATAATGATGCTATCTATAAGTGGTATTATGACATTAGTGGCAATTTTAATATTACCAATATCAATGTTTGTAATTTCAAGAATAGTAAAGAAATCACAAAAATACTTTAGATCTCAACAAGAATATTTAGGGAATGTAAATGGGCAAGTTGAGGAAACTTATAGTGGTCAAACAATAGTAAAAGCATTTAATCGTGAAGAAGAAGCAATTAATGAATTTGATAAATTAAATGATAGTTTGTATAATTCAGCATGGAAATCTCAATTTTTGTCAGGGATAATGCAACCACTTATGATGTTTATTGGAAACTTAGGGTATGTAATGGTATCAATCTTAGGAGGTTGGCTTGCAATCAAGAAGACAATTGAGGTTGGAGATATACAGTCATTTATACAATATGTAAGAAACTTTACACAACCAATGACTCAGATTGCACAGGTTGCTAACTTACTACAGTCAACAGCAGCAGCTTCTGAAAGAGTATTTGAGTTTTTAGAAGAGGAAGAAGAAGACCAAGTTGTTGAAAATGCAGTTTCAATAGATGGTTTAGAAGGTAAGATTGATTTTGAAAATGTCAATTTTGGATATAATTCAAATAAGACTATAATAAATGATTTCTCAGTAAATGTTAAACCTGGTCAAAAAGTTGCTATTGTTGGACCTACAGGAGCAGGTAAAACTACTATAGTTAAGCTTTTAATGAGATTTTATGATGTTAATAGTGGTTCAATACTAATTGATGGTCATAATATTAAAGATTTCAATCGTAGTGAGCTTAGAGAAATGTTTGGTATGGTTCTTCAAGATACATGGTTATTTAGTGGCTCAATTATGGAAAACATAAGATATGGTAAACTAAATGCTACAGATGAAGAAGTTATAGAAGCAGCTAAATCTGCACATGTTCATAGATTTATCAAAACATTGCCAGATGGATACAACATGAAATTAAATGAAGAAGCAAGTAATGTTTCTCAAGGTCAAAAACAATTATTGACTATAGCTCGTGCCATTTTAGCAGACCCTAAAATCTTAATATTGGATGAAGCTACAAGTTCTGTTGATACTAGAACAGAAGTATTAATTCAAAAAGCTATGGATAATCTTATGGAAGGTAGAACAAGCTTTGTTATAGCACATAGATTATCAACTATACGTGATGCTGATATGATTCTTGTTATGAATGAAGGAGATATAGTTGAACAAGGAAACCATGAGGAACTTCTAAAGAAAGGTGGATTCTATGCTAATCTTTACAATTCTCAATTTGAAGAAGACGAAGCAATGTAGTAAGAATTTACTTTAAAATATTAGTATCGTTATGAGATAAATATAGAATAAACTAGGTAGATAAGATTATATTTTGTAAGATATAATCTTATCTATTTTTTATGTATTTACAAAGTATGTATTTTGTTATAATATATAGTAAGGAAAATGTTGGAGGTGATTATCAAAATGTATATTTAATCGTATTCTTTAAATTTTATTAATAATAAAATTTAATTTTAATAGTTAACAATTATGTAAAGTTATGTATTTTAGTTACTTTTATTAGTTGTGTAAAAAACTACTTAAATTTAAGAATTGGGTTAAATATAATATAATAATCACATATTAGTCAACTAGATTGGCATATTTTTAATATATATTTAGAATTTTAATCCTTCTTATAATGTAAGTAGCTTGTTTTGTATTACTTAGATTTATAAGGAGTTTTTTTATTGAAAAAACTACATAATATAATTGAGGAGAGGTGTTTTAAAGTGATTTTTTATATAAGATTAAGAAAATAACGCACGATTATGGTTATTATAATATTAAATTAGAAGTATAATTTAAGGATAAAATTAAACAAGCAAATTCTTAATGAATTTAATTATAGAGCCATAATCTCGTGCTATATATTAAATAAAAAATAGTATATAAGGAGAATATGGATATGGCAAAAAAAGGAATAATAGTAGGACTAAATATAAATAATAAATCTGAGGATTTTAATGAACTAATGATTGAGCTTGAAAACTTATGTTTAGCATGTAATATTGATGTTGTAGGAAGTATAACTCAAAATGCAAAGCAGGTTAATAGAGCATATTATATTGGTACAGGTAAAGTTGAAGAATTATTAAATTTAATAGAGCAAGAAAAAGCAGATATAGTTGTATTTTATAATGAGCTTTCTACATCACAGCTTAAAAACCTTGAAGAAAAATTTAACTGTGAAATTATAGATAGAACAGCATTAATACTTGATATATTTGCACAAAGGGCAAAAACTAGAGAAGCCAAGCTTCAAGTGGAAGTAGCAAGCTTAAGATATATGTTACCAAGACTTATAGGCTCAAATGAAAATTTAGGGCGTCAAAGTGGTGGAGTAGGTACCAAAAATAGAGGTTCTGGTGAAAAGAAATTAGAGCTTGATCGTAGAAGAATAGAAGAAAAGATAACTTCTCTAAATAGGGAATTAGATGATTTAAAATTCCAACGAGAAACTCAAAGAAATATGAGAAAAAAATCGAATCTTCCAAATGTAGCTTTAGTTGGATATACAAATGCTGGGAAATCTTCAATAATGAATGAATTAGTTGATATATTTAAAAACTCTGAAGAAAAGAAAGTATTTGAAAAAAACATGCTATTTGCGACATTAGAAACTTCTATTAGAAACATAGTTCTTCCAGATAATAAAGAATTTTTATTGTCTGATACAGTTGGATTTGTAAGTAATCTACCACATGATTTAGTAAAAGCATTTAGGTCAACATTAGAAGAAGCATGCGAAGCAGATGTGTTATTACATGTTATTGATGTTTCAAATCCAAGCTATAAAAATCATATTAAAGTAACAGAAGATACTTTAAAGCAAATTGGAGCAAATGATATCCCTATAATAAATGTTTACAATAAAATTGATTTAGTTCAGGAAGAATTATTAAATGATATTGTAGATGATATAGGCAAGGAAGGGATATTTGTTTCAGCCAAAAAAAATATAAATATAGATAAAATGATAAAATGTATTTGTGATAGTATATTTAAAGATTATGTAAGATGTAAGCTTTTGATTCCATACAGTGAAGGGCATGTAGCTTCTTATTTTAATAATAATACAAGTGTCATAAATACAGAATATATGGAAGAGGGAACTCTTTTAGATGTAGAATGTAGTAATATAGAATATAACAAGTATAAAAAGTATGTTTTAGAATAAACTTGGTAAAAGGTATTGTAATCTAGAATTTACTTAAAGCAGTTAATTTAGAGTTAAGTTGTAAAATTATTATAAATTATAATTTGTATAAAGCGGTATAGCTATCTAAGCTATACCGTTTTATTATATATAATAAAAAATAAGATTATTGACATAAAAGTAATTAATTAATATAATATAAGGTAACTAGTTACTAATTATAGCTACTATCAATATTAAGGAGATAATTGACATGAAAAATACAGTGATAATTTATAAAAGTAAGTATGGTTCAACAAAAAAATATGCAAAATGGCTTTCAGAATCATTAGGTTGTGATATTTTTGAAATTAAGGATATTAATCTAGAAAAGATTAGAGATTACAATACAATTATCTTAGGTGGAGGTCTTTATGCTTGCAATATAGCAGGAATTTCTTTTTTTAAAAAGCATTATGAGAAATTAGCAGGTAAAAATCTAATTGTTTTTGGTGTAGGAGCATCTCCATATGATGATTCAGTAATAAGAAAATTGAGAGAAGTTAATTTTAAAGATAAGTTGAATAATATTCCTTGCTTTTATTGTCGTGGGGAATGGGATGAAACAAAAATGTCATGGCTTGATACTACTCTTTGTAGTTTTCTTAAAAAGTCAATAGCTAAAAAACAACGTCAGGGTTTTAATCCAATAGAAGCTCCTTTATTATTGGGAGAAGATTTTGATTGGTGTGATAAAAAGTATCTAAATCCAATACTTGATTATGTGGATAAACTTCAAAACACAAACTTATAACTATATTGTAGTTTATAGAGTAGTTAATTCTTAAAAATACAATTTCTTTATTAGTTCTCCTGTATCTAAAAGGGGGGCTTTTTTTATTTGTAAATTTATGTTATATTGATAAGAATTTATTATTGTATAAAAATGATATTAATAGAAATTTAAACAATTTGTTTTAAAAATAGAGTAGTCTAAATTCTTAAAGAGGGGGTTTTAAATAGTGGATATAAATAAGCTAGTAATGATGCAAAGGGAATACTATAATACAGGTAAAACAAGAGATGTATCATTTCGTTTAGAACAGTTAAAAAGGCTAAAGTCAGCTATATTACAAAATGAAGATAAAATACTTGTGGCATTAAAACAGGATTTAAATAAATCAAATTTTGAAGGATTTATGACAGAAGTAGGTATTTTATATAGTGAGTTGAATTTTGCTATAAAAAATATAAAAAAATGGAGCAAAACGAAAAGAGTTCGTTCAAGTATGGTCAATTTTCCATCTATATCTAAGATTATTCCTCAACCTTATGGTGTCACACTTATAATGTCACCTTGGAATTATCCATTTCAATTAGCTCTTATACCATTAGTTTGGTCATTAGCAGCAGGAAATTGTGCAATAATAAAACTTTCTGAGTACTCTGTATCAACTTCACATATAATTAAAGATATACTTGAAAGTATATTTTCAAAAGAATATATTGCAGTAGTTCAAGGTGACCAAGAAGAAAGCGAAAAAGTACTTTTAGAAAAATTCGATTATATATTTTTTACAGGAAGTACTGCTGTAGGTAAAGTAGTTATGAAAGCAGCATCAAAGCATTTAACTCCTATAACTTTAGAGCTAGGAGGAAAAAGCCCTTGTATTATATTAGAGGATGCAGATATAAATCTTACTGCAAAAAGATTGACATGGGGAAAACTAATAAATGCAGGACAAACTTGTGTAGCTCCAGATTATATTTTAGTACATGAGAATAAAAAAGATGAGTTAATAGAGAAAATAAAATATTATATTGAACAGTATTTTGGAGAGAATCCATGTGATAATGAACAATTTCCTAAAATCATAAATGAAAAACATTTTAAACGTATAATATCCCTTATTGATATGGAAAAGGTAGTATATGGTGGTAATTATAATAACCATACATTAAAAATAGACCCAACTATAATAGGTGATGTTAGTTGGGATGATGATATAATGAAGGAGGAAATATTTGGACCAGTATTTCCTGTTTTGACATATAAAAACTTAGAAGAAGCTATACAAGAAGTTATACAAAGACCAAATCCACTAGCTCTTTATATATTTACAAAAAATAAGTATCTGGAAAATAAAGTTTTAGAAATGATTCCAGCAGGAGGATGTTGTGTAAATGATACAGTTATCCATATAGCTACTAATTACTTACCATTTGGGGGTGTTGGTGAAAGTGGTATGGGCTCATATCATGGTAAAGCAGGATTTGATACATTTACTCATTATAAAAGTGTATTAAAAAAATTAAATTTAGATATTCCTATTAGATATGCACCATATAATGATAAATTAATTAAAATTCTTAAAAAAATGATGTAAACTATATTGTAGAAAAAATACAAATCAAATTAAAAATATATATTTTGATTATATTTTATCAAATTAAAAATTTTAATTTGGCATATTTGTTATAAAAGTAGTAATTTTGTGATAAAATTTAATTATATAGAAATAAGGAGGAACAAATGAAAATTAATTGGAATACAAAGTACACGACAATAGCAATTTATACGTTTATAATAGCTGCTTGTAGTATTATATTCTATCTTGTATCATCACAAATTGATGTATTCTCTAACAATTTAGATATTATGTTTACAACATTACAGCCATTTATAATAGGGTTTGCTATTGCATATCTTCTGAATTTTATTCTGAAATTTTATGAAGAAAGGCTTTTTATCAAAAGTGAAAAATTAAAAAAACTAAAACAAAAATCAAAAAGAGGATTGGGCCTTTTATTAACATATGCAACAGCTGCATTGATACTCTACTTATTTATGCAATTCGTATTACCTCAAGTAATTGAGAGTATTGTTGGATTAGCAAATGATATACCTATGTATGTAAACAACGCAACTAAGCTTCTTGATAAATTAATGACTGATTTAAATCTTGATGAACAATACTTTAATTTAGCAGTAGATAAATGGAATGAATTTGTCACATACATTATAAAATTTGTAACAGACTTAATACCAATATTAGGAAACATGTTGAAGAATATAGCTTCTAGCATATGGAATATTGTACTAGGATTGATTGTTTCAGTATATTTACTAATTGATAAAGAAAAATTCTATGGATTAAGTAAAAAAATAACTTATGCACTTTTTACAGAAACACAAGCTGCTAAAATTCTAGAATTAACTCACAGAAGTAACTATACATTTGGTAGATTTTTAGGTGGTAAGATATTAGATTCATTTATTATAGGTATTTTGACATTTGTAATACTTACAGTAGTAAAAATGCCATATGCATTATTAATATCAGTAATAATTGGTATTACAAATATTATTCCATTCTTTGGACCACTGTTTGGAGCAATACCATCTACAATAATAGTAATGTTTGTTTCTCCAATACAAGCACTATGGTTATTGTTAATTATATTAATAATACAACAAATAGATGGAAATATTATAGGACCTAAAATACTTGGAGACTCAATTGGGATATCTGCATTTTGGATTTTATTCTCATTGTTGGTTGCAGGTAAATTATTAGGCTTTGTTGGAATGGTAATAGGAGTTCCTCTATTTGCAGTAATTTATTCTATAATTAAAGATGTTATTGAGGGTAAATTAGATAAAAAGGGGTTACCAACAGATACTTCTGATTATATGTAGTTAAAAATATATAAATTAATAAAATATTTAAAGCACTGAGACAGCTAAAATCTTGGTGCTTTTTAGATAATAAATTCATTATAGAAGAGGTGTTTTTTGTGGCATTTATAGAATGTAAATTTAAATCAAAATATACAGGAGGAGAAACTGATATAATCGTAGTTTTACCTGTAGCAAATGGAAAAGAACTTTTTACTGGTAAAGAAATATATGATTTTGAAGGTAAGTTTAAAACTTTGTACTTATTTCATGGGCTGGAAGATGACCAAAGTTCATGGATTAGATACACTAATGTAGAACATTATGCCAAAAGTAAAAATATAGCTTTAGTAATACCAAGAGTAGAAACTAGTTTTTACACAGATATGGTGTATGGACATAAATATTTCACCTTTGTAAGTGAAGAGCTACCTAAATTTGTTAGAGCTATATTTCCTTTATCAGATAAGAGAGAAGATAATTTTGTAGCTGGGATGTCTATGGGAGGATATGGGGCTTTAAAATTAGCACTTTCAAAACCAAATGAATTTTCAGCTGTAGCAAGTTTTTCTGGTTCACCTGATATGATTCACGAGTTGGAAAATCAGCAAATAGAAACAAATGCTGATATTCTATTCCATGACTTTGGAAAACCAGAAGATGCTAGAAATAGTGAGAATGATTTACTTTACATACTTAAGAATCTTAAAGAGAGTAATAAAGATATTCCCAAAATTTATCAATTTTGTGGTGATAGGGATTTTTTATATAAGAATAACCAAACCTTTAAAAAATATGCAGAATCTTTAGATGTTGATATTGTATATGAAGAGTGTGTTGGTGGTCATGAATGGCGTCTATGGGATTTGTGGATAAAAAAATTTATAGATGTAATTGGATAAGTACTTTATTGTCATTAGGGCAAAACACTATAAAGTATTTTTAAACGTAATAAAGACTGAAATATTAAAATGCAATTATGATTTCAAAATTTCAGTCTCTAAAAAGTTCAATAAAATTTTATTAAGTTCTTATGCGAGTTATTATTGGAGTAAAATTATCAACTATATCTATATAGTATTTACTTAATTCCTCTAAAATATCTTCGCATAAATCAGTGCTGTGACCAAGGTTAATTAGAAACTGTTTTGTAAAATATTTTATTACAGATTGAGAAGATATATCATATTTATGTGAAGTATAGACCCTAATTATCTCTGGTTTCATAGCGAGTATACCAATACAAGAAAGTATCAATTCGTCATGTTCTATAGATTCTTTTTCATTAACATATCTTTTCATGACCATTTCAGTTACACTTCGTTGATAGCTTAAAATAGCTTCCTCATAAGCTATATCTAAATAAAAGTTTCTATACGCTTCATTTTTTAAAAGAAAACAAAGGTCAGCATTCATAGCAAGAAAGAACATCATCATTGTACCTTCTTCATGATAATTATAGATTAAAGATTGCATTTCATTCCTTATATCTTCATATATTATAGCTCCGATTTCACTTTTACTTGAGAAATAATAACTTATTAAGCCTAAATTTATATTGGCTCTTTCTGCAATTTGCCTAGTTGTTGTCTTGTGATAACCTTGTTCAAAAAATAATTCTCTAGCAGCACTTATAATACTAGCTTTTGTTTCCTTACCTTTTTCTGATTTTGACATATTTACTGTGTATACCTTTCTTTTCAATCTTTTTTTGAAAATTTGCTAACTATAAGTATCGTAACCGAACCACCTATTATAGGTACTAGGATTCTGTCAAAGACAGTGAGGATGCCAATCATATTTAAAAATGCTAATATTGCACTTACTATAACAGCACAGATAGCTCCTTTTTTTGTAGCACCTTTCCAGGAAAGACCAATGACAAATGGTGCAAATATTACGCCTGTACATAATGGTGCTGGCCAAAACAATAGTTCTAATAAACTGTCAAACTTGAGTGCTATAACTGCTCCTATTATAGCTGTTAAAGCTGAGGCAATTTGAGAGTATTTAAGAGTATTTTTTAAATCATTAAACTCTATATTAGGATGCAATAATTTATTATAAATATCTCTCGATATTATGGCACTCATTGAGGTCATTAATGAGTCAGCTGTAGACATTATGGCAGCTAATATAGCAGCTAAGAATAATACCGAAATTAAAGGAGGTAGAGTTGTTGATATCATTTGAGGTAAAACCTGAACAGATGATATGTTTGGAAATAAACTACCACCAATAGCTCCAATTATGCCTATAGGGAAAGCAAGAAATAATAGTATAAATCCTGCAATAACACTGCTTTTAACTGCATTTTTAGCATTATCAGCACATTGGTATCTCAAAAAACTTTCATAAGAAAATATTGAGCCTAAAACCAATGGTAAAACTGTATACATAAAATCACTAAGCGACTTATTTCCTGGGAAGAATGGTTCTTTTACCATTGATTGTAACATAAGTAAAGGGTTGTCGCCAACTAATTTTAAGCTTATATAAGCCACTATTGGCAAAAATACTACACAAATAGCTAGTTGAATAAATGCTGATACTGCAACTCCCCACATTCCTGATGCATAAGTATATATAATGATTACTATGACTCCTACAATTACAGCTATATCATAAGGAATACCAAATGCAGTAGATACAGAACCAAAAGATATTAATTGACTGCCCATAATAGCTAATATTGATATTGGTGTTACAAGACATTGATAAGCTCTTAAGAATATACTATGACCATATCTAGTTTCAATATAGTCAGCAGGTGTTATATCACAGGATAAGCTTCTTAATTTTCCTGCAAAAAATGCATTTACAAAACAAGCTAAAGCCGCACCTATAGTAGAGTACATACCAACCCATAGTCCTCTTTCGGCTCCCCATTGAACTCCACCAACCAAACATCCTCCCCCAAAAGATGTAGCAGCAATAGTTGCAGCAAGTATGGGTAAAGGAAGATTTCTACCCGCAATTAGGAAATCGGATGCTGTTTTAACTTTTTTAGAAAAATAAAAACCAATCCATATGTACACTGCACACGTAGCAATTAAAAGTAACATAATTTTTTCTCCTTATATAATATTTTTTAAATAAAATTTATAAAATATATTTTAAATATATTTTATATCAAAGTAAGACAATATTGATTTTAACTGGCTTTGGATTAGTGTAGCTACAATAATTTAACATATGATGTTATGTAAAAGTTAGATAAAATAAGAAAATTGAAAATTCTGAAATTAAACGTTATAATAAACGTTTACTTGGTATATTCTTTTTTTGTAATTGTAACATGCTTTTATTTTAAAATCAATAGTACATGTATAAAAATAAAAGGGATTTAAAAGGCGGGAAAATATTTTTAATATCTACTTGTAGTATATAAATATAGCATAAAAATTATTCTTGAATAAATTTGTAATGATTTAAAATAACTAGAATTTTGATGAAATAATTTGAAATATATATTTTAGTGCCGCTTTAGATGCATATATTAATAAAAATATATATTTAAATTAAGTATAAATGCCTTTTTAGTTCATTTAAGTAACAAAAAAATAAATCCAAAAAGTGTTTGACAATTATGAATTTTGAGAATATAATTAAATTAAAATTATACACATATAAAAATTTGATTCGAATTATAGAAAGCATAGCGTAGGGTTTGAAATTCAAATTATTATACGTGAATAAAAATAAAATAAAGAATAAATTATGTTAAGGAGGGGTAGATGTGAGTAGTCAAGAAAGCAAACCAAAAGGAAACCTTATATCAAACTTTAGAGATGATATGAGAGACCCTAAAAAGAGAGCAGTATACACTTACTCAGGTTCTATAAATTTGGCATATAATTTTATAGGCTACTTTGTATCAACAGTAACAAACATATTTTTAACTGATGTAGCAAAGCTTGGTGTAATTATGGCAGGTGGTATGCAAATAATACAATCTTTCATAAAAATGGCCGTGGCTCCGATAACAGGGACTATATTTGACAAGCAACCATTTAAAAAAGGAAAATATTATCCTTGGCTTAGGTATGCACCTGCAGCATTAGCACTAACATATGGAGTATTTTTCATAGTTCCATTAATGAAAATAAGTCCAACATTACTTTTACCTTTAATGACAGCATTATTGTTAATAGCATCTTGTGCTCAACAAGTAGTTTTCACTATAATCTATGCTATTTACCCTGTGGTTACTAAAACACCTAGAGACAGAGTTATAGGTTCAACTACTACAAATATATTCAAAGAAGTTGGAAAATTTTTAGTAGGTTTTTCATATCCGTTATTATTAGTTTTATTTGCAGATGTACTAGGTGGAGAAGGAATGGGTTATTTAGGTACTTATCTATTCTTTGCAGTAGGATGTCTTCTAGTATTTTGGTTTTCTTCAACAGAAATAATAAAGTCTGGAGCAGAAGCTGAAGTACTTCAAAAAGAAGAAAAACCAAAAATTAAAGCAAGTGAAATGCTAAAAGCTTTATTTACTAATGTACCACTTATGATGGCATTCTGTTTAGAGTTTCTTATATGCATAAGATCTATAGGGCTAGGACCTTTAGCTCCTTATTACTTTAAGTATGTAATAGAAGATGAACGTGGCTTGGCAGTATTTTTAGCAATAATGCCTTTGGTAAGTGTAGGATTTATGTTTTTCGCACCAGTGTTTATAAGAATTTGTAAAGAACAAAAATTAGCTTCAATAATTTCTTTCTCTATATGCGCATTATGTCACTTGTTAGTTGCATGGACTCCTTGGGGGAGAACAACTTTAGGGGTAACTATGCTACTGGCAATTGGTGGAGGTTTCTCAAATGTAGTATCAATAATAAATCTTAACTTCTTTGCTGGTTCTTGTGATTATGGACATTGGAAATCAGGAAAAGATTTACCAGGTCTAAGTATGTCACTATATCCAGTTGCAATACAAGTAGGTGTACTACTTGCGACTACTATAAGAACAATTTTAATGAATTCAATGGGATATCAAGCTGATATGGTAGTTACAGCAGCAGTTAAAACAGGTTTTATAAATATGATTTCTTACTCTATGGCAATACCTTTAATAATAGCTATTGTTATAGCAATCTTATATCCAGTAAGTGATAAAAAATTAAATCAAATAAGAGAAGAATTAAATCAAAGAAATGCTTAATAAAAAATTTGAGTAAATGACTTAGTTTAGTTGTTAGAGTAAGTAGACGCAATAGCGTTTATATAAATGAAAATACATATACAGGGGGGGCTTTTAAAAATGATAGAAAAATTATTGAGAAATACAGTAAAAGAATTACATCAATATGTTCCAGGTGAACCAATAGAAAAAGTAAAAGAAAAATATGGTGTAAAAGAAATAATAAAACTAGCTTCAAATGAAAATCCTCTAGGACCATCACCAAAAGCAATGGAAGCTATGATTGAAATATTAAAACAAGGTCAACTTTATCCAGAGCCAGAAGCTAATGAACTTAGAAGAAAATTGGCTGAAAAATTGGATTTAAAACCAGAAAATTTCATTGTTGCTAATGGTGCAGATAACGTTATCACACTAATAGGTGAAGCCTTTATAAATAGAGAAGATGAAGTTATATACTGTGACCCAACATTCCCATCTTATAGAACAGCAACTGTTAAAAATGAAGGAATACCAGTAGAAGTACCTTTAACAGAGGATTATAAGTATGATTTACAAGGTATATTAGATAAGATTACAGATAAAACAAAATTAATATGTATATGTAATCCTAATAATCCAACAGGAACAATTGTAGATGATAAAGAATTGGAAGAATTTTTAAAGAAAGTCCCTGAAAATATTATAACTATATTAGATGAAGCATATATAGAATTTTTAACAGTGCCTAATTATGTGGATGGCCTTAAATATGTAAGAGAAAATTATAATGTTATAGTGACAAGAACTTTCTCTAAAATATATGGTCTTGCAGGACTTAGAGTAGGGTATGGTATTGCTAAAGATGAGATAATAAGAACTTTATTTACAGTAAAAGAACCTTTCTCTGCTAATCGTGTTGCGATAAGTGGAGCAACAGCCGCACTTGATGATGATGAATTTATAAAGGAAACATATGAGTTAAATAGAGCTGGAATGGCTTATTTCAAAGAAGAGTTCACAAAAATGGGATTTGATGTTGTAGATTCACAATCAAACTTCCTTTATGTAGATATGAAAACAGATATACCTAAGTTATTTGAAGACTTAAAACAAAGAGGTTTTGTAATAAGACCAAATGCTACACATGTGCGTGTAAGTATTGGAACTATGGAAGAAAACAAGAAATTTGTAGCAGTTTTAAAAGAAATATTAAATCTTAAAGAAGAACCAAGTATTAGCTAATAGATAGAAATATTACGAAATGGGGTGTAACTATGAGTTTAAAAATAAATGCAGAGAGATGTAAAAGCTGTGAATACTGCGTTATATCTTGTAAAAAAGGAGCATTAAAAATATCCGATAATATAAACACAGAAGGATATACTCATGTAGAAGTTGATGAAAGCAAATGCATACTTTGTGGAATTTGTTATCAAGTATGTCCAGATAATGTATTTGAAATAATTAAAGAAGAAGCAAGTCAAGAGGCTTAAAAGGAGTTGGGAGAATATGAAAAAAATGTGGAAGGGAAACCACGCCATTGCAGAAGCAGCTCTAAGAGGTGGTTGTGAATTTTATGCAGGATATCCAATCACACCACAAACAGAGGTAATGGAATTTTTATCACATAGAATGTCTGAACTTGGAAGAACTTTTATACAATCTGAAAATGAAATGGCTGCTATATACATGGTATATGGAGCATATGCAAGTGGAATGAGGTCTATGACAAGTTCTTCAGGGCCAGGAATATCTTTAAAACAAGAAGGAATCTCATATTTATGTGCAAACCATTATCCTTGTGTAATTGTAAATGTACAAAGATGGGGACCTGGTCTTGGTTCACTAGATTCAGCACAAACAGACTACCTAAGAGACACTAGAGGGGGAGGAAATGGAGATTATCATCTAATAGTTTATGCACCAAATAGTATTCAAGAAACTGTAGATTTAATGTATAACTCATTTGATGTAGCGGAGAAATATAGAGTGCCTGTTGAAATTTTGACAGAAGCAGCTTTAGGTCAAATGATGGAACCAGTAGAGTTTCCTGAATTTAAGAAAAGAGAAGAAGACTTAGGTTGGACTTATGATGGTAGTAATAGAGACCATGCAAAAGTTCCAGATAACCAAAAACCAGCTTTTTGTATGGAGAAGCGTATGAGAATAACTGAAAATGAACAACAATGGGAAGATTATCAAGTTGAAGATGCAGAATATGTGTTTGTAGCGTTCGGTATACCATCAAGAACAACTATGAATGCTGTTAGAAGACTTAGAGAACAAGGAGAAAAAGTTGGAATAATAAGACCAATAACAGTGTGGCCTTTCCCATATAAAGCATTTGAAAAGGTAAATAAAGATGTAAAAGGATTTATCTCAGTAGAGTCAACTGATACAGGTCAGTTAGTAGAGGATGTTGCATTAGCTTCAAAGAAAATATGCAAAGAAAATGTACCTGTTTATGGATTATTTAGTGGAAATCATATACCAAAAACATTACAAGTAATGGACACTTACAGCAAAATAAAATCTGGCGAAATTAAGGAGGTGTTCTAATATGGCTACAGATAGATTAACACCTAGCATTGTTTCAATACCAAACAAATTTTGCCCAGGTTGTGGTCATGGAATAGTAAACCGTATAATAGCAGAAGTGATAGAAGAAAATGGATATGAAAAAAATCATGTATTAACTTTAGGCGTTGGCTGTGTTTGTAATATGAATTTTAGCTGGAATGGTGATAAGATGCAAACTGCACATGGTAGAGCTTCATCTACAGCCATAGGAGTTAAAGTAGCACGACCAGATATGTTAGTTATGACTTATCAAGGTGATGGAGATGCATATGTTATAGGTCTTTCTGAAACATTAAATACTGCATATAGAAATCATAATATAACTGTATTTGTAATAAATAACAATAACTTTGCAATGACTGGTGGTCAAATGTCATGGACTACTATGCCAGGTCAAGTTACAACAACAAGTGTAAATGGAAGAGATATAAAAACTACTGGTAGTCCATTAAAAGTTCCTGAAATGGTGGCAAATTACTTTGATGTAGCCTATGTAGCAAGAGGTTCAGTTCATAGCCCAAAAGAAATAATTAATCTAA
The DNA here is from genome assembly GCF_020658095.1 of Clostridioides sp. ZZV14-6009. NCBI lineage: Bacteria > Bacillati > Bacillota > Clostridia > Peptostreptococcales > Peptostreptococcaceae > Clostridioides > Clostridioides sp. ZZV14-6009. The sequence goes on from NZ_JAGWDG010000001.1 coordinate 564,233, forward strand.
AAAAATATATAAAGAATGCTATAGAAGCTCAATTAAATGGAGAGGGATATTCATTGGTTGAAATATTAGCACCTTGCCCAACTAACTGGGGTGTATCATTAGAAAAATCTATCCAGTGGATGGAAGAAGAAATAGTGCCATATTATACTCTTGGCGAATTTAAGCAAAGGGATGGTGAATAGTTATGGAAAAAGAGTTAGTATTTGCAGGATTTGGTGGTCAAGGAGTTTTAACTTTAGGTTTAATTGTAGCTGAATCAGCACTTGAATTAGGAAAACAAGTTACTTGGATGCCAGCATATGGTCCAACTATGAGAGGTGGAAAAGCATATAGTGTGGTTAAGTTTTCTGATGAGAGTATAGGTGGACCTGATATGGAAGAAATAGATGTTTTAGTAGCGATGAATAAGCCATCCTTAGATTATATAAATTTAGTAAAAGAAGGAGGAACAGTAGTTATTAATACGTCTGCGATAGATGAAAATATAGCATTAAGAGAAGATGTAAATGTAGTTAAAATAAATTGTCAGGAATTAGCTCAAAAGGCAAACAATCCAAAAGCTGCAAATGTAGTAGTTCTTGGAGCATTGATTGCAAAAACAGGATTATTTGAGAAAGAATTAGCCATAAAAACTATGTGTGATTTCTTTGAGGAAAAAGGAAAAGGCAAATTTAATGTTCAAAATGAAGCAGCATTCATGGAAGGCTATAATAACGCCATTTAATAAATTACCCTTATCTTAAGTGGTTCATCTCAAGATTTAACAAATCTTAAGTGCCAAGAGAAGCTTTATCTTGAGATAGAATTCACTTAAAATCACAACTATAAAATATATAGGAGAGTGAATTTATGAGTTTGGAAAAACTTATTAGACCAAAGAGTATTGCTATAGTAGGAGTTACTGATAAACTTGGCTTTGGTAGAAGTGCAGCACTTAGCATAGTAAAAAGTAAAAATACAGACAGAGTATATTATGTAAATCCCAAAAGAGAAGAATTATTTGGGAGAAAGTGCTATAAGACAATACAAGAAGTTCCAGAAGTTGTAGACTGTGTGGTAGTATGTACACCTAGAAATGTAGTTCAATCTGTGTTAAAAGATTCTGGAGAATTAGGAACAAGGGCAGCAGTGGTATATGCTAGTGGATTTGCAGAAGAAGGAACAGAAGATGGAGTAGATTTAGAAAATCAACTTATAGAAATATCTAATACATATGATATGAAAATATTAGGTCCAAACTGTATGGGATTACTAAACTGCATAGATAAAGTTAATCTATGGGCTGGTGGTTCTAAGTGGGATTTGGATACTAAAAAACCAGGGATAGGAATTGTAGGGCAGAGTGGATTTATAACTGCAGAAATTGTTTCAAGTGATTATTTTAATATATCTTATGGTTTTTCAACAGGAAATGGAAATATAGTTACACTAGAAGATGCAGTAGACTTTCTTGTAGATGATAATTATGCATCAGTAATAGCTATTTATCTTGAGGGGCTAAAAAATCCTCAAAAATTTATAAATGCACTAAAAAAAGCAGCTCAAAAAAGAAAACCAGTAATAATCTTGAAGTCAGGAAGGTCAGAAAAAGGAGCTATATCAGCTGCTTCTCATACAGGAAACCTAGCTGGTTCAAGTAAAGCTTTTGAGAGTATTTTTGAAAAGTATGGAGTAATTTCTGTAGACAATTTAGAACAATTTATGAGTTTAGCTCAGGCTTTTAGTGTTTTAGATGGTAATTTGCCTAAAAATTCTAATTTTGCAGCAATAAACTTCTCAGGGGGAGAAAATACTATTTGTGCAGATTTAGCAGAAGAAAATTGTGTAGAACTTGCAGAAATATCCACTGAAACTAAAGAAGAGATGAAAAAATATCTTCCAGGATTTGCAACACCTAAAAATCCATTGGATGCTACAACTGCATTATTTCATGAAAAAGATATGATAGTAGGTTTATTACATACATTTGATAAAGATGATAGTGTTGGATTTACTATGATAGGTGCAAATATAAGAGATGAAGAAAATGAAATGCATGAGACTCTTTGTCAAGCTGTAAGTGAAGCTAGAGAACAAGGATTGAAGAAGCCTGTATTTGCAGTTCCTACACTTGAAGGAAATAGATATCTAAATTATAGGGCTAGATTAGAAAATAGTCAAGTACCTATAATGTCATCAGTTGGAACTACATTTACTTGTTTCAATAAAATGGCTAAATTTGTAGATTATGATTATTCAAAGAGAACTTTAGAATTTGAAGCTGTTAAGAAAAGAGACTCAAACAATGTAGTAGCCTTATCAGAATTAGATAGTAAAATTGAAATGAAGAAATATGGAGTACCAGTGCCAGGTCAAGGTATTGCAAAAAGTATTGATGAATTAGATAAAATTTTGAAGTACATCAACTATCCTGTTGTATTAAAAATAAACTCTTCAGAGATATTACATAAATCTGATGTTGGAGGAGTCAAAGTAGGAATCAATAATAGAGAAGAGGCAGTAAGTGCATATAATGAGATTTTAATTAATGTAAAAGAAGCAAAACCAAATGCCAAGATTGATGGTATACTGGTTCAAGAAATGGTTGAAAGTGGAGTAGAAATAATTATTGGTATAACTAATGATGACCAATTTGGACCAATGCTATTAGTTGGTTTAGGTGGAGTATTTGTAGAAGTATTTAAAGATACTACTTTATATCCATTACCTATAAATCATGATGAAGCTATAATGATGCTTAAAAAATTAAAATCATTTAAGCTTTTAAATGGATACAGAGGCAGCGAACCTTGCGATGTTGATGCTCTTGCAGATATGATGGTTAAATTAGGGAAATATGTTTATGAAAACAAGGATGAGGTTAAGGAAATAGATTTAAATCCTGTATTTGTATATCCTAGGGGAAAAGGTGTATGTGCAGTAGACGCTTTAATAGTTAAATATAAATAGTTAACAAGTTTTGGTATTCAACCATAATCAAAGTACCGACTGAAAATTACACTAATTTATAGATTGTGATTTTCAGTCACCCCACATTTAATTATAGAATACTTTAAGTTAAAAATAGAGTTTTAAATATGATTGTAAAATAGCAATGTATAAAAAGTAAAATACTACATATAAGACAAATCATAAAGGGTGTTTTAATGAATAGAATCAATCTTGATTTTCATTAAAACACCCTATCTATTATACTAAAAATTTTAACGTTAATATTTTTATATTGTTACAGGTGGATTTGTTGGTGCTGAATATATGCGAGTAGCCAATTCTTGGTCTACAAAGAATAACCCACCTTCTCCAGCAAGTTTAACACGTTTTATATTGTCTTCGCAAGTTGTCTCTTCTTCTGCTTGTTCAGATATAAACCAAAGTAAGAATTGAGAAGTTCTAAAGTCTGTTTCAGAGTTTGCTACAGCAGCTAGATTGTTTATTAAAGCAGTAACCTTTTGTTCATGAGCTAATGTACGTTCAAGAATATCCATTGCAGAAGTGAAGTCTGCATCTGGCATTGGTATAGCATCAAGTTGAACCTTTCCTCCTACATTATGTAAGTATTTGTAAAAATACATAGCATGGTCTGTTTCTTCTTTATATTGAATATAAAACCAATTAGAAAATCCTTTAAGTCCTTCTGCTTCAAGGTAAGAAGACATAGAAAGGTAAAGATATGCAGAATATAATTCATGGTTAATCTGTTCATTAAGTAATTTTTCCATTTTAGCTGAAATCATTTTTATACCTCCAAATTTTAAACGCTCTTATAAGATATAATAATATTAAATGGAAAAATATTCAACAAAACTAATTAAATATTTTAATATTTTACATGTTTAATCAAAATTTATACTACCATTAAAAAAATTATAGCTTACTATGGCTACAGAGCCAATTAGTGGTGCATTTGCTCCAAAATTTGAATGTCTTACATTTATTTTTTTATATTTAGAAAAACTTGCTGAAGCAGTCAATTTTTTTAATAATGTATTTTCTATAAATGTACCAGGGATATTAAAGTCATAACCTATTATTATAGAACTACAATCAATTAAGGTAAGTGTATTTACTAATGCATATGATATATATGTACAAAATTCATCAAGCAAAAACATCCCTAGATTATCTTTGTTATTGGCTTCATCTATTAACTTGACTAGAGAAAAATCTTTACAATTAATTAGTGGAGAATCTGGATAAATATGACTTAATGATTCAATTCTTTTAATTAACTTACTCACACTTGTATAATAGTCTAGACATCCATTATTTCCACAACTACATACTGGACCACTAAAATTAATAGATGTATGTCCTATTTCACCACTTTGACCTAAATTACCAGTGTGAAGTTTATTTTCTAATACTAAACCAGCTCCAATTCCATTCATTATATGTAAATATATATAATTTGGAATATCTTTGCCTAGACCATACATTTTTTCAGCCAAAGCACCTGCATTAGCATCATTTATCAAAAATATAGGTAAATCAGATATTTCTCCTATAAAATTTACTATGTTTAGGTTTGATACATTTCCAAAGTCTGGAGGATTTAATATTATACCATTTATATTATCTACAGGACCTATTGAAGAAATGCCAATTCCAATTATATCTCTTTTGTTATTTTTCATTATTTTAGTAAACATTCTTTTTATTATATCTTTTAAAACATCATTTGACAGATATTTAGGGTAAGTCTCAAAAAGTTGTTTGACAATATTACCTTTTAAATCCGCAATGATTACCTTACAAATATTTCTTCTTATCAAAATGCCACAAACACAAGGAGATATATTAGAAATATCTAATAAAATAGGTTTACGACCTGATGAATGTGCATTTAAAGTTGATGATTCTATCTCTCTAATCATGTTTTCATTAATAAGCTCAGTGACTAGATTTGATAAAGTCATTTTAGTAAGACCTGTAGATTTAGCTAAATCAACTCTAGACATAGGAGTATTTGTAGAAAGTAGTTTCAGTATTATTAACTTATTTTTAATTTTTACATCTTTTATGTTAGAACCTTGTTTGTTGCTCATTGGAAATCTCCTTAAAAAAGTTAAGTATTTTTATGTATTTTCATATATATACTATGACCTTATAATAGAATAACATTTGATTAAGTTCGAAAATACCATTAACTAGAATATATCACATTATATATTAGAATAGCACTAAAAATATGTTATAATAGGGTGAAAAAATATTGAAGTAAATTAAGGTATATAATAATGAATTAGAATTTGAGGTGAAATACTATAGATAATTATACAAAAGAAGAATTGGTGGAAACACTGAGAGTAGTATCTTCAGTTATCAGTAGATGTGAAAAAGCACAACTAAAGTTTATGGAAGGGTCTTCTCAACACTCACTCCTTAAGAATAGGATAAAAGCGATGTATATTTCGAAATCATTAATAACAGAGGAAAGTATAATCGATAAATATACAAAAGAAGAATTAATAGAAGCACTACGACCTGTATCTTCAAGTATAAACAAATGTGAAAAAGCACAGTCAAAATTTGCAGAGGGTACTACTAATTACAAACGATTTAGAAATATAATAAAAGCAATGTATATTTCTAAATCATTAATAACAGACGAAATTAATAGAAGAAATTAAATTCCAGATTTTTAAGTTATTAGAAGCTTATTTTTTAGGTTATTTTGAAAAAATAATTATTTATATTTCTAAAATGAGAAAATCACTTTATATAATCAATTGGAATAATAGAAAGCCACTTAAATGCTAGATTTTGTGGCTCTTTTTGATTTATTATACTTAGAATTTCCTAATAAATTTGTCAAATTACTTATTTAAATTAAGTTTTAATTTTTATAATATATTTATTCAATAATAAAAGTATTATATAATTTATGATAAATTTTTATATGCAATAAATTTCATTATTGTATAATTTTAAAATAAATATAAGGTGTATTTATCAATTTTTATTACAAATTGTTACCGAATATGTATGTATTAGAACTGAAATATGGGAAATTGTAACTAAAATGTAAATTTTTTCTCTAATCTATCTAATATTATGGAAACTTTTTGTAATTTATGATATAATAAGAAACATATAATTATTAAATTATAATAAATGACTATAGCGTAGATGTATTACTATGTTATAGTCATTTTTGGATTAAGCTTGATATATCAAGGGGGAAGAATATGAGAACAATTAAAAGAGTTTTAGCATTAGGTTTAACATTAGCTATATTTCTAATGAATGCACCTAATGTAAGTGCATTAACATCAGATACCATTAAAGGTAAGAACATATATGAGACGGCTGGATTAATAGCAGATAAAACGAGCTATGATACAGCCATTGTGGTAAATATGGATAGTTCTATAGCAGATGGTCTTTCAGCAAGTGGTCTTGCTGGTGCTGTAGATGCTCCAATTTTGCTTGCTCAAAAAAGTAACATACCAAATGAAACAAAACAAAGATTAAAAAATGTAAAAAAGATATACATAATAGGTAAAGAGTTGTCAATAAGTAAGTCAGTAGAAACTGAGCTGAAAAATACAGGAGCACAAGTAACTAGACTAGGTGGAGATGATAGAATAAAGACTAGTTATAGTGTTGCCAAAGAAGTAAGTACCATTAAAAAAGTTGATGAAGTTATATTAACTAATGCATATAAAGGAGAGGCTGATACTATAAGTGCTGCACCTGTCTCAGTAAGAGATGTAGCTCCTATAGTACTTACAGATGGAAAAAGTGTTCCTTTTTCAACAAGTAATGTAAAATCATATGCTGTAGGTGGAAGTATTTCTATGAGTACTAGTTTAGTTAACAAGACTAACTCTAAGAGACTTGGTGGTTCAGATAGATATGATACAAATAAAAAAGTTATAAAAGAATTTTATCCAGATTCATCAGAATTTTATTTAAGTGATGGATATGATTTAGTGAATGCTCTTACAGGTTCTACAATTGCTAAAGATAATCCAATTGTATTAGTATCAGAAGATAGTGATAAATCCATACTAGCAGGAGCAGATAAGATTACTAGATTAGGTTCAATAAGCGATAGTGTGTATAATAAATGTGTTTCTGCTGCACAGAATAATGGTGATTCATCTACAAAAGGGGATTCACCTATAAAAGATGAGACAAGTATATTAGGTGAACCAACAGCTAGTTTAGAAGCTTGTCTAAAATGGGCTAAATCTAAAAAAGCAAATGATTTATTTATAGAATTGATACCAATACTATATGATACAGCTGTTCAAGAAGGTGTAAATCCTGTTTTAGCAGTAGCTCAATCAGCAAAAGAAACTGGTTTCTGTAATTTTGGTGGAGTATTAGATGCATCATTTAAGAATCCTTGTGGACTTAAGACTTCTGTTGGTGGTTCTGATACTGACAAAAATGCACACTCAAGATTTGATACTTGGGAAGAGGGAATACTAGCTCAAATTCAACATTTATGTCTATATGCAGGACAAGAGGGCTATCCACTTTCAAATCCAGTAGACCCTAGACATGAAAAATCTTTATTTGGGAAAGCTAAAACAGTTGAAAGTCTTTCTAATAATTGGGCTGGTGGTCAATATGGACAAGACTTAGTTAGAATGATGGGAGAAATTGAGGCGACAAAGTAATTAAATTATTAATTTAACAGCTATATTTATTGGGTTTCATTTAAATAGCTAATTTAAAATTACAAATAAGGAAAATTTATCATGAAAAAAAGTAATGTTTTTAGTATTATATTTCCTACAATCATAATGTTATTAATGTTTTTAACTTTTGCTACAGATATATTTAATATACCAGATATTCCTGCCAAAGGGATTTTTGTAATAGGTATGGTTTTGATTTTTCCAATTGCTTTTTTAATTCAAGGGATAGTTTGTGTATTGAGTAAAACTAACTTGATTTTATCACTTGTAGTATCTTTAATAACTTATATAATATTAATGTATATATTTTTAAATGATTCAGCATATATCTATGTTTTACTTTATGCAGCCTTTTATATGATTGGATATATAACCACTAAGATTTGTCAAAAAATGAAAATTTTTAAAAGATAAATTAAATAAAATATATTAAACAAAATGTATTAATAAGGAAGTGTCTGAATTGATTTTATAAAATCAATTCAGACACTTCCTTTTTTGTATAAACATTAGCCATATTTTGGATTTATTTATTAAAACTTCTTAAACACCTACAACCCCTTGTATAAAGTGGAATGTAGGTGTTTAAATAATACCTTCTAACTTATGATTTGGTGTATAAAGGCTTAAAGCGTCTTCTTCTAAAGTAGTAAATTAAGTAGTAAAACTATTCGTTTCTCTACATATCACAAAATAAAAACCTCAACAAAATGTTAAAGTTTTTTACTTTACAATTCAACGAACTGTTTTGAAAGTTGTTTAAATGACGAATTCTCATGTATTTGCATTGATGGAATAAATAGATATTCCCATTGTTTATATCCGTTTGCCTTCCCCCAGTTTGAAACTACTTCACAGTACTTTATTGCACGCTTCTTTTTTGCAACGACATCTGGCTCATTCAATTTGTCTTCACCTTTGACTTCAACAAGGTAAACTTTAGTATCAGTCTCAACAACAAAATCTGGTTCATACTGTTTTCCATTATTGTAGGTTATGTTAAACTCTTTCTTTGCAGGTCTTAACCAATTCTTGACAAAATCATCACGTTCTAGAATTCTTGATAAAATTAGCTCAGGTTTACTATCAAATTTTGCACAGTCAAACACACCTTTTATTATTCCAGTGAATAAGATAGAGCGTATATTATCTGTGTAATTTTCATACAAATTCTTTTGCTCACTATAAGTATGAGCTTGTTGAATATTGACATTGTTCACATCTACCACTTCTTCTACAAGAAATCCATTTTCACAGTAAAAGTGCTGCATCATCTGTAAGTACATTTTGTTTGAGATATCTTTTCTATTCATCATGACTATATTATGCATACCATTTTCGCTATATTTGCTCTCGTAGTAGTTAACCACTTGTGAAATCAATTTAATTATTAGTTCAGTATTCTTTTCATAGTCAATTTCAGGTTTCTTCCTTAATTCTTCTAATATCACTTTCTTAGGATTGTATCCTTCAAAATCTATCATGTTTCCTTTAATACGTTCTCTATCAGATAGATTTTCTAAACTTTGTATTAACATATCATTTTCAATTGGAATATGATTAAAATCGTTTAAATCAATATCAAAATCAACAAAACAATATTCTTCTACACCATTATCAGTTATCTTTATTCTTGGGATAGGAATAAATTTATTTACGATAGCTCGATAAGTTTCTTCAGTTTCTTTTACAATCCATGCGCTAAAAATATCTTTATTATCATAATAAGTAGTTCCCAAATCAACATCTTCTTTTAGCTGGGCCTCAATTGAAGATACGATAGTTTTCTTACCTAAGTCATCTAATGACTCCTCTACACGTTTTGTGGTATGTACATGGTTACTTACAGCATCTTTAATTGCATTATTTGCTTTATTAAGTAGCATTTCATTTTCAGTTGTTCTATCCACATTTGTATGCTGAAATGCTCTTTCAAGTTGTTCATCCTTATTTGTATCTAATGCTAACTGAGTATATATAATTTTTTCATCTTCAATCTCTTCAACTTTAATAACATTCCCAGCCTTGAAAATAGAATCACCTTTTTGGGCTTCTGACAAAATTTCATTAAATTTGTCATGGGCAGTTAACATTACAGCATCTATTTCCTTATCACCTGTTCGCTCACCATAAGGAAGACGTAATCCTCTACCTACCATTTGCTCCCTCAGAATTTTTGATGTTGCAGTTCTTAATGGAACAATTGTAAATAAATTATTTACATCCCATCCTTCTTTAAGCATGTTAACATGAATTACAATTTCTATTGGATTATTAATATCTTCAACATCTAGAAGAAGTCTCATGTTTTGTTCACTCTCTGAACCACGCATTTTTGAATGAACTGTAATTGTTTTATATTTATACTCGCCATTCCTAAATTCATCTGATTTGATAAAATTCTCTACTACTGTTGCATGCTCTGTGTCTTTACAAACAACCAACATAAAGGGCTTAACTAATCTTTTATTGTTATTGTTGGCATAGACTTCAAGTTTGTTCTTAACATTTTCATGACAAGTTATACCATCCAGTAACATTAATTTATCAATTTGTTCATCCCCAAAATTATAAAAGTTGATATCTGACCTAGTGACTGCAAATGGCGTTCTTGTATACCCATCTTCAATTGCTTTAGAAAGTGGGTACTCATACACAACATTTTTAAATGGAACTTGTTTCGTTCCTTTTTTTGCAAGGGGTGTAGCCGTTAACTCTAAACCTAATATTGGTTTTAGTTTATTTAATGCTAAAGCTCCTTTTTCCGCACGGTAGTGGTGAGATTCATCCATTATCATTACTAAATCATTCAAGTTAGAAAGTTCATCATAAAAAGATTGCCCTAAGTACTCATTAAAACTTTTCATCTTAACATTTTCCTTATTAAACTTGTCAATATTGTAAATGAATATATTAATATCTGATTCAAACAATGAGAGATTTCTATTTCTATAATCTTCATCAGAAATAATTTTTGGCGGATTTATAAAACATCCCATACCTTTAAAAACATACTTTGGATGTGATGGGTCGCCTAAGTCCTTTTTTAATTTTTCATAGATAGTTGAACTTGGGGCAACAACAAAGAAATTTTTAATATCATGTTGCGTGTATAGATAACTAATAAAAGCTCCCATAAGTCTTGTCTTTCCAACACCAGTTGCTAATGCAAATGTCAACGAAATAAACTCTTTTTCAAAGTCAGTACAAGTAGGATATTTACTTTTTATATCTGACAACGATGTAACTAAATCACTATTCCTGTTGATTAGCTTAATGTCACTTGCAATATCATCTAGAATTTCCAATGATTTAGTTTGAGGTGTTCGAAGTGACATAACCCCACTTATATACTCTGGCGTGTATTGAGGAAATTTATCACTACTATTCATCAGCTTCATCCTCCTCAAAATCATCATACATAGGTGGATTAATAATATTCAAGTTATAGTTATCCTTATCAAATTCACAATCTGCTAGTAACATATTTGGAATTTTTTTGACTGTTATTTGCTTATATTCTTTTTCAAGACCTGCATCAAATGAACGACACGCTATAATAAGATATTCATTATCAGCCATTGCATCTTTAATTGAGTCAATGTATTGAGATGTTAAATGCCTTGTAGTTACGAACAAATATGAATTTTCATTCCCTACAGATTGTTTCCAAAAAACATCCTCAGATGGTTGATAATTAAATCCCTCGTGTAGGGCAACAGCCGAAGCAAGCATATCTGCACTGTACTCTTTATTAATAACGGGTTCATCAAAGATATCAATATTAATAAGTGATGGAGCAAGTTCATAGAACTTGTATCCACCTCCACCTTGCCAATTAACTGATTTAGTAATACCACCACTATCCTCACCAGATATTACCTTGTCAAGTCGTACTTTACAGTGAGTATATGCCTGCTGTCCCATTTCAATACCTATCCATCTTCTATTCATTTTGTGTGCAGTAGCAGATGTAGTACCACTACCTAAGAAGGAGTCAAGCACAATATCATTTTCATCAGTAGTCATGCCGATGATTTGTTTAATGATTTGCTCAGGCTTCTTCCCATTAGGGAATGTTACACTACCTTCTCTTGTAACATTTTTCATCCAAGCATTCATATCCCAATATGTACCCTGTAAATCTTTTTTGTATAAAACCCCATCAATGACTTCACTGGTATCTTTTAACCATACAAACAAATTACAAGCGTCATCTTTATAAAATTGCTCATATATACTGCCTTTGTTTTTTCCTGACCTAGGCACGTACTCAATTGAAAGAATGCTATCACTTATATTTTCTGTTTTCCTGAATTCAAGAATCCTCGCTCTTATTGATGATTGAGCATTTGTAGTTCTAAAAACTTTAGTTCCGTATTTTTTGTAGGCTTCTTTTTCACTTATACCATCTTTTTTTGCAACTTGTTTAATTGACATCATTATTGGATTTTTCCTCAAATAAATTTTGATTTCATTTCCATCACCATCAATAGTTGTGCCATAAAATACTTTTTCTCCGGGATTTATAAGGACTGTCGTATATTTCCAGCTTTTACCCTCATCTATATATTTTTGGATTAAGTCGGACATTTCTGTATAAGAATAAACTCCAGTGAATACAGGAAGTTTGTCATAATTCTTTGCATAGCCTAATATGTATTCACAATTCTTCTTCAGTCTTTTATCCTCTCCTCCACCTGATGCACCTGCAACATTTTTCATATTTACAGAAATCATATTAATAAAGTTTTTTCTTCCAAAAACCTCATCACATAAAACTTTAAGGTATGCCTGCTCTTCGTCGTCTATCTGAATCCATATTGAAGCTTCGTCTGACATTAGTCTTTTTAAAATTTCAAGCCTAGCTTTCATTAAATTCAACCAAATACTATGCTCAACATTATCATCATAATGTTCAAATGCTGCTCCAGTATTGTAAGGAGGGTCAATGTAAATGCATTTCACTTTTCCAGCATACTTACTCTCCAGTGCTTTTAGTGCCAACAAATTGTCCCCATGTATTAACATATTCTCTGTATCAGCATCAAACTCTGTATTTGATAATTCTTTATTTTCAATTAATAATCTTGGTTCTATTTTAAGTTTTTTTTCTTTTCCATACCAAGTTAGTTCTAACTTATTACTCACACCATATCCCCCAATTTAGATATTATTATTACTTTGTAATTAATCATTGCTTTTCCAAAATTTCTACACTAAATCTATGTAAGCTATTGCCAAGTATCTACATCAGTTTCCTTACCGTTAATAAATGTATGTTTAATTTTGAAATACTACATCAAATTCAAAGCCTATCCACAAATAATTTTATTTACTTTAGAATTTGATTTAACAACATTATTATACTCTGTTTTGGAGTTATTTTCAATTTGCAATTTTGTAATCTATGTATTAACAATTTCATTTAAAAAATATTGTGGACAAATAAAATGAAAATAAAAACATCATTTTCACTAGTGATTTTCAAAGAACTTATTCATTTCGTTTTGGGCTGAAAGATGTGAGCCGTGAGTGTAATAACCTAAAGTCATGGTAATGTTCTTATGCCCCATGACATACTGCAAGTTATTAGGGGTCATGCCCTTATTAGCCATATTGGTGCAAAAGGTATGTCTGAAAATATGCGGTGTAATATTAGGTAACGCATCTTCGCCATAATACTTACAATATTTTTTAACAAGGTTTTTAAACGTAGATGTATATAAGGTACTGTACATTGGATTCCCTTGTTTGTTCAGGAAAATAAAATCACTATAATTATCAATTGTAATTGGTTGTGCGTGACTACGGTTTTCTATGGCTTGTCGAAATGCTTGACATACTGTTTCACTCATTGGTATTTGCCGAAAGCCACTTTCACTTTTTGGTGGCTCAATATAATAACCATCTTTATCTTTTAGAAGTTGATGGTCAACATTGATAAACTTACTTTCAAAATCAATATCAGATACAGTCAGCCCACATAGTTCAGAAATACGTAGTCCAGTATTTAGAAGTATGACGATGGAATTGTAATGATACTTATATACATAGTCAATTTCAGCAAAGGCAAGTAGCTTTTCCTGCTGTTCTTCTGTTAATGCTTGTTTTGGCTTGGTGTCGTCTGCAATGACATCTTTTAAATTGAAATTGAATGGATTCTTTCTCACGTAGTCATCACTGATAGCAATGTGAAAGGATGCTGTAAGGGAACGCTTGAAATTATTGATTGAACTGTATGCGAACCCTTTTTCTTTCATGCGGATAGCCCATTCCTTGGCATCTGATGGCTTAATACAGTCAATAGCCCGACTTCCTAGCTTATCTTCTCGTAGGGCATCCATCAGGGCTTTTCTGCTGTTTATAGTGCTTTTTCTAACGTTTGCACGACTTCTGTTTTGTTTGGCGTAAAGTTCGCATAGAGTAATTTTCTTACCCAGTGTATCAATGCCATCAGCTAAATCTCGTTCGATAGCCTTTATTTGTTCTCTAAGCGGGATGCAATCACGCTTCCCTTTTGGTGGAGTGTCATTTGCAGTAAGTCTCCATGAGTAAATGAATTTAGGCTTTCCGTTTGCATCTATATATTTATAGGCATATCTGCCATCAGGTCTTTGACTTTCTCCATTAAAAAGACGTCTGCCTTTTTTATCAGCTCTTTTTTGCATCTGTAATATGCTCCTTTCTCTATGTAAAGAACCTTGATGTGTAATGAAACACACCAAGGTTCAGTGAATGATTATATGGTATCTATTTCGTCTAAGACACGCTCAAACATCTCACGCTTGATTAATAGACGTTTGCCGTTATAAAATAACCAGTTTGCTCCTTTTTGCTCATTCACAATTTGGCGTAGCTTGTTTTCGCCGATATGGAAATACTGGCTTGCTTCTTCAATGGAAAGCATATACTTCTCGTGAATAGGTACAACGTTCTTCATCTTTTTCACGCTCCTTTATGTAATTGTTATTTGGTGCATCGATGACCATGACCCTATTATGCAACATTTCATACGACATCAATAACGACAAATAGTGACCAAATAACGTATTTATGCTATAATCAAAACGACATTTACTCATTGAAACGTCAAATATAACAAAGGAGTTTGAAAACATGGCAGAAACAAAGGATTTTATTAGTGACGAGTACCCTTTGACAATCGCGGATATTTTAGAGCGTGTAAAAGAAGAATATAGCATTGTAATGGATTTTGATGATACGAATATCATCCGACATATTCAGCGATATATGAGCGTGAATAAAAAGCCCTATGTTTTAGTCAAGGACAAAGGGAAAGCACGTTACTATACTTGGGCAGATGTTGAGGATTATTTCAATGATGCCAAGGTAGAACGCTATTATAGGAAAGTTGCAGGAAAAGACTTAACCTATACAACAAATAAAGAAATTCAATTTGAACAAGAACAAGAATTTGAAGCATTTAGAGAAGAACGTCGCAAACTCCTAAAAAAAGCAGGACTTACAGAAGCTGACGGAAATTTTCTTGATGCTGATAGATTTGGATTGAAACAATATGTAACAGCAGATGAATTAGTGATTCTTAAAAAAAAAGGGATGCATCTAAGGTCTGATTTATCTGATGAAGATAAAGAAACACTAAAGTTATATGAAACCTTTTTACGTCAAAGCGAAAGCGAAGAACGAGAAATCGAACGTCTTTTTCAACAAACCAAATTAGAGATTATGATTACAGCGTTATTCAATGAGCAGTTTTCTTTGAATGAAGAATTACTGATGAAAGATATTAAAAATTATGTCCGTGGTGGTGAATATACAGCGATAGATGCATATCAGGCAAAATCTCAGGAAATGGTTGTTCGGCGAAGTTATTTACGTCTGAAAAAGAAAAAAGGGTATGTTCAGAAAAAAAGGAAATAGCAAACAATGCTATAAGAGCATATATTCATACTGATACCCTTACTATCCCTCGGCAGGCTTTCATGCCTGCTTGCTTTTTTATTGCTGTATGCAGTACATTCACTGGAATGGTAGCTTTTCGCTAACGCTCAAAGCAGATAGTCAAAAGAGAATCACTGTACATAGAAAAAGTAGTAAACTGTTATTTCTTTTATTGGCTCACGTTTCAAGGTACAATTTCCCCTTGTATATCAGGGGAAAGAATACATCGTGGCTCATCTGGCTCATTTGCTATTTTTCAAAATGAGCCAAGAAATTTCTTGATACACAAGGGCATTAAGCGTATTGGCTCATTTGGCTCACCTATTTTCAACTTAACACTAAATAAAAGTGTTTTATGATTTGATATAACTCATAAAGAAAAGAAACTCGAAAAACCTGAGCCATGTGAGCCACTTACCCTGTACTCTTTGATAGTCAACAAAAAATATGACTCAACCTCGCTTTATGGTTTGAGCTAATATTTTTTGATTCTGCTTGTACCCCTTGATAGACAAGAAAAAAACTGGCTCTCATGAAATGAGCCAGATAACATCGGTTGTCTTGTATTGTACGTATGATTTACGTATTAAGCAAAAAAATGAAAAGGTACTTGTAAGATAGGAAAAGATATGGTAAAATTACTTCCATAAATTAAATATTCACATCCGAAAGCTCGTTGGAAGGTATCGTGCTATAGCGAATAAATCCTCCTGAATCCTCATATGCGAAGATAGAGCTGACGCTGGTTTAATAATCGTATGTAAAGCGGTGAATCTTAATGGACAAACAAAAGTCCATAGGTTTAGCGCTTTTTTTGCGTTTTCCTATGACTAGAAAGGAGGCAAAAATGAATAATTTGAAGCGAACAGCCCTTGGCTATGTTACCTATGAGGAATACAATCAACTCCTGTCTGCTTTATCACAAAAAGCCTTTCTAAACGTCAAAGAAACCAGTGTGTACTTTGGTGTTTCAGTTAGTAGAGTCTATGAAATGATAAAGCAAAATGGCGAGTTATTCACCGTTAAATTCTCTCATGGTGCAACAGCCGGCTATAAGATTGACAGTCAACGATTTCAAGATTACATTCGCAAAAACGGAATGTAGACAAAAAAATAGTCACCCAGTGCTACAAACACATATGGACGACATCTATTCTTTAGTTACATATATTTTACCATATCTCCTTATATTAATTCAAGGAAATCGCAAGATTGTTGTAACTAAATACATCAAAATCAAACAAAAAAAAGGAGATGCCTATCATGGAACAAACTTATAATTCACTTATTGAAACAACAACAGCAGATTATCTTGCTGATATTGATATGGACTCAGTACCATCACCAACAACTATTGAAGCAGAATTACTGAATATTGTTAATCGAGCTATTCGTGAGTACAATATGGGTCCAGAAGACCCCAACGTACCAGCGAATGCATCCTTAAATGATAAATACCCAAATCAGAAAGCCCCTGCCGAACGATATCGAATATTAAAGAAATTAGAAAACACACAGATTGCAATGATAATAACTAAGGTATATCGAGCCTGTCGTATATGTTGGTTAGGATTTCACGATGACGGAAATTATACTATTGGACTTTACCAAGAAGCAGGCGATAACCGTGGTATCTATGACACTAGAGAAGATGCACTAGAAGAAATAATTCGTAAATATAATTTTACGATAGATACGAAAGGTATTCAAGAAGTGACAAAGGCACTTGAGAATATTACACAAAAACGTACTCGTTGTAATAAAAAGCACCTTATACCAGTTAATAACGGCATCTTTGATTACAAAAATAAAATACTCATGGACTTTGACCCAGAATATGTATTCACAACAAAGTCTCATGTAGACTATATTCCGAATCCTACAAACCCTGTTATTATTATGCCAGATGGTGAGCCTTGGGATGTAGAATCATGGATGCAATCTCTTTCAGATGACCCTGAGGTGGTTGAACTTCTGTGGCAGGTGGTTGGCAGTATTATCCGCCCTACTATACGTTGGAATAAAGCAGTATTGCTGTACTCCGTAGTTGGGAATAATGGCAAAGGAACTTTGTGCGAGTTCATGCGTAACCTTTGCAGGTCAGGTGCGTTCACTTCTATTCCAATCAGAGATTTTGGTAAGGAGTTTATGCTAAAACCGCTCATGTATTCATCTGCCGTTATTGTTGATGAAAATGACACTGAGACTTTCCTTAGCTCAGCTGATGCATTCAAGGCAGCGATAATACATGATGTGATTCGTATCAACATTAAAATGAAAGAACCAAAGGATATTCGTTTTGAGGGTATGATGGTTCAATGTGTTAATGAAATCCCCAAATTTCAGGATAAATCAGAATCACTGTATCGTCGCTTATTGCCAATACCAATGAGTAAATCATTCAAAGGCATTGAGCGTAAATATATCAAAAAAGACTATCTTGGCAGAAATGACGTATTAGTATATGCATTACATAAAGTTCTGAATATGGACTATTATGAATTATCTGAGCCATCAGCTTGTACTGAATTATTAGATGAAGTAAAGCACTACAATGACCCTGTACGTCAATTCCTTGATGAAAGCCTTTCGGAATTTTCATGGGATTTAATTCCTTATGATTTTCTTTATATGTTCTATCTAGGGTGGTTTACATCAAGCGTACCATCAGGTAAAGCAATTGCAAAAACCGGATTTATCAAAGAAGTCAAACAATTACTTGAAGACGGGTATCCTGATTGGGATGTAACAATTAATCAAGTAAGCCCCAGAGGTAAAGTTGATTTCCCAGAGCCACTCATTTTGAAATTTAACGTAATTGCTCTCAGGGATTCTACATACAAAGGCTCAGACCCCAATAAAATTTGCACACCATCACAAGTTATGGATGGGAAAAAGTATCGTGGTATTCAGCGTACACCTACTGCAATCAAGTTACGTAAAGATGCAAATCTTATTAACAATTAAATAGATACAAAGCCCGTTGGAATTATCAATTCCTGAATGCCATATGCGGTAAAGAGCTTATCGTTGGCACGACCGTAAAAAAAGCGATTACCTTTAGCAATATAGGAACTAACTTAGTTCCATAAGCTAATAGTATATCGCTTTTTTTCTTTTATAAGTTATTTGATTTTCACCAAGTCGTTGGTGAAAAAATAGGCTATTGATGAAAAAGGGTTCAAAGGGATATTTCCCTTTGCAAGCGGGAGGAGAAGTGAAAATTGCGTGAATCGCAATTTATACGTACAACTCCCATGCTTGCGAAGTATCCCCTTTCGTCAAACAATGAAATTAAAATCAGGAGGAAGTAACAATGGAAGAAATTAATTATCAAAAACGAAGTACGAAAGCAACAAGACAGAAGTTAGATGCTATCCAAAAGAAACATCGTGTCGAAGTACGATTGAGTGACTTTGATATAGATGTATTAGATACGACTTGCGAAAAGTTACATATGACTCGCTCTCAGGTTTTACGAGGTGGGATTCATGATTTGAAAAATGTAACAATAACAGAAGTAAAAAACATTCATAATGCAAGTTTAGAAGAATTAGCATCTGAATGCAGAGTGTTAGGTGTTCATGTAAATCAGATTGCAAAGTCATTAATTACGAAACAGGTTAATTATAAATACATGGATAATGATGAATTTCTAAGCACATTTCAGGCTGTGAAGTGTGTGCCAGAAATCGTCAACAAGGTTTCGGAATTAATTCAAAAAGTTGAGGAATCTCGCAAAGATTTTGTTGTTGATGTGGATACCGAAGTTGATAAAGGAATTGATAACTATTTATACGGACTGCGAACAGTTGGCGATAGATATTTGGAGGAATACAATTATGGCGACGACTAATATTCAAGCACTTTCCAACATCAGAGGGTGAATGTCGTATACTGAATTAGGCAACGGTGATATGCGCAAGCATCACATAAAGCATGATACAAACCGTATCCTTGCAGAAATGGGCGATATGGGTTCAAGAGAAGCGATTACCAGTTATGCGGAAGCTGTGTTAAAACAACACACTAAACGCAAAATTGGTGGCTATGAAGTACGTGTATCGTTTGGTCTTGATGAGTTAAAGCCAGAGAATCCGCAAGATGTCCAGCAAGCGATGGGTGTTATTTATTTGATATGTAAACAGTTAGCACCACATTCTCCCTGTTGGGTAACCATGCATGGTGACGGTGAGGGTGGCTGTCTACATGGTCATGTAATGGTGGTCAATCAAGACGTAACGACAGATCATGCGGTATCGCATGGCCTGTCGCATCACCATGTAGCTTGTGTAGCCGATAAGATTTGCATTGAAAATGGTCTGTCAACGATAGGAAAGCCTGCTTTTGTGAAGAAGCCTATGCTATGGCAAGAAGTCAGAGATTCAGAGAGTTACTATGGCAGAACTTTAGGTGATACGATACTACGTATAAGAAATCAATCTCAATCCCTAGAAGAATTTGAGGAAAAACTGAATGCTGAGGGAATTACCCTGCAGGAAACGGTGAAAGCAGATAAACAATCAGGAGAAATCCATAAAGGCTGGACATATCATACGAAAAAGGGCTTTGCTGGTGAAAGACGTTCCAGACGTAGAGCAGGAAAAAAGCTGGCGGATGATTTGAAAAAAGGCAGTATTGAACAATATTTTACCGAAAAACAGGCAGAGCAAAAAGAAGTACATACAGAGATTGAACCTGTACTTAATAAAGAAATGGAGAAAAATACGATGAATCTAAATATGATAGATATAACTAAGAAAGCTAATCGAGATAACGATTCTTTCTTACAATCTTTTATTTTAAGTGACGATGATGTAATACCCATGCTTGATAGCTTAGAGGTGGCACATAGAAGCCATGGAAACCCGATAAATCGAAAACGTATTATGCAAATAAAGGATAACCCTAAAGACTACATAGCAATGCTTCAAAGTGACGTAGATGCCAGTAGAAAAGAATATATAGCATCAAAAGAATACAGAGATGTACTAAGAAAGCAAGAAACACCGTCATTTTATGCTTTACAACAAATATTCAAGCATTCGCAAAGTAAAGCAAAGAACCCTGTTGACCGCATGATAAATGATATGTTTGCTCAGATGTTTGCATTCCTTTTAATAGACGTAATGACTGAACACAAACAAGTTCAGTTAAACGATGCAGAAGAACAATTATACGAGAGTCGTAAAGCCATGTGGGATTCTGAAAAACGGCTGAAATCGGCTCAAAAAGCGATTCATAACAACACTATCATTTCACAAGGTAAAGGAAGAAATGTAAGTGCCGATATGGAATCTGTATATGAGGATTATAAGCAGACAATGGATAAAAACCTAGAAATTGATTGATTGAAAAAAATAACGACTCCCGCTTTGGAAGTCGTTATTTTTTATTCATGAAACAAGTCACTGATGTGTAATGGAATTAAATTTTTCACATTTATGAAGTTGCCTTGCCCTGTAGGCACTGCCGCCATTGCTGGTGTGCTTGCTGGCTTTCCACCTTGATTGTCTGCATTGTAGGCAAGAACCTTTGGCACAAGAAATATATTTCCTGTATGCTGTTCTATGGCAAGCATCCCTGCCATAATCTCATTTGGATTTAAGATTTTATCACTAGCAACTTTGATATGTTCTCTAGGCTTGTAGTAATTTTCTAATGACATGATATTTCCTTTCTATTCGTGAAATTCTGGTGGCGGAACGAGATACCAGCTTTTTCCGAAGTGCTTAATTCCCCAGACGTAAAGGCAAAGTTCATCATCATAAAAGACCAATTCATTTGTGAATTTCAATAAAAATTCTGGATTGGAAATTATATAAAATTGAAACACAGTCTCCCCAACGCATATATCACCGTTAATAATTTGTAACTGACGTAACGTCATTTCATTAGCAAGTACCATAGAACCAACAAGTTCTGCTAGGTCAGCAAAGCTATTAATATGTTCAAATTTCATTAGTTAATTCCTCTCTTTCTCTGAAGCTGTAAGTATCATCGCCAACGATTATGAAATCGATTAAATCAATTCCAATAATGGATGATGCATGTTCAATACGCTTGCATATGTCAATATCATCTGCTGAAGGTAGCGTATTCCCACTAGGGTGATTATGGGCGACAATGATACCGTTAGCTCCACACATCAAGGCTCTAGTAAGTAATTCCTTTGGCAAAAAATAGCAGTCAGCTGAGCCACCATGTGCTAATTCAAATAATGCTACTGGATGTAGCCTTTTATTTACACCAATTACAACAACGTGTTCTTCTACCTTGTGTTTTAATCGGAAACAAGTTTCTAACATTTCCGCAATTACAGCAGGACTATTCAAAGCAGTTGCTTTCTCATAATCGTAAGAATCCTCACACACCATTGTAGGCAGCCTTTCGTCATTTAGCTCTAAAACATATTTTCTAATATTCATATAGAAATCCTCCTTTTGCTCGTACTCTCGAATGCCGATAGGCATTCTTTGAAAAGGAAGTTGAATAAAAAAATACACTACCTAAGCGAAATGCTTAAGTAGTGTATGTGGGTTATTCCCAGTGACCTGGAACGTCAACGACCCATTTCTGACCAGTTACTTTGTTCTGGTAAGAACCTTGGTCTTCTTGTTTGGTAACGGCAGATGTAGTGACTGTCTTGTAGTGTTCCTGTTGCTGGTAGTTACCGTTTAATCCCTGTTGCATTAACGCTACAGCGTGTGCTTTACAGTCAGATGCGCTTGTGGTTGAGTAACCGTCTTCAGGGAAGTAATATGTCATGTAGTCAAATACTTGTTCAGTCTTTTCTGGTGTGACAACGACAGTAACGATGTTTGGTACCCAAACTTGTTCTACGATGTCTTCGTAGTGGCCTTTCTCGGGAACCCAAACAGGTTCTTTCTGAGCAGGTTTCTCGTTATTCGGTTTACCCGTATTTCCGGTGTTACCTGAGTTACCGGAATTGTCATTTTTGCCCGTATCACCCGTGTTACCAGGTTTTACAGTTTCCGTAGGTTTGGATTCAGTCTCAGACTGAGCGGATTCGGTTGTTTCTTTTGTTTCGTCACTGATGTGCTCGTTAGCATCTACGTTTTTGTTAACGGTTTCAAGAATTTTCTTTCCGTTATCGCCTTTAAGCGTTTCATCACCTTTAGCGATAGCAGTCTTGATGTTGCTAACGACTTCTTTCATCATGTCGTCAGTTACTTGGTCAGCAGGAATCTGCTTGATAGTAATTTCAACTTTAAGTTGTTCTTTTTCAGTCTTTGCGTTTGCGAAGTCAGCAGAATTGAATGCTAAGGCATCATTTTCGCCGTCTCCGTCAGTGTCTTTATTAGCGTTAGCTAAGACGTGGATAGAACCGTCCACATTGATAGGTGCAACGACAGTGATTTCGTATTCACCAGACACAAGAGATAGTTTTGGTTCTTCTTTGCCGTAAGAGATGGCGTGGTAGAAGTCTGTGGACTTCGTGTCTTTGTCAGTGCCTTTGATGTGAACGATAGCAGGGCTTGATTCAGTAGTCCATGCGTCGTCACCTGTGACGTTAAGCTTGATTTCGTCGATGATGGTTTCTTTGACAGTTTCAGATTCAGTTACAGATGTTTCGGATTTTGGTTCAGAATCTTTGCTGAAAGCACTTGTCGCACCAGCTATAGCAAAGATAATAATAAGTACGATAGCGACAGCTATTGCTATCGCTTGTTTGGTGTGGCTTTTTAGCCACTCTTTGATTTTATTCAATTAATCCACCTCAATTCCTTTAGCGTCCGGAGTATCTAATATAAATCCTGCGTGGTCTTCGCTAACAAGAGTTACTATAGTAGCAAATCCTCTAAAATTCATATCATACACAGTCTGAATTCCATAGTCAGGGAAAAGTTGAATTTCAGCAGTAGAACTATTTTCAATTTGTGTCATATTATCTGAATAATATGTAGCTCGATATTTTTTTTCAAATGAAAGAGTTTCTTCCTTTGTGTTATTCCCCGAAGTATCTGTTTCGATATGGATGGTATAAGGAACAGCATCTGGCTCTTTATATTTAAGATTAGAAACTTCTGCTAGCAAATTATCCAAATTATTCAAATCCACTTGTAAAAGGTCAATGTCTTCACTGTAGAATTCTTCAATTTCAGAGGATTTATCTGGTTCTAATTCCTTGACTTCGTTCATCTCATTTACGATAGCTCCCTTTGTTTCAGAGATATTTGTTATTTCTTTATCAATACTTGATTTAAGATTAGAAATATCGGACTCAAAAACATCCTTATCAAGTTTTTTGGCAAGCGATATTATTTCATCATTTGAAAGTTCTTTCAAATCAGAGAAAGTAAGAGTGCTACAATCATAA
Organism: Clostridioides sp. ZZV14-6009; assembly: GCF_020658095.1. NCBI lineage: Bacteria > Bacillati > Bacillota > Clostridia > Peptostreptococcales > Peptostreptococcaceae > Clostridioides > Clostridioides sp. ZZV14-6009. The sequence continues at coordinate 588,152 of NZ_JAGWDG010000001.1, forward strand.
TCTGTGACATTTCCTTTTCCGTCAAAAACTAAAATGGATGAAATATTTTCATCTTTACCAACCTTTCCGTCATTGCCCATATAAAACCATATCCCCTCTTGATTAAATGCTTCAGAAGCAGAAATTGGTTCTTTAGCAGTCTTTACGTCACCTTTACTACCCCCACAAGCAGTAAGGGATAAAGCCATAAGGCTTGTTGCGATTGTTAAGGCAAATACCTTAGACAGTTTTTTCATTTTCATTTCTCCTTTAGATTATATTTTGATTTTTATATAACTTAGACAAAACAAATTTAAAAAAGTTTTATCTACCCCAAAAATTATTGGATGTTCCTCGGGTTTTGATGTTATATAAACTAATTAGGCGATAAAAAGCCCATATAGTTTATTATAACATCTCGTAAATGCCTATACTATACATATATAGATAAATTGTATAGGCGGTGATGATGTGAATTATTATGAAATTGGACAAAGAATAAGAAAATACAGAAAAGCTTACGGTCTGTCACAAGAACAGCTTTCAGATATGGTTGGAATATCTGCAACTCACATGAGCCATATAGAAACAGGAAACACCAAGTTAAGCCTTGCTGTGCTGGTTAAAATTGCGGATGTTTTATCTGTTCAGACAGATGCACTTCTTTTTGATGCTCCACAAGTGAATAGAACAGCAATGACAGATGAAATTAGCAATATTCTCAGTTCTTGTAAGCCACAGGAGTTGAAAGTTATAACAGACGTAATAAAATCGCTTAAAATCTCATTAGATAAAAATAATGATTAGGAGTATTGATTTTTGATGTAGCAATATCCCTTTTAAGTATTTGACTTCCTTATTCCTCTCGGCAATCTGAAAGATTGCTATCTAAAATAATAGAACCCGACATTTAAGCTGTCGGGTTCTATTCATAAAGTCTGTTATTCATTAGTAGTAAATAGGTAGTAAATAGCTTGTATTATGAGCCAAAAACTATAATAAAAACTGTGTTTTACTGCGGTTATGGCAAAAACACTTTATTTTTATTATAAAAATAAGGTATTTCTTTAAAGAGGAAGTATTGTAAATAAAATTTAACTATTATCATTTTCTTTTAACAATTGTATACAATAAACCTGTAGTATAATTAAGGTAGATAAAATAAAGGGAGGGATAATATGAATTTAATTGATAATCATATTCATACTAATTTTTCAAGTGATGGAAAGGATTCAATGGAAGATACAATAAAAAAAGCTATAAGTATAGGTGTTAGATATTTGACTTTTACAGACCATTTAGAGCATGATGAAGGTAAGGGATTTTGTCTAGATTATAACAACTATGTCCCAGTGTTTAATAAACTAAAAGAAAAGTATAAAAAGGATATAGAGTTATTATTAGGTGTTGAAGTAGGATATAGAAAACATTTAAAAAATGAAATAAAAGATGTAATAAATTCACATCCTTTTGATTTTATATTGTGTTCAACTCATACAATTGATAATGTACCTGTTCCATCGAAAAAATACTTTGAAGGACTTAGCAAAGAAGATGCATATTATAAATATTTTAATAGTATACTTGAAACTAATCATGAATTTAAAGATTATAATATATATGGACATTTAGATTATATATCTAGATATGGGATATATTCAGATAACAGAGTAATATATAATGATTTTAAAGATGTTATTGATGAAGTCTTAAAGTCAATAATTAATAATGGAAGTGGAATAGAGTTAAATACATCTGGTTATAGATATGGATTAAATGCCATACATCCAAATGAAGATATCTTAAAAAGATATAGAGAACTTGGAGGTTTTATAGTTACTGTAGGTTCTGACTCTCATAGAGTAGAAGATATATGTAAAGATTTTGATGTGGCTTATGATATGCTTAAATATCTTGATTTTAAATATGTATCATTATTTAAAGAGAGAGAAACTTATTTTTTAAACATAGAAAAAGTTAAATCTAATAATATAGCATAGAGAGCTAAATAGCATATATAGTCTTTTTAAATAATTTAAAAGTTAGTATAAAAATTAATAGCAGAATATTGTATCCTCTAGGAAAATACTAGAGGTTTTTATTTTGCAAAAAATAATAATAAAGATAAGATTTACTTTAATAAAAATGATTATTGTAGCTTAGAAAACTATTGTTATGATATTTAACTATTATATCTTTTTATTATGATATAATAGTTAAATATATTGACCTATCTTTAAATTATGTAAATTATTAGAAAGAAGGGATAAAGTTGTCTAATAAAAATAAAGAAAGTATAACTTTAAGCAATCAAATCACAGAATCAACTCAACAAACTTTAACAAAAGAAGCTATATTACATATACCAATGAGCAACTATGCTTATGGCTATGATAGAGAAACATTACATATAAGAATTAGAACTAAAAAAAATGAGGTAAAAAAAGTGACCTTAAGAATAGGAGACCAATATGTATGGGACAAAGGAGGTGCAGGAGGAGGGAATCTAAATGCATCTGGACTTGGTTGGTCTGGTGGAACAAATATAACGATGAATAAAGAAATAGAAACAGAATTATTTGATTATTGGATAGCTGAGTGTAAGCCTTTAAATAAACGTTCGAGGTATGGATTTATAATAGAAGGTCAAGAAGAAAAAATTTTATTTACAGAAAAAAAGATAATAAAATTAGGAAACGAAAATGATGAGAAAGAGTTATGTGAAATAAGTAATTTTTTTGGATATCCATATTTGAATCATATAGATATACCTAAAGTCCCAAATTGGGTAAAGGATACTGTTTGGTATCAAATATTTCCTGATAGATTTGCAAATGGAAATCCATCTATAAATCCAGAAGGAGTAGATATATGGGGAGCTATTCCAACAAGAGATAATTTTACAGGTGGAGATTTACAAGGTGTAATAGACCACCTAGATTATTTGAGCGATTTAGGAGTAAATGGAATTTATTTTTGTCCTATTACAGTTGGAAAAACTAATCATAGATATGATACGATGGACTACATGGAAATAGACCCTACCTTAGGTGATAAAGCTACTTTGAAAAAACTGATAGAAGAAGCACATAAAAGAAATATAAAAATAATGTTGGATGCTGTATTTAATCATATAGGATATTATTCTAAACAGTGGCAAGATGTAGTTAAAAATAAGGATAATTCGAGATATAAAGATTGGTTTTATATAAAAGATATGAGTAAAGTTGATACTCCAATAGAAGAAATAGATGAAAAAAACATACCTTATGAAAGTTTTGGGTGTGAAAAATACATGCCGAAACTTAACACAGAAAATTCAGAAGTAATAGAATACTTATTGAGTGTAGGGAGGTATTGGATACAGGAATTTGATATAGATGCATGGAGATTGGATGTATCAAATGAAGTAGATCATGTTTTCTGGCGAAAATTTAGACAAGAGATTAAAAGAATAAAACCTGATATATACATATTGGGAGAAATTTGGCATGGAAGTTTACCATGGTTGATGGGAGACCAATTTGATTCAGTTATGAATTATTTAATGTCAGAAGCTATGAAACAATTCTTTTGTACAAATGAGATAAATGCTGAAGAATTTAAATACATGATAAATGATGTAATAGTAAGCTATCCAATGCAAGTCAATGAAGTTATTTTTAATTTACTTGGAAGTCATGATACTACTAGAATATTGACTTATGCAAATGGGAATATAGATAAATTTAAACTTGCGTATTTATTTATGTTTATACAATCAGGAAGTCCTTGTATATACTATGGTGATGAAATAGGAATGCAAGGAGAACTAAGTCCAGTATCTGAAGGACAAAGAAAATGTATGGAATGGAATGAAGAAAAGTGGGATAAAGATATACTTGATTTTATGAAGAAGATTATTAGACTTCGTAAATCAAATAGAGAGCTTAGAACTGTATCAAATGAGTGGATACTAGCAGATAAAGAAAATGGAACAATTATACTAAAGAAAGAATCTATTACAATAATAATAAATAATTCATCCAAAGATTTAATCTTAAAGTTACCAGATTATTTGGTGAATAGAAAAGTAAAAGATTTATATGAAGAAAAGATAATTGATTTAAAGGAAGAAATAACATTAAAAAAATACGAGTTTATTATTTTAAAATAATGTAACAATGTGCTTGATTTAAAATTAACTATAACTTTTTATATTATTTAAATAAAGTATCTTTAATTATAATAAATGAATTTAGTATAATTTTATATACAGGTGATTTGTAATAAAACTTGTTAAGAAAAGTTTTTATTTAGATGAAAATAAATATTGAAGTTTTTAATTATTTTGTAATTTAATAAAAAGGAGAATTACTGAATAAGTAGAGGGAAGGGAAAACATGAATGACTATAAAGAATATATATTTACAGTAAAGTCTAGTAGTGTAAATTTAATTTTAGGTTTGATATTTTTATCAATTGGGATTGTATTAAGTGTATTTTGTGTATATATTAAACAGTATTACATATTAGTAATTACTATTACACTTACAATATATGGATTAACTTCAATTCTCAAATATACAAGAAAGTATATTATTTTTGATTTATATAATATTAAAGTTCGTAAATTCATAGGGCGTGAAAAAGAGTATTCATATCGTGATATTACTAGAATTTCAATAAATAATAAGAAGCAGGAATGTCCAGTTAAAATATATGTAGATAATAATAAAATTGCAATTTTTTTTATATCTGATAAAAATTATCTGTCTGCTATAGCTGAAATGAAGCGAAGAGAATTACCATTTGATGATAAAAGTATAGATTATATATCAGATATGCCACTTTGGATTCCAATTCAATCTAATGAAATTAAAAAGTTTTGTAATGAAGCTTCACGAAAACTTGAAAAACAGGTTAAAGAGGATTTGTGTAAAATAGAAAAAGAGTTTGGAAAGGATATATCTTTTTCTTTTGGTATAGATATTGAAGAAAATCCATTTGTATGTGTATTTTTAGTATGTATTATGAAGAATGAAAACTATACAAAAGTTATAAAAAAATACAGAGGGGAAAAAGCATGGGCTATGTTTCCTTTATATATAGTGGGACCACAACTATATAAGAAAGAAATTGAAGAGGGGAAATTTATTTGCAATATAAATTATTTAAATGCTTTTTCTGGAAAGATGTGGTCAAATTTTTCTAGAGTGATAAAAAAATATGGTGTGCAAGAGAGTGAAATAGATGTAGGTTTTGAATTAAAGAGTGAATTAGATTGAATAGTTCTATAAAGAATATTTAAAATATAAAAGAATATCTAAAATATGAGATATAGACGCAAAATAAATTAATTATTAGTCTAAAAAATCCTTATAGAGAAAGGGGTATAGGAATGCTTGAAGCATTTATATTTGATTTAGATGGAGTGATTACAGATACAGCAGATTATCATTATTTAGCTTGGAAAAAACTAGCTGATGAGATTGGTATAGATATAGATAAGGAATTTAATGAGTCTTTAAAGGGTATAAGTAGAATGGAATCATTAAATAAAATATTAGAATATGGATATAAAAAAGATTCATTTTCAGAAGAAGAAAAAATGAAAATGGCTGAAGACAAAAATAACTATTATGTATCTTTAATAAACAAGATAACTTCAAATGATATTTTACCAGGTATAAAAAATTTACTTGATGATATAAAATCTAATAATATAAAGATAGGATTATCTTCTGCAAGTAAGAATGCCACAAATGTATTAAAAAATCTAGGCATAAGTGACCAATTTGATTTCATAGCAGATGCATCAAAATGTAAGAACAACAAACCGTATCCAGATATATTTCTCATGTCAGCAAAGGGGCTTGGTGTAAATCCTAAAAATTGTATAGGTATAGAAGATGCAAGTGCAGGTATTGATGCTATAAACTCAGCCAATATGTTTTCTGTTGGAGTTGGAGATTATAAAAATCTAAAAAAAGCAAATTTACTTGTAAATTCAACAAGTCAGTTAAATTTTAAGTATATATTAAGTGAGTATAATAAGTATATAGTTAGGAGCGTTATATGAAATGTTTGTTTGATAATATAAATGAGTGGAAAATTATACAAGACAAGATTGAAATTAAAGAAAATAGATTAGCAGAGTCTATAATGAGTATAGGCAATGGTTATATGGGTATGAGAGGAAACTATGAGGAAAGATATAGCGGAGATAGCCATAGAGGTTCTTATATAGCTGGAGTATGGTTTCCAGATAAAACTCGTGTTGGATGGTGGAAAAACGGATATCCAGAATACTTTGGTAAAATTCCTAACTCAGTTAATTATATAGGGATAAGAATTTTCATAGATGGTATAGAGTTAGACCTTGCAAAATGTAATATTGAAAATTTTTATAGAGAATTAGACATGAAAAATGGTATTTTAAAGCGCAAATTTACTGTGAATATTAATGGCAAAAAATTTGAAGCTAATATAACAAGATTTTTAAGCATATCAGTTAAGGAATTAGCTGTAATAAAGTATGATATAAAAGCTTTGAATTCTAGCGCTAAAATAAAATTTATTCCATATTTAGATTCAAATATAAAAAATGAAGATTCAAATTACGAAGAAGAATTTTGGAATGCAGTTTCTTCAAGCTCCTCAGAATATAGAGGAAAGATACTTTCACGTACAAAAGAAAATACATTTAATACACCAATATTTACAGTAGGTGCAATGATGCATATTAAAACAAGAGGTAAAGTAGATGATATATCTTATTTAAGTACTGATAATTACTGTGAAAATTCAATAACAATGGATATTTTAGAAAATGAAACTATTGGAATAGAAAAATATGTAACAATAACTTCTACTAGAGATTATTGTGAAAATGAGTTATTAAAGAGATGTGAAGATATTTTAAATATAGAAATATCTAAAGATTACGAAGATATCTTAAATAAACATACAAAATTGTGGAATAAAAGATGGGAAAGTGCAGATATAAAGATAGAAGGGGATAATAGTAGTCAACAAGGTATAAGATATAATCTATTTCAACTATTCTCGACTTATTATGGAGAAGATTCAAGATTAAATATAGGACCAAAAGGATTTACTGGTGAAAAATATGGAGGTGCTACTTATTGGGATACAGAAGCATTTTGTCTTCCAGTATATTTAGGTGTGGCAGATAAGAGTGTAGCAAGAAATCTTTTAGTATATAGATACAATCAGCTAAAGCAAGCAAAAGATAATGCAAAAAAACTTGGACTTAAGGGAGCCTTATACCCAATGGTTACTTTTGATGGAGTAGAATGTCATAATGAATGGGAGATAACATTTGAAGAGATTCATCGCAATGGAAGTATAGTATATGCAATATATAATTATACAAATTATACAGGTGATTTTGAATATATAAAAGAAAAGGGTATAGATGTGATAATAGAAGCAGCTAGATTTTGGGCTAGTAGAGTACATTTATCTACAAGAAAAGATTTGTATATGATACATGGAGTTACAGGCCCAAATGAATACGAAAACAATATTAATAATAATTGGTATACTAATTATATAGCCAAGTGGTGTTTGGAATATGCTATAGAAAATGTCTTAAAGTTAGAAAAAGAGTACAGCGAATGTATTGAAAGAAATAATGTAAGTAGAGAGGAAATTGAGGACTGGAAAATAATATCAAAGAAAATGTATTTGCCATATGATGAAGAATTACAAATAATAATTCAAAATGATAATTTTTTAGATAAGGAATTTATAGAGGTAAAAGATTTGTCAAAAGAGAATCTTCCTCTTAATCAAAAATGGTCTTGGGATAAGATTCTTAGGTCTTGCTTTATAAAACAAGCAGATGTGTTACAAGGAATTTATTATTTTGGAAATAGGTTTACTAAAGAAGAAAAAAAGAGAAACTTTGATTTTTATGAAAAATATACTGTACATGAATCTTCTTTATCTTCTAGTGTTTATTCTATTATCGCTTCTGAAGTAGATAACCTAAAAAAAGCTTATGAATTATACTCAAGAACAGCTAGACTTGATTTAGATAATTATAATAATGATACTAATGATGGTCTTCATATAACCTCAATGTCTGGCTCATGGCTTTCCATTGTACATGGATTTGCAGGTATGAGAACATGGAATGAAACTCTATCTTTTGAGCCTAGGTTGCCTCAAGAATGGAAGAATTATTCTTTTAATATAAATTATAGAGATAATAATATCAATGTTGATGTATATAGTAATTTAATTAAGATAGAAAATTTAAAGGGAAAACCAATAAGAATTATTGTATATGGAAAAGAGTATATATTAGAAAAATCTATAGAGATTGATAGAAATAAATTAAAATAATGTTTTATTGTATAAATAGTTAAAATAAATTTATCTAATTTAAAATTTATTTTAACTATTTTTTATTTAATGCAAACCTATATATTATAACAATAATCGTGCTTTAAATTAAATATATTACATAAATCTTCATAAAATCTTCATAATTTCGTAAAGAATATGTAACAAAAGTAGGGTATATTGTATTCTGTAGAGAATATAAGGGAGGAAATAATTTATGAAGAATAAGAAGTTCATTGTAGCAATACTAATAATAGTAGTTGGAATAGGGGTATTAGTAAAAGAATATTCAATTAAAGAGATAAATAAGGATGATATAGATGTTAGTAAGTATATAGAATATGCTGATTTAGCAAGTGAAAATAATGCACAAGTTAATTGGAAGTATGTAGCTTCCATTATTGCTGTATTAAATAAAAATAAGTTAGAAAAAGTTAATGATTCACAAATAAAAGAAGTATCAGATTTATTTGTTAAAGATTTTTCTAAAAATAATAAAGTGGAAAAGTTAAGTAGTGTTTTAAATGAGTTAAAATTTAATAATAAACAAAAAAGATTGGTTAATGATTATATAGAGGACCTTAAAGATTATGGCATAAAGCCAGAAAGATTAAAATCTGACACACAATATATGAAATTTATTAATGAGATTGAAACATCAGCTATACAAAACTATAAAAATTATAAAATACTGCCATCTATAACTATTGCACAAGCAATAATTGAATCTAGTTGGGGTAAATCAAGTTTAGCGAAAGAGTATAATAACTTATTTGGTATAAAGGCCGATGCCTATTGGAAAGGAAAATCAGTTACTTTAGAAACAAAAGAACATTTAGATACAATTATAGATGATAAATTTAGAATATATGATGCTAAAAGTGAATCTATAAAAGACCATGCAAAATTTTTAGCTACAAATAAAAGATATAAAGCCAATGGTGTATTTGATGCAAAAACATATATCTATCAAGCTAAAGCATTAGAAAAAGCAGGTTATAGCACTGCAAAAGATGAAAGTGGAAATAACATATATGCAAAACGTCTAATAGAATTAATTCAACAATATAATCTTCAATTAATAGATAGTGAAATTCAAAGTAAACTGTAACCTTGACGTAACATAAGGATGATATATTTATCGAGGAGGTGGCTTTTATGAAAAAAATATTCTCGGTATTTACAAGTTGTATAATTATTGCAACTACTATCACTGGATGTAGTAGTAGTGAGGTGATTAATGACACATCATCTATGTATAATGTCAAAAATCTGGATTTTAATTTTGAAGTAAAACCAGAAACTTTTGAGGTATCAGTAGAATCTAATGGTTTAAAGGAAAAGATATCTGAACCATTAAAAGAAAGGAAAGTATCAAATTTCAAAAAGACGAAGACAGAGACATCATGGACATATCCTGATGAAAACATAGACATAAATATAAAAAAGGAGGAAAGCTATTTAGATGTAGACATTAAATCTAATTCAGAAAAAGAAGCTAGTTTTAATTGGCCAAGAATTGAAGGCGAAAGTTATGTGTTACCACTTTATGAAGGCAAGTTTATACCAAGTGATGATAAGTACTGGAAAGAGCATTTAAATGAATCAGCTTACAATGTCATAGAATCCTTTTCAATGCAGTTTTTTGCAGTAAATAAGACAAAGTATTCTGTGCTTTATATTATTGAAAATGAGTTTAATAATGAGATTAAATTTAATTCTAAAGATAAAATTAATTTTACATTTACACATGAATATCCAAGTATAAATAAAAATAAAGAGTATGGATTTAAGATATATTTGACTGACAAAAATATTACAGATGTAGCCAAAACATATAAAAATTATATAGTTGATAAAGGGGAGTTTAAAACATTAGAAGAGAAATCTAAGGATAATGAAAACATTAAAAAGCTTTATGGAGCTCCACAGATTTATTTTGCAGACAAATCTATAATAACAGTAAGTGATATTAAATGGGACAAATTAAAGAAAAATTTATCAGACGATTTAATTAATTGGATGAAAGAACTCTTAAGTAAAAAACCTGATAATAGTGAATTTATAACTGTACTTGACCAGATAAGAAATCAAGATTATATAGATAAATATCAAAAAAATCAAATAGTTCAAGCGTTTAATCAAGTTATGCAACTAAATACTTTTTATAATAGTAAGGTTTTTGATAGTAATGATAAAGAAATAAAAAAAGTATTAGATAAAGGAATATCTAAATTAAATAGAGTAGAACTTATAGAGTTTAACAAGAAGCTATTAAAGTCAAAACTAGGGGATAGTGTGAATAAAATTGATACATGGGCAAGATATAATACAATTGATGTAATTAATGATATGAATAAATCTGGTATTGATAATGCTTGGATAGGGTTTGATGATATGGAAGATGGTTATGTATCACCAGAGATAGTCAAAAGAGCTAATGATTTAGGTTATCTTGTAGGACCATATGATTCATACCATTCTATACACAAGCCAGGGGAAGAAAAATGGAGTACGGCAGCATTTAAAGATAAGTCACTATATGAAAATGCTACTATAGAAAATAAAAAAGGTGAAAAAGAATCTGGATTTCAAGGAGAAGGAAGACAACTAAATCCTACATTGTCTTTACCAAGTGTAAAAGAGAGAGTAAAAAGTATATTGGATGAAGGGTATAAATTTAATTCTTGGTTTATAGACTGTGATGCTACAGGAGAAATTTTTGATGATTATTCTCCAAATCATATAACAACACAGTCACAAGATTTAAAAGCCAGACTCGAAAGAATGTCGTATATAAGAGATAATGCTAATATGGTTATAGGTTCAGAAGGAGGAAATGACTTTGCAAGTGGTACTATAGCATTTGCACATGGGCTTGAGACACCAGCATTTGCTTGGGTAGATAAAGATATGAGCAAGAACAAAGAAAGTGAATATTATGTTGGCAGATACTATTCTCCAACAGGAGGAGTACCAGAAGTCTTTTCGAAACAGATACCTGTAAAAGAAAAATACAAAAAAATATTTATAGACCCAACTTATTCTTTACCTTTATTTAGATTAGTTTATAATGATTCTGTTGTATCTTCTCATCAATGGTTATGGGGAACTTTTAAAATTAAGGATGAAGTTGGAAGTAGAATGATGAAAGAAGTATTATATAATACACCACCTATGTATTATATAGATAGAACTGAATGGGAAAAACATAAAGGTGAAATAATTTCTCATGATAAAGTATGGTCAGAGTTTAATAAAAAGGCTATTAAAAGAGAAATGACAGACTTTGAGTTTATTTCTGATGATAGATTAGTTCAAATGACTAAATATGGAGAGGATTTAAAAGTAGTAGCTAATTTTTCTGGAAAAGATGTTAAATATGAAAATGAAATTGTAAAGTCAAATTCTTTGGTAATATATGATAATAATAAGAAAGTTATTTATAAACCAGAACAATAGATTTAATGAAAATAAATTCTATTAAACTCACATATAAAATAAAATGATATTTAATTAGACTATACAAAATAGTGACTATCTTAATTATTAAAATTAAGATAGTCACTATTTTTATATCATTTTTAATATTGAAAACCTTGCCCAAGTAATATTAAATATCTGAACTATTCCAACATATACCCTACCCATTGTACCTTTTAATAAATATAAATTTTATTTTAGACAATATATTGACTTTTTGAATTAAAGATAGTATTCTTAAATAAGACATCATATTGTCTATTTGAAGTGATATTATTTTATGAAAGAATCAAATTTGAAATGTTTAATAAACACTAAAAACAAAGACTGATTCATAGAGAAAGGAAAATATTAACGAAAATGAATACAATCATTAAAGTTCAAGATTTGGTAAAAGTATTTGATAATCAAGAGGTTATCAAACATTGTAACATAAATGTAGAGAAAGGAAGTATTTATGGATTTTTGGGTGCAAATGGAGCTGGAAAAACTACAGTACTAAAATTGATAGCTGGTTTATTAAAACCAACCGCTGGGAATATAATGATTTCTGATATGAATATATCAGAAAATCGTAATAATATTTTAAGAAAAATTGGATGTATTATAGAAACACCTATTTTTTATGAACATTTATCAGTGGAGGAAAATTTAAAGATACATAACGCTTACATGAATTTTTCTGGTGCAGATATAAATGCTGTTTTGCAAAAAGTAGGACTCGAAAATACTGGAAAGCTACAGGTATGTAAGTTCTCTTTGGGTATGAAGCAAAGGTTGGGGATTGCTCGTGCAATCATACATAATCCAGATATTCTTTTACTTGATGAACCTATCAATGGTCTTGACCCTATGGGAATAAAACAAATGCGTGATTTATTCAAAACACTTTCAAAAGAATATGATATGACACTTATTATTTCAAGTCATATATTAAGTGAAATAGAGTATATAGCTGATACAATAGGTATTATTTCAAATGGAAGTATTTTAAAAGAAATTCCTATGTCTACAGTAAAACAAGAATTTCCCAATGGTTTGGAAGAGTATTTTTTTGAAATAATGAATGGAGGAAACAACTGTGTATAAACTTATAAAATTAGAACTAAAAAAAAATAAAATTCGCCCTTATCTTAATGCCATGGGTATTATTACTTTATGTGTATTAGGATTTTTATATACATTTGCTATGATTGCTTATTTAGGAGGAGACACAGATTCTGCTGAGTTTTCTAATTACCATAATATTTGGGTAATCACTAACGTTTTACAAATGGTAGCTTATGCCATTTTATCATCTGCATTGTTTTCCACATTTGTTATAAAAGAATATTCTGGGAAAAATGCAATTTTAATTTTTACTTATCCAATAAATCGAAAGACTTTATTGAACTCAAAGATTGTATTAATAGCTACATTATGTTTGAGCTTTATGTTGATTGGAACGATTATTTCCCTACTTATATTTACGATGACAGAAGCTATTTTTCCTATGATTTCTGATAATTTTACTCTTGGATTGTTTTTTAAGATTATCATTGAAACAATTTTGTGTGCTGTATTCTCTTTATTTATAGGTGTAATTTCTGCTAGCATTGGATTTCGAAAATATTCCATTCAAACAACGATTATAGCCTCTGTTATTCTTGCCTCATGCACTGCTAACATTGTAACAACTATGATTCACACATATATTCCTTTTATTATTGTCTGGATAGTAGCAGCAGTATTAGCTGTACTTTCGTACTTATGGCTTATCTCAAAAGTCGAAGACATAGAAGTATAATTGTATATTTAATTAAAGATAGTTCTAATGAATAAAGCAACAGATAATAATAAGGTGTCATACTTTATTTATCTGTTGCTTTTTACCGTTTTGTAGATGATTAAAGTATGTTTTCCAATCAGTTTGTATATTTAAAAATAATTATAAATAGTATGTTTATTTTACTTTAATTACTTGATTTAGCATTTTTGTTATCTCAATATTAATAAATAAATTTAAAACTTTAAATATGCCCTTTTACTATAGGCTTTTTATAAAAGAATTAAATCCTTTTTAATTATTTTATATTTTATGCCTTTGATTCATTCTTATACAGATATTTAGCAAGGATTGAAATTGATAGCATAATTATGAACATACATACTATAGGTATATAAACTCTAGAACTGAAAACTTCAAATAATTTTCCATGCATAATTTGACCAACTGGAGCAACACACTGTGATACAGCTGTAATAGTAGCCATTACTTTCCCCAATAATTCATTAGGAGTTTGTTTTTGAACAATAGTTAAAACGAATATAGTAATAATTGTCATAGACATGGCTATAGGTATAACACAAATAAATAGTAATATAAAAGATGGATAGTATCCTAGTTTAAGCATTGAAGGTGAAACAGAAATGGCCATTGGTATCATCAAAATACTAATTAACATTAACCAGCGATATAATGTATTCATTTTCATTTTTTTAGCAAACATACCTATTGAAAGTGCACCTAAAACACTACTAAATTCAATAATTCCTATCCCTATGCCATACATATTATTACTACTATGCATTGTTATACGTAAAATATATTGTATTCCTACAAGTAAGAATGGAGTCAAAAATAAATTTAAAGAAGCTGCTAGAATCATGGCTTTACTAATATAAGATTGTTTTATAACATAAGAAAATCCTTCTTTCATATCACTGACTATTGTTGATACTATGCTTCCATTAACTTCTCTTTTATTAAAAGGTATATGAATAAACATTTCCATTACTGCGGATAGAAAAAATGCAATACAACTTGTAATAAGAAGCATCTTAATTCCAATAAGACCATACAACAAACCTCCAAGAACAGGAGCAAACATACTTGAAAGAGAGCCAATTCCATTTACAATTCCATTTGCTTGTTCTAAATCTTTTTCATTTACTATTAAAGGTATGCTTGCCTGCACAGTAGGTTGATACATAGAACTAATAATTGACAATAGTACCATAATAACCCCAATTAATATAATTGAATTGTTTAAAGAGGAAAGAAGACAAATAAACGTAAAAATAATAATCGAACTCATAAAATCAAAGATGACCATTAAATTTTTACGATTAAATCTATCCGCTATTGCACCACCAATTGGAGAAAATAAAAGAGGTATGTTTGATATTGCATATAAAGCTGCAAATATGTCTGCACGTCCTGTCGTATCTAAAATATAAGTGGAAAGTCCAAATCTTAACAACGATGAACCAAGTATAGAGATAATTTGACCAAGTACTATTAGATTAAAATTCTTATTAAAACAACTATTCATTTTATTTAAATCTTGCATTTTTAGAATACCTCACTTTTAAAGACTGACCGTCGGTCTATAAAGATTATAATCAATTATAAATAAGAAGTCAATAGATATACTTAATTTATAATTTTAAAATTATATTTTTAGTTTAAATAAAAGGTATTATATCTATTAAAAATATATAGTATCTTATGAATAGCGATATTTCTTTGATACTAAATTAAAAATAGTAATTTGAAATAGTTATAATGAATAGTATTAATATATAGATATAGGGAGATTGATGAAATCATGTATGAAAAAGATAAGGTTATATATAATCTGGAAGAATGTGAAAGTCTAGAAAATACATTTTACTTTTCTCAATTTAATACATATAAAAATTTTAAGCTAGCTTCTAAAAAATCTGGAGTAAGTTTATTAGACACATCTGTTTGTGGCATGAATATCCACGATATAAAATTGATTGATACAATAGAATGTATGTCATTAGAGGATGAGCAGATGACGGGTAAAAAGTTAATTTTAGTTGGTGATATAAATGCTAATATAAGGTTAGAAAACATAAGTAATGCTAAAAGAAATAGGAATCCTACAAAGAAAAATATACTTGAATTAAAAATACCTTTTAGTACATTTATACAAATGCCTAGAGGAATAAAAAATAACGATAAAATTAATTTAAAGTATATTATACAAGATATAACATCATCTATTTTAGATGAAAATAATTTATTTATAAGTGTAACTACAATTATAAGTTATGACAATAATTTTAAAATAAGATAATGTTTAAATTATAGAAAGGTGGGTGCAATGAGAGGTATCAATGAATATGGGGAAAATTTTAGTTATAAGTTATTATCTAGAAGCCCTATAATAACAAAAACTACTTTTAGTAATATTATTTCAAATGATATCAGTGGAAATATTTTAAAGGTAGAAAAATATGTTGATAAAGAATATGCATCTGTATTTGATATTTTAACATATACTATTGTTGTTACAAATATAAGTAATCGCAAAACTGGGAATATATTTTTTAAAGATTATATTTCTAAATACATAAAGTTTATAAATAATACTGTAGAAGTTAATGGTATCAAAAAAGGTGAATTAAATCCACAACAAGGTTTTTACATAGGTAAGATAAATGGAAATTGTAAAAAAATAATATCTTTTAAAAGTATAGTATTAGCAAATTCAGCATGCAGGGTTATAGAAAACCACGCTAATATATATTATTATTATAAGTATGATATGGAAAAATTTCCAATGAAAATATCAATAGAAAGTAATTGTGTTTATACAAGTATTAAAAAAGCTGTATTTAAACAATTAAATATAAGTAATACTTTAAAAGCACCTAAAAATCTAAAAGATATATTAAAAGTGAATACAAATAGCAAAATACTCGATGTAAAACTTATAAAAAATCCTATAAATAAAGAAAAAAATTTAAAACTATGTAATTTAATAATTGTTGGAAGTATAGAGTTTGAAATGGATTATAGTTGTAGAAATCATAGTAGATTTAAATCAGTAAATAAATCAGATAATATTGATGACACTCAAGAAGATAAGGACTATAGAAGTAATATAAAAATGGCTAATGAAAATATAAAAAATTACAAAAATCAAATTAATATTAATACTAACAAAATTAAAAAAGTAACTAAAACTTTTGGTTTCTCTTGCTCTATTTGTTCACCTGTTGGAATAGTTTATGAAGATGTAAAAAGTATAAATATAAAAACTGAACATGTATCAATAAATGAACTGAATAATGGTGAATTATTTATAAATACATCACTTCTATTATACTATTAATTAGTTGTACATAAAATTTAAAATTACTAAAGTAACTATATAGTTTAATGTATACAAAGATTATTATAGATTAGATATAAGGTGATAATTGTGTTAAAACGGTGTCAATTATAAAAAATCAATTATCAAGTATTTATGACTTATAAATCGATTATAAATCCTTAATAATCACCTCTTACCAAACAATTTATTCTAATATTATAATGACAAGTATATAGTTTAAGAATAAAAGTGTTAGCAAAGTTAGAGATAAGAAATTTGTGATTCTTGAGGAACTTTTAGCTTACAATATATCTGTAATAAATAAAATTAAGCATCTAGATTTACGCTAAAATAAGACAAATATGTTAAAAAAATGATAAGTTATGAGAACTTTTGCCATCTTCAATTAATATATTATTACTAGTAATAACTTTAAAATCATATTACTATTATATAAATTTTAGCTTTAAAAGAAGGTGACAAAAAGTAAATGAAAATATGCATAACAGTAGGTCATAGTATACTAAAAGGTGGAAAAAGTACAGGTGTAAATGCAATAGTTGATGAGTATAGTTATAATAAAAAATTAGCTCCTATGCTAGCAGAGATGCTTATAAGTCAAGGTAATGCAGTAGATGTAATAATTTGTCCAGAAAGATATTTTGTAGCAGAAAAGGAAGAGTTTTTTTATAGAGTTCCAAAAATAAATAGTGGCAAATATGATTTACTAGTAGAGCTACATTTAAATAAAAGTGATGGAAAAAGCTTTGGTGCAGAAGTACTTTATTATGGTAATGAAGGATTAGAATATGCTAAAAGAGTATCTAATAAACTTGGGGAACTATTTGAAAATAGAGGAGCTAAAAAAAGAGAAAATTTATATATATTGAGAAACACCAATCCAGTTGCAATACAAATTGAAAGTTTTTTCTGTGATAATATGGATGATTGTAATAAAGCCAATGAAGCAGGTTATGACTATATAGCACGATTAATAACAGAAGGTATTTTGAATAAAGATATAGGTATGTGAGATTATGGTAATTTAGGTATTGATTAATACCTTTTAATCTTAGATATAAATTGAAACAATGTCTAGAAATATAAATTAAACCTAAAAAGTATACTAATTCAGTCTATTTAAGTCGATTAAATTATCTAAAAAAATACCCCTTGAAAATATTGATTTATCAATGTTAATAAGGGGTATTTTTTTGTAAGATTTTATTTTGATTTAAGGACTAGTTTATAATTTTTTGTTGCGAAAATCTATATATGTAGGATAATAAAAACTATAAAAATATTGACATCTTACATTATAATAATAGAATGGAGAAAAATATAATTGATAAGATGAAAATAAATATAGTAAGGTGGTAACATATGAAATATACATTCGAAAGTTTTAAATTAGATAAAAAGATACTTAAGTCATTAAAAAATTTAGAATATAATGTGCCTTCTAAGGTACAAATAGAGGTTATTCCAGAATTGTTAAATAATAAAAATATAGCAGTAAAATCAAAAACAGGAAGTGGGAAAACAGCAAGTTTTGCAATACCTATATGTGAAAATATTGATATAGAGTATAATAATATTCAAGCACTTATAGTAGTACCAACGAGAGAATTAGCACTACAGGTAAAAGATGAAATATCAGATATAGGAAGGTTAAAGAAGGTGAGATGTAGTGCTATATTTGGTAGACAATCTATAAAAGAACAAATAGCTGAGTTAAAACAAAGGGTTCATATCGTTGTAGCTACTCCAGGTAGAATAATTGACCATATAAATAGAGGTACTATTAATTTAGAAAAAATGAAGTATTTAATAATAGATGAAGCTGATAAAATGTTTAACAAAGGTTTTCTTGAACAAATGGAAACAATATTAACCAATATACCGAAAGAGAGAACGTTAGGTCTTTTTTCAGCTACGATAGGTGAAGAGATAGAATATATATGTGAAAAATATATGCCAGATTATAGTATTATAAATGTAGAAGGAAATGAAAGTAATACTAATGAAGGATTAAGACAAATAGATGACAAAATAATCAAGTCAAAGGAAAGAAATAAGTATATAGTTTTAAAAGAATTAATATACAGTGAAAATCCAAGAAGTGTAATAATATTTTGTAATACTAAAGAAAAAGTATCTAAATTATATAACAAAATGAGTAAGGAAGGTTTTTTGGTAAGAGAGTTACATGCAGATTTATCCCAAGAAAAAAGAATATTTGTGATTAAGGATTTTAAAAATATAAAGTTTAATGTATTAGTTAGTAGTGATGTAGCATCTAGAGGAATACATATTGATGATATTTCTTTAGTGATAAATTATGATGTACCACAAGATAAGGAAAACTATATACATAGAATAGGTAGGACTGGGAGAAAAGGAAATAGTGGAAAAGCTATTACTATAGTAGATGAAAAGGATGAAAAATATATAGAGAATATAGAAACATATGTAGGATATAAAATAAATGAGTTAACTAATATAGAACAAAGTAGTATTATACAGGGTAAAGTTTTATTTGAAGAATATTCAAAAGAAATTTTGAAAGAAGTATCGAAAAGAAAAAAAATGGATAAAAATCCACACAAAAGTAAATGTATAAAACCAAATCTAGAAAATGAAGTTGTTAGATTATATTTAAATGCTGGTAAAAAGAAGAAAATAAGGGTCTTAGATATAGTTGGAGCATTTAGCAATATAAAAGGTATTACTAATGATGATATAGGTGTAATCGAAGTTAAAGATTTATGTTCATATATAGATATATTAAATCACAAGGGAGATTTAATATTAAAAAAATATAAGGAGATACCTATAAAGAAAAAAATGGTTAAGGTGAAAAGAGATATACGATAATTCAGTGTAATAGAAAAAAGAATTTGATTAAGAGGTATTATTATGAAATATTTTGGAAATGGGTTAAGTGAAGTACACAAAGAATTAAATAAAATCATACGTAAAGAAGAAAAAATAGAACAGGCGAAAGCACTATTTTTGGAAATTCATTCAAAATTACATCTCTCAGAAATATCAAATACAGAAAAAAATGAAGTGGACAAGCTTATTTATGACTTAAACAGAAATGAATATGCTATTATGCCAACAAGTAAGGACGAAACTATTGCGTGGGTTTTGTGGCATATTGCAAGGATTGAAGATTTAACAGTAAATGTACTGGTTGCCCAAAAAGAACAAATTTTTAATGAACAATGGAAAGAGAGATTGAATGTTTTCATTACAGATACAGGAAATACTCTCTCTGATAATGAAATTATGAATTTAAGTAAAAGTATCAATATTGATGAATTGCTTTGCTATCGAAATGAAGTTGCAAAAAACACAAGAGAGGTTGTTAAGAAGTTGAAATCTGAAGATATGAAGCGAAAGGTTTCTCCAATTGATTTAGAAAGGATTTTGGTAACTGGTGGAGTAACAAAGCATGGAGATTCTATTTGGTTGCTGGACTTTTGGGGGAATAAAGATATTGCTGGCATTTTGCTTATGCCTCCTACTCGACATGTTATACTTCACTTGAATGATTGTTGCAAATGGAAAGAACATTTTCGTACAAAAAAGAAACTTTACAGAAGTTAAATTACAATAAATTAAGTAAATAACAAATCAACTAAAGGTATTATTGATTTTAGCTATACTCTAAGCTATACTATTTTTAAGTGTTTATGACAATAGTTATTTTAAATGTAAGTTGTAAATATATATTTATAGAAATATTAAAGGGGGGAAATATATGGCATATTTTAACTATAATAACAAACAGTGCTACTATAATGAAGTTGGAGATGGTACGCCATTACTTTTTTTACATGGAAATACAGCTTCTTCTAAGATGTTTGAGAATATAATAGATTTTTATAAAGATGAATATAAAGTAATATTAATTGATTTTGTGGGTCATGGCAAATCTCAAATGGTTGATAAGTTTTCTGTCGATTTATGGTTTGATGAAGCTATGCAAGTTATATGTTTTTTAGAAAAGATGAACTATAAAAAAGTAAATATAATTGGTAGTAGTGGAGGAGCTCTTGTTGCATTAAATGTTGCACTTGAAAGACCTGATTTAGTGAATAAGGTAATTGCAGATAGTTTTGAAGGAGAGGTTCCTCTAGAGTCATTTGTGCAAAATGTAAAATTAGAGCGTGAAGCATCAAAGCAAGATGATGATGCAAAAGCTTTTTATATTTACAATCAAGGCGAAAATTGGGAGCAAGTAGTAGATAATGATACAGAAGCTATTTTTGAACATTATAAAACTATAGGTAAATTTTTTCATAAGCCCCTAGAAACTATGCAACCAGATGTGCTTTTAACAGGAAGTAAAGAAGATGAATTTGTATCTTTAGTGTCTTTTGATTTTTATGAAAATACATTTTCTTCACTTCTTAAAAAGATTAAAAATGGGAAAATACATGTGTTTAATAAAGGTGGACATCCTGCAATTTTATCAAATGGTCTTGATTTCTCAAAAATAGCTAAAGAATTTTTAAAGAAGTAATTTAAAAATCTTTGTACATAAGAATGTGTAACAAACATTGGAAAAGAGACTTATAAAAAGTAATAAATATTGCCTATAAAAAGGATACTTGATTATTTCATAGAGAATTTATCAAGTATCCTTTTAAATGCTAAATCAATTGACATAGCTTTTCTAATGAGGCAGATTTATACTTATTTTTATTTATTACTACAGTAATATCATTAAAAAGTTTAAAATCAGGAATGAATATCTGCATAAGGTTTCCTTTTTCTATTTCTTGCTCAACTAGAATTTTAGGAAGAATTGAAACACCTAAACTATTTTTAGTAGCTTCTATTAGGGATTGTGAATCTACACTTTCCCAGCTTGCATGTACTTTGTAACCTTGCAAGGTTGCAGCTGATTCAAAAGTTTCGCGTACAGCACTTCCTCTTTCTCGTAATAGTAAATCCATACCCAATAGTTGAGATAAACTTAATTCGGCAGTACTACAATAACTTGGTGAAGATACAATGCATAATTCATAAGAAGAAAATTTCCTTATTTCTAATGAGCCTTGTATGATTTTCCCTTCAATAAAAGCTATATCAACCTTTCCTTGTTTCAATAATTTTAATGCTTTTAATGCACTATGGACTTCAACGTTAATCTTAGTATTTGGAGATATTTCTTGAAATTTCCTTATTAACTGAGGAAGCCATATTTGAGCAAACGTAATACAAGAAGCAATATATATGGGAGTTTCATACTCTAAGTTTTTAATCCTTGATTCAACATTTTCTAGATTTTCAAGTATTGGTAAAATTTCTTGTAAAAGAAGTTCTCCAGTTTTTGTTAATTTAACACTTTTATGTAATCGCTCAAATAATTTGGTTTCAGCTTCATTTTCAAGTTCCCTTAT
This sequence comes from Clostridioides sp. ZZV14-6009, assembly GCF_020658095.1. Lineage (NCBI taxonomy): Bacteria > Bacillati > Bacillota > Clostridia > Peptostreptococcales > Peptostreptococcaceae > Clostridioides > Clostridioides sp. ZZV14-6009. Next base: position 610,497 of record NZ_JAGWDG010000001.1, read on the forward strand.
TGCATGAGAAACTGCTGATTGTGTAATAAATAAATTATTTGCAGCTTTAGTAAAATTTTCTACTTTTGCGACTTCTCTAAAAATAATACAATGTTTAAAATTCATAATCAGACTCCTTTACTCATGAATTAAATTCATGTCTGCAACAATATTTTATCATTTTACAAATAGCAGTACAACATTTATAATATGTCCATGTGCACATAGAAAGGAATATTATGAGAAAAAATATTAAATTGTATTTATGGCTTTGCTATATAAATTTATTTATAAGTGCCTTTACTTTTGGTGGAGGATATGTTGTTGTTCCCATGATAAAAAAGTACTATGTTATGGATAAAAAAATATTTAGTGAATCAGAGCTTATGGAAATGGCTACGATTGCTCAATCTTCACCTGGAGCAATTGCAATTAACTTAAGCATTTTAGCAGGTAAAAGAACAGCTGGATTTATAGGAGTAATTATCAGTTGTATTTGTTCAATTATACCTCCTATAGTAATTTTAGGTCTTGTTTCAAGGTGGTATGTTGCGTTTTCTTCAAATATTTATATAATTGCAATCTTAAAAGGTATGCAAGCATGTGTTGCTGCATTGATTGTAGATTTGACTATAGATATGTATAAAATGATTCTTAATGAGAAATCAATGCTATTAAATCTATTAGTACCATTTTCATTTATTGCTTGTACTTTCCTTAAAATTAATGTAATACTCGTATTACTTTTAAGTTGTTTGATTTCTTTGTTTGCTATATATATTCAACTTCGAAAAAAGGAGGGGAGTATATGATTATAAATTTATTCTTTACATTTTTGAAAATAGGAATGTTTAGTATAGGTGGTGGTTATGCTATTATTCCACTTATACAGGAACAGGTAGTTTTTAAGCAAGGATGGATAACAGAAAAGGTCTTTACTGATATTATTACAATTTCTCAAATGACTCCTGGACCATTAGCGGTTAATACTTCTACCTTTGTTGGTATGCAAGTGGCAGGAATTGAGGGTGCTATATCAGCAACAGTTGGATGTATAATATCAGGAATAATTATTTCTATATTTTTATATGAATTTTTTAAGAAATATAGGAATTCGAAATTTGTTTTTGAAATTTTAAATGGACTAAAAGCATCATCTTTAGGATTAATCATCTCAGCAGGATTTACAATTATATTGTTGACATTTTTTGGTTCTTCAAATTATTATACTACCAATATTTTCAAAAATATAGATATTGTAGCTGTTATTTTATTTTGTTGTTCACTGTATTGTTTACGAAAATATAAGATTGGACCTATACTTATGATGGTATTATCTGGATTGTTTGGATTAATTGTATATTTGTAAAGAAGGTCAATATATAGGTAAAGAAAGGTTTGCATATAATGTGAAAAGTTTAAGATATTATGGAGTCTCCTATATTTTAGGAAACTCCTGTTTATCAATTATAAATAACATAGTAGTATTTTTATTTGCCATATATCTCACTTTCAATTAAACAAGTCCATTATCTCATTATCAGATAAATTTCTTAATACACCTTCATTAGAAAGTTCTCCATTTATAAATTGATTTATAAGCTCTTTTTTACTTTCTTGTAATTTTATTATCTTTTCTTCTATGGTGCCTTTAGCAATTAACTTTATAACTTGTACTACATTTTTTTGACCAAATCTATGAGCTCTGTCACTAGCTTGATTTTCTACTGATGGATTCCACCATGGGTCAAAGTGGATTACAATATCAGCAGTTGTAAGATTTAATCCTGTCCCACCTGCCTTTAAAGATATTAAAAAAACTTTTTTGTCAGTACTCTTATTAAATTCATCTACAAGTTCAAGCCTTTCTTTAGCACTAGTTTTACCATCTATATAGTGATATGCAATTTTACACTTATCAAGTTCCTTGCCTATGTTTTTAAGGACAGATGTAAATTGCGAAAATAATAATATCTTGTGATTTTCATTTATACTATCTCTAAGTATTTCTAGACACGTTTCTATTTTTGAACTTTTTTTATTATAATCTTTTACCACTATACTTGGGTCCAAACAAAGTTGTCTTAGTTTAGTTAAATAAGAGAAAATAACTATTTTATCTTTCTTAAGATTCTTATCTTTCATTTTATCTTGTATATCTTTTGCATATACACTATATATTTTTTTCTGCTCCTTATTTAATTCAACAAAAAAGTTTTTCTCAATCTTATCTGGCAGTTCTTTCATTACTTCTTTTTTACTTCTTCTAAGAATAAAAGGTTTTATAAGTCTTTTTAAATTTTCAACATTATCTTCTTTATTTATAAATAACTCTTGAAATTTTCCTCTACTATATAAATATCCAGGCATTATAAAATCAAATATAGACCATAACTCTAATAAATTGTTTTCCATAGGTGTACCAGTAAGTGCAAACTTATTTTTGGCATTTATATTTTTTACAGCTTCTGTTACTAAAGCCACTGGATTTTTAATGTTTTGAGCCTCATCTATTACACAATAATCAAAAATTATTTCACTATATCTTTCTAAGTCATTTCTGAGAGTACCATATGTTGTAAGGACTACATTAAAATTGTTTATTTCTCTAAAACACTTTTCTCTATCTTTTTTATTTCCATGTATCAATAGAACTTTTATATCTGGAGCAAATTTTTCAAATTCATTTTTCCAATTATAAATAAGTGATGTTGGCGTAACAATAATACTTTTTTTATTGGATACAGATAATAAAAATGTAATAGTTTGTATTGTTTTTCCAAGTCCCATTTCATCAGCTAATATACCACCAAATTTATAAAAATCTAAAACTTTAAACCAATTAAAACCATTTATTTGGTAGTCACGTAGATTTGCTTTTAAATTACTTGGAATTTCTGGACTTATAACATTAAAATTTCTAAATTTTTCACATGTATTCTCTAATTCTTTTTCACCATTTATAAATTTTAAGTTTTTACCTTTTATCATTTCATTTATATACAGAGCTTTATTATTATGAATTTTATTATCTTTTGATTTATCAATTACATCCAAATTTTCAACCAGTTCAAAAAAGTCTTTAGTTTCTTTTTCTGATAAGTCTATAAAACTTCCATCTTTTAGTTTATAAAAAGTACGTTTTTCTTGGAGAGCTTTTAGAATATCTTTGTACTCTTTTGGATTTATATCAGATATATTAAAATTAAATTCTAGATAATTTTGATTAGTTTGATTAATTGAAGCTTGAATTGATGAAGAATTATATATTTTCTTCAATTTAAACTTCTCAGAATAATAGATATCTCCAAATTCCTTTAAAGGTTCTAACTGTAAATCTAAAAATGTAAATAGGTCATAGTCAGTTCCTTTAAATGTATATCTGTTATTTTCTTTTACAAATTGTGAAGAAAGCATTTTATTTTCAATTTTAGCCTCTTTTTGTATGTTGGGAAGTATAAATTTTTTACCATCTTCATCATCATAGATATACTTTATGTCGCAACATACATTGCCATCAATTATATCAAAGTAAAACTCTGTTTCAAAATTGTTTGCGATATTATTTTTTATGTTTTCATCCAAATAAACTTCTTTGGATATTGACTTTAATTTAGGAACTAATAGACCTAAAACATCTTTAGAGTCTTCTTTATCAAATTTTAATTCCTTAGATTTTGATAATACTTGATAGATTTTTGAATAATCGTTAGCCTTTTTATGAGACAATAAGTAGATATTATTGTCATATAAAAGTACATCATTCTTTCTAGTAAGTGGAACAGGTAGTAAGTCTTTGGAAGATAAGACAATTTTATCCTCTATATTTTTAAAATTAAATTTTATTGGCAAAATATCGCTTAATACTTTTGGATGATATTCTTCTTTAGAAAAAATAAGAGTAAAATCCTTGTATTTAAGAGCATTTAAAAATTGTTTCAGAGAACTCATATTTATTTCCATGAACTTTTTTGAATATGACGAAGAAAAATTATATGAAAGATTTGTTCCATATTCTTCTATCATATCTATCAACTGCTCATCCTCATCAGCAAAATAATGGATATTAGGATTATAAATAAATTTTTTTCCAAATTCCAATTCATATCCATTAAGTTTTGAATATGCAAATTCAGTAATATTTTTTAAAACATACATTTTATTGATTCCAATTTTAAACTCAGCAATTGCTTTATTTGAATCAATGCTTAATAATACATCTAAATTGACTCTTTCTTTTTTAGTATCATTAAAAAAAGAAAGTAGTTGTTTACTTAAATCCAAGCTGACTTTAGAATCAGTCTTAGAAAGTTTATCTTTATCCTCATCTAATATGTCTATTAGAACAGGAGGAATGTCATTTTTACTTTTTATTTGCTTTAGGCTTTTTATCACGATAGCAACTAAATGTTTACATATAAAGATGCTTCGATTTGTAATATTTGATTGACAATCAACACAGCTACAGTCACTTTCAATTATTTTAAAGTGTTTTATATCTATTGTTATTAAATTAAAATAAAAGCTATAATTATCCTCAGAATTGACTCCACCACGAAATGTTAGCAAGTTATTTTGTAAGTCATCAATATCAATGTCTATATAATCAACTAATTGATTATTATAGTATTTTATACCTCTTGACCACCTTGATGGTTCTGTATTTCTTTTGATTAATTTATATATCATATCTATTTTCATCTTATTCACCTTACCTCACTGTATATATTATAATCTAAATCTATTCAATTTACACTCTAAATACAGTGTTTAAATTAAAGCATATATAAATAGTTTTTATCTATTGCAAAATATATATAAATAACAATTTACTATTAGATTTTTATTGTAATATCCTGTAAACTAGGAGTGAAAAATAATGATTTAAGTAGTTTATTAACGTATATAAAATTTAATTATTAAAAGTATATTTTAAATTTATAATATATAAAATTAAAAATGTGATATATAAAATTAAAAGAATGTATAATAATTATAGTGCTTTATATTTATCATTGGGAAAGGAAAATATTGATATGGATAGTTATAAATTGATTAAGGCTAAGATACCATGCAAAGAAACAGGAATAGAAATAAAGAGGACTTTATGTGATATTTGTTCTCCAGGAATTCATTGTGGAATTGATGCATATGTCAAAGATGGTAAAGTAATAAAAATAGAAGGTACAAAAGAGCATCCAATGAACAGAGGGTTGTTGTGTACAAAGGGTCTTTGTAATAGAGAATATATGTATAGAGAAGATAGAATAAAAACACCACTGAAGAGGATTGGAAAAAGAGGTGAAGGAAAGTTTAAGCCAATATCATGGGAAGAAGCTTATAGTGAAATAGGGGAAAAATTAAATAAAATAAAAGTAGAATATGGAGCAAAACATGTAGCATTTTTTACGGGGTATGGAAAGTGGTATAGACCGTTTTTACAAAGGTTTGCATTTTCATTTGGTTCTCCTAATTATGGTACAGAATCAAGCTCATGTTCAACATCAGCACAAATGGCTGGAAATGTTGCAACTGGAAGAAATTTTACAATGCAGGATATGGAAAATGCAAAGACTTATTTAGGTTGGGGATTTAATCCATACTACTCTAAATTTTTAAATAGTGTAAATCTAAGTAAACTAAAGGAAAAAGGTTTAAAATTTATAATTGTAGACCCTAGGATAACACCAACAACTCAAAAAATAGCAGATTTGCATTTGAGAGTTAAGCCTGGTACTGATGGAGCTTTAGCCCTTGGAATGGCTAATTTATTTATAGAAAAAGATTTGATAGATAAAGAATACATAGAAAAACATGTACATGGATTTGATGAATACAAGGAATACGTAAAATTATTTGATTTAGATACTGTCAGCAAAGTTACAGGAGTTTCTAAAGGTGATATAGTAAAAGCTGTAGAGATGTTATCGCAAGGTCCATTCTGTATAAATGAAAGTGCTGCTCCAGTAGTTCATCACCAAAATGGATTTCAAAATTATAGGGCAATGATGTCTCTATCTGCTATAACAGGTAATTATGATAAAATTGGAGGTAACATACCAAAACAAGATTATTTTGCTGGTAAAGTAGGAGGATTTCAAACATTAGAAAAAGAGTTTGTAAAAGAAGCTCTACCTAAAAATATAAATGAAAGAATTGGTGGGGAAAGATTTCCTCTTTGGAATGAAATGGTAACTCAATTTCAAGCTATGGATTTAACTCGACAAATAGAAGAAAAGACACCTTATGAAATAAAAGCATTGTTTTGTCATGGTATAAATGCTAGAATGTTTCCTAATTCAGGTAGGCTTTTTAACACACTAAACACTGTAGATTTCTTTGTCAATATAGATTTATTTATGACATATGCATCAAAATATGCAGATATACTTTTACCTGCATGCACATCTTTTGAAAGAGAAGAATGCAAGAGTTATCCAGGTGGGTATATTACATATACGAAAAAAGTAATTGATACATTATATGATTCAAAATCAGATGTAGAAATACTTTCTGACTTAGCAAATGTTATGGGAATAGAGGATGATTTGTTAAAAGCAGGCTATGAAGCAAGTATAAGATACATGTTTAAAGGAACTTGTGTAGATGTAGATGAGCTTAAAGAAAGTGATTTGCCATTGAAATGTAAAGATTTTAAACCATATGAAGTAGGTTCATATACAAGAGAAGGATATGACACTAGTACATCTAAGTTTGAATTAAAATCTACAATTATTGAGAAATATAAAGATTTTGGATTAGACGCATTACCAACATACAAAGAATTTAATGATGATATAGATGAGTATACTTACCTATTAACATCAGGGGCAAGAATTCCAAATGCATTACACTCAAGACTTCATGATGTTAAGCTTTCAAGAATATTAAAAAATGAGGCTAGTTGTGACATTTCTAGTTTAGATGCAAAAGACTTAGGTATTAATAATGGAGATTATGTAAAAATAACTACTAAAATAGGAAGTTTGAATGTAAAGGTCAATGTTACTGATAGAGTTTTATATAAAAACATACATATGTATCATGGATATAGAGAAGCTGATGTAAATAGTATCATCTGTGATAATTTTGACCCTTATAGTGGATTCCCTGCATATAGAAGTTGTAAGTGTAAGATTGAAAAAGTGAATAAATAATTGGAGGGATATAATGAAAAGTTTATTTGAATTTAATAAAGAGTTATGTACAGCATGTGGGGCTTGTTTACTTGCTTGTATAGACCAAAATGATAATGACATAGATAAGGGTGAACTTTTTAGACATGTATTTACAGTGGAAGAAAAAGAAAAGGTAGAATATTTCTCATTATCATGTGTTCATTGTGATGAAGCAAAATGTGTAGATGTATGTCCTAAAGATTGTTTTAAAAAAGAACATAAATTTGTCATATTAGATAATCAAGATTGTATCGGATGTAAACTTTGTGAAAAAGCTTGTGAATATGGAGCTTTGATTTATGGAAATGATGGTAAGGCAAACAAGTGTAATGGTTGTGTTGAACGAAATGAGTGTGGTATGGATGCACCTTGTGTAATGGTATGTCCTACAGGAGCATTAAAGTTTAATATGGAAGTGTAGATTAAGTATAAATTATAATTTATACTAAGATGTAAAATGAACTTTGTAAAAGACTACATTAAATTTGTATTATAACGAGTTTAATGTAGTCTTTTTTATGTATATACTTATAAAATAAAAAATTGAGATAGTTAGAAGTTTAAATTTTTACTTCAAAAAGTTTGTCTTATAAATTACTAATCAATTAATATGTTTAAGAATTTTTCTTTATGATTTAAAAAATCTTGAGTAAGTTGATAATTTTTGCTGTCTTCGCATTTAACTTTATTAATGCCATTCTCATTTACTTCATAGATGATTGAATTAGGATAACAAATTAATATGGGTGAGTGTGTTGCTATGATGAATTGGCAATTTTGGGTTACTAATTCGTGTAATCTTGTTATAAAAGCCATCTGTCTAGCAGGTGAAAGTGCTGCCTCTGGTTCATCTAATATATATATTCCTTCTTTAGAAAATTTATGAATAAATAATGAGAAGAAGGATTCACCATGAGATTGTTCATGCAATGATACTCCTCCATAATAGTTTATAGTTTTTACTCCTGACGAAAACATAGAAGCTTTATCTATTGCAGTAGCTACATTATAAAAAGATTCAGCTCTCAAGAAAAAATTTTGCTTAGGTTTTTTAGGTCCTTTTGTGATTGTTATATATTTATGAAGTTCAGAGTGGCTATTATAAGTACTAAAGCCAAAGTTTTTTGTCCCACCTTCAGGGTTGAATCCATATTCAATAGCTATTGCTTCTAATAATGTTGATTTTCCACTTCCATTTTCACCAATTATAAAAGTTACGTTTTTATGAAACTCAAGTTGATATAAGTTTTTTACTATTGGTAGATTAAATGGATATTCATTTATACTATGTATACCTTTTCTGTTTAGTTTAACTGACCTAATATATTGATTTATTTTTTCAGCATTCAAATTTAAAACTCCCTTTTATTGATTTTAATATACTTATTATAACTTAAAATTAGTGACTATATTTAGGTTTTTATCTAATAAATTTTAATATAGATATTAATAATTTTTAAATTGGAATCTAGATATAGATATGCATAGTGTTAATTATCAGAAACCTTACACTAACAACAGATAATTTTAATTACTCTTAAAATATTTACTTAGGAAATTAAAATATTTTATATTTGTAACAATAAAAATATATCTTTTATTATAAAAAAATTGTTGAAAAACGATATTATATGATGTAGTATATAAAATATTTTAAAGGAGTTGATATAGTGTCTGATAAATTTATAAAAAATCTATTAAATGGTATATTACAAATTTTATTTTTTCTTTTAGCATTAGTACTTTCTGTAGGAGGAATTAAAGGCTTTAGTTATATTTGTTTTAGTGGTGAAGCAACTATACAAGGTTCTATATCTGGTATATTAAGGTTTTCTTTGGGTGTATCATATTTTATTATAGTAAAGTCATTGTTAGAAATATTAAATAGTTATGAATATAGCTTATTCATAAATGAAAATGCAAAAAGATTTAGACTTATTGGTTATCTTTTACTTTTAAATTCTGTTATAGAATTTAGTTAAACTTTCGGCACTACTGGAACAGGAATGAGGTTCCTAGATTTAGGACTTGGATTTTACTTTACAGTTCCAACTCTTGTGTATTTTGTGGTTGCTCAGTCTTTATTTTCATATATCCAGTATTCGTTCCATCACTACATCTATAATAATTCTTTTCTAAGACTTCTTTATCTAATATTACTTGGATAGTTCTATTACAATCAATAATTGTACTAAAAATTGTTGCAGCATCTACTTTGCTTACTAACATACTTTCAAATAATTCTTCTGAAGCAAATGATACACGAGATATATTTAATTCTTTACTAAATTTTTTTGTATCTAATTTTTTATTGATTAATACACAGTCTTCCATGGAGGTTGATTTGCAATAGTAGTAATGATATGTAAATATCTATATCACAACTTTTTCATATGTATTAATTTTATAAAAATGAGTTAAACAGTCCAATTATATTAAATAAATTTGATATTAAAGATGGCTATATAAGTGGATAAGGAAATAGTTTTTTTCTATTGGAAAAATAAAGAAAATTCTATTATAATTGAACATGTGACAAAAGTTTGCAAAAAACAACATTAAGTGAGGGGGACTTATTTTATGATTTTTAGCATGAAATATTTTTTGGAATTATTTCCAATAATAATGAAATCATTCAATGTAACTGTGATTTTAGCAATAAGTTCACTGGTATTTTCATTAATTATAGGAACGATAGTAGCGTTATCATCTTATTATAAAGTCAAAGTATTAAATCAAATATGCAAAGTATATGTATCAATATTTAGAGGTACACCTCTTATGCCACAGTTGTTCTTTTTATATTTTGGTTTGGCCTATATGAGTGATTTTGTAAAAAATATGGATCCAGTATTTGCAACATCTATAGTACTTAGTTTGAATATGGGAGCTTATATGTCAGAAACGATAAGAGCATCTATACTTTCAATTGATAAGGGGCAGATAGAAGCAGCATATGCAATGGGATTAACAAATTTACAAACAATGAAAAGAATTGTTGTACCACAGGCAATAAGAGTTGCATTGCCATCATTATTCAATAATTTTATAGATTTAATTAAAGGTTCTTCTGTAGCTTTTGTTGTTGGAGTAAATGATATAATGGGTGCTGCCAAATCACAAGGAGCATTAAGTTTTAAGTTCTTTGAGGTATATGGAGCAGTTATGGTAATTTATTGGTGTATAATAACTCCTTTAAGTTGGGGGCAAAAAAAATTAGAAAAGAAAATCAGCAATTATTAGGTCATAAAAAAAATACATAGAAAAGTATTTTATATAAAAAATAATGTGAGGAGAAGAGACATGATAAAAAGAAATATTATAAAATGTTTGGTAGCAGTTTTGTCATTAACAGTTTTAGTCACTGGTTGTACAAAAAAGGAAGAAGCAAAGGATGAAAAAATTATAACTGTAGCTTCATCTAACTCAGCAGACCCATATTCTTATGTTGATAGTGGAGAACATAAAGGGTTTGAAGTTGACATGTGGAAAGAAATAGGTAAAAGAAGTGGATATAAAATAAAAATGGAACCAACAGGTTTTAGTTCTATATTCGGAATGTTAGATTCAGGTAAAGTTGATGTAGCAGCCAACTTTTTTGGAATGTCTAAAGAGAGATTAGAAAAATATGATGCTTCTGTTCCTTATGGCTCTGATTCTGTATGTATAGCTGTAAAAGATGGAAACAATGAAATAAACAAGCTTGAAGATTTAAAAGGAAAAGTAGTAGCAGTATCAGAAGGTTCTCAAGGTCAACAAGTTGCAGCAACTGTTAATAAAGATAATTTATTTGAAGAAAAGGTTTATGGTGATGGAACTAATGGTCTTCAAGATTTAGATTTAGGAAGAGTTAGTGCATGGATTGATGCAGAACTTACTGTTGTAGGAGATTCTAAAAAAGCTAATATGAAAGTAAGAGTGTTAGACGAAAAATTATCAGTTACTAATATAGCTTATTTCTTTAAGAAAAATGATGAAAAATCAAAAGTTATAAAAGAAGATGTAAACAAGGCAATTGAAGAAATGCTTGCAGATGGAACAGTAAAAAAAATATCTGAGAAATGGTTTGGAATGGATGTAAGTGCTGATATACAAAAATAAATATTTTAAAGATAAAATATAAAATTGTGATAACTATAGATAAAATTATGAAAATGTAAATTTATCTATAGTTATCTGTGTATTATAATGTATTTAGATTAGCCCTTATAAATTAAAATAAGTTATGGAGGTCTTATAAATGATTGAAGATAAAATAAAATCTATTGCACTAAAAAATAATGAAAAGGTTATAAAAATAAGACGACAAATACATAGCAATCCAGAATTAGCATTTAAAGAATTTGAAACATCAAAACTTATAAAAAAAGAACTAGATAAGCTTAATATTGAATACATAGATGTTGCAGGTACAGGAGTATTAGCAACTATAAAAGGAAACAATAATGGCAAAAAAACAATGCTACTTAGAGCTGATATGGATGGGCTTCCAATAAAAGAAGAAAATGATTTAGAATTTAAATCTACAAATGATAATATGCATGCTTGTGGGCATGATGCACATGTTTCATGGTTACTAGGGGTAGCAATGATTTTAAATGACATAAAAGAAGAACTGCATGGAAATTTAAAATTACTATTTCAACCAGGTGAAGAAAAAGGTGGTTCTGATATTGTAATCAAGGAAAATGTACTTGAAGGTGTGGACGTATTAGCAACAGGCCATTGTTGGCCAACTATTGAATCAGGGAAAATTGGAATTGCTAGAAATTGTGCTATGGCAGCAACGAATACTTTTGAAATAACAATAATTGGTAAAGGTGGTCATGGAGCAGAACCTCACAATTGTATAGACCCAATTGCGGTTGGAAATGCAGTATATACATCCATCCAGCAGATAGTTTCAAGAAAAATTGACCCAGTTGTACCAGTAGTGGTGTCTATTTGTTCTTTTAATTCTGGTATCTCTAAAAATATAATACCAGATATATGTATACTTCAAGGAACTATTAGAGCTGTAAGTCAGGAAAAAGTACTTGAAATAAGTGAAGTACTAGAGCATATGGTAAGAAATATATGTAAAGCTCATGGAGCAGATTGCAAGTTTGAAAAGAGTGCAGGAGGAGATGCTGTCGTAAATGATAAAAATATGATAGAACTAGGAAGAAAAAGTGCTTTAAAAATACTTGGAGATGAAAATATTGAAATGATTGATTTCCCAGCAATGACAGGTGAAGATTTTGCTATTTATATGAAGGAAAGACCTGGTTTATTTATGTATATAGGGGTAGGTAATAAAGAAAAAAATATAAATTACAGACTTCATAATAACAAGTTTAATATAGATGAAAAATGTCTAAGTACAGCATCTTCATTATTTGCACAACTTGCAGTAGATTATCTTTGTCAATTTTAGGCTATAGTTATAAGAATATATTTTATTTAAAAATAAAATGACTAAGTTATTTTTAGATTTGAAATTAACATATTAATTTTAGTTTCAAGTATGTGATTAGTCTATTATATTTATTAAAAAGGGTGGATAATAATGATAAAAGTAGAGAATTTGCATAAAAGTTTTAAAGGTACAGAAGTTCTTAAAGGTATAAATTTAGAAATAAATCAAAGTGAAGTAGTAGCCATACTTGGTCCATCTGGAACAGGTAAATCTACGTTACTTAGATGTTTAAATTATTTAGTTGAGCCTACAAAAGGAAAAATAATGATTGGAGATGTAAAAGTAGATGTAGAAAAAGCAACAAAAAAGGATATAGCAAATTTAAGAAAACATACATCTATGGTATTCCAAAACTATAACCTATTTAAAAATAAAACAGCATTAGAAAATGTAATGGAAGCATTGATAGTAGTACATAAAAAGAGTAAACAAGAAGCTAGAGAAATTTCTCTAGAATTAATAGAAAAAGTTGGGATGTTGGATAGAAAAGATTTTTATCCATCAAAGTTATCTGGTGGTCAGCAACAAAGAATAGGTATAGCTAGAGCAATGGCAGTAAATCCAAATGTAATATTATTTGATGAACCAACATCTGCACTTGACCCAGAACTTGTTGGAGAAGTTTTAAGTGTTATAAAATCGCTTGCAAAAGAGGGAATAACAATGCTTATTGTGACTCACGAAATAAATTTTGCAAAAGAAGTTGCTGATAAAATTATATTTATGGATAATGGGGTGATAGCTGAAGAAGGAACTCCTGATGAAATATTTAATAATCCCAAAAATGAAAGAACAGCAAAATTTTTAAATATTATTAGGAAAGAAGAAGTATTTAATTAAAAACATATAATTGAAGTATGTCTTAAAATATATGAGATACTTTCATAAAAGTAAGCTAATTAACATACAAAATTAATAGATATCTTAATTATATAAATCAAGATATCTATTAATTTTTTGAGTAAAAATATAAATTCTAGATTTGAACGTAATATCTATAATTTGAATTAATTAAAATCATGTGTATTTAATTGTATAAATTTAAATATCAAACTTATTTTGGAAACAAAAGATTTCAAACTTATTTTTGTTAAAGGATAATAAACCTTCATCTCTCATTTTTCCAAGTTCTCTTGACATAGAACTTCTATCAACACATAAAAAGTCAGCCATTTCATTTCTTGAAAAAGGAATTGTAAACTTATAGTTACCCGTTCTCTCTATTTGATTTGAAAGGTACATGAGTAATTTTTCACGAGTTGTTTTACAAGAAAGTAACTCTATTTTGTTATGAAGTAAAATATTTTTTTCAGCTATTAATTGTAACATATTTTCAATAAGTCTATTGTGAAATTCACATGTAGACGAACAAATACCAGTTACACTTTTAAACTTTATAAATAGAACCTCACATGAAGATGTTGTCACTACTGTTACAGTACTTTTATGTAGTCTAGTACAAGCAAACACCTCTCCAAATAAATCACCAGGTAAAAGCTCAGCTACAATATTTCTATTACCTTCAATGTCTTCTTTTATTATGTGTGCACTTCCATTAAGCATAATTCCAATAGAAGTCACTTCATTTCCTACAGAAAATATTATGTTGTCTTTTGGATAAGTCTTATCAATAACACCCAAACATTCTAACATTGCTTCAAGTTCATCATCTTTAATTCCTTCAAACAGAGAAATTTTTCTTAATAGATTTATATGTTTTTCTAAAAATTTTTTCAAATAATCACTTCCTTGTTGCATATGCAACCGATAATTTGTTTTTATTGTACTATACTAAATTTATAAAATCAAGGAGATATAAAAATCCTGATACAAAAACTTAAAACAAAAAGATCTATGTCTTAAAAATAAATATCTAGTAAAGTAGTATTTTAAACAAAAAATTTTTTATGAGGTGATATAAATGATTAGAAAAATAATTAAAATTGATGAAGAAAAATGTAATGGTTGTGGATTATGTGTTGAAGCTTGTCATGAAGAAGCTATAGGTATGGTAAATGGAAAAGCAAAACTTTTAAGAGATGATTATTGCGATGGTTTAGGGGATTGTTTACCAACTTGTCCAACGAATGCAATTTCATTTGAAAATAGAGAGGCTGCAGAATATGATGAAGAAGCAGTAAAAGCAAACATGGAGGCAAAGAGAGCACAAAAAGAAAATTTAGCATATGGATGTCCAGGTTCTAAGTCTAAGTCTATAAAAAGACAAGATTTAGATACTATATCTACAAATAACGATATAGTAATGGAGGCACAAGGGTCTCAGCTTAATCAGTGGCCAGTGCAAATAAAACTAGTACCTGCTAATGCATCATACTTAAAGAATGCAAGTCTTTTAATAGCAGCAGACTGTACAGCATATGCATATGGAAATTTCCATAATAAATTTATGAAAAATAAGGTTACATTAATTGGTTGCCCTAAACTTGATGAAGTTGATTATGCTGAAAAACTTACAGAAATTTTAAAATTAAATGATATTAAAAATATAGTGGTAACACGTATGGAGGTACCTTGTTGTGGTGGTATCGTAAATGCAGTTAGAACAGCTCTACAAAGTAGTGGAAAGATGATACCATGGCAAGTAATTACTATATCTGTAGATGGGAAAATAGTAGATGGAGAAATCTAATTAAGTAAATCGTAGACAATTTAATAAATTTTAATAAATAAAATGAAATGGGAGGAATAAAAAATGGAGAATATGTTTTGTTTTCAATGTGAACAGACAGTTGGTGGTAAAGGATGTACTATAAACGGAGCTTGTGGTAAAAAAGGGGGAACAGCCAATTTACAAGATGAACTTACAGGAGTATTAATTGGACTTTCAAGAGCAACTGTTGGAAATAAAAATAGACCAACAAGAGAAACAGATAAAGTTATGATAGAAGGATTGTTTACTACTGTAACAAATGTAAGTTTTGATGATGAAGCTATAAAAAGACAAATTGAAAAAACTGAACTAGCAAAAAGTGAACTTGTACCTAGATGTTCAGATTGCTCGACAACTTGTAGTAGAAATGACAACTACGATATGAAGAATTTATGGAATGATAATGAAGATATACGTTCATTAAAATCATTGATTTTATTTGGATTAAGAGGTATGGCTGCTTATGCTTATCATGCAATGGTACTTGGATATACAGATAAAGAAGTGAATGACTTTTTCTATGAAGGGTTAGTAGCAGTTGGAGAAGACTTATCTAGTGATGAACTTTTAGGATTTGTAATGAAAACTGGAGAAATAAACTTAAAATGTATGGAATTACTTGATAGAGCAAATACCGAAACTTATGGAACACCAGAACCAACTCAAGTACCTATGAAAATTGAAAAAGGTCCATTTATTGTAGTTACAGGGCATGACCTTTATGATTTACACAAATTGCTAGAGCAAACAAAAGATAAGGGAATAAACATATACACTCATGGAGAATTATTACCAGCACATGCATATCCAAAATTAAAAGAATATAAGCATTTAAAAGGAAATTTTGGTACAGCATGGCAAAATCAACAAAAAGAATTTGACAATATACCTGCTCCAATATTATTTACGACAAACTGTTTAATGCCTGTTAAGGATAGTTATAGAGATAGAGTATTTACTACAGAAGTGGTTGCTTATCCTGGTATGATTCATATTGGAGAAGATAAAGATTTTTCTAATGTCATAGAAAAAGCACTTGAACTTGGAGGATATAAAGAAGATATGCATATGACTGGAATAAATGGAGGTGATATGCTAACCACTGGTTTTGCAAGAGGAACAGTTTCATCTGTACAAGATACAGTAGTAGAAGCTGTAAAAAATGGAGCTATAAGACACTTTTTATTAGTTGGTGGTTGTGATGGTGCAAAACCTGGAAGAAATTATTATACTGAATTTGTAAAACAAGCTCCTGATGACACTGTTATATTGACTCTTGCATGTGGAAAATATAGATTTAATGATTTAAATCTTGGAGAAATAGGTGGTTTACCACGTTTAATGGATATGGGACAATGCAATGATACTTACAGTGCAATTCAAGTGGCTGTTCTATTGGCAAATGCTTTTGAATGTGATGTAAATGAATTACCTCTTAGCATAGTGCTATCATGGTATGAACAAAAAGCTGTTTGTGTACTTCTTACATTGCTTTACTTAGGTATAAAAAATATCTATATAGGACCTTCTTTACCAGCATTTTTATCTCAAAATGTATTAAATATATTGGTTGAAAAATTTGCTTTAACTCCTATATCTACTCCAGAAGAAGATATGAAAAAAATATTAGGATAAAGAGTATACGCTTAATTAATAAGGTATAAATTTTATAATCGAAGTATTATTAAGCTTAATTATAATTAATATAAATAAGGGGGTGGCTTTGTATAAAGTCAACCCTTATTTATGTTTTTATGGTCTATTACAAAGTAGATACTATTTTAATCAACTGTTTACAATAAATCATACTTTTAAACTTATAATACTTAAAATATGTGTATAGTATAAACAAATAAAAAGTATAGTTTTAATAGTGCAGGATACTGAATTTAATTATAGAAAGAGGAACTTTGTAATATAGAATTTGCATAATATATATATACTATAGTGTAATTATTTTAACTAAAATTTAAAAGATATAAGGCTTTTATATGGGGGTATGTGTATATGAAAAATTCGAATTTTAATATATTAACGTTCGATGGTGGTGGATTAAAAGGAGCATTAAGTATATCCATACTTGAGAGACTAGTAGAGGAGTATCCAAGTTTATTAAATAATATAAATATGTTTGGAGGAACATCTACAGGTAGTTTGATTGCATTAGGGCTTGCATATGGTGTAAGCCCTAAAGAGATAAAGACACTTTATTCAATTGAAAATTCAAAGTATATTTTCAACAAGAGTTATGCAGAAATGCTTAGACCAAAGTATGAAAATAAAAATCTAAAGGAAATTTTGCTAAGTATATTTCCAGAGGATTTAGAATTGAAAGATTTAAATAAACTAGTCATGGTGCCAAGCTTTTATATAGGCAATGAAGAACATTCATGGAAGCCTGTATTTTATAATAATATGCCAAATTCTCTTACTAAAACTAGTAAAGTTGTAGACGTAGCAATGGCAAGTAGTGCTGCACCAGTATTTTTCCCAACCTATAATTGTCATGTTGATGGTGGAATAATAGCAACTGATCCAAGTCTAGCATGTATAGTTTATTCAATTGACAGTGGACTTAAGTTAAATTATAAAAATACAAGACTTTTTTCTATAGGGACTGGATATGTATATAATAGTATAAAGACAGATACAACTGAATGGGGAGCTATTGACTGGATAATCAATAAGAAGCCAGACTTACCAATTATATCTGTTACACTAGAAGGGAATTCTCAAATGAGTCAATTATTTTCTCAAAAACTTCTTGGAGATAATTACTATAGGTTAAATCCTAGAATGGAAAGAGAGGTAGCTATGGATGATTGTGATTCACTAGAATACTTAATATCTTTAGGTGAAAACTGTGATATAAAAGATGCATTTGAATGGATAAATAGAAAAAGTTTTTATAAAAATTAAGTATAGTTTTTAATTATATTTATAAGTAGAGAATTTCTATAGTTTATAATTTTGATAAAAAATTTTGCAATTTTAGATACATTAATATCATATAGTATTTTCTAAATAAAGTAAAAAATAATAAAATACAAGATTATTAAGTTACTTCTTAGGGAATAAATAAAATATAATTTTTTTAAGGAGTGATGAAAATGATAAAACTTGCTACTTTTGCAGGTGGGTGTTTTTGGTGTATGGTAAAACCTTTTGATAAATATGATGGGGTTATAAAAGTAGTTTCTGGATATACAGCTGGTCATGTTGAAAATCCTACATACCAAGAAGTATGTTCAGGAACAACTGGCCATGTTGAAGCTATTCAAATAACTTATGATGATAACATAATAAGTTATGATGAACTTTTAAATATATTTTGGAAGCAAATTAATCCTACAGATGATGGTGGACAATTTGGTGATAGAGGAACTCAATATAAAACCGCTATATTTTATCATGATGAAGAGCAAAAAAATACAGCTTTGGAGTCAAAAGAAAGCTTAGAAAATAGTAAAATATTTGATAGTAAGATAGTTACTGAAATAATTCCAGCAACTAAGTTTTATGAAGCAGAAGAAAATCATCAAGATTATTATAAAAAAAGACCATTGAATTATAATATGTATTACAAAGGTTCAGGAAGATATAATTTTGTAAAAAGTTATTGGGATGGAAATAATGTAGATAGGGAAGCGTTAAAAAAGACTTTAACTCCTATTCAATTTGAAGTTACTCAAAATGATATGACAGAAGTACCTTTCGAAAATGAATATTACGATAATAATGAAGAAGGCATCTATGTAGATATAGTAAGTGGAGAGGTTTTATTTTCTTCAAAGGACAAATTTGATGCAGGATGTGGATGGCCTAGCTTTGCAAAGCCAGTTATAGATAAGTCTGTAATTGAAAGAAGCGATTTTTCACAAGGCATGTATAGGGTTGAAGTAAGAAGTGCTAAAGGAAATTCTCATCTAGGTCATGTTTTTGATGATGGGCCAAAGGAACTTGGAGGTTTAAGGTATTGTATAAATTCTGCTTCTCTTAAGTTTATACCTAAAAAAGATATGGAAGAACTAGGATATGGAGAATATTTAAAACTTTTTAAATAATTAAAACTAGTTAATATCATATATTAAGATTAGAGATGGAAATATAAATTTATGTTTTCATCTTTTGTTTTTTTGTCAATAATGTGATAAATTATTAATTGTAATGTTATAATTTATATTTGTATGACTAAAGAATTTAATTTTTGAAAGAGAGAAAACAAATGAATTTAAAAGACTTTAATGGAAAAAGATTAAAATCAGCTAGAGTTTTTAGAGCTAAAACTCTAGAACAGTTATCTAAAGAAACTAAAATAAATAAAAAAGATTTACAAGCTTTTGAAGAAAATAAGTATGTTCCAAATATTGAAAATGCATTAAAATTATCAAATATATTAAACTTCCCCAAAGAGTATTTTTATAAAAATGAAAGTATAAATGTTATTGTAGAAGATAGTCATTTTAATCCTCATTCTAAACTTCCTAGAGTAGAGGGAATTTCTTATAGAGAAAAAATAATAATTATCCATAAAATATACTCGTTTATGGAAAGTTATATAAAATTTCCAAAAGAAAACTTACCAAATAGAAAACTAATTAAGGATGTTAATGTAAATGATATAGAAAGTCTTGCTAATAAGACTAGAAAACTTTGGAGTTTAAACAACAATCCAATATTAAATATGGTAAGTTTATTAGAGGCTAATGGGATTATAATATCAGGAATGAATGTAGATAGAAAAGGAGCAACAGTATTTACTCAAAAACAGAGAATTGGTAAAGAAACTAAATATCTAATATCTCTTGGGAATGATAAAAAATCAGCATCAATTAGAAACTATGATTTAGCATATGAGCTTGGATATATAATATCAAGTCAATTAGGAATACCAAATAAGCAATTTTTAGCAGATGAGTATGCTTGTGCATTTTTGCTTCCAAGAGAGACTTTTTTAGAAGACTTGGTTTATCCAGAAGACCTAGATTATTATGTAGAACTAAAGCAAAAATGGATTGTGCCTATATCTGTTATGATTTTTAGAGCATATAATTTAGGTGAGATAAGCTACAAAAAGTATAATTATCTTATGAGTGAAATGGATAAACGCGGATGGTTAATAGAAGAACCATTAGATAAAATGAAGGGTGTAAGTCCAGTATATTTAAAAAAAGCAGTCGAATTATTGATAGAAAACAAAATAATGAATACAGATAATATAGTATCAAATTTAGGGGATATAGGAATAAGTCTTTATCCAGAAGACCTAGAATTGTTGATGGGATTAAAAAATGGATTTCTATCTCAAAATACAAAGAAAAAAAGCAAAGTTATAAAGTTTGATGGGAAAAGATAAATTAATAATTTAATATTGAAAGATAAAAGCAGGTATTTATATTTAAGCTTTGTTGATATGGTTTTTTATCATAAGCAATTTACCTGCTTTCAATATTAAATTTAAGATATATTTAAAATATGCTATTAATTTAAATATGTATTCTAATATGATATTAATCTAAATATCCTTAGCAATTTGAATGTATTCTTTTAAAATAGTACATGATTTATTGAATTTTTTTTGTTCATCATCAGTTAAATTAATTTCTACTATAGACTCAACTCCATTTATGCCAATTATAGCAGGCACACCAGCAAATACATCTTTTTGTCCATATTGTCCATCTAATAGAGTAGAAACAGGAAGGATTTTTCTTTCATTATGAAAAATTGCCTTTACTATTTCTGTTAAAGCAGTACCAATACCAAATTCAGTAGAACCTTTGCCATAAAGTACATCCCAACCAGCTCTTGCTGTTTTTTCAGTTAATTCATCTAAGTTTAATTTTCCATAAGTGCTAGGATTTTCTTTCATAATATCAAACAATGGCTTACCACCAATTGAAACATGAGACCAAGGAACTATCTGAGAATCTCCATGTTCACCCATAGAATAAGCTTGTATTGATTGTTGAGGAAGATTTGTTTCCTCAGATAAAAGTCTTCTAAGTCTCGAAGAATCAAGTGCAGTGCCTGTGCCTAAAACTTTATTTTTAGAAAATCCAGAAACTTTCCAAATATAATCAGTAATTATATCTACTGGATTTGAAATTACAATAAATATACCATCAAATCCAGACTCAACAATAGGTTTTACAATTGTTTTTACAACGTTGATTGTAGACTCAAGTGTATCCAATCTAGTCTGATTTTTTTCAGGTAATGGACCCGCACTTATTACTATAATATCAGAATCTTTACAATCATCAAGATTTCCACTTTTTATTTTTGTGGCATGTTTAAGATAAGAAACTGCATCTGATAAATCTAAAGCTTGAGCCTTAGCTTTACTTTCATCTATATCAATCATTAGTAACTCATCACAAACTCCTTGAGTTACTAAACTAAATCCACAATGTGAACCAACATGACCAGTTCCTATTATTGATACTTTTCTTGGTTTTATTGACAAATTTAACATCTCCTTACATTTTGTTTTATGTATACATATGAGAATGCTCTATAATAATTATAGAGCATCTAAATAAGTTAATTAAAGAATAAATAGCATAGATTTAAAACTAAATAGTCTTTGAAAGTGCAATATGGTCTCTTAAAACAGAACAAGATTTACTAAATCCAGCTTGCTCATCATTAGTTAAATTGATTTCAACAATTCCCTCAATCCCATTTTTACCTATAATACAAGGAACACCTGCAAATACATTTTCTTCATTGTATTGACCTTCTAATAATGTAGAAACTGGTAAAATCTTTTTCTCATTATGTAGTATAGCTTTTAAAATTTCTACTAAAGCAGTTCCTATTCCAAACTCTGTGCAATCTTTGCCATTTATTATACCTATACCTGTTTTCTTGTTTTTTTCAACTATTGATGGTAAGTCTAATTTGCCATAAGTATCTGGATTATCCTTTATCATATCTAAAATTGGTTTGCCACCAATTGAAACATGAGACCAAGGAACTATTTGAGAATCTCCATGTTCACCCATTGAGTAGGCCTGTATTGATTGTTGAGCGATTCCAGTCTCTTCAGATAAAAGTCTTCTAAGTCTTGTTGAGTCTAAAGCTGTTCCAGTTCCAATAACTCTGTTTTTAGGAAAACCAGACTTTTCCCAGATATAATTTGTAACTACATCAACTGGATTAGAAATAACGATAAATATACCATCAAATCCAGAATCAATTATAGGTTTTACTATAGATTTTATCATCCCAATAGTTGGTTTTAGTAAGTCTAACCTAGTTGTGTTTTGTCTGCGTAAAGGACCTTCTGAAGAATCTGCAACACTTATCACTACTATATCAGAATCCTTACAATCATTAAAAGTTCCTTTTTCTATATGTACTTTATGTGGAAGATAGGAAACCGCATCAGCTAAATCTAAAGCTTGAGCCTTTGCCTTAGCTTCATCAATATCAATCATAAAGAGCTCATCACAAACTCCTTGAGTTATCAAACTAAATCCACAGTGCGAACCAACATGACCTGAACCTACAATAGATATTTTTCTTGGTTTTATTGGCATTTTAAATCACTCCCCCTACAAAATAAAACGATATATTTATAATACAATGCTATATGTTATTAAGTATGTTTTTTATAGATTGCAATATTCTATCATTTCAGAAAATTTATTTAATATGATTTTATACTAAAGTTTTTAAAAAAGCAATGTTAATATACTTTATATTATTGAATATTTAAAATAATATATAATTATAAATTTGTTAACATTAATATCTATATGTTAAAATATAGTAGAAGATTACTATTAAAAAATAGGTTAAGCTATATCTGGTGTAATTACTTTAAACTTAACCTAAAATATGTGCATATTTAAACAATAAGGCAGTTTAGAATAAAGGAAATGGAGATAAAATCATAATGGAAAAGTTATACTATACGAATCAGTATATAAGAGATTTCACGGCAGAAATAATTGAGATAAGAGAAATAGAAAATAAGTTTCATGTTTTGCTGGATAAAACAGCGTTTTTCCCTGGTGGAGGAGGACAATTTGGAGACTTAGGAAAAATAGATGATTATGAAGTAATAAGCGTATATGAAGAAGATAAAAAAGTGTATCATATATTAGATAAAAAACCAATAAAAATACATAAGGTAAAGTGTAGTATTGATTGGGATAGAAGAGAAGATGGTATGCATCAACATTTTGGACAACATGTACTCTCAGGGTGTTTTTTTAAGACTTTTAATGCAAATACAACCGGTTTTCATTTAGGAAATGAGTACAGTACAGTAGATATAGATGGTAACTTAGATGAAGAAAAAATTAGAGAGATAGAGTTGCTTGCTAATGAAATTATTCGTCAAAATATACAAGTAGAAACATTACTTCCAACTAAAAGAGAATTAAAAAAAATTTGGGTAAGACGTGCTTTACCAAACACAAATGAAGAAATAAGGGTAGTAAAAATAGGTGACTTAGATACAAATGCATGTTGTGGAGTACACCCAAAATCAACAAGTGAGCTTAGAATGATAAAAATAAAGAAGTGGGAGAAGCATAAATCTAGTACAAGAATAGAGTTTTTAGCTGGGAAAAGAGCTGTAGATGAAGTATTAAAAAGGGATGTATACTTAACCAAAATCTGTAGATATTTAAGTTGTAGTGAAGAAGATGCTATAAATGGAATTGTAAATTTAAATGAGAAAGTGGAAGATTCTCTAAGTAAAAAAAGAAAACTTGAAGAAATAGTAGCTAAGTATCAAGTTAAAGAAATGGTAGAAAATGCAAATAAGATTGGAAATGTTTCAGTTGTTAAAAAAATTTATGATGAAGAAGATTTAAAATATGTAAATAAAATTGCAAATAAAATTACAGAAGATGAAAATAATATTGCATTATTAGCTGTTAGATTTGAAGAAAAAATAAACTTGATTTTTGCATGTTCTAAAAATTTGAAAGCTGTCAATATGGGAAGTTTATTGAAGGATGCAATAAGTCTTATAGATGGTAAAGGTGGAGGAAGTCAGGTTTTAGCTCAAGGTGGAGGAAAAAATAATGGTAACTTAGAATCTACCTTCGATTATGCATTTATGAAACTAGAAAAAATTTTATAATGTATTATTACAAAAGATTAATGTAATACATAAAATAGATATGGGGGAATAAGTATGGAACAACAAAAAGACTATATAGAATTATATGAAAATGAAGAGCTGATAGAGATAAGAGAAGCCCGTTTAGAGGATTTGGATATAATAGCGAAATTTAATTATAATTTAGCCAAAGAAACAGAAGGAAAAGAACTTGACATGGATGTTTTAACTAAAGGTGTAAGGGCATTGTTATTAGATGAAAGAAAAGGAAAATATTATGTATATACAGTATTTGATAAGGTTGTCGCACAGATTATGTATACATATGAGTGGAGTGATTGGAGAAATGGAAACTTTCTTTGGATTCAGAGTGTATATGTAGAGAAAGAGTATAGAAGAAAGAGCATCTTTAATTATTTATTTAATCATATAAAAAATATGTGTGATAGAGATGAAAATATTGTTGGCATGAGATTATATGTAGAAAAAGAAAACATAAATGCAAAAGCAACGTATGAGTCTTTAAATATGTATGAATGTGATTATAATATGTATGAATATGAAGTAATAAACTAGTAATGTAAATATAAAAATTAATAAGCCAGTAATATAAACTTATACTATTATTATATTAAGATTATAAGTTTATCCTGAGTATATTGAGAATTGTATGAAATAAACCAGATATTATAATTAAATTTATTAGGGGGTATAAGTATGGGCGTTTTAAAAGTCATGTTTTATGTATTTTTGTTTTTAGATTTAGTGTCAATATTCTGTTTCTTTTTTAATAAAGGAAAGATAGCATCTAATACAATTGTATTTAATGCAATAGGGGTATATACATTTGTACTTTGTTTCATGCATTTTAGTTCTTATCCAAGTAATAATATTCTTGGTAAATTTATTGCATCTCTCTTTTTTATACTTGGAATTGCAGGCGTTATGCTTAAAGAAAAAAATTTTTTATATGCTAGATTACTTTTAACTTTGGTTATTGTTTGTTCTACACTTAAATTGTTTGTTATTTAATAAAATGTATTTATAAGGAAATTTATGAAGGTCTATATTTTAAAGTATAGACCTTTTTTAATGTGTTTTAATTTAACACTTAAGGAAAATTTAAGAAAATTTTAAAGGCATCTTAAATACTTGTTGGTACTATTAAAATATTAAAAGAGAGAAGGTGTTATTATTGAAAAAGGAAATATGTGGAACTTCAGAAAAATTATTATTGTCAATTATATACACAATATTTTTGGTATATGTTTTAATAACTATAAGGATAATTTTATTTAAAGATGTACCAATTTACGCTATTTTCAAGGGGGGATTTAGGTCTGTCAATTTAATTCCCTTTTATACAGTATGGCAATTTATAACAGACAGTAACATTAGTCTTATAAGAGCTATTGCAAATATCATAGGTAATGTAGGTATATTTATTCCGATGGGAATTTTTCTTCCTATAGTATTAAAAAAATTAGATAAAAGAAATATAATTATAATAATTTCTCTTATTAGTTTAGGATTTGAATTAATACAATACATTTTGGCTATTGGAAGCAGTGACATAGATGATGTGATTCTAAATTCATTAGGTGGGATACTTGGTATTATTATTTATACAAAGGTGACCAAATTATTTCCTAATAACATTAAAAAATTCCAAGCCATAATAAGTACAAGCATAATTTTGGGAGTGATAGGATTGGGTGTCATTGTTACAAACTACCAAAGCTTGTTAACTTTTAAACTCAAGCCAGATAAACAAGTTTCAAGAATATTAGTTGAAGAAAATAAGGAAATAGTTAAAGATATAGATAAAAATGAGGCAGATATAATTGGTTCATTTGAAAGTTTTAAAAATGGTGTGTTAACTATTAAGACAGCTTGTAATAATAATATAAAGTGTCCAGAAAATTTAATGGATAAGGATGGTTATATAAAAGTTTATCTGAGTAAAAATACAAAATTAATATCTTTTGTAATTACTGAAGAAGAGAACAAAGATATAATTAGATATGAAGAATTTGATGTTAAAAATTTACCTCTATTAAAGAAAACTGATACATTTGAGATTTGGATTGATAAAGATAATCAACCAAAAGATGAACATGGAATCACAGCTTCTAGATTATTAATTGGATTAGATGAATAGAATATCCAATAAAAAAAGAATAACAAAAGTAAAAAACGAAAAAACTATTTCTATAATTATTTTTACATTATGCACAAAAATATATCAACTGTTGAAGGAGTAGAGATAAATTATGGAGATAATAAAATATATTTTGTATTTTTTTATATATTCATTTCTAGGATGGGTAGTAGAAAGTGCAGGATGTTCTATAGCAAGCAAAAGGATAATCAATAGAGGGTTTTTAAATGGTCCAATATGTCCTGTTTATGGTTTTGGAGCAGTACTTGTGATATCAATACTAGGAAGATTTGACAATATAATTATTTTATTTTTGATAGGAATGATTTTGACTACAATTCTAGAATATTTTACAGGATTTATTTTAGAAACATTATTTCATGCTAAATGGTGGGATTATTCTGACCAAAAATTTAATATAAAGGGAAGAGTCTGTTTAAAAAATGCAATATATTTTGGTATAATGTCTGTTGTAATAATAAAATTTATACATCCCTATATAGAATATATTGTAAGTACTATTCCGTATAATATATTAATTTCAATAGTGGTAATTACGACTTTATGGACAATTGTGGATTTAATTGTTACTATCATATCACTTAAAAAATTAGATATGAAGCTCAATTTATTAGATGAAATAATTACAGACCTAAATGGTATAAATATGAAATTAGATAAGTTTGATAGAAGAGAGATACAAGCTTTATTTAAAACAATAAATAGTGAAGAATTAGAAGCTAGAGAAAAATTAAATAAAATAAACAGTAAATTAGACCGTATAGAATCTAATATTATCTTACAAAAAAGAATTATCAAGGCTTTTCCAGATATAAAACATAAAAAACAACAAGAACAATTACAATACTTTAAAGAAATCATCAATGATAATAAAAGATGATAATATGATTTAATTAAAAATAAACAGAAAAATAGTATTTATAAGATAATTTGCAAAGAACTCTATTATAATAGAATAGAGTTCTTTATTTTTTGGAGAAATAGAGTTGATTTGCTGAAAACAAAATATATTATCTCTGAATAACAAATATTTTGAAAATTATAAAAACATATATTGACAATTTGTGTCAAAAATACTAACATTAGTATATAAAGAATTTTATATAAAAATATCTTTACAAATTGCAATAATTCTAAAAATATAAATTTACTTAAAGAGGGGAATGATTTGCCAATGAGCGAGATAACTAGTCAAATGATAAGTACAGAAGAAAAAAAATATGTTGCTAAAACTCAAAAAATACCTTATTATCCAGTAGCATTTAAATCAGGTGAAGGTGCGATGTTATATGATTATGAAGGTAATGAGTATGTAGACTTTTTAGCAAGTGCAGGCTCTGCAAATGTAGGTCATGGAAATAAGGAAATCTCACAAGCAGTTAAAGAACAAATGGATGATATCACACAATATACACTTGCATATTTCCATAGTGATCCTCCTGTAAAATTAGCTGAAAAGCTTGTGGAAATAGCCCCTGGAGATAATGATAAGAAAGTATTATACAGCGCAACAGGCTCTGCTTGTATAGATGCTGCTATAAAATTAGCAAGAGGATATACTGGAAGAACAAAAATAATATCTATGTGTGAGTCATATCATGGAAGTACTTATGGAGCTATATCTATATCTGCATTAAGTACAAATATGAGAAGAAAAATGGGTCCATTATTACCAGAAGTTTATCACTTCCATTATCCAGATAAAAATAGAACTGCTAAAGAATGTTTAGATGAAATGGAATATGCTTTTGCACACTACTTACCAGTAGAAGAAGTAGCTGCAATATTTATAGAACCAATTGCAGGAGATGCAGGGATAATAGTGCCTCCAGTAGAATGGATTCAAGGATTAAGTAAAATATGTAAAGAAAATGGAATACTACTTATAAGTGATGAAATACAACAAGGTATGGGAAGAACAGGTAAATGGTTTGGTATAGAAAACTTTGGTGTTGAAGCAGACCTTATAGTTCTTGGAAAATCTGTTGGTGGAGGATTACCTTTAGGAGCAGTTGTTGGAAGAACAGAAATAATGCAAAGTCTTGATGCACCAGCACATCTATTTACTTTAGCTGGAAATACAACAGTATGTGTAGCTGCTTTAAAATCTATAGAAATAATTGAAAAAGAAAACTTACTTCAAAAGAGTATAGAAATGGGAGATTATATTAAAGCAGGATTTGAAAAACTAAAAGAAAAATACGATATAATTGGAGAAATAAGAGGCTTAGGTTTATCTATAGGAGTTGATATAGTTAAAGGAAAAGGTTCTACTGAAAAATATCCAGATGCTACAGCTAAGATATGCTATAGATGTATACAAACTGGTTTGATAATGATATTCTTAGGACAATCTACTTTAAGAGTACAACCACCTCTAGTAATAACTAAGGAACAGGTAGATAAAGCAATGAGCATTATAGATTCTGCAATAGATGATTATTTAAATGGTAGAATTGGTGACGAAGTTTATGAAGTAACTCAAGGTTGGTAAAATAGATATTAAATAAAAAAGAGTTATCTCAATTTTAGAAAGTAATTTCTGAAATGAGATAACTCTTTTAAGTTACCCACAAGTAAGAAGATTAGTCGATTCATTAAAGGTTATGTTTTGGGTATTACTTTTGTGAGTATCAGAAACAGTATTACGAGAGTAGTTACCCTTACTCGAACTATCTGTCAATTTTGTTATAATCAAAATTGCTAAAAGAATAAAAATTACTGTGTATAAAGCAATAACATATGGTTTTCTTTTATATTTGTATTTGTTATTAAAAAAAGAATGCCCATAATTATCTCTATTGACCTTATGTTTGTTTATATTTGTATTCTTTTTTTTGTTATTTTTCTTTTTATCATCCTTTT
The DNA here is from genome assembly GCF_020658095.1 of Clostridioides sp. ZZV14-6009. NCBI lineage: Bacteria > Bacillati > Bacillota > Clostridia > Peptostreptococcales > Peptostreptococcaceae > Clostridioides > Clostridioides sp. ZZV14-6009. The sequence continues at coordinate 639,915 of NZ_JAGWDG010000001.1, forward strand.
TTCTATTTTTAGGGTAAGGAATGACTTTGTGTGTATCATCAAGTTTGACATTTTTATTTTTTTGAATATTGTTTTCTAGGCTAGCTTTTTTTTCTCCAAATTGAATAGTTTTATTGGTATTGTTGTTATCTTTCAATGTTAATCTCCCTCCCTTAAACTTTCCCTTTAGATAATATTACTACTAACCTATAGAATATACAATAATAATATACAATGAATAAAATTTTATAAGTATAAATCTCTTTCCCCACGTTCTAAGGCAGTCATATTGTTAGATACAATGTTTCTTATGTCTTCTCTTTCTATCTTAGCTATTTCTTCAGTAATAAGTTTTTTACCCATAACTTTAAGTTCTTCATCACCATAATCAATTAAAAATTCATTTAATGTAGTAAGTGCATTTGGTGTGCAGACGTTGTGAATTTGACGACTCTTAGCTAAACTCATAAATCTATCCCCAGTTCTACCTTTTCGATAACAGGCTGTACAGTAACTAGGTATATATCCATCAGTAATTAGTTCCTTAAGTACTTCTACAGGGCTTCTGTGGTCTCCAACCTCGAATTGATCTGTATTGTCACCATCCTCATATGCTTTATATCCACCAACACCTGTTAGAGAACCTGCACTAACTTGTGATACACCATATTTTAATAATTCATTTCTCATTTCGGCAGTTTCTCTAGTAGACATTATAATTCCAGTAAAAGGAACTGCTAATCTAGTTATAGCTACAATTTTTTTAAACATATCATCAGAAACTAAATGAGGGAAGTTTTCTAAGTTCATACCTTCAGCTTTTTTTAATCTAGGAAAAGATATAGTGTGGAATCCTACACCAAATTTTTCTTCCAGATGTTCATTATGCATCATAAGGCCTAAAACTTCAAATTTAGGATCAGCTAAACCAAATAAAACTCCAGCACCAACATCATCAACTCCAGCTTCCATAGCTCTATCAAAAGCTGTTAAATGGTAGTAGTAGTCATTTTTTATAGATTGACCATGCATCTTTATAAATGTTGGTTTATGGTATGTTTCTTGGAATAGTATATAAGTTCCTATTCCTTTTTCTTTTAATAGTTTATATTCATCTACACTAGTAGCTGCTATGTTAACGTTTACCCTTCTTATATTTCCATTTTCATTATATGTTGAATAAATTGCATCTAAGCAGTCTAATATATAGTTTATATCACAATTTTTAGGGTCTTCACCAGCTTCTAAAGCAAGTCTTTTATGCCCCATTTTTTCCAGTATTTTAACTTCTTCTCTTACTTCGTCCATAGTAAGCTTTTTTCTTTTAAATTTATTACATGTATTGAAACCACAGTAAACACATTCATTTACACAGTAGTTTGATACATAGAGAGGGGCAAATAAAACCACTCTATTACCGTATATTTCATTTTTTATTTGCCCAGCTATACTAAACAATCTATCAAGTTGTTTTTTATCTTCTACTTCAAGAAGTGTAGCTATATCTTTATAGCTAAGTTTTTCTCTTCTATCAGCCTTATCAAGCACTTTCTCAATATCATCAGAAGTTGAATTTTTTGCATCCTCTAATAAAGAATTAATAAGTTCATGTTTTATGAACATTTACAAACGCCTCCATTCAATATTATCACCACGAGAGTAGTCAACTTTAAGTCCTAGCGACTTGATATTTTCCTCTAAACTCTGGTGATATTCACAAGCTTCTTGACCAGTAAATGCTTTGTTATCATAAAGAGAATATTGTTTTCTAAATTCTTGAGGAGAAAGGTTTGGCATAATTACATTACAACCAGCTAAAAGGCCTGCATTTCTACCACTAGGGTTTATAGATGCAAGAGCTGTTGTAGCAGGTAATAAGACTTTTGGAAGTAGAAGTCTTGTAATTGAAAGCATAAGTAGTGTTTTTTCTAAATCACCATGTTTATAATCTTTAAAGATTGTATCATGATGTGGGATAAAAGGTCCTATACCAACCATATGAGGATTTAACTCTTTTAGGTATAATAAGTCACGAACAAGGTCCTCATTGCTTTGGAATGGTGACTCAACCATAAATCCAGCACCTACTTGATAACCAATTTCCTTGAGGTTTTTAAGGCATTCTTTTCTAGTTCTAAGTTCAATGTTTGGCGGATGTAATTTTTTGTAATGGCTGTCTGTAGCAGTTTCATGTCTTAAAAGATATCTGTCTGCACCACTTAAAAAGTATTTTTTATAGGAGTCATAGCTTTTTTCTCCTAATGATAATGTTATAGCGCAATCCTCATATTTATTTTTTATACTTGAAACAATCTCACATATCTTATCATCAGTAAAATATGTGTCTTCACCACCTTGTAAAACAAAAGTTCTGTATCCTATCTTATAACCTATATCACAACATTCAAGTATTTCATCCGTTGAAAGTCGATATCTTGTAATATTTTTGTTAGAAGATTGTATACCACAGTAGTAACAATTGTTTTTGCAGTAGTTTGTAAGTTCTATAAGCCCTCTTAAGTAGACTCTATTTCCATAGTATTTATTTCTCATATCGCTAGCTTGCTTGTAAAGATAGTTTCTCAAATTTTGTTCAAAGTTATATTCTTCATTGTCGATATTCTCTATTAAGTATAGTAGTTCATCAAAGCTTAGTGAATTAATGCTGTAAAGTTTATCTATAAAGTATTTAATCTTATTTTTAGTCATATCTAAATATGTATTTATTAAATATAGTTAAATTTTTAGTAATTGAAAAGTTCAAGTGATCTTTCTAAAATACCTTTTGTATATGCTATTAAAATACCATAGTTTACGATAGGTACATTGAAAGATTTTGCCTTTTCTATTCTAGATAACATTCCAGCTCTATTCATCATACAAGCTCCACAATGAACTACAAGTGCATATTTAGTTATATCTTCAGTGAAGGATACTCCAGAACTAAATTCAAAAGTAATATTTTTACCAGTTTTCTTTCTAATCATATTAGGGATTTTAACTGTTCCAATATCATCAGTTTGTCTATGATGAGTACAACCTTCAGCCATCAAGACCTTGTCACCATCTTTTAAATTTTCTAAAGCATAGGCACCATCAATTAATTCTTTAAGGTCTCCTTTTTGTCTAGCGAACAATATAGAAAAAGATGTAAGAGGAATATCTTTTGGAGTATCTTTATCCACTTGTGGAAATACTTGAGAGTCAGTAATAACAAGCTTAGGTTTTTTACTTAAATTAGATAGAGTTTCTTTTAAGTTATCTTCTTTTGTAACTATAGAAATTGCTCCAGTATCCAAAATATCTCTTATAACTTGCTGTTGAGGAAGTATAAGCCTACCTTTTGGAGCTGCCTTATCTATTGGAACGACTAAGACAACTAAATCATTTGGCTCAATTAAATCTGATACCAATTTAAACTCATTACTATCTTTAGGCAAAACCTTTATTATTTCATTTTTTAAATCTTCAATTCCAATTTTATCTGTTGATGAGACAGAAACAACTGGACATTTAACTTTATTTTTAGTTAAGCTTAAAATTTCAGATTGATTTTTAATTGTATCAATCTTGTTAAGTACTAAAATATGAGGTATATTTTTATCATTAAACTTTTCAATTAGTGATAAATCTTCTTTTGACACACCAATTTGGCAATCCACTACTAGTAAAGCTATGTCTGTCTTTTCTAAAATATCTAATGATTTGCTTATTCTAAGCTCACCAAGCTCACCAACATCGTCAAGACCAGCAGTATCTATAAGAACACAAGGTCCTATAGGAAGGATTTCCATTGGTCTAAATACTGGGTCTGTAGTAGTTCCAGCAATATCTGATACTATTGCAGCACTTTGATTTGTTATAGCGTTTATTACGCTAGATTTACCTGCATTTCTTTTGCCAAAGAGACCTATATGTACTCTTATTGATTGTGGAGTAGAATTTAGACTCATTTGTACTCACCACCTTAAATTTCTTTTTTTGATATACTAGTTTTTACAGATACATGAGGTATATTTCCCAATTTACCAGTCAAACTATTGATAATATCCATTTCGCCAACAACTGCTATACATACAATTGAGACACCCTCTTCTTCACAAGGAATTCCCATTCTACCTTTAATAATGCCTTTAAAAGTCGATACAACTTCATTAAATTTAAGCTGACATTCTTTTGGTTCTTCCAAAATAGCACTTATAACCGCAACCTTTTTCATAAATATCCTCCTAACTCAGAAAATATGTTTTTAAACAAATCCAAAATCAAAAAACTTTTCTTTTTAAAGAAAAGTTTCTACAAAAGAAAAGTTATTAATTACACAATTATAATGTGCTATATTAAACTATTTCCTTACAGATTAGATAACTCTTTTCTGGTAGGGTTAGCTTGTAAAATTTATTTTAACAACAATTAACTAAAGAAAATTTTTATACAATTTGTGTGAATCATATAAAAATTAACTAAAGAAAATTGAAGTTACTTATATAATAGTAGTAAATCGAAATTAAGTCTATAGAAAAACCAATTTTTGTATAAAAATAAAAATAAAAATTGGTTATTTACAAAGAAATGACTTTAATAAAATATATAGTTAATTATTTTTTTAGCATATAATTTATAAGAAGTTTTAGAGTATTTTCAATTGCTTCTATATGAGTTCTTTCGTAGTGGTGGCTATTATTTGTTCCAGGGCCAACACAAGCTATTTGAACATCTTCTCCCCAACGAATAGCCTCTGAAGCATCTGAACCATAAAAAGTAAATACATCAACAGCATAATCTAAATTATTATCTTCTGCAACATCTACAAGTTTATTTCTTAAATTAAAATCATATAGAGATAAGTTATCTTTTGCAACTATAGTCACACCATGTTCACTAGATGTTTGACTTGGCCCAGTAGGTGCTATGTCTATTGCTACAAATTCTCTAGTTTTTTCAGGTAAAGCTTTAGAGACACCATGTCCAATTTCCTCATAATTACTTATATAGAAGTTAGTAGTATGTTTAGGTGTTAAGTTGTTTTCCTTAAAGTATCTAGCTATTTCAAGAACCATTGCTACAGCTGCTTTGTTATCTATATATCTAGATTTTATAAAACCAGATTCTGTAGCTTCAAAACGATGGTCTAGACATACAAAATCTCCAACACTTATTCCTAAATCCAAAACATCCTGTTTATTAAATACTTTTTCATCAAGTCTAATAATCATTGTTTCTTCATTTCTTTCAGATGCAGCTTTTGTCTGTCCATATATATGAGTAGAAGCGTATTTAAACACAATACTTCCTCTGATTTTTTTACCTTTTCTAGTTATAACAGTACAATTTTCACCCTCTATAGCGGCCCAACAACCACCACCAACTTTATGGTATTTAAGAGTACCATCTGGTGATATTTCTTTTACCATAGCACCAAGTGTATCCATATGTGCAGATATTGTTATTTGATTTGAATCATCTTCACCAGGAAGAGTAGCTATAAGTGCACCTTTTTTTGTAAGAGTAGTATTAAGACCTAAAGTTTCAAAATCCTTTTTGCTTTCTAAAACTGCATTTTCAGTATATCCAGCTGGACTTGGTATATCAAGATACTTCTTCATTAAATTTATAGTATTAGTTAAATTTAAGTTCATATTATTTCCTCCTAAAAAATATATATTCATACAAATTATAACATAAATACGAATGTTCTGAAAACTGTATTTGAAAGAAAAATTTCTAAATCTATTAAAAAAAATAATATATAAGGTAAAATTAATTTATATTATATAGGTTTAAGTTAAAAATAGTTTTATTGTATAAATAATAAAAATAAATAAAAAACAAATAAACAAATAAAAACAAATAAATGAGATATTTAGTTTAATTCTCTTTACAAATAAAGATTTTAGTAATAAAATAATTGTTGAAAAAGATTTTAAATTCAGATTATTCGTTTTTAAAGTAATTAATCTGTAAACCTTTATTAATATATGTAAATAGTTGGTTATATATGTATTTAATTAGCTAAATATATATATAAAAGTTTATTTTAATTATTTGGATTATTCTGAGAAAAATTTTTATTAGGAATTATAAAAAATCTGAATCACTTAGGAAAAGAGAGGATGTGTATAATGTGATTGAAAACGGATTCGTATTTTGTAGTTTTTTAGTTGTATTTGTAGGTGGCATTTTTTACATGGTTGATAAATTAAAATGGAAGATATTTGATGTTATTAATCCAATGCTTTTAATTTATTTAGGGTCTGCTATACTTGCATCATTTGGTTTATTTGCACAAAATGAAGAAGTTGGTATATATCAGAATATAATAACAGTAAATTTTCTACCATTAATGTTAGTATTCTTATTAATTCAATGTGATTTAAGAAAAATATTAAAAATGGGACCTAAAATGTTATTATCATTTTTCTGCGCTACATTGACATTTATGCTTGGATTTATCATAGCTTTTATAATTTTTAAAGGTTCAATGGGTGCAGATTCGTGGAAAGTTCTTGGTGCAGCATCTGGGTCATGGATAGGTGGTTCATCAAATATGATTGCAGCAGCTAATGCTCTAGGTGTTGCAGAAGAAGGGCTTAGCTATGCAATACTTATGGGTTCTATAGGATATACAGTATGGATGTCTGTTTGTCTAATGTCTGTAAAATTTGGCCCTAAATTCAACAAATGGACAAAATGTGATACAAGTTTTATAGATGAGGTTACAGCAAAGCTTGAGAAAGAAAATAAAGATAATACAGCACCTACATTTGTGGAACTTATGACTTTATTGTCTGTTGGATTTGGAGTTGCAGCATTTGCACAGATTGTATCTAAGATACTTCCAACTTCAGGTATACTTAATGAGACTATGTGGGTAGTGCTTGTTGCATCTACAGTATCAATACTGTTAGGTATGACTAAGATATCAAAACTTAAAGGAAGTACATTAGTGGGAAATGTATTTATGTACTTGCTTCTTGCAGCAACAGGAAGTAAAGCAAATTTCTTTGGACTATCAGAGGCTCCTGTTTACATAATGTTTGGATTAGTAGTAGTTCTTGTACATGCTATTTCATTTATAGGACTTGCAAAACTATTTAAATTAGACTTATTTACTTGTGAGGTAGGAAGTATAGCTAATATAGGTGGTGTAACTACAGCACCAATGATTGCTGGGGTTCATAATCCGGTATTAATTCCAGTAGGTGTACTTATGGGGCTTTTAGGAAATGTTATAGGAACTTATTGTGCTCTTATAGTGACTCAAATATTACATATGTTAGCTTAATGAAACTATAGTATAAAGCTAAATAATTCATATCAGAAAAGTTATTTCAATTTAAGTGTACACTTTTATCGAAATAACTTTTTTTATTTGACAAAATAAGTTATTTCAAAAAGCTATTTTGACATATTTAGTGAATAATATTGTAAAATTTACCAATAGTGATATATATTTAATTTTTATATTGAATCGAACGTTTGTATGGTGTATAATAAGCATATAGAACGAATGTTTGCAGAACGGATGTTTTTTGAAATTATTTTAATAATTTATGAATATATATAACAATACATAAATATATTTAAATATAAAGATAAAAAGAATTTAAAGGAGTGTTGATAACTTATGATAATTCCATCAAGAAAAATACAAGATATAACATTAACAAATTTAAAAAATGGTGAAGTGACTTTAATTGAATTAGATGAAATATATAAAAAGATGGGATTTTTATTTGTTGTAAGTGAAGGCAAATTGAAAAAAATAAAAAAGGAGAATCATCATTAAAAATGCATAAAATTATAAATACTATAAAATTTTGTAAAACCTAACTTATGTAGAATATAAATACTTAAGTTAGGTTTTTTGTGATAAAATCTGTGATTACTTGACTTTTAGAAAGCAGTACAGTGTTTTATAGACTAAAAAATAAATGAGTTTAAATCTCAAGGGCATAATACTGCATAAGAGGTGATATTAATGAAAATAGTAACCTACAATATTCATAAAGGTATGGATTCAAATAATAAATTGACATTACCTAAAATGGGAATGTATTTAAAACAATTAAATTGTGATGTGGTTTGTTTGCAGGAAGTACTATACCCTCAATTTTTAGCTTTAAAGGCTGTTTTAAATATGGATGGTGTATTTGCCACAAATGTAAAAAAGGTAAATATGATATATGGAATTTGTACATTTACAAAATTAAAAATATTAAACAATAATCATTTTTTTTTAACTAGTAAAAAAGAACAGCGAGGAGCACTTTGTATAACTGTAGATGATTATGGAGGAATTATAAATATTATAAACACACACTTAGGTTTAGATAGAGAAGAGAGGACAAAGCAACTAGATGAAATAATAGACTACAGAAATAGATTAGTAGGGGCTGTTGTTTTATGTGGTGATTTCAATGAAAAAAATATCTCTTTAGATATGTTTAATGATATGGCTGTTTGTTTAAATAAATCTCACTTAGCAACCTTTGAAAAGTCAAATTCTAGGATAGATTATATTTTTGCTGATAGAAAAACTAAACTAAAAGGATATATAGTAGAAAAGATTTATTTATCAGACCATTATCCAGTAATAGGATATATTTAATTTTTAATGTAGATTAATCAATATTCGTAAATAAGGGGTAAATTTTTTATTAAGGTATAATTAAAAAAATATAATTAAAAAGTGTCAAAAAGAAATCTAATTATAAGACATAAATTTACAATAAAGTTACATTTGCTTAAATGCCTTGTTTAAAAAAAGCTATTCAAATATAATCTAAAGTAGTTTTGAAAGGGAAACTTTAATAAGCAAAATTAAGATAAATTAAGTTAGTGTTAAAATGAGGTGAATTTATGAGCAGAAGTACAACAAGGGTTTCAAAATTAGGAAAAGAAAAAAAACGAACTTTCATAATAGTATTAGCAGTTTTAGCTGTAGCAATAGGTGTGTCTACTTATTTTTTTAACAACAAATTTCTATATAATGGGAAAATAGCTAAAAATGTATATATAGAAGATATAAATGTATCTGATATGACCAAAGAAGAAGCATTAAAAGCTATAACAGATAAGTATACTCCAGAAGACCTGAATCTTACTTATGATGGAAAAGATTATAAAATATCTCCAAATGATATTGATTTAAAATATAACACAGAAGAAGTTGTAAAAAATGCTTATGAGAGTACAAAAAAAGGTTCTTACTTTCAAAACTTAAAGAAGTATATCGATATAAGAATAAATAAGCTAGCCCTAAAAATAGAATCTGGATATGATGAGGCAAAACTTAGTGCTCAAGTATCTTCAGTAGCTGATAGTATCAATGTTAAAATGAAAAATGCTTCAATTAGTGTTGGAAGTGGTGGATTAAATTACACAGAGTCTGTTGTAGGTAGAGAATTTGACTTGGCATCAAATAAAGAATCTATATACAACATGATAAAAAATAAAGAGTACAAGTCTTTAGAACTAAAAGTAAATCTTCAAAAACCAGATATAACGACAGAACAAGTAAAATCTGTGAATTCTGTTATAGGCCAATATTCAACAACATATTCTCAATCTGTATCAGGTAGAGCATATAATGTGGCATTGTCAGCAAGAAAAACTAGTGATGTTTTACTAATGCCAGGTGAAGAATTTTCATATAATAAACTTACAGGGCCTAGCAATAAAGCTAATGGTTACAAAGATGCACCAGTTATAGTTTATGGGAAATTAGAGCAATCAGCAGGTGGAGGTGTTTGTCAAACATCTTCAACAGTTTATAATGCAGCTCTCCTTTCAGGTATGGAAATAACACAAGTTACAAATCACTCATCTGCATCTACTTATGTGCCAAGAGGTAGAGATGCTACAGTAAGTGATGGAGGATTAAATTTAAAATTTAAAAATCCATATAACCATCCCGTATATATTAAAAATTATGCAGGTGGAGGAAGTGTATCATCTATAGTATATGGCAATTCTGGTGACAAACCAAATATATCTATAGAAGTAAAAAACACTGGAAAAGATAAATATTCTACATATAGAGTGTATAAAGACTCAAGTGGGAAAGTCATAAAAAGAGAACATATATCAAATAGTTCTTATAAAGAATTGAAAAAATAGATTATTTTTTAGATTAATATTGAATTGATACAAAAAACAAGAGAGTTGAGAACTCTCTTGTTTTTTGTATAAGAGTAGACTTATTAATTGTCGTTTTGATATTAGAATCATTAATATATAGAAAATATTCCTATATATTGGTATAATTATAAATAGATTTAGTTATATAAAATGTATGAGGAGGTGACAGGGTTGAATTTTATAGGCAATAGGTATGAGGTAGTAAATTCTGATGACGTTTTAGAAATTAACAAAATCTATAAGGCTAGGGATGTTTTTTACAGAAAAAATGTGTTGATAAAAGTTATAAAACACAATAACTATATTTGTGAAGATTTTGTATCAAATTTAATTGATGAAAGTACTGCTTTAGATGAAATAAACTCTCCTTATATACTAAAAATAATTGATGTTGGGATTCATTGTACAGAAGAAACAACATTGTATTATATTGTAAGCGAAGACTTTGATGGTATTGGCCTAGATGAATTAATTCTAGGTAATTATCTTCATCTAGAAGCAATTATAAATATAATGATACAAGTTTTAAAGGCTTTAGAAATGATACATAGAAATTATTCATATCATGGCAGTTTAAAATCAAGTAGTATAATGGTGAATACAGAATATAATATTAAAATTTGTGATTTTGGAATTACAAGAGCAAATAATGGGGTTAATACAAGAAGCTATGGAAATAGAAAGTATTTATGCCCACATCAACTATGTATAAACTATACTGATAGAGAGAGTGATTTTTTCGCAACAGGTCTTATTTTGTTTGAGTCTATATTTAAGAAATTACCTTTTGGAGAAGCAAATTCAGAAGAAAAGATGTTACAATTGATTGATAAAGGACTAGACTGGAATAGTATAAGAGCAATTAATGGAAATATAGAACTTATAAATGTTATAAAAAGGCTGCTTGGTAGAAATAATAAGTATACTAGAGCTAATGATATTATTGTTGACCTTAGCAAGGTAATGTATGAAAAAGCATATATAGAGGTTGAAGATAAAGTAGAAGAAGAACCAAAAAAAATTGTTCAGGTCAAAAAAGAAGATAAAAGTAAAGTGAGAAGAAAATTACATAAAAAAATTGTTGTTGCTGGTTTAGCAATAGTTATGATTTCAATGATTATTATAGGTTCTATAATATAAAAATTATATATTGTACATTTTAAAATAAATGTCTATAAATAATATACATATAGATTAAAATTTTAGTATTGTTTTAATTATGAGAGGAAGTGGTTATTATGTTAGCAAAAAATGATGAGGTATTAAACGTTTAAGAGTATTTTAACAAATAGCCACCTGCTTTTGTAGTTTAAAAATAAAAAAGCTGTGGCTAAAAGTCACAGCTTTTTGCTACTTTTTAAAGGCAGGAGTATATTAAAAAGGAGCAAAGTATGAGTGAAATAAAAGTAATAGCAAATAACAAGTGTTGGATTGAAGATATAGCAAAGAGACAACTTGAAGATATTTCAAAATTAAATGGAATTTTAAGAATAGTAGGATTGCCTGATTTACATGCAGGTAAAATACCTGTGGGTCTAGCAGTTGAAACTGAAGGTATTATCTATCCACATATAATTGGAAATGATATAGGTTGTGGAATGACTTTATTTAAAACTGGAATCTCCAAAAAGAAATTTAAAAAAGATAGATGGATTAAACGTCTTTCTGAAATTAAAGATTTATCTGATATAAAAATAATGAATCCACATGAAGAGGAATGTCCAATATCAAATTTGGGAACTATTGGAAGTGGAAATCATTTTATAGAATTTCAATGTGTAAATGAAATTCACAATAAAGAAAAATTTGAGCAATTAAGATTTTCATCTGATGACATAATGATGTTAGTTCATTGTGGGTCAAGAAATTATGGAGAAACTATACTTAAAAAGTTCTACAACAAAAATGGTATTGAAGTTGGAAGTGAAAAAGAAAGAGATTATATGATAAATCATGATAAAGCTTTAATCTGGTCAGAGCGCAATCGTGAAATTGTTAGCAAAAAAATTATGCAATCAATAGGTATATCTGGAAATATTGAAAAAATATTATCTATAAATCATAATTTTATAGAAAAAAGAGAAGATAAATTCATACATAGAAAAGGTGCTGTTTCAAGTGAAAGAGGAGCTGTAATTATACCTGGTTCAAGAGGAAGTCTATCATATATAGTTATGCCTACTGAAAATACAGAACAGTCTTTATATTCTCTATCACATGGAGCTGGTAGAAAATGGTCTCGTTCAATTTGTAAATCTCGTCTTAAAAACAAGTATAATAAAGACACTATAAAACAAACTAAATTTAAAAGCTATATTCTATGTAATGATATAAATTTATTATTTCAAGAAGCTCCAGAAGCATATAAAAATATAGAACAAATTATTGAAAGTTTGATAGAATATAAACTTATTCAAGTAGTGGCAACTATGAAACCACTAATTACTTATAAAGGGTAATTTTAAAAATTAAAAATATATTAAATTAAAAATAGCTGATTTTGTTAAAGCATATAAGAATGTTTTGATACTATCAGCTGTTTTTTATATTTTTTTAGGTATGATAATTTAAAGAGATGAACTCTATGATGTGTAATCTTTATAAAATTAGACTCTATAAGAAATTATGGATATAAATGAAAGAATAAGCATTATTTTTGTTTTAATAGTGAGCATTATAGGGTTTTTTATTATGTTAAAAGATAAATAAATTTATTTATATTGACACTAGGATATAATTTATGAAATAATGTTAAAGTGACTAAAATAGTTAATTGAAAATAGAAAAGGAGCAGTGTTTTATGAAAAAAAATACTAACATTAGTGAGTCCGGGGTTAGACTTCTTAATAAATAAGGAGTTTAATGCATAATAATTCCTTATTTATTAAGTCGATTACAAATAATTATTATAAAAGTAAGTGGAATAGTTATTTAAAATTCATGACTTATAAATAAAGGAGAAAGTAAAATAATGAATAGTAATACAATTGAAAGACTACAATTAAATGAAGTTAAAGAATTAATAAAAATACATTGTGTAAGTTCACTTGGAAGAAATCTAATAGACAAATTAACTCCTAGTGGAAATATTGAAGTAGTAAGAAGAAAATTAAAAGAAAATAAAGAAGCTAGAAAAATAATTGAAAACAGTAATCATATACCACTTGAAGGATTGTTTAATGCAGGTTCTACAATAGATAAAATTGAAAAAGGAATGATAATAGAACCTATTGAACTTGTAAATATAGAGGATTTTTTAAGAGGTTGTAGGAAGATGAAAGCTTTTATGTTAGACAAAGAATTTTATTCGCCTACATTAAGTTCTTATGCTTTAAATATAACAGAATGTAAAAACATAGAGGAAGAGATAAACTACTGCATAAAATCAAACAAAGTTGATTCTAATGCAAGTAAAGAATTAAAAAAGGTAAGAAGAAATATAGAAATTACAGAAGGAAAAATAAAAGATAGATTAAATAAGTTTATAACATCAAGTATAAACAAAAAGTATATACAAGAGTTTATAATAAGTAAAAGAAATGATAGATATGTAATACCGATTAAATCTTCTTATAAAAATGAAGTTGATGGTACTATATTAGATACTTCATCAAAAGGAAATACTGTATTCGTTGAACCAATAAGTGTGTCAAATTTAAGTACAGAATTGACTATGTTAAAAGCCGATGAGACTATTGAAGAATACAAGATATTATCTTATTTAACAGAGCTTATATTTGATAAAATAGTTCAGATAAAGTTAAATATAGAAATACTTTCTGAATATGATATGGTATTTGCAAAAGCTAAATATAGCCAAAAAATAAATGGTATTACTCCAAAAATAAACAACAATGGATATATAAAAATAATCAAAGGTAAGCACCCACTTTTAACAGGAGATGTAGTACCTTTAGATTTTGAAATAGGTAAAAATTATAGAAGTCTTGTAATAACAGGACCTAATGCAGGTGGAAAAACTGTAACTCTTAAGACTGTTGGTCTATTAACTTTGATGGTTCAATGTGGACTTGATATTTCTGCTAAAGAAGACAGTGAACTAAGTGTATTTGAAAAAGTATTTGTAGATATAGGAGATAATCAAAGTATTGAAAATGCTCTAAGTACTTTTTCATCACACATAAAAAATATTGCAGAAATTATGAACTCATCAAATAATTCTACACTTGTTTTATTTGATGAGATAGGTAGTGGAACTGAACCTAATGAAGGAGCAGGACTAGCAATATCATTACTAGAAGAGTTTTATAGTATGGGATGTATAACAATAGCATCAACTCATTATGGTGAGATAAAAAAGTTTGCTAACTTGCATCCAGAATTTGAAAATGCAGGTATGATGTTTGATAAAGAAACTTTAGAACCATTATATAAGTTAACAATAGGAAAATCTGAGGATAGTAATGCTCTTTTTATTTCTAAAAAAATGGGAATAAAAAATAAGGTATTAAGTAGAGCTAAAGAATATATAACTGATAGAAACTACAATTTAGATTTAGTTAAGAGAAGTAAATTACAATCCAATACTGAAAATAAAGATAATATTGAATTTATTTCCCATTATACAGAGTATGATACAGGTGATAAAGTAAAATTATTGGATGAAAATGACTTTGGAGTTGTGTATAAACCTAGAGATAAGTTTAATAATGTAGAAGTATTATTTAAAGACAATTTTGTATTAGTAAATATAAAAAGATTAGAACTTAGTATAAAAGCAGAAGAGTTATATCCTGAAGGATATGATTTAAATTCATTGTTTACTAGTTTTAAAGATAGAAAATTGGAAAAAGACATTCAGAGAGGTTCAAAAAAAGCTCTTAAACAGATTCAAAAAGAAATTAAAGAAAATAGAAAACAAATATAAAAACACAAATGACTATTTAAAATGTAAATAATTATTTTACAAAACATGAGTAATAAATGCGATTATTTTTGCGTATTTTACTCATGTTTTTTTTTGTGTAAAAATTTATACTTTAAACATAGATGAAATAATATTAAAGGAGGTATAAATATGGATGTTCTATTATCTGTAAAAGATGTAACAAAGATTTATAGTAAAAATAAAAAGCCAAGTTTGAATCATGTTTCATTTGAGGTGAATTGTGGTGAATTTGTTGGAATTATGGGGGCGTCAGGTTCTGGAAAAACAACTTTACTAAACGTATTATCTACAATAGATAGTGTAAGTAGTGGTGAGATAGTAATTAATGGTGTAAATTTAAAAGAATTAAATAATAACTCTACTGCAGATTTTATAAAGGATAATATTGGATTTATATTTCAAGAATACTTTTTGATTGACAGTTTGAATGTTTTTGAAAATATAGCTGTACCACTTACTTTAAAACATATGCAACCAAGTGAAATTGAAGATTCTATCAAGTTATTGACAAAACGATTTGGAATAGATTCAATTTTGTATAAATATCCAAATGAGTTATCTGGTGGTCAATGTCAAAGGGTTGCTGCAGCAAGAGCGATTATAAAAAAACCATCTATAATACTTGCAGATGAACCAACTGGAGCACTTGACTCAGTATCAGCAAATGAGTTACTAAAAACACTAAGTGATGTAAATCGAGAATTAAAAACTACTATATTGATGGTAACGCATGATGCTTATGTAGCTAGTTTTTGTAATAGAATTTTGATTTTTAGAGATGGTAAAATTATAGATGAACTTCAAAAAAATGAAAAAAATCATAAAGATTTCTTTGAAGCTATAGTTAGTAAGACCACTAAACTAGAAGAAATATATTAATATACATTAAAAGGAGGTAATAAAAATGAATATATATAACATTGCTAAAAAGAATCTTAAGAAAAACTTTTCGTTTTATTCATTGTATTTGTTTTCTGTAGCTTTTATACTCATGATATTTTTTAGTTTTGTATCTTTTTCTATGAATGATATTATAATGAATAAAATTTCATCTGATGGAAGAGTCGAAACTATGACAAAAACTATTTCAATTTTTATAATTTCATTTGTATTGTTCTATATGCTTTACTCAAATAGATTTTTTATAAGACGTAGAATGAGAGAGCTTGGCATATACACCTTGATGGGATATAGAAAATCAAATATATTAAAATTAGTTATGATAGAAAATGTATTTATTTGTATAATTGCTTTTATTATAGGTATTTTAACTGGCTCATTATTACATAAGTTTATTATATATATAATAGTGTATTCATTAAATTTAAATATAGATAGTTCAAAGATACTCTTTTTTAATAAAAATGCTATTATTTCTAGTCTATTATTTTTAATTGTTATATTACTTGTACTATATTTTTCAAATTGGAAATTGATTCGAAGAAATTCTCTTCTTAATTTAGTAAAAATAGAGCAAAATGAAGAAAAACAGATTAGAATAAGACCTTTGATAGCTTTTATAGGTATTTTTATGCTTGTATTAGGATATGTACTAGCTTTTGATATGACTAGAGGAAAGGATTCTGTTTGGTATAATATTGGATTTTCTCCAATTGCTATATTGACCTTACTTTGCGTAGTTGTTGGAACTATTTTTTTTATAAATTCATTTTTACCTTATATTATTAGAATATTAAAGACTAAAAAAAATCATTTTTATAGAGAAATACAGATTATTACAATTCCTAAGTTTATTTACTCCATACGTTCTAATGCAAAAACATTAATTTTATTAACTTTACTGTCAGCAGGAACATTATGTATATTTGCGTCTACTGTTTTATCAATTTATTATCCTGTAGTAGCAGTTTCTCGTATAGTACCTTCTGCTATCGAATTTAAGGTAGAAGAAAAAATTAATGTTGATAAAATTATTAATGCTGTAAGAGATTATGAACTAGTAGAAAATTTTAAATACAATGAAACAAATATTATAAAGGTAAATTCTTCATCAAAGAATTTACCGATTGAGTATTCTATTGGCAAAGATAAAGGAAGAATCTCTGGATTTGATTGTATATCAGAGTCTGATTATATAGAATTAATTAAACAACAAGGGAAAAAACTTGATTTTAAACCTCTAGATTATAATGAAAGTATATTAGTAAAATATAGACCAAGTAAAAAAAATGTGGACAAAGGGAAAATCCTTAATTTAGATTTATATTCAGATAAAAAAGTAGATGTAGTTATAAAAGATACTACATTGAATAATCCAATTAGTTTCTCTAATAGTATTGGGACATTAATAGTGTCAGATAAATTATACAATGAAATATCTAGATATAATAATCTATCAAGAAATTCTATCATAAGTATTGATGGAAAAGGTATGAGAGATAATAAAGAAATTTATGAAAAACTTAAAAATTTATTAAAGGATAATCCATATTTTATAAGTGCTTACCAAAGAAAATTTGAAATTGTGCATGAGAGTAGTTCGACTTTTTTATTGATTAGCTTTCTTTCTGTTATATTTTTTATTGCTACAGGAAGTATGTTGTATTTTCACAGTATTTCTAATGCCATTTATGATAGAAACAGTTTTAATATATTGAGTAAAATAGGATATAGTCAAAAAAATATAAAGAAAATAATTAAGAATCAGATTTTAGTGTTTTTTTCTATACCATATATATTAGGGATGTTACATAGTATCTTTGGATTAATTGCTTACAAGTCTGCTTTAATAGATAATATATTAGGAAGTAATACACCTGTAATAATTCCAATAGTATTTGCAATTGTAATATTTACACTCGTATATGTAGGATATTATGTCTTGACGAAGTATTCTTGTTATAAAATAGTACTTAAAAAATAGTATTAAAAATTTTATAAAATATTTGGAAGATAGAAGATAAGCATCGTATGTATAAATTAATTTACAAGTTATGTAATGTTATCATATAATTAATTATCAGAAAGGAGTTAATATGTTCAAAGGCAATTATAATAAAAGAAAGATTTTTATATTAATAAATCAATTATTGATAGTATTATTTCTAATTTATGAATTTTTTAATGATAAAAATATTAAAAGTATTTCCATTTTCACTCTTTTACTTGTATCTATTATAGTTGTTGATATAATGTACATTGAATTAATTAATTTGAAACAAAATAGAGTGCTTGTACAATTTACAAACTTGCTTGTTTTGATTTCTTGGTACTTTTTATTTTTACTTGATAACAATAAAATATCTTCTGAATTAATTTTTTTTCTAAGTCCCATTATTGTTTTTGAAAGTGTAAGATTCTTATTTGTATTTTTCTTTCAAGATTACAAATACAACTACCAGAAAAGCTTAGAATTTATATTGAAACTTATGTGTGTTTTGACAGTCGTTTCAAAATTTATTGATAATCATCTGTTTGCACTACTTTATTTATTACAAATAATTATAAGTTTTATAAGCTTTATATTCTTAATCATCTTATATAAAAAGACTGTGATACTTGTTTTAAAGTGTGAGAAAAGAAATTTTATATATTCAGCTATTTTATTATTTATATTTCTTGTATATGCTATAGTTTTTGCTAAAAAACAGGAATATGTTGAGAATCTAGGAATGTATTTAATTGTATCATTAGCCATATTTAGTATCCATAATATTGCTATAAAGGATAAGGGTGATATAAAACAAACTACTATGCTAAATGGTAAAAAAAGATTGATTTTTATTTCTCTAATAAGTGTATTTTTTGTTGGAATTGGAAAACTATTAGACCTTAATATAATTACATGTTTTATAATAATACATTGTATATTTTGGTTTACTTTACTTTATTTTATTTTAATTTGCACAAATATTGATGATATCATCTGCAATAAAAATTCAGTAGAAAAATTTAATGTACAAGAAAGTAATTTAATAAATAATCTAATGCAGATATATAATGAGGAAGAACTTAAAAAGGATTTTTCCAATTATTTACATGACGAAATATTACAAGATTTACTGTCAATTAAAAATATGATGAAAAAATCTGAAAAGCCAGATGTCAAATATATAATCGTAAGTACATTAGAAAAATTAAATTTATCTATTCGTGACCAAATGCAAAATTATCATCCAATATTATTAAAAACACTTACATTAAAAGAAAATATAGAAAATATGTTTGTTATGATTAGAGGCAATTATTTATCTAAAAATATAGAAATTTGTTTTACATGTGAAGATAATATATTTTTGGCTGAGCCATATAATTTTATTATATACCGTATATTAAAAGAGTTAGTAACAAATGCTTTTAAACATTCAAATTGTTCTAAAATCGAAATTTCACTAATTCAAAAAAATAAAGATATAATTCTTTCAGTATTAGATAATGGAGTAGGAGTGGAAAGTGAATATGATTTAATAAGACATCAAAATAATGGGCTATCATCTATTCAAGAACAATTACATAGGTTAAATGGCGTTCTTAATATTGATAAGACAGCTTCTGGATTGAGTATTAGTGTAAAAATTCCTATGGAAGGAGAGAACTATTATAAATATTTTATTAATAGATGACCATGTGTTATTTGCAAAAAGCTTAGAAATTGCATTGGAAGATTATACTGAAATAGAAAAATTTATTTATATTAAAGATATTTCCCAGGTAATTTCAATAATTAAAAATGAAAAACCCGATATAATTCTTATTGATATTAATTTAGGAAAGATTGATAATGATGGGTTGTCTCTAGCAAAAGACATTATAAGAATGATACCTAAAGTAAATATAGTCATGTTAACGGGTTATGATTTACCTGTATATAAGTATGAAGCTCAAAAAATGGGTACTAAAGGCTTTATAAATAAAAATATCGAGCCAGATAAATTTATTGAAATATTAAATCAGATTCAAAATGGATATAATTATTTTCCAGATGAAATAAAATATATTGAAGAGCTAACGGATAGAGAAAAATTAATATTGCAATTTCTATATAATGGAGTTAAGAGAAAAGATATAGCAAGTCAATTATATTTAAGTGAGCGAACAGTGTCTAATCATATCCAAAATATTTTTGATAAACTAAATGTATCTTCTTCATTAGAAGCTGTCACAAAGGGAGTTCAGCTTGGATATATTAAACTTAATATGCAATAAGAAAAGTTTGTAATTTAGTAAAGGTATTTGATTGTCAATTTTTATCTAATATAATAATTAAATTTAAATAGAAGTTTTTATCTTTTAAAATATATATAAAAAGGCTATCTAAAATAAAATTTTAAGATAGCCTTTTTGTTAACATATTTTCATAAATCCAATAATTAGTAAAATCAAACCACTTAACCAAGATAAATTTAGATTTATATTTTTAACAAATACATTTCCTAGTAAACAACCAAATGATACTGCTATTACATTTGAAATTAGAGAAAACAAGATAACTTGTATATAATTTACACCTACAAGACCACTCCCAAATCCAATAGCTAATCCATCTAAGCTTAAAGCAAGTGCAAGTGTAAATGCTTCAGCAGATTTAAGAATTTTAGATTTATTTGTATCTAAAGTATCAGGTTCAACACTGACATTAAAATTTAATTTAAGGTCTAGCATATTAAATTTGTAATCTTTTGAATGTATGGATTTTTTCTTAAAATAAGATTTAAAGAAACTCTCAACTAATCGAGCACTTCCTAATAAAAATAAAATTAAAAAACATATTAACATTGTTATATTTTGAGGTAAGAAGTCTCTGGCTATTGTACCTGCAAAAAGTGAAATTGCCAAAATTGCTGAACAAACCACACTAATAATTATATTCGAATATAAAGGAACTTTAACTTTATTTACGCCATATCCAAAACTTGTTACAAAGGCATCTATACAAAGAGAAGTCACTAATAAAATTGATTCAATCACAGTAGATTAACATCCTTTCTCTTAAATTTTGTACTTATATATTTATAGTATTGTAAAAAGAGATAAATTGTTACAGATAAACCAATAGAGTGTTGATAAAATTTCAACATTTTGCAACACCTAAAAAACAAAAAACTCATATTATATAATATAAAACCAAACATAATAAAGCAGGTGAAAATAATGGAGCAACATAGTGAGGTTGAGAATTTTGGTAATCTATTGAAGACGTTATTAAAAGAAAAGTCAACATCAATGGGAGAATTGAGCAAAAAAAGCGGAATTGATAAATCTACTATATCTCGAATAGCAAATAATAAACAAAAACCAAATATAAATCACCTAGAAAAGATTGCAATACACTTAAATGTAAACTTAGAAGAGCTATTAAAAGCATCAGGATATGAATTTAAAAACAGTAATAATAAACAAATTTTTAATATAGATAGCGATTTTAGTAACTTTGATGATGTACTAGGATTTGCAAATTTAATTAATGATAAAAATTTCAACGGAAATATTGAGAAAGAGTTAAGTAAATGCAAGTTATATGTTCAAACAGATGAAGGGAAAAAATTACTTTTTGATAATTTTAGTAAAAAAATAGATTCCATAGAAAAACAAGGTCAATTTACAGATAGGCTGAGAGATATGTATGCTGAATTTTGTACAGGAAAATTAGGAATAAAGAAATATTTATTAATTGGAAGTATGTTGCTTTACTTTGTTATATCAACAGATGTTATTCCAGACTTTGTATTTCCAATAGGATTTATGGATGACTTAGTAGCATTAAATATGGTTACAAAACTACTTAGAAAAGATAAGTAGTTTTGTAATTATACTACTTTAATGAAGATGACAAGCAAAGGTGTTGAGTATAGATAAATTTTACTGTTCATCTAATGAGAAATAACTTGAAAATTTTAAAATAAACAATTTAATATATATTTTGTATGTATTTAAGTATATAAAATAAAATAATATCCAAACTAATACAAAATAGTGATAATTTTTTTGTACTGGAGGATATTTATGAATTGCAAATGGATATCTAAAATAGATGAAAGAAAAAAATGTCATAGAGAAGCAGATTCTTCTGGATATTGTATTTTTCATAAAGAAAATAAATCTAGTGAAGATATAAAACTAATGATGGACAATATATATAAGGAAGAAATAAATGAATTTAATGGCTTTATATTTGAAAATAAATTTAATGCAGAAGAAATATTAACTTATGACTATAAATTATTAAATTTTTCTGAAACAATATTTAAACAAGAAGCAAATTTTAGAAAATATCTTTTTAAAAAAAATGTTATTTTTAATTATACAGATTTTAGGGGTCAGGTATTTTTTAATGCTTGTGTATTTTTAGAAAATTGTGATTTTAATAAAACAAAGTTTAATAAGGTATATATAAATGATAAGATATTTGAAAAAGTAAAATTTAAAGGGCCTGATTTAGTAGTTAATAAGGTAGAAAATTTTCCAAGAATGGATGGAATAATTTTTAGTATGTGTACAAAATTTATACTTAAAAATGTGGAGTATGGAAAAAGTGAATGCAAGCATGGAAAAATAAATTATAGAATAGCTAGAAATCAAGCTACAAAAATTGGAGATTATGAGATGATAGGACCTTACTATTATAAGGAAAGAATTTATAGTAGTAAAATGATAAAACGCTCTGATTATCCAACTCTCAGCAGTTATTTAGTTGAAAAGTTTTTTGACCAAATAGCGCACTATACTACAGGTTATGGAGAAAAACCATGGAATATATTATTTGTGATTATAGCTATAATAAGTAGTTTTGCCCTATTATATCTATTTGTAGGTATAGAAAGTTCAAACAGTACACTTATAACTTTAAATATAAATAACTTAGGTAATTATTCAGCAAGTGAAATTTTTAAAACGTATATAGATTTGTGGTATTTTAGTATGGCTACATTTAGTACAGTAGGATACGGAGATATGGTTGCTACAAGTTTGATTGGTAAAGCTTTAGCAGGTATAGAAGTATTTTTAGGAGTTACAATAGGAGCAATTTGGGCATCTGTGATTATTAAGAGAATGATAAGATAATATCTGTGTAAATATGGATAGGTATTAATTACTAGATATAAATTGGACTAAAGAGGGAAAATTTAAATATAAATATACTTAATAATCCAAGAAGGTGAAAAAATTGAAAAACGGAATAAAAAAAATTTTAACATTAACTCTGATTCTAGCATTTATAATACCAAATTATTCATATGCTGATGAAAAATCCGTAGACAAATACTCAAAAACATCTATACTTATAGACCAAGAAACAGGTAGAGTCTTGTATGGTAAAGAACCTGATATGAAGGTACCTTTAGCAAGTTTAAGTAAGATGATGACTTTTTTACTTGCAATAGAGGCTATTGAAAATAAAGAAGTAAAAGAAACTGACATAATAAAGATAGACAAGTCCATTGCTTCAGTGAAAGGTTCAAGCTATAAACTAAGAGTTGGTGAGGAAGTGCCACTTATAGAACTTATGAGAGGTCTTATGATTGTATCAGGAAATGATGCCGCAATTGCTATAGCAAAACATATTTGTAAATCTAAAGAAGCATTTGTAGATAGGATGAACAAAAAAGCAAAAGAAATAGGAATGACTAATACCCATTTTTTAAATCCAAATGGTCTTCCAATATATGATTTAAGTAATCCAAAAAAACCAGCAAAAGAAAATATATCTACTGCAAGAGATATATCTATTCTTGGAAAATACATGTTTGACCATTATGAAAAGCAAGTAACAGCTATAACTGATATGGAAACCTATACAAACTCAGATAGAAGCTTTGAAAAAAGCAATACAAATGCACTATTGAGAATTATACCTGAAGTTGATGGTATAAAAACAGGGTACACTGGGAATGCTGGTTATTGTTTATCATTTTCTATGATTGTTAATAAGAATGATAAAAATGAGAAAAAACGTAGAGTAATAGGCGTTGTATTAGGTGCTAATCATAAAGATAAAAGAATATCTTCTTCTTTGGCCATGTTAAAATATGGAAAAGAGAATTTTAATATGAAAAAAGTAATTGATAAAGATAGCTTTATTGGTAAGAGATATATAAAAGGAATGAAAGAATTAGAGGTTACTTTGAAAGCCAAAAATGAACTTTATACAATATTAAAAAATGATGAAAATATAAAATCCGAAGTAAAAATTAAAAATATGGAGTATCCTGTTAAAAAAGGTGATACTATGGGTACTATAAAATATTACACTAGCTCAGGTGATTTACTTGGAAGTGTAGATATAGTTAGTGATAATAGTGTTGATAATATACCATTAAAAACAAAATTAAAAATGAAATTTGCAAATTAAATTCAAAAAAATGGTATAAAATATACAAAAAAATATAAAAATAGAAAATATGGAAAAAATATTGTTATTTTTTCACCTCTATGATATACTACTAGAGGTGAAAAAATAAAATAAATCACACACAGCATTGGGATCCTTAAAAGGTGCCTATTACATGGTTTTTTAGGGAGAAGATCAAGCTGGAGGTATAAAACCAGGAGGTAAATATGTCAGTAATATCAATGAAACAATTATTAGAAGCAGGTGTTCACTTCGGTCACCAAACAAGAAGATGGAACCCTAAAATGGCTAAGTATATATTCACAGAAAGAAATGGAATATATATAATCGACTTACAAAAAACAGTTAAAAAAGTTGAAGAAGCTTACAAGTTCACTAAAGAAGTAGCTGAAACAGGAAAGCCAATCTTATTCGTAGGAACTAAGAAACAAGCTCAAGATGCGATAAAAGATGAAGCTGAAAGATGCGGAATGTACTTTGTTAATGAAAGATGGTTAGGTGGAATGTTAACAAACCACAAAACTATAAAAACTAGAATAAATAAATTAAGAGAATTAGAAAAAATGGAAGAAGAAGGCGTATTTAACGTTCTTCCTAAAAAAGAAGTTATAAAATTAAGAGCTGAAAAAGAAAAACTAGAAAAGTACTTAGGTGGAATAAAAGACATGCCTGAATTACCAGGTGCAATGTTCGTAGTTGACCCAAGAAAAGAAAACATAGCTATTCAAGAAGCTCACAGATTAGGTATACCAGTAGTTGGTATAGTTGATACAAACTGTGATCCAGAACAATTAGACTTTGCTATACCAGGAAATGATGATGCAATAAGAGCCGTAAAATTAATAACTGGTGCTATGGCAACAGCTGTAATTGAAGGTAGACAAGGTGCTGAAGAAGAAGTAGCTGAAGACCAAGAATAATAATTTGACAATTAAATGGTAAGGGTTGCCCTTACCATTTATAATATGGAATAGAATAAGTAGGAGGAAACTTAAAAAATGGCTAATATAACTGCTCAAATGGTAAAAGAGTTAAGAGAAAGTACAGGCGCAGGAATGATGGACTGCAAGAAAGCTTTACAAGAAGCTGAAGGAAATATGGAAAAAGCAGTAGATTTATTAAGAGAAAAAGGATTATCAAAAGCTGCTAAAAAAGCTGGTAGAGTTGCTGCTGAAGGTCTAGTTGCAATAGAAATGAACGATGATAACACAGTTGCTTCTATGGTAGAAGTTAACTCAGAAACAGATTTCGTTGCTAAAAATGAAGACTTCAAAGTGTTCGTTAAAGATGCTGCTTGTATGGCATTAGCTACTGATAAAGAAGATATCGCTTCTTTATTAGGTGAAACTCATAGAGAAGGAATAACTTTACAAGAAGTTTTAAATAATAGAGTTGCAAAAATAGGTGAAAAATTAGACTTTAGAAGATTTGCTAAAGTTGTAACTAATGGACAAGTTGCTGGATATATCCACGGTGGTGGAAAAATAGGTGTTCTTGTTGAAATGGAAACAGAAGCTAGAGATGCTAAAGTTTTAGAATTAGGTAAAGATGTAGCTATGCAAGTTGCTGCTATGAATCCTAAATACGTTTCAAGAGATGAAGTAGATGCTGAATACATAGCACATGAAACAGAAGTATTAACTCAACAAGCATTAAATGAAGGAAAGCCAGCTAATATAGTTGAAAAAATGGTTAAAGGAAGATTAGAAAAAGAATTAAAAGAGGTTTGTTTATTAGAGCAAACTTTCGTTAAAAATCCAGATATAACTGTTAAACAATTAGTAGCTGATGTTGCTAAAGCAGTAGGTTCTGATATAAAAGTTGTTAAAGTTGTGAGATTCGAAGTTGGTGAAGGTATACAAAAGAGAGAAGAAAACTTTGCAGAAGAAGTTGCTAAGCAACTTAAATAATAACCAAAGAGAGAACACGCAGGTGTTCTCTTTTTTAAAAAATAGAAAAAATGGATATGAAGGATTGAAATAGGAGGTTTCTGATGGATAAACCAATGTACAAAAGGGTATTGTTAAAATTAAGTGGAGAAGCATTAGCGGGAGCAAGAGGTTTTGGTATAAATAATGATGTAGTTAATGATATTGCTATTGCTATTAAAAAAATACAAGAAATAGGTGTTGAAGTGGCTGTAGTTGTAGGTGGTGGAAACTTCTGGAGAGGTAGAACTAGCGAAGGAATGGATAGAACTACTGCTGACTATATAGGTATGTTAGCTACAGTTATGAATGCAATGGCATTACAAGATGCACTAGAAAATATAGACGTTGCTACAAGAGTTCAAACTGCTATAGACATGAGACAAATTGCAGAACCATATATAAGAAGAAGAGCAGTTAGACATTTAGAAAAGGAAAGAGTTGTTATATTTGGTGCAGGAACTGGAAACCCTTACTTTACAACAGATACAACTGCTGCTTTACGTGCTGCTGAAATGGAAGCAGAAGTTATCTTGTTAGCTAAAAATGTTGATGCAGTATATGACAAGGATCCAAAAGTACATGCAGATGCTAAGAAATTTACAGAGTTAAGTCATATGGAAGTTATACAAAAAGAGTTAAAAGTTATGGATTCTACAGCTACATCTTTATGTATGGATAATAAGATTCCAATAAAGGTATTTGAGCTTACAACAGAGAATATAATAAGAGCAGTAAAAGGTGAAAATATAGGAACTACTGTAAAATAATGAAGAATGAAGGAGGAGTAAAATTATGAAACTAGAAATACATAAGCAATTAGAAGAGAAAATGAATGGGACAATTGATGCTTTAAAGTTCGAATTTGGAACTATAAGAGCAGGAAGAGCTAATGCACAAATGTTAGACAAAATAAGAGTTGATTATTATGGAACTCCAACTCCAATAAATCAAATTGGTGCTATATCTGTACCCGAGCCAAGAATATTAATGATATCTCCTTGGGACAAATCTGCTATGCACGAAATAGAAAAAGCTATAGCTAACTCAGATTTAGGATTAAATCCATCAAATGATGGTGAAGTTATAAGACTTTCTGTACCTGCTTTAACAGAAGAAAGAAGAAAAGAATTAGCTAAAAAAGCTAGTAAAGCTTCAGAAGAATTTAAAGTTAGAATAAGAAATGAAAGAAGAGACGCCAATGAAAAAATTAAGAAAATGGAAAAAGGCGGAGAAATAACAGAAGATGAATTAAAGAAAGCACAAGATGAAGTTCAAAAAATGACTGATAAATTTATAAAAGAAATAGATGCATTATTAGCTAAAAAAGAAAAGGATATAATGGAGGTATAATATTGAAAAAATATTATAACCTTTTAGGTCTTCATATAGATGAGGTAAAACAATATTTTGATGAACGAAATGTAGCTTATACCATAAAATCTATTGAAGGTAAAAAGGATAAAGATAAACTTGTAGTTCCTAGAGTTATAAAAATATCTGAGATAGGTGATAGTGTAGAACTAATAATCACATACTTTTCTGACTCCTTAATTTAAGGAGTCAGAACAATATTGGAGGCAAAATATGAATAACAACATCATGTATGACATAGACTTAAATAACATACCTACTCATATTGCTATTATAATGGATGGGAATGGAAGATGGGCAAAATCCAGATTTCTTCCAAGAACTGCAGGACATAAGGCTGGAGTAGAAACTATAAGAGATATAGTTAAAGAATGTTCAAATTTAGGTGTTAAGCACTTGACACTATATGCATTTTCAACAGAAAATTGGAAAAGACCAAAACTTGAAGTTGATACACTTATGAACTTATTATCTACATACTTAAGAAATGAAATAGCTGAACTGCATCAAAACAATGTAAAAGTAACAGCTATAGGAGAGATAAGTGCTTTACCAAAAACTTGTATAAGAGAATTAAATTCAGCTAAGGAAATGACAAAAGACAATACAGGAGTTAACTTAAATTTAGCATTGAACTATGGAAGTAGGGCAGATATAAAAAATGCTCTTATAGATATAGTAAAAAATTGTGAAAGTGGTAAAATAGATATAAACAATATTGATGAAGATATTATAAAAAACTATTTAAGCACAAAGTCTATACCAGATCCAGACTTGGTCATAAGAACAAGTGGAGAACAAAGATTGAGTAACTTTTTACTTTGGGAAGTTGCTTATTCTGAGTTTTACTTTACTGATATACATTGGCCTGATTTCAATAAAGAAGAATTACAAAAGGCTATATATTTATATCAAAAAAGAGATAGAAGATTTGGAGGACTTAAGTAAGGAGATTATTTTATGCTTACAAGAATTATTGCTTCACTAGCTCTGGTTCCATTATTTCTATTTGTTGTATATGGAGGGATACCTCTTTATATAGCTGAGATGGCAATAGTTTATATTGCATTACATGAATTTTATAAAGCATTTAAAATAAAAGATATACATCCAATATTTATTATAGGGTATATATTTTCTATTTATTTAGCTGTAAAAAATATTTTTAACTTACCATTGGAATATACTTATGCAGTGCTTTTCATTTTATTTTTAGCAAGTATAATTTATATGTTGATGGGCAAAAGCAATGTTATAGATGTTTCGATTACATTTTTAGGAGTTTTTTATATAGGAGTATTTTTAGATTTTATAGTTATAACTATAAATAGCTTTGAAAGAGGAAATATCTATGTATGGCTTATATTTGTAATATCTTTTATGACAGATATATTTGCATATTTTAGTGGCTATTTACTTGGCAAACATAAGTTAATTCCTAAAGTGAGTCCTAAAAAGACTGTAGAAGGAGCTATTGGAGGAATAATAGGAAGTACACTTTGTTGTATTTTATTTGGGTATTTATTTGGTATTGATTTGCTTCAATTGGCTATAATAGGAAGCATAGGAAGTATAATAGCTCAATTGGGAGATTTATTTGCATCTTCAATAAAGAGATATGTAGGGATAAAGGATTATGGAAAGATAATACCTGGTCATGGGGGTATATTAGATAGATTCGATAGTGTTATATTAGTAGCGCCTTTTGTATATAATACTATTAAATTTTTTATTAGATAAAGATTGGTTGGTTTTAAAAAGGCAGTCTATAATTGCTAGTAATGAAAATAGCTATGTAACTTTTAAAAAGCAGAAGAATTCTGTGAGTATTTAGTTACATGGCTATTTTCATTTTTTTTATAATTTAGAAAATATTGTAAAAAATCTTTTTTTATTTAATAATTTCGACATTTTTAAATATATTATCTTTTTATAAGCTATATATCTAAATATAACTGATTTATTCTCAATTTATAAATTTTATTTTTATATATAATTAATCAGTAATAAGTATATTATTGATTTTATTTGATAAGTAGGGGTATAATTTAAGTGATATCTCAAAATAAAGGAAAATATTTCCAAAATATGATAAAATAGATTCAAATAGTTAAATTCTCAATAAATAATATATTTTAATTGTTTATTGAAATATATTAGGTACTCCATCTTCAATATCATCAAGTTGATGATGTAATTTAAAGTATACCAGTATAAAAATAACTTTTGAATTAGGTAAGAATTTATTATGCATATAAAAATTTTCAGAACTAGAAAATATGATTGGAATTAAAAAAATAATAGAGAAATGTTTATTTCAAAAAGTTAAAGTAATTTAAGGAGGATGGATTAATAGACATGTTAACTAATAATATTATAGACAAATTAACAAATTTAAAGGGAAATTACAATTTTAGAATGATGCTTTCAAGTTTAGAAACTCAGAAAAAGCCATATGGTATTATGTTTATTGGAATTGATGATTTCGAACAGATTAATAACTTATATTCTTATTCATTTGGAGATAGGGTTTTGAAAAAATTTTCTAAATCTATTTTACCTTTTTTACCTGAAAACATAAGTTTATATAGATTAGATGGAAATGGTTTTGGAATTTTGTATCCAAATGGAGATTGTTATGAATTAACAAAACTCTTTAATAGATTTCAAGATATAGCACAATGTATAAAACAGATTAATGGACATGCTATTTCATTCACGATATCAGGAAGTATTTGCTTTTATCCAAAAGATGGTATAGATTGTGATACATTGTATCAAAATGCACGTGTTACATTTGAAAGAGCAAAAAAGCAAGGCAAAAGAACATTAATTGTCTATTCAAAAGATGAGCTAACTTTTTCGCAGTATTCTATACAGTTGATAGAGTATCTAAGAGAAAGTGTCTTAAATAATTTTAAAGGATTTTATTTAAATTATCAACCACTTATTTTTACTAATAGCAAGAAACTGTATGGATGCGAAGTATTACTTCGCTGGAAAAATCCTAATTTTGAAATGAAACTTGGACCAACTGAATTTATACCTTTTTTAGAGTCTTCTGGTCTTATGGATAAAGTTAGCCAATGGGTGATTAAAACAGCTTTAAAACAATTAAAAATATGGATAAAGTATATGCCAAATTTCAAGATGAATATAAATGTGTCATATCAGCAGCTTGAAGAACCTAGCTTCAAGTTTTTTATTTTAGATACTATAAAGGAAGAGGGTATATCTCCATCTCTAATTACATTGGAATTAACAGAAAATGATAACATAAAAAAAATAGAAGAAATAAGGAATTCTTTTGACTTTCTTCGCAGTCAAGGTATTAGGATTACATTTGACAGTTTTGGAGCAAAACATTCATCTTTAGAAATTTTTCGTGAGTTAAGTGCTGATTCTTTGAAAATTAATCATACTCTTTTAAATCGTATTACATATGATGTAATAGACCAAAAAATTGTATCTCAAATTATTAATTTATGTCATAGTATGAATATGTCAGTTTATGTTGAAGGAATTGAAAATAAAGAAACTTTAAAAATAATTGAACAGATGAGACCAGAAATATTGCAGGGATTTTATTATAATGAGCCTATAAATGCAAGTGAATTTTATGAGTATTACTTTAAAAAAAATTTTGAGTCTCTTAATTATCAAGAAGATATTATATCAAAAGACATCTCTATAGAAAAAGAAAAAAGTATGGTATATTCTGTATTTACTCCAACACATCCAATGAATATAAAGGAATTGGTTGATAATGCCTATTCAGGCATATTTCAAGTAGGAATGGACCCTGAATTTACTTTTCTTACATGTAATGAAGGCTATAGAAGGATGTTAGGTTATACTGTCAAAGAGATGGAAGAAAAATTTAAAAATCAAGCATTAGGATTTGTCCACCCAGAGGATATAGAATATGTGAATTATGAAATTAGAAGGCAACTTGGAATTAGTGATATAGTTACAATTGAATTTAGGGTATTAAAATCTGATGGAACTCCTATATGGATACTTGGAACAGGCAATGTAGTAAAAGGTAAGCAGGGTTCTAAAAGTTTAATTGTAGTCATAATAGAAAATGATAGGCTTAAGAAAAGGTCTTTAGAGATGGAAGAATCATATTGGAAATACAGAAGAGTTTTGGATAATATTCCTGCTTGTGTAAAATGTATTCGTTTTGATGAAAATTTTACTTTAGATTATATTTCTCCTAGCTTTGTATCCTTGATAGGTTATACAGAAAAAGAAATTAAAAGTAAGTTTGATGGAAAGTATATCAATTTAATTATTGAAGAAGATAGAAAAATTGTACTTGGCGATATGATAAGTCAAGTTAATTCTGAAGATATAGTTACACTTCACTATCGTATTAGATGTAAAGATAATCGTTTAATTTATTTAGAAACCATTTCTAGGTTATGTAAAAGTGATAAAGATGGAAAGAAGTACTTTTATTCAAGTATTGTAGATGTAACAGATGCAACTTGTGAAAAAAGTGATAAAAAATCTAATAGACTGGTCAATCGTTATCAGAGGGCTTTAAAACAGTGGGGTGATGTTTTATTTGAATATAGTTTTAAGTATGATACAATAACATTTTCTGATAATTATTATAGTATATTTGGGATAGAACCAAGAGGAACAATTGATGAACAGTTATCAAATATTTATGAAGAAGATCATAAGATTTTACTTGATGCTTTAGAAGAAGCACATGTTGGTAACAAACCAGAAGAAATAGAGATACGTATACGTTCTAAAGGTGATATACATCTATGGTGTTCTATAGTGTTCAATGAACCTGATAAGATTGGGGATACTACTATATCAATACTAGGGAAAATAAGAAATATTGATGAAGAAAAGAGAGAGTACAATAAGTTAATTGAGCAATCTCAAAATGATTTAATGACAGGGTTACTAAATAAAAGTACTACTGAGGAAAAGATAAGACACATGTTGCTATCATGTGATGAAAATAAGAATTATGCTTTATTTATGATTGATGTAGATAATTTTAAGGATGTTAATGATACTATGGGGCATGTATTTGGAGATAAAATCTTAATTGAGTTAGCGAAATGTTTGAAAAGTAACTTTAGGACAACAGATATTGTTGGCCGTGTTGGAGGCGATGAATTTATAGCATTTATGGAGTATAATGGAGAAAAAGAAAGCCTACAAAAAAAAGGTCATGATATATTAAAAAGATTAGATACTACGTTTACATATGATGAGTTAAGTTTTGAAATAAGTGTAAGTATAGGTATTTCTATATATCCAGAAGATGGTAAACAGTTTTATGAGTTATATCATCGTGCAGATGGTGCTTTGTATAGAGCAAAAGAAGAAGGTAAAAATACATATTGTATGTTTTCTATCTAAAAGTATAATCAATATTCTCAAGAATTGGGTTTATTTTAGTATACAAATGATGGAACTATTTAAGACAAACACATATAACTACAAAGTATTCTAATCACCTTTAATAAGTGATTAGTTATTATAGATACATTATAATTGAGGTAACTGAAAATGCTTTTAATGAAATATCAGAACCAGTTAATTCAATTTTAGAAAAGCTTAAAGCATTAATAAAAGCTTACTTAAAGAAACCTTTAATCGTGAAAAAGTCTACAGTATTATTAAGTGCATTATTGAAATGTCACATCGTATAGAAGAAAAAGAATTTTTTAATAAATATGTGACTGAAAAATAATATAAATATTGTAAAAGTATAATAAGTACATAGCATGCTAGAAGAATTAAAAAATTTGTAATCAAAATTAGCAATAGATAAAAGCATTAGTAAGGGAGCTAATGCTTTTTCTTAGTGGTTTTATTTATATTAATAATCGTAAGAATAAAATGTTTATATAATAACTAAGTTGATTTCAATTTGATTTTATTAATAATGTAATTATGTTATTTGTACAATGTCCAGTATTCATAACCAAAGATACTTTTTCTTTTACAAAGTTGAATTGAGTTGTTTTTATTTGTCGAATCATACATATTATTAGAAACTTTCATTTTTTTTATTTTATTCTTTACATTTATTTTAAGATAGTAATCGTTCCCAGAGCGAGAAGGATTTATTTCTTTATCAATACTATCATGTAAATTCCAGCAAAACTAAATCTTTCATTATTTGGTGTATTTAAGGTGTTTGTTGATAAAAGTAGAACTAACATAGATAATATACATGTAGTTAGAGGAAATGGTATATGATACTTTCTGAGTTCTTTTGTTTTAGGCATTTCTATTAGCATTTTAGGATATAGCCATAAATACATCATCCAATTGAACAATAATATAAATATATAGATGGAAAATTTGATTTTTACAGGAGTAAATAGAGCAATGATAGCAAGTGTTGTTAGTAAGTAACGAATGATACGAGTAACCTTTTTTTCTTTTTCTATGACAGCTAAAGTCCATCTATTTTTTATAAATTCATTTTCTCTTTTTTCACTCTGCTTCATTTAATTACCCTCTATTAATAGTATAGTTTTTTAATCCATTACTTCGTTTTATTTTAGCATATTTATATAAAATAGTAACATTGATGTTTTTTATTTTTTGGAATGTTATATTAACTTGGGCTAATGATTATGTAAATTTATAATCAGAAGAAATTACTTCTATCATTACTTAAAGCTAATAAATAATAAGTATAATTTTCTGTAAAGCTTTTTAAGTAGATACAGATTATTTTAAGACATATTTTTGAAAACTTAAAACAGTATAAAATAAAAAACTATTGACAAGGTGAGCGATTGGTTACTATAATAAAAGTGAGCAATCGCTCACCTTATTTTGCGAAGAGGAGTTAAATTATGAATACAAAGGAAAAAATATTAAATGAATCTATGAAATTATTTTCAGTAAAGGGCTTTGATGCAGTGTCTATAAGAAGTATAGCGGATGCTGTTGGTGTAAGTAATAGTGCCTTGTATAAACATTACCCAAGTAAGCAAGCTATATTTGATGATATTGTAGAAAAATCTAAGGCACATTTTTTAAAACAGTGTGATTATGCACAAAATTCTATATGTGTTAACATGGAAAGCTTTGTTCAAGTGTGTATTTCAATGTTTGATTTTCAAATTAACGATGAGTGGATGGTGATGTTTCGTAGAGTTCTTCTTATTGAGCAATTCAAAAACGAGAAAATGGCTCAAATTTTTAATGATTTTTTTATTGAGTTTCCAATAACTTCTCAGAAACTAACTTTTGAAAAATTAATAGAAGATGGGATAATGATTTCAAAAAATCCAGAAGTGCTTGCAATGGAATTATATGCTCCATTTTTTCTATACCACACAGCAAAGTATGATGTAGAAAAATTAATGGAATTATTTAGGATGCATGTTGAATATTTTTACTTAGAAAATTTTAAGGAGGGAGAATAGTATGCACAGTCAATCTCTTATAAATAAGAAAATAGTTAAAAATAATTATAAATTAAAGACAATTCAAAAGAAAGAAAAACAAAAATATGGAAAGGGTAATAGGAAAATCGTAAAAAATTATCTAGGTAAGGTGGTTGCTCTATCTTCACCTGAGTTAATTGGAAAAGAATTAAGAATGTCAGATTTTACAACAAATATTACAAGAGATGAATTGATTGCAGAACTTGAGAAAGTAAAGATTACTGGTATGAGTGGAAATAGTTTTTTTATATCAGAAAAAATCAAAAAGTTTTGTTCATTAGAATTAGACAAGAAGATATTATTGATTAATGCTGTTGAATGTGACCCTGGGCTTGTCCATGATGAATGGATATTGGAAAATAGATATTCAGAGATAGTTCATTCTATTTATTATTTAAAAGAAGCACTTGGTTTGCAAGATGTAATTATGGTATCTAAAAATAAAAGATTAGAAACGGATGGTAGTTTTTCTCTTAAAATAGTTTCATCACGATATCCTATGGGAGAAGAGCATTTCCTTATACAACAGGTACTTGGTATAAGTTTAGAGAAAAATGAATTTCCAGTAAATAATGGTATTTTAGTATTAAATCTTCAAAGTGTATATCAAATATGTAAAATTATAAATAAATGTTATGATACAGGACGTTTTATTACTATAGCTGACTTATCCAATGGAAGTGCTAGAGTAGCATACATATATCCAACAGATAATATCTCAAATATTTTAAAAAATACATTTAAAGAAAATGAAGATAAATTATTATATAAAGGTAATGGAGTAATGTCCTGTTTTGAAGCAACAGAAAAAGATGATTTTTCGTATTTTGGAAATTTTGCTGCATATTCTAAACCATCAAACATAAGCAATAAAAATAAATGTAAAAAATGTGGTGTGTGTACAAGAAAATGTCCTGCAAAAGTCAATATATCAAAAATTGTACAAATGATAGATAATAATTATGATGTTCTATTATCTTCGTATCATCCTGAAAGATGTATACATTGTGGAAGCTGTACATACTATTGTAAAGCATCAAAGAATGTCTCTGAATATGTTATGGAAGATTATCAAATTGATTAATAAATTTAAATATTAAATAGCACCTGATTTTTGATAGGTGCTATTTATTGTTATATGAAAATGAATTTATTTATCAATATTGAGAGAGCATGGTCTTAGCTGATTTTGAATAAGGGATTATTTATCGAAAAAGATGAAAATTTTTCAAAATAGATAAAATATGATAAAATAGATTTTAGAAGAGGTGATAAAATGATTTCATACACTCCATTGTGGAAATTGCTAATTGATAGAAAAATAAAAAAGATGGAATTTGTAAATATATCAGGTATAAGTATTTCTGTTTTAGGTAGATTAGGAAATGATAAGTCTGTTTCTATGGATACAATGGAAAAGATATGTTTAGCACTAGACTGTAAAATAGAAGATGTTGTAGAAATAAAAAAGGATGTTTAATGATGCTAAAATATTTTAATAATATTGTAAAAACACATAAAGAATAGCTAAGGTTTAATTTAATAGATAGAGCTTTACTGGATTAAAAATAAAAGTAACTATATGTGAATAAATTAAAATTAAAGAGTAATGCTATAATGTAAACTAAATATATTTTTCCAGTAATTATATGAAGTTTTTGTGAATAGTAAAAATAATTGTTTTAGTAGTGTTATAATGTCTTGGTAGGGTATATTTATTATTAGAAAGGATTATCATATGAAAAAAATATCAATTTTAGGTTCTACAGGCTCTATAGGTAAGCAAACTTTAGATGTAGTTAGAGAAAATAGAGACAAGTTTGAAGTAGTTGCAATATCAGCTAATAGTAGTATTGAATTACTACTTGAACAAATTGTAGAATTTAGACCTAAATATGTAACAGTTTTTGAGGAAAGTAAAGCATTAAAATTAAAGGAAATATTGCCACAAAATATAGAGATAGAAGTTTTAACAGGGATGGAAGGATTAAAAATAATATCATCGTTAGATGAAATTGATGTACTTTTAACTGCTGTTGTGGGAATGATAGGATTAGTTCCAACACTTTGCGCCATAAAAAAGGGAATTGACATAGCATTAGCGAATAAAGAGACATTAGTAACTGCTGGCGAGCTTGTAATGGCAGAGGCAAAAAAATATAATGTAAATATTCTTCCTGTTGATAGTGAACATAGTGCTATATTTCAGTGTTTAAATGGAGAGAATAATAAAAATATAGAAAAAATAATACTTACAGCTTCTGGTGGACCGTTCAGAGGAAAGAAAAAAGAAGAACTTTTAAATATAACTAAAAATGAAGCTTTAAAGCATCCAAACTGGAGTATGGGTAGAAAAATAAGCATTGATTCTTCAACGCTTATGAATAAAGGACTAGAAGTAATAGAAGCTAGATGGCTATTTGGAGTAAAACAAGAAAATATAGATGTAGTGGTTCATCCACAAAGTATAATTCACTCAATGGTACAGTATACAGATAGCTCTATAATTGCACAATTAGGATGTCCAGATATGAGGTTGCCTATACAGTATGCCCTTACATATCCAGATAGGATGGAAAGTAGTTTTGAAAGAATGAATTTTGCAAAATTTAATACTTTAACTTTTGAAGAACCAGACTTAGAGACTTTTCCATGTTTAAAATTAGCTTATGAATGTCTAAAGATGGGTGGAACTTATTCTTCTGTTTTAAATTCTGCAAATGAAGTTTTAGTAAGTGAATTTTTAGAGGATAAAATTGGTTTCTATGACATACCATATTACATAGAGAAAACTTTAGAGGTTCATAAAAGCATAAGTAAACCAACGTTAGAACAAATTTTGGAAACAGATAGATGGAGTAGAGCTTATGTTGAAAATCTGATAAAAAAATAGGAAGGTGAATTTATGACTATAATAGCTGCATTAATACTATTTAGTATAATTGTATTAATACATGAATTAGGACATTTTATATTTGCAAAAAGAAGTGGGATTAAGGTAAATGAGTTTTCTATAGGTATGGGACCTAAGATATATAGTGTAAAAAAAGATACAGAGTATTCCATAAGAGCTCTTCCAATTGGTGGATATGTAAGTATGGAGGGTGAAGACGAAGAACAAATAAGTCCAAATTCTTTTGGAAATAAATCTATATTACAAAGATTTAGTACTATTGTGGCAGGACCAATATTTAATATAATATTGGCAGCAGTACTTTTAGTACCAGTGTTTTTGTATATAGGTTCTCCAACTACTACACTTGGGAAAATAATGCCCAATACTCCTGCCCAAACAGTAGGACTTCAAGAAGGAGATAAGATAAATAAAATAAATGGTAATTCTGTTAAGACTTGGGATGAAGTTGCAAATATGATAAATACTTCTTCTGGTGGAGAATTGAAGCTTAGTATAACTAGGGATGGAAGCGATAAAGTTGTAAATGTAACTCCTAAGGATAACAATGGAAAGTATGAAATAGGAATTCAGCCACAAAGAGAAAAAGATTTCTTTGGCTCAATAGTGAATGCATGTAAAACTACTGTGGATATGACAAAACAGATGTTAACATTCTTAGGTCAAATGGTTACAGGACGTGTACCAGGAGGAATTGGTAATGCTGTTGCAGGACCAGTAGGCGTTATTGGTATGGTATCAGATGCAGCTCAAACAGGTATTATAAATGTAGTATATTTGGCAGCTGTAATAAGTTTAAATTTAGGTATAGTAAACTTATTACCAATACCAGCTCTTGATGGTTGGAGAATACTTATGTTATTATTAGAAGCTGTTAGAGGCGGTAAAAAACTTGACCCAAATAAAGAAGGTATGATAAATGTAGTTGGATTTGGGGCCTTAATGTTATTTATGCTTTTTATAACATATAAAGATATATTAAGGTTATTTCAATAATTATAAAGTTTAAAAAGGCTATGTAGTTTTAAGTGAGAATAAATTAGTTTTAAAAGATTAAATTTATTCTTAGCTGTTTAACTATATAGCTTTTTAATTTATAATATATATGTAGTTTGTAGTATTTTTTTAGATATTGAATGATTTTAATATAAAATAATATATAGAGGTGAAATATGAGTTACGAGAGAAGAAAGACAAGAGAAGTTAGTGTTGGGAGTGTAAAAATAGGAGGCGAAAATCCTATAAGCATACAATCTATGACAAACACTGATACAAGAGATGCAGAGGGTACAATAGCTCAAATAAAAAGATTAGAAGAAGCTGGTTGTGATATAGTTAGAGTTGCTGTTCCTGATATGGAAGCAGCTAAAAATATAAGAAAGATAAAATCTAGTGTAAATATACCTGTTATTGCTGATATACATTTTGATTATAAGTTAGCACTTGAAGCTATAGAACAAGGTGTAGATGGTGTTAGAATAAATCCTGGTAATATCGGGAACATAGAAAGAGTTAGAATGGTTGTTGAGAAATGCAAGGAAAAAAATTTGAAAATTAGAATTGGTGTCAATGGGGGCTCTCTAGAAAAAGAAATTTTAAAAAAATATGGCTCTGCAACTGCTGAAGCATTAGTTGAAAGTGCAATGGGGCATATTAAGATTCTTGAAGATTTAGGTTTTTATAATATAGTTATTTCTCTAAAATCATCTGATATTTATAAAACTGTTGATGCATATGAATTAATATCAAAAAAAGTTGATTACCCTCTTCATGTTGGAATTACTGAATCTGGAAGTATTCATAAAGGAACAATAAAGTCTTCTATAGGTGTGGGAGCACTTCTTCTTAAAGGAATTGGAGATACTGTCAGAATATCTTTGACAGGTGACCCTGTTGAAGAGGTTGTTGTTGGTAAACAGATTTTAAGAAGTTTGGGTCTTTTAAATGATAAGATTAAAGTTATATCATGTCCTACATGTGGTAGATGTAATATAGATTTAATTAGTGTTGTAAATGAAGTTGAAGATAAGATTGGTAGTATGGAAAAAGATATTACTGTTGCAATTATGGGTTGTGCTGTAAACGGACCTGGTGAGGCTAGAGAAGCTGATATAGGTATTGCTGGTGGTAAGGGTGAAGGTCTTTTATTTAAAAAAGGCGAAATTGTAAGAATGATTAATGGTGACAAATTGGTTGATGAGTTACTGGATGAAATTGATAAGTTATAGAGTATGTATTTAAAACATATTAAACAGCTAGATGATTAAATACTTTTGAAATAAATTTTATTTATAGTATTTAATTATCTAGCTGTTTTGAATTTTATTAATTTAATAATTTATAAGGAGTATTACAAGCACTTCAATAATTTAAACTTATATTTAAATTATTGAAGTGCTTGTAATACTATATATTAAAAGTATACATTTTTGTTTGTCGAATAAAGAATAAAAAAAATTAAAGGAAAAGGTTAAAAAATAAAGAATTTTATAAATAGAAGTTGTATTTTATGATTTATTGTTATTAGATAGATATAAAAATTTTAATATATTTAATCCATTAATATGGATTATCATAAAGTTAGGAGCGTTGTCAATTGATTAAATGTATAGAATTATCTGTAAAAGTATATCTTTTTGAAAATATTGCTTTAGATAATACAGCCAAAGAAATACGTAAATTAATAGATAATACATTAGTTATGGAAGAAAAATATAAGGAATTTCACAATGAGAATAAATTTAAAAATTATTCTTTTAATTTACTGTATCCTTTAGAAAAAGATAAGGTTTATAAGAAGGATTGTATATATACTTTTATTATTAGAACAGTTGATAGTGAATTGGGAATATATTTTATGAACAATTTAAAAAATCAATACTCTAATAAAATAAAGGTTATTACAATGAGTAAAAAAGTTTTACCTAAAAAACATATTGAAAGTATTTATTCGATTACTCCAATAATAGCTAAATTTGAGGATGGATATTGGAGGAGTAGTAAAACAGTAGAAGATTTAGAAAATAGGATTAGGGAAAATTTAATAAAAAAATACAATGAATTTACCAACAGTAAAATAGATGAAAACTTTGAATTATTTAATATGATTAAGTTTATAAACAAAAAACCTATTTCCATGAAATACAAAAATATATCCTTACTTGGAGATAAAATAAGTTTTAAAGTATCAGAAAATGATATGGCTCAAGAAATTGCAAACTTTGCACTTGGAGTTGGGGTTGGAGAAATTAATTCTCGTG
Source organism: Clostridioides sp. ZZV14-6009 (assembly GCF_020658095.1). NCBI lineage: Bacteria > Bacillati > Bacillota > Clostridia > Peptostreptococcales > Peptostreptococcaceae > Clostridioides > Clostridioides sp. ZZV14-6009. The sequence continues at coordinate 681,177 of NZ_JAGWDG010000001.1, forward strand.
GATTTGGTTTTGTAAACTATAGATGGTTATAGGAGGTGAAGATTTGTTAAAGGATTGTTTAGAGATTTTTGAAAAAGAATATAAATCTACAGGTAATAGCTTGATAACTGATAGCTATGTTTTATCTTATGGAACGTATATATTGGTAAAAGATTTTTCAAAAATAGAAAAATTAGAAATCTCAAAAAATGATGTAGACAATACTACACAAATATATAGTAAATTTTGTGAGTTAGATTATCTATCAAAACTGGTGTCTATAGATAAACCAATTGATTCAAAAAAACTAATACATAGTAATAATTATCTTTCATTTTTTGTAAAAAAGGAAAACTTAAAACCTAATAAGAATAATAATGTAAAACTTACAGAAGACATTATTGATAATTATTATGATGCTTTATTAAATCCAAGAATCAAATATAAATCTGATAAAAGAAAAAAAGAGATTTATGATTTAATGGAAAAGGAATATGGTAAAGTAGATGAAAAAAAATTAAATAAAATAAGAACATGGATAAAAGATAATATATTTACTCTAGTTGAAAATAATAAAAAAGATAAAAATTATTTGAAAATATTTTTTGATGAAAAAATAGATTTATACAATAGAGAAAATCAAAAATATTTACATCCAAATATATACAATAAAAACTACTTCAATATAATTATTGATGGTAAGACTTATGGGTTACCAAACGACAATATGCAATTAAGTGAAAAAAAGCCGTTTTTAAAATTAAAAACAAGAAAGAATTCAACACCTTATCTGGTTAGTGAAGACGAAGTTTTCTTACAAAAGGCTTTTTTTGATTATTTAATGAATAAAGCTGCTAATGGAGAAGAGGTAGTATATATAAGTAGTGAAAAAGGAATTCATAGGAAAACTGATATACCAAACGAATTTAGTGGCTATATACTGAGAATAAAAAAAGAGAAAGAATTAGAGATACATGATTTTGATACTGTGGTAAATTTAAATACTAAAATAAAAAAAATAAATGTAAAGTTTGTAATACCAATAGAATATGACAAGTATGGTTTAAATCCAAGTTTAGAAGTAGGATATATTAATAATCTTAAAAAATTAGAAAAAACTATTGATACTATATATTTTAATAAATTTATGTGTAATAGTTATTTCAGAGAAGTTAAAGAAATAAACTTAAATGATTTAATTCTAAGAGATATATTTGTTAGAAATAGAGACGGGTTATATACATGGTTTTATAAAGGTAGGGATAATATAGTAAGACAAACTTTTTCAAAATATTCTATGGATATAATTAAAAATTCTATAAAAAACAATAACTATGTAAGAGCCAAGGAACAGTATAACTTAAGAATAGCTATAATAAATTATTTTTATGGAGGATATAAAATGGCAGATAAAATAAAATGTATTAGTGAATCTTTATTTGAAAAAATAAATTCTAAACAAACACAATGTATACAAAGTGATGAAGAATACTATTTTGCAATTGGACAATTAGCTTCATATCTTATATCTAAAAATAAATCATCAAAAAATAAGAATCATTCTCTAATTAATCCTATATTAAATGCACGAAATAAGGAAAAGCTTATGCTAGAGATAAGGAAGTTGTTTAAAAAATATAATTATGCCATAGATTATGGTAGTAAGAGAGTTGATAATTTATATGCTATGATTGTAGGATATGAAGTAGAAGATAAAAAAATTAATGGGGATTTATTAATAGGTGGTTACCTATATTCTAATTTAATATATACAAAAGGAGAGGAGAAAGAAGATGAATAAAAGAGTATATGGGGTGTTAGGAATAAAATCTGTAATGTCAAATTGGAATGCTGATTTTTCTGGATATCCAAAAACTATATCAACAGGAGAAATTTTTGGAAGTGACAAAGCTCTTAAATTTCCCATGAAGAAAATGTGGGAAAATGAAGGTGAAAAAGTATTATATATAAAGTCATTAAAAATAGATGAATCTAAGAAAGGAGAAATCAAAGTCAGACCAAAGTCGCTAAAAGAGAGATATGAAGAATTGTTTGATATAGAAGATTTAAAGGTAGAAAAAAATCAACAAAATGTGTTAGAAAATTTATTTAAAGCTATTGATGTCAAAAACTTTGGAGCTACATTTGCAGAAGTAGGAAATAATATAGGAATTACAGGAGCAGTACAAATTGGTCAAGGATTTAATAAGTATGAAGATAGCAATGTTGAAGAGCAACAAATACTTTCTCCATTTAGAGACCCGAAAGCCAAAGATAAGAAAAAATCGACAAATGAAGAAGAAAAGGAAGATGCTAATTCAACTACTTTAGGTAAAAAAATAGTTAGTGATGAAGCTCATTATTTTTATCCTTTTTCAATAAATCCAAAGGCCTATGAAGCTTTTGTTAGTATGGGTGTGACTGAGGGGTATACTGAAAATGATTATAAAAAATTTAAAGAAGTTGCTTTAGTGAGTGCGACTGCATTTAATACAAATTCAAAAATCGGATGTGAAAATGAATTTGCAATATTTATTGAAACAAATGAAGAAGTATATTTACCAGATTTAACTCAATATATAGCATTTAAAAAGAAAGAAAGTGAAAATGATTTGATTTCTTTAAATATGATTGACTTAATGATTGACTTAGGAGAAGAAATTAATAGTATAGAAATATATTACAATCCATATAAAACAGAAATAAAACCTTCAAAAGAGAAAATAGCATCAAAATTAGATAAAGTAAAGTTTATAAACATATTTACAAGAAAAGAGGTATAAGATGGAAGTCTTAAAGTTTAACTTAAGTGGGAGAACTGCATTTTTTAAAAAGCCAGATGTAAATAGTATAGTCTGTTTTACTTATGGAAATATACATAAAGTCGCACTTATGGGAATTTTGGGATCTTGCTTGGGACTTAAGGGATATAATCAACAGACTAAAGATGATGAATATCCTGAATTCTACTCTGAACTTGAGAATATAAAAATATCGATAGTTCCCAAAAATGAATTTGGATATATAGATAAAAAGATTCAGAGATTTAATAATTCTGTAGGATATGCTTCAGAAGAAAAAGGGGGAAATCTAATAGTAAAAGAGCAATGGCTTGAAAATCCTAGTTGGGATATATATATACAATTAGAAGATACAGATATTTGTAGAGATCTGAAAAATAGATTTTTATCTAATAAATTTGTTTACATACCTTATTTAGGAAAAAACGACCATATAGCAAATATAAGTGGAATTGAACTAATTATTGATGTTTATAAATCAGAAAGTGTTGATAGAATAGATAGTTTTTTTACAAGGGAAGATTTTGAATTTGAAAAATATGATTTTGATGATGACGATGATTATGAAGAACCTTTTAAGTATCAAGAGAAGCTTCCTTGTAAGTTAGATAGAATAACTAATCAATATATTTTAGAAACCATAATATTTACTAATATACCAGTTAAATTGCTTAGTAAAAAAGATGTATATGAAGTAAGGGATATGAATTTAATGTTTATTTAAATTTATGAATCTAGGAGGAATATATGTATTTTGAAAAAGTTGAATTATTTGATATAAATAGCAATGTAAATAATTATCAAAATATTTATGCACATATAAATAAGGACAAATCTCCAGAAACTTTGAAAGAACATTCAGATTTGGTATACTCATACTTTATGAAATTATGTATCAAAAGAGATTTAGAATCTTGTTTAAAAAGAATAGAAGATAAATTCTTTAAAAATAACTCTTATTTAAGTAAGGATTTTTATAGAGAACTTATGTTAAATATGGTTTACATGCATGATTTAGGTAAAATTAATGTTTCATTTCAATCTGTAAAAATGAACAACAAAAATTTTAAAAGTATTTCAACAAGATATACTAAACATTCTTTTATTTCGTCTATATTGTATTTTGATTATTATTTTGAAAAGTTAAAGAAAGCTGATGTTGAAGAGAAAAAGCTATTGAAGTTGTTTTTAATGATAAATACATATGTAATATCAAAGCACCATGGAGTCTTGAAATCATTTAGGGAATTTTTATCTTCTTTTGAGAATGAATTTATAAATATTGAAGATAATTTTAAAGATTTATTTATACATAATTATAATTTAGAGATTAAATCAACTTCAAAAACTATTAAAAAAATAATTAGTGATACATATAAGTATTTGGATGATAGTTTTATAAAAGATGGTTTAGATATAGACTTATATATATATTCAAAATTAATGTTTGCAATTATTACATCTTGTGACTTTTATGCCACATCAGAATATAATAGTGGAAAATCTATAGATGATTTTGGGACTATTGATAATCATAATAAATATTATGATGTATTTAAAAAATCTAAAATATATGAAAATATGAATAGGTACAGAGAATATCTAAATAACGATGAAAAATGTCCATATGAAGATAATGATATAAATAAATTGAGAACAGAGATGAGTATAGAAGCTGAAGAAACAATGACATATAATCTAAGTAAAAATATATTTTACTTAGAAGCACCTACTGGAAGTGGAAAAACTGTTACATCTATAAATTTAGCATTAAAATTTATAGAATTAAATCAATCATTAATTAAAATATTTTATATATTTCCATTTAATACATTAATAGAACAAACTAAAAGTATATTTATAAATGATTTGTTTAATTCTGTTAAAGATATAGAAAAGGATGTTGTGGTTATAAATTCTATAACTCCGATACAGACATATGATGAAGAAGAAGATAATAAAGATGTTAAAGAGTATAGCACAAAACAAAAAATTGACTATGAAAAATCCTTGCTAAATAAACAGTTTTTACACTATCCTATAGTACTTACTACTAACATAGGTTTTTTTAATTATTTATTTGGAGTTTCAAGAGAAGAAAGTTTCCCATTGATACATATGATAAATAGTGTAGTTATATTAGATGAGATACAAAGTTATAAAAATGAGATATGGAAAGAGATTATTTTATTCTTAGAAAAGTATGCTGAAATATTAAATATAAAAATTATTATAATGTCTGCAACTTTACCTAGATTAAATAAATTAGGATGTAATGATGATAATTTTGCTTATTTAGTAAGGTACAGAGATAAGTATTTTAAGAATCCACTTTTTAAAGATAGAGTAAATATAAGTTTTGAAATGTTAAATTCAGAAGTTAATTCTATTGAAGAAATAGTAAAAAAGGTTGTAGAGGAATCAGAAAGATATAATAAGATACTAATAGAGTTTATAAAGAAATCATCAGCATTAAAATTTTATAAGAATATTAAAGAAAAGCTGAAGGATAAGTCAGAAAGCATTTATTTGATAACAGGAGATGATAATAAACTAGAGAGAAAAAAAATAATAAATAAAATTAAAGATATAGGATCTGTAATCTTAGTTGCTACACAAGTTGTAGAAGCTGGAGTGGATATAGATATGGATTTGGGATTTAAAGATATATCTATAATTGATTCAGACGAACAATTTTTGGGAAGGATAAATAGGTCTTGTAAAAAATTAGATTCAAAAGTTTATTTTTTTAATTTAGATGATGCAAAAGAGATATATAGGAAAGATATTAGAAAAGAGAAAAATTTAACCCTGAATGAGGAGAGCAATAGAGAAATTATTTTAGAAAAAGATTTTGAAAAGTACTATGACAAAATAATAGCTAGAATAGAAGAAAATAAAAATAAACATAATGACGAAAATATAGATGTTTTTACAAATGATATTGTAGGTAAATTAGATTTTAAATCAGTAAATGAAAGGATGACATTGATAGATAAATTAAGAGATTATACAATTTTTTTGAACACTCAAGTAGAAGATGAATCTGGAAATATAGTTGTAGGAAGTGATGTTTGGGAAGATTATGTTTCTCTATTGAAAAATAATGATATTGAGTATTCTGAAAAAAGAGTAAAGATGTCTGACATTATGGAAAAATTAGATTATTTTACGTATAAACTTCGTAAATTTGATAATTCATTTAATGATTATATAGGAGATATTTTTTATATTGATGATGGTGAACAGTATTTTACAGATGGTAAATTTGATAGAAGCAAATTTAATGAAAATGTAGAACATGAGTATATATAGTAGGTTTAGATTATAAATAGGATATATAGTATAGTGTAATTAAAATTTATCCCAAGTTAATTAATGAAGAGTAGTTTATAAGTATTGAAATTTAAATATTTTACAACTTTTATAGATTTTTTATGATTAGCTGGGATAAAAAATCTATATATCAGTCTTTTCAATGTGTTTAAAAGCAATATACTTTTAAGAGATATTGCTTTTACAGTGGTTAAACAGTAACATGAGATGTATTTAAATAATATTACTAGCATTTTCCATCAATTTTTCTATTTTGTTAAACAGTAACATGAGATGTATTTAAATAATGTTAAGGTTTCAAAGGTCGGGTAGTCATAAAGTGTTAAACAGTAACATGAGATGTATTTAAATCTGTAGATTCTTTAGCCTTTAAGCCTAATTTAGTTTGTTAAACAGTAACATGAGATGTATTTAAATATATATTAATTGATGATAGAAAGGATGAGATATAAGTTAAACAGTAACATGAGATGTATTTAAATTCTATTGGTTTTAATACATTTGTACACCCAAACCTGTTAAACAGTAACATGAGATGTATTTAAATCAAGTTTTAGTGGAGGAAAAGATTCTGCTGCAATGCGTTAAACAGTAACATGAGATGTATTTAAATGAAGCAATAGTTCCAAATAGGGTAAAATTGATTCCTGTTAAACAGTAACATGAGATGTATTTAAATAATGTTTGATACAGTTGATAAAAATATGAGTGAAGTGTTAAACAGTAACATGAGATGTATTTAAATACTTTATGATACTGCTATGATATTTGAATAAATAAAAGTTAAACAGTAACATGAGATGTATTTAAATTTTAATTAATTCTGTTAAAGATAATATTGTTTTCGAGTTAAACAGTAACATGAGATGTATTTAAATAGGTTCTACTATTGATTTGAAGAATTATTCTCCTCCGTTAAACAGTAACATGAGATGTATTTAAATTTATGTACATGTATAAAGATATAGTCTTTATTATCTCGTTAAACAGTAACATGAGATGTATTTAAATTGAGTCTAGTATTCATTTTAAACAAGTTATTGATATGTTAAACAGTAACATGAGATGTATTTAAATTGATTTTTCTTCTAATGCTCCCGAAAATCAAACTCTGTTAAACAGTAACATGAGATGTATTTAAATATGCTTTGACTTCTTTGGGGGTGGTAATTTGGCTAAGTTAAACAGTAACATGAGATGTATTTAAATAAGTTTAACCCTCGATTCCGTTCAACTTGATTCTCTGTTAAACAGTAACATGAGATGTATTTAAATAAAGTGCTGGTTATGTTGCTTCTTTAAATAGAGATAGTTAAACAGTAACATGAGATGTATTTAAATAAAACTAAAGTTAGGGGCGTTTCTTGGGATAAAGAGTTAAACAGTAACATGAGATGTATTTAAATACTCTTATTTCTCTAGTTTTGAATTTGTTTCTTAATTGTTAAACAGTAACATGAGATGTATTTAAATTTTTAAATAATAACTTACTTTAGATCAGAATGACTTGTTAAACAGTAACATGAGATGTATTTAAATTTCTGCTTGATATGGAGTATATGCTGTATAAAATTCGTTAAACAGTAACATGAGATGTATTTAAATGTTGTTAAATTTTTTAAAGTGGTTTATCATTAACTTGTTAAACAGTAACATGAGATGTATTTAAATAGGTTATAAAACTATTTTAGATATTACTTTTTATGTTAAACAGTAACATGAGATGTATTTAAATACGCCAGTTCCATATCTCCCTCAGTATTAAATGAATAAGTTAAACAGTAACATGAGATGTATTTAAATCTAAAGATGATATATATGATGTCGTTAGACTTGTTTAGTTAAACAGTAACATGAGATGTATTTAAATTAAATATAAAAAGTTTGTAAAGGAGGTGCTTTTTTGGTTAAACAGTAACATGAGATGTATTTAAATCTATAGTTATCTTGTTTTTTTAAAATTTCTATTTCTGTTAAACAGTAACATGAGATGTATTTAAATTATATTATCAAATATAAAAAAGGAGGGGATAAAGTGTTAAACAGTAACATGAGATGTATTTAAATAATAAATTTCTAATCTGTTTATCTACTAACTTATCAAGTTAAACAGTAACATGAGATGTATTTAAATAAAACATAATCACTTTCTTGATATTCTAAATTATGGTTAAACAGTAACATGAGATGTATTTAAATTTCAATTTTAAAAGTGCATCTAACTTGTTTTCTAAGGTTAAACAGTAACATGAGATGTATTTAAATTTCAAAGAATTTAAAATAAGATTGTCCAAAAATTCAGTTAAACAGTAACATGAGATGTATTTAAATCCAGAACAATTTGGAACAGTCAAAACAACATGATAAGTTAAACAGTAACATGAGATGTATTTAAATTTAAATTACTATAGTCTTTTAAGTTATATTTTAAAGTTAAACAGTAACATGAGATGTATTTAAATAAGCCTACCAAAACAGTAGCTTTTATATTATCCTCGTTAAACAGTAACATGAGATGTATTTAAATTTATTTCCTTGTTTTTATTATATCATATCTTAGATGGTTAAACAGTAACATGAGATGTATTTAAATACTGGAGTAAACACAATTTTTCTAAAAGTCCAAAAGTGTTAAACAGTAACATGAGATGTATTTAAATATTATTAGGTCATAGTTTTTACTATTTATAAGAGGGTTAAACAGTAACATGAGATGTATTTAAATACAATTAATTTGAAAAGACAATTAATTGTTTCAGTGTTAAACAGTAACATGAGATGTATTTAAATGAAAGAGTTGAACGAGGATTATATATAATTTGACATGTTAAACAGTAACATGAGATGTATTTAAATATTATAAATTTTGATGTAAGGCAAGAACCAAGTAAGGTTAAACAGTAACATGAGATGTATTTAAATCCATCCTTAAATTGTTTATAAACTTGATTTGCTCCTGTTAAACAGTAACATGAGATGTATTTAAATCAGTTAAATTCTAAGTATAAATTTGCATATAGTTTGTTAAACAGTAACATGAGATGTATTTAAATTCTGATGGAATAAATTCTTTTATATTGTCTATAGGAGTTAAACAGTAACATGAGATGTATTTAAATTGTTAAAGTTTACTAGATTTGAAGGAATCGAAGCAGGTTAAACAGTAACATGAGATGTATTTAAATGAAACAACTTGGAAATGGTTCATTATATAAGAAAGGTTAAACAGTAACATGAGATGTATTTAAATAATTTTAGAATTAGAAGATTATATTGCAGAAGGTATGTTAAACAGTAACATGAGATGTATTTAAATCAATCTTTTAAACTTTTTATATTAACACCACCAAAAGTTAAACAGTAACATGAGATGTATTTAAATCATTTCTATCAACTACATTCTAAATTGCTGTAATTAGTTAAACAGTAACATGAGATGTATTTAAATTCATTCGTAAGTAAATATATTTGATTACCACAATTCCGTTAAACAGTAACATGAGATGTATTTAAATTTTCAAATTACCACCTTTCTTATTCATTATATTGCAGTTAAACAGTAACATGAGATGTATTTAAATGATAACTCCACCAATGTATTATTCAAACTTGCTTCTGTTAAACAGTAACATGAGATGTATTTAAATGAACTTTAAGGAAATATTATCCTGATTTGTGGGGGGGTTAAACAGTAACATGAGATGTATTTAAATAAATATACGATGCATTAAAACCAAGCATAGCGCAAGCGTTAAACAGTAACATGAGATGTATTTAAATCTGGTTGCGGTATTGTTCATGTTCTTATATTAAAGAAGTTAAACAGTAACATGAGATGTATTTAAATCACATTAAAAATAGTTGCTACAGATGCAGAAAATGGTTAAACATTAACATGAGATGTATTTAAATAGCTGATGAAGCTATAAATACTATTTCTCGAACTAGTTAAACAGTAACATGAGATGTATTTAAATACAGAGTAAAAATAAAAACAGATGATGATGGTTTAGTTAAACAGTAACATGAGATGTATTTAAATCGGTTTACCACCTACTTATTAACATTTTCCATACATGTTAAACAGTAACATGAGATGTATTTAAATTTCCAAATAAATTTCATTATAATTAATTCTGACTTGTTAAACAGTAACATGAGATGTATTTAAATTCAACAAAATTTTCAAGATATAGAAAAGGTGAATCGGTTAAACAGTAACATGAGATGTATTTAAATTTTTATTGTATGGGTAAATATCTGCCCAGCTATTAAGTTAAACAGTAACATGAGATGTATTTAAATTTTTATAGATGTAGTTTCAATGATTTTGCCTAACGTTAAACAGTAACATGAGATGTATTTAAATAATGGAAAACCTGGTTCTAGTATAACTGGTCATGCAGTTAAACAGTAACATGAGATGTATTTAAATAGTGTTGAAAATGAAGTTATTAAAAGAGAGGAAGAGTTAAACAGTAACATGAGATGTATTTAAATACACCTTATAAAACTATTTAGCAAGTCCTTTAAAAGTTAAACAGTAACATGAGATGTATTTAAATCAATAATAACAAGAGTTTGAGATTCTTTACATAAAGTTAAACAGTAACATGAGATGTATTTAAATAGTAAAAGAGGATATAATTCAGCAGAAGAAGCTGTTGTTAAACAGTAACATGAGATGTATTTAAATATTGACAAGATAATAGAGCCAGATTTTGTTCCTGGATAGTTAAACAGTAACATGAGATGTATTTAAATCCATTTCTACCTGGCACACTCTTTTTTTCTATAGACGTTAAACAGTAACATGAGATGTATTTAAATAAATATTAATTCCAGTCCAAACCCATTGATTTTTAGTTAAACAGTAACATGAGATGTATTTAAATCTAAAACAGGTAGAGAAGAAAAACGAAATTATTGTGTTAAACAGTAACATGAGATGTATTTAAATCAATAAACATTTCTCCAAGTATTATAACTTTGTCCTGTTAAATAGTAACATGAGATGTATTTAAATAAAAAGGACTATCTGGCAAAACAGACAAAACTAAATGTTAAACAGTAACATGAGATGTATTTAAATTTAATTATAAAACCTCTTGTATATCTTTTGCCTAGGTTAAACAGTAACATGAGATGTATTTAAATTATTATACAATATTAAATTAAATAAAAATAATTTTATAGTAAATTATATTGTAAAATTATAAATTTTAATATTCTGAATAAGACAATATATGATATACTTATATATAAATAATCAAATAAATAGGTGATATTATGAAGCTTACAGGAACTTTAATAAATTACTATTTCCATTGTAAAAGACAATGTTGGCTACTTGGCAATAGAATAAACCTAGAAGAAAATAGTGAAGATGTAAAAATAGGTAGGATTCTTCATGAACTGAAAGAAAAAAATTCAAAACATAAAGAAATTGCAATTGAAAATATAAAGATAGATAAATTAACAAAAGAATATTTAGTAGAGATTAAAAAGTCTGATGCTGATGTAGAAGCTGTCAAATGGCAAGTTCTTTTATATTTAAAAATATTAAAAGAAAAAGGAATTGTTAGAAAAGGAAAAATTGAATTTATAGAAAAAAATAAAACCGACAAAAAAATAGTTTTTGTAGATTTGAGTGAAGAAACTGAAAAACAGCTTGTATCTATAGAAAAGGAAATTATCGATTTAATAAATAGTGATAAAGCACCATATCCAGATTTAAAAAAAGGGTGTAAAAAATGCGCTTATTATGAGTATTGTTATATATAAAATTAGATAATGACATATAAGGAGGTGTTATTATTGGGAAAGACAAAATACATTGGCTCAATGGGAGAGCTTTCAAGAAAAGACAATTCAATATGCTTTAGAAAAAATGGAAAGAATGTGTACATACCAGTAGAAAATACTAGTGAAATATTTTGTTTAAATGAAGTATCATTAAATTCTAAGTTACTTGATTTTTTATCGAGAGCAAATATTGTTGTTCATTTTTTTAATTACTATGGTGGATATAGCGGAACCTTTTATCCTAAAGAATTTTTGATAAGTGGAAAGGTAACCGTAGCTCAGGTAAAAACCTTTGAAAGTAGAAGAGAAGAAATAGCAAAATCTATAGTTAATGGTATAAGGATTAACACAATAAATACATTATCACATTATTATAAACATGGAAATTCAGAAATACAACCATTATTATCATATCTAAAAAAAGATTCTCTAAATAAATTAAAAAAATCGAATAATATAAAAGAAATATTATCAGTTGAAGGAGATATTTGGCAAACATTTTACTCTTCTTTTAAGTATATTTTAAGAGAGGAATTTATTTTTAATAAAAGAGTTAAGAGACCCCCAGATAATCCTCTAAATGCTATGATATCATTTGGAAATAGTATATTATATGCTAAAACTGTAACTGCTATATATAATACCCATCTAAATCAAAGTATAAGTTTCTTACATGAACCAAGTGAAAGTAGATTTTCTTTAAGCCTAGACTTAAGTGAAAATTTTAAACATGCAGTAACATTTAAAACTATATTTGATCTAGTTAATAATAGAAAAATAAATGTTGAAAAACATTTTGATAAAAAATTGAATTATTGTATTTTAAATGATGAAGGAAAACAGCTTTTTATAAATTCCTTAGAAGAAAGGTTAGAATCTGTAAAAGAGCATCCAAAATTAAAACGTAAAGTAAGTTTAAAAACCTGTATAAAATTAGATGCTTATAAAATGTTGAAATGCATAATGGAAGAAAAAAACTTTATTCCTTACAATATAAAAGATAGTCTATGATTTTAGAAAAGAAAAAAATTTTAATATATTAAAAATATAACCATAATAGTGATGTCATTATATAATAATTAAAACAAGACAAATTAAAAATTGAAACTTTTGAAGATATTCCAAAATATGAAAGGAGAAAAAGCTGAAAATTTGAGTTATTGACATTTTATATATTTTCAGTTTAGATAATATATTACATATGAAAAAGAAAAGTAATTTAAATTATAATTATGTATTTGTAGTTTATGACGTAGGAGAAAAAAGAGTAAATAAAGTTTTTAAAATATGTAAAAAGTATCTTTATCATTTTCAAAAATCAGTTTTTAGAGGAGAAATAACTCCATCTAAAATTATGAACTTGAAACATGATTTAGAAAATATTGTAGATAAAGATAATGACTTTGTATGTATAATAAAATTAATGAATTCTAATATATTTGAGGAAGAAATAATAGGTAATAATAGTAATTGTGAAAATTTAATATTATAAATAATTTACTTATTATATTCATAAAAACAAAGATAATAAATTATTAAAGGATAGTAAATTTAGATAATAGTTAAGGGTATTGAACTTGGAAATATTTATTCTTATTGTGATAGCTATTATCATCTAAATGATTATAAAGCTCCGCTTCTAATATTTCATAAATTGTATTTGTATGTAAATTTTTTACCATATTTTAAATATCCCTTGTTTTTTAACAGCATATTCTTCAATAAGTTTTATATATTCTAATTCAATCATATAAGTGAGTACAAAAATCTATTTTATATATATTATAATAAAATTGTGTTTAGTAAAATGAAAATTACAACAGTAGTATTATAATATGATTACTATTTATGGTAGTACTTAGTTACTAAAGCTATTGATGTATTCTGTTAACATAGATATTAACGCATTTTATAAAATGTTTTAGTAAAAATTAATCTAAGAAAGGAGAAAAAACTATGGGATATAAAAAAATATCTAGCTTGCCCATTTTGGTTATTGCTTTATTGGTTACTGGTACGACAACAGCCTTTTCTCTTAACACAACCAATTCAGAAAAATCAAGTGTATACTTAGCAAACGCAAAAAATACTACAACACAAAAAGTTTTAGACACTTCAAACAGCAAAGGTATTGCCAATAACAAAAATCTTCCACTAGCCATAAACAATAGCAAAATACAATTTGATGATAGTCCATATCATTGGCCTAGCAATGTTATAAGTTTTAAGAACAACAGTAAAAAGGCAATCATGGATTATGAAATTGTGTGTCTTGCATATGATAAAAACGGAAAACCACTTGAACTATATTGGGATGCTCAAAATGTTGCGACAAATGGAGAGGTAGGAAGTGTTGGATTTAGTACAGATGGTGTAGATTATGGTATTGTGGCAGGAATATCTCCTGTATCTAAGAAAGCATATGCACATACTTATAGAAGAATACAACAATCACCACCAAAGGATATAATAAGTATGTTTGAAAAGCAACAAGGTAAAGCATGGGTAGAAAAATGGTTGAAAGAGTGGCAGCAAATGGAGAAAGAATATGCAAAGCAAAATGCAATAGTTCCAAATAAGACACAAAATAATGAAAATCTATTATTTGATAAATGGAACCAATCAACTGGAAAGCATGATGTGAAGTATATCATATCATGTGTAAAACAAGTAACATTTAGTGATGGCAGTGTATGGAAAAATTCAGAATATGAGAGTTGGGCGAAAGATTTTCAAGGAAAATCAGTTTCTACTAGTGTATTAGAAAATTACTATAAGTAATATTTAAAACTAATAAGATAAATTTAGGTATACACTTAGTTGGTTCTAAGAAAGTTAAATACTTATTTTTATAATGTAAATAGATATTTTTACAGAGGTATTTTAATTGTGAAAATAAATATTATAGACAGATATACATAAGATTATAGGTATATATCAGACTTTGGTATATGCTTTTTTTTAGATAAAAAGATAATGAATGATACTTAATTTAGAATATACTTAAGAATATATACTATAAATTTTCCTTGTATTATAAGTATACATATAGTAAATACTTAAGAATAGTTTATTTTTTTATAATGAATTTATAAAAAAATAAACTATTAAATAATAGAAAATTAGATAATAAATAACAATGTTTTATCAATTTTAGTATTCTTTATGAGTATCTTTAATTATATGGATATAATTCATAATAAGTTAGCAATAAATCAACCATTTTGCCATAACTTTGAGTTCCTTCAGAGATACCATTAGCTTTTAAATAAGAATTATTAAATCCATTGGAAATTTTATTAATTTTACCTTCATATCTTTGCCAAAATTCACTCTCATTTTTTAAATCCCTTCGAACCAGCTCTGAAATGCCAGCAGAAATATCAACATAAGCATTATAATCAACTTTACTTAAAGCAGAAGCTGTATAATTTAAGGCCAAAACATAGCCAGAATAATTAAAATCAATATCAGGGTGTTTTATGGAAGCAAGATAACCTATAAAGTTAGCTTCATCTTCACTAGCAAATCCTCTCTGATGTGCCATTTCATGACCAACTGTACAAGGAATATATAAGTCAGGGATTGCAATATTAACATTTGCCTCACCTGTAAATGGAAAATATATACCAGTTATTCCTGTATAGCACATAAGATGTGATGAAATAACATACTTTGGCTTAGAGTAACTACCACTAACACTAGGTAAAATATCTGAAATTTTATCATATCCTAATTGAGCTCTATTTATGACACCTTTATAATCTGTATTAGACTTTACAACTCCATTTTTATCTTGTAGTGTAAGTTTTCTAGTTTCATTTGCTTTAGTTACCAAAAATTTATATAATTCAGAAAGTTCTTTAGTACTATGTTGCTTTGATTGGGCAGAATCGTTGTTTTTTAAATTATATTGGTTGATAAGGGTGCTCTCAAGTGGAACTCTATCGTAGTTTATACCCCAAAGTACTACGAAAAGAAAATAAACTATTGATAAAATAGATAATATGTTTAAAATAGAATTCTTTAAAAATGTCTTTAAATTTCTATTCTTCTTGAAAATTGTAAATACGATAGAACATAAAAATAAAAAAATAGATATAACTATTATGTACATTGTAATTTCGTAGATAGAAAATGGAAATATTCCTGAAACTTTACTTAATAGTTGTACAATTTTTTTATCTATGGCTTGAGAGTAATATTTTTCAACAATATTTGGAATTTTACTTGCTATGAAATTTAAAAATAAAGCAATCGGAAAAAGGATTAAAGAAAAATATTTTACTTTTTTACTCATATTTCACCTCACAGACTTTAATTTATATAAATATATTATATATCAATTAAAGTTAGATTGTAACATAGGTATAGTTATTTATATTTATGGCTTTATACTAAATAAATGATAAGTTATAATATATTCATATGAATAAACAATTTATGTATAACTAATAATAATTAAAAATATTAATTGTATAAGGAGTAAAAAATATTATGATAATAAAGCTTACTAAAGATAATTTTAATTTTAGATTTAAACAATATGAAGGGATGTTTTTTCATGCTGAAGTAAACGAAGGAGAAGAATCAATTAAATACAAAATAACTAAAGATAAAGAAGGCACTGAACTAAAAGAGTTTGGAAGTACACATATAAAAGATAATATGATATATATACCTCAGATAGAAGCATACATAGATTTAAGCAGTATAAAATAAAAATTATAAAGTATTAATTTAAAATGAGGGATATAAGGGGGAATCCAGTATGAGTAAAGCATTAGATATAATAATAAGACCAGTAAGAAGGGAAGATGCACAATCGATTAATGAAATGAGAAGAGCATATAATGTTATGAGAAATACACTAGCATTAATGAGTGATAGACTGGATAAAACTATAGCTATGCTAGATTCTCTAGGTGAAAATGATTATATGCTTGTGGCTGAAATTGATAATGATGGAGAAAAAAATGTAATCGGTTTTGCTGGTTTACATGTGAATCCATCTCCAAGATTAAGACATAGTGCAGAACTAGGAATAACTGTTGATGAAAAGTATCATGGTATGGGAGTAGGTCAAAAGCTTATGGAACAACTTTTAGACATAGCAGACAATTGGATTAAGTTGATGAGAGTAGGATTAGAGGTAATTGTAGACAATGAAAAGGGGCTAAATTTATACAAAAAACTGGGATTTGAAATAGAAGGAACTAAAAAATATGCTGTAATTAGAGATGGAAAATTTGAAGATGTTTATATGATGGGAAGATATAATAAAGATTTAATTTAACTCATTCCAATAAAAATAGAGAAGTGTAGTAGATTATCTATTAATAAAGAATTTTCATTAAAGATAATTTAATATTACTTCCCTATTATATTTTAAAAACGTTATTATCGAAAATTTATAAAAACATTCTATATACAAATAGAATTATTAGCAATATCAAAGCTACCTTAAAAGCTAGACTAGCAACGGTTTTTATAATTTTTACAGAAACGCCTATAGCAACTATAGCAAATACTACTTTAAAGATTAAATCTATATCCATATTTAAGCCTCCTATTCTATCATACATATAGATATTATTGACAAATATCTAGGAAAAAATTCCATCAATATACTATAATAAATTGTTTATATTTGTAATTTATTGAGTCTATTATTATATAATACATAAAAGAATAAATCAAGATAGTAAAAAAATACTTATAAAAGGTATTGATATAATTGAAAATAATGTCGTAAAAAATACACATTGTGAGGCTAATGTTACATTAGAGTCATATTGATTGGCAAATATAGCAGTATTTGCAGCAGCAGGCATAGAAGAAATTACTACTGGTATAGCTAAAATCATTTTATCATTAACCCACCCTTTTAGAATAAAGTATATAATCACAGGAAGTACTAATAATCTTACAATAGTAACTAGATATAATCTTTTATTTACAAAACAATCTATTGCTGAAGAATTAGCAAGCAAACTACCAATAATAATCATCGATATTGGTGTAGTCATGTTTCCTAACATCTTAAGTGGATCATTTATAAACTGAGGTAATCTAAGTCCTGTTATAAATAAAAATAAACCAATAACTACTGCTATTGTAGCAGGGCTTATAAGTGATTTCATTGAAAATCCTTTAGTGGTGCTCCCTTTAGATAATAAGTAAATTCCCAAAGTAAAAGAAAACAAGTTAAATGGTAGATTAAAAATAGCAGTGTAGAATATAGCCTCATGGCCTAGAACTGCTTCAATTACAGGATAACCCATGAAAGCTACATTTGAAAAAACGACTATATACTGATATATCCCCAGGTCTTTTGCATCTTCACATTTTAAAATGTATTTTAACAAAAAAGCAATTATAATAGAAACTATATACATAACTAAAGATATAAATAATAATAGTAGTATTTTTTGTATCATTTTATTATCAAAGTTAATCTGCATAGAACTAATTATCATAGATGGTAAAAAAATAGTCATTGTCAAATTTGAAAGTTTAGATGTACAGTGTTCATCTAATAAGTTGAATTTTCTGACAAAATATCCTACTAAAATAATTATAAATAAAACTGCAACTTGAATAAAAATATTGCTGAAATTCATAAAATGTCCCCCCCTATATATACATTATATACCAACTCAATAATAAAATCTAATGATTATAAAATTTAAAATTCAATATTACAATATAGTGACAAAAGGTAAAAATTCAATATTATAGCATTAATTATGGTTTATAATGTATAATAATGTTTGAGAGAATATATTTTATAAAATGGGTAGGTAGCGAATAATGAAAAACACAAAATTTTCTATAAGAAAAATAAAAAATATATCTAGTGACCCAAAAGTTATACATACTAAGGGAGCTCTTTTTGAAAAGATGGGAAAGACAGAAAGTGCAATAGAATTATATAAAAGTGCAGCATTAGATAATTATGTAAAATCTCAATATACTTTGGGAAATATATATGAAAATAAAAAGCAATTTAAAGAAGCAGAAAAATGGTATTCAATGGCATATAAGAATGGAAGTGAAGATGCTGCATTTGATTTAGGTAATATGTATTATAGATTAGATGGATATGAGTATGCTATATACTGGTATGAGAAAATAGCTACTATAGGATACTTACAAGCACAAAATAATTTAGGTGTATGTCATTTTAAAATGAAAGATTTTATAAGATGCGAAAAGTGGTTAAAAGAAGCAGCAGATAATAATCTTGGGAAAGCTTGTTTTAACCTAGGAGTATTGTATACATTTTTAGAAAAAGATGATGAGGCATATGAATATTATAAAAAAGGTTCTGTACTTTTAGATGATGATGCGAAATATAATCTAGCAATATTAAATGGAAAGAAGAAGGACAATAAGTCCACAGTAAGTCTATATAAGCAATTGTATAAGTCAGGTCATATGAAGGGTTGTTTTAACTTAGGTATGATTATGGAAATCAATGATAATTTGGAAGAAGCAGAGAGATATTATAAAAAGAGTGCAGATAGAGAAGATGTAAAATCTGAGTATAGACTTGCATATGTATATGATAGAAAAGAAGAATTAGGAGACGCAATTTATTATTATGAAAAAGCAATAGAAAAAAATCACACACTTTCTAAATATAGACTTGCAAATTTATATAATAGAGAAAATGAGATAGAAAAAGCAAAGACTTATTATAAAATGGCAGCAGAAGATGATATAACAGAAGCTAAAAACAATTTAGCAGGTATATATTTTGAAGAAAAAGATTATGAAAATGCTATAAAGTACTATGAAGATGCTATAGCTGTTGGATGTAAAAGTTCTCTTGAGAATCTTGGAGACTTATATTATCAAAATCAAGATATAGAAAAAGCAGTTTCGTATTATTCTAGAATTCCAAATAATGTATCTTGTCAAATAAAATTAGGGAATATATATGAAGATTTAAATAACATAGAAGAAGCTATAAGTTGGTATAAAAAAGCATCTGAAAATGGAGATACCAAATCTAGCTATAGATTGGGATGTATATATGAGAGTTTAGGAAATACTAAAAATGCTAGAAAGTACTTTGAGATGGCAAGTAGTAAAAATCATATGAATGCACGTATACATTTAGGTAGAATTTATTTTAGAGAAGGAAAACTAGAAGAATCTAAAATGATGCTTGACGCACCTGCTAATGAAAATAATGTATATGCTCAACACATGGTAGGACTTATTTATGATATGTTTTACAAAGATTATGTTAATTCTAAATACTGGTATGAGAAGGCTAGAGCACAAGGTTGTGTCGAATCAATATATAATTTAGGGCAAATTTATTTAAAATTAAATGATGATGCAGAAGCTGAAAAATATTATAAAGAAGGTATTAAATTTGGGAGTAAGAAGTGTGAATATATGCTTGCAGGACTTTACTACAAAAAAAGTTTAGATATGTATATTTCTCTAGCAGATGAAGAATATGATAACTGTGGAGAAATAATAGAAGATTTCCCTAAACTAAATATAAACTTTGATGAAGTATTAATTCCACCATTTAAATTACAAGAAGAAATAGTTGATGAAGAAGAGTATGTTCCAATTTATATATTGAACATAAAAGAAAGCTTAGATTCAATGCTAGAAGGTCTTGAAACTGAAATGAGTATAGATGAAGAATATGATAATTAAAAAACCTGATAAAAAGAGTGTTTTTAAAATAAATAAAAGCCATTGGAGTAAATGTAAATTAATTAACTCTAATGGCTTTCTCTTATTAATTTTTATAATAGCTTGTTTCTTGACATAAAAAATGTAATTATTATGCATATTATAGAAGTAATGAGCATAATTATCCAAAATCCATTTGGGTTATCAGAAAATGGCATATTGATAACATTCATACCAAAGAATCCTGATATTATTGTAGGTATTGAGAAAATTAGTGTAACTACTGTTAAAAATTGCATAACATTATTTTGATTATTACTTATAATTGCACTGAAAGCATCCATAATTCTACTCAATATATCTCCATATATTTTAGCCATATCAAGAGCCTGTCTATTTTCGACTATAACATCTTCTAAGAGGTCTTCATCATCTGGATATTTCTTTATACCAGCAGTTCTAACCATCTTGTTTAAGACCAACTCATTGGATTTTAAAGAGGTAGAGAAGTATACCAAAGACTTTTCTAATTCCAATAGTTGTACTAGTTCTTTGTTTTTCATAGATTTGTAAATTTCTCGCTCTATTATGATTGTCATTTTATTTATTTTTCTTAAGTAATGCAAGTAATAAGCTGCATTTTTGTGAAGAATTTGAAGCAAGAAGCGAGTTTTTTTAAATGTAAAAAAATCTTTAATATGACCAACTATAAAGTCATTTAAAATCTTAGTCTGTGCATTACAAACTGTTATAATAGCTTCTTGAGTTATTATAATACCTAAAGGTATTGTAGTATAATGAGAAGAATTAGAGTCACTTTCGTCTACTGGTATATCTATAAGTATAAGAGTATGATTGTCTTCAACATCTATTCTTGAGCGCTCTTCTTCATCTAGTGCAGATTCTATACTTTCTACATCTATATTTAATAAATTAGAAATTTCGTTGATTTCACTATGATTAGGTTCAACAAGATTTATCCAACAGCCATCTTCAAAAAAACTAAGTTTCTCTAATTTTGAATCTATAGTTTTGTAATATCTTATCATGGCAACACATCCTTTATTCAGTTTTATATAAATCTCATCATTTAATAGTATCTATTAATTAACTAATTTATATAACTGAATATCGTATTAGTTTTAAATTTAGATATTATTAAGTGATGAAATTGTAAAAAATTCTCTCCGCAACGGACTAGTATCCATTGCTCATCACTCTCCTTATTTATTATTTTATACATGCCTATATACAAAAGAAGTATTTTAAGCACTCTTTAATATAATACCTTTTCCAGGTATATAAATCAAGTTTTGATTTAGTTAAATGATATTTTTGACATAATTTACATGTAAAACGTAATAGTCATATTTAGACTATATAAAGTATATATATATTCTGAGTGAAAATATTAAATATATTAGAAAATGAATAGGCATCTATATCCTTACTCCTTTATAATATATTTTAATAGAAGATACTTTATTTTCCAAAGTAAATTCTAGTAATAATTTATGATGAAAATAAAAGTATTATCAATATAAGAGAATGAGAGGTTATTAGAGATATGAGTGAATTTAAAGAGATTATGTCAGAGGAAATTAAAAGCAATCCATTTAAGTTGATAGGTAAAGACTGGACATTGATAACAGCTGAAAAAGAAGGTAAAGTAAATACAATGACTGCTAGTTGGGGTGGACTTGGAGTTATGTGGGGTAAAAATGTTGCTTTTGTAGTAATAAGACCACAACGTTATACTAAAGAATTTATAGATAGTACAGATACATTTTCTCTTACTTTTTTTGACGAAGATTTTCGTAAAGAACTTTCTTATTGTGGTAAAGTGTCTGGTAGAGAAGAGGATAAAATATCTAAAACAGGATTTAATGTAGAACATTTAAATGATACACCTTATTTTAAAGAGGCAAAGTTGGCTATTATATGTAAAAAAATGCACTGCCAAAAAATTGACCCACAATGTTTTATTGATGAAGAGATAGATGGAAGATGGTATCCAAAAAAAGATTATCATACTCTATATGTAGCTGAGATAACAAATGTACTTGTAAAAGAAGATTAAATAATATGTAATGATAGGATTATATCAGTAATTAGTATTATAGAAAGCAAAGAAAATTTAATTATGATATGTAAGTGATTGAGTTTTTATAGATGAGATTTTCTACAGTTGATGGAAAATAAATTGAGTAAGAGCAAGTGAAATTTTTAAATACAATATTAATAATGGTGTAAATTATATTTATATAGTATCTAATAAAGATGAGAATATAAAGAAGCTAAGGATATAAATATGTTAATATAGATTGATTAGTAACATATTTAAAAATCCTTAGCTTGATAAAATTTTAATTTGTAAGTTTTCAAATTATAATTCAGAAATTAATTCATTGATAACATCTTCAACAGAGCTTAACTTATTAATTTTATACGCATTATTTCCACAGAATAAAAGTGAATTTTCCACATCTCCTTTAACAGCATTAATTAATGCTTGAGAAATACAGTATGGTGTTTCTTTTGGATTGCAAGGAATCAAACAGTTGTAACATTTTTTTATCTCTGGACGATTTGTTTTAACTTCTTCTATAAATTTATTTCTTATAGCACGTCCAGGAAGACCTACAGGGCTTTTAACTATGTGTACATCTTCTTCTGTAGCATTTATATATGCCATTTTAAAGTTTTCATGTGCATCACATTCATAAGTAGCAACAAATCTTGTACCAACTTGTACACCACTTGCTCCCATATCGATATATTTTTTTACATCACTACTAGAAGTTATACCACCAGCAGCAACAACTGGAATGTTCTTACCAAATTTTTCTCCATAATTATTTGCAACTTTTAATATCTCAACAAATTCCTTATCATAGTCTATAGAATCTATGTTATCAAGCTCCTCATTAGAGTATCCAAGATGACCACCAGCTTTTGGACCTTCAACAACTATTAAGTCAGCAGTAGTTTTCTCTTTTCTATCCCACATTTTTAAGATTACACTAGCAGCTTTTGCAGTAGAAACTATAGGTGCTATTTTTACATTACTTCCTTTTACTAAAGATGGTAGTTTATTAGGAAGTCCAGCCCCAGATATTATAAGGTCTACACCAGCTTTAACAGCTTCTTTTACATATGTTTCATATTCTTTCATAGCTACCATGAAATTAATGCCAATAATGCCACCATTTGAAATTTCTTTCGCTCTGGAAATATGTTTTTTTATAGCTCTTAAATTTGCATTTATAGTGTTAGTCTCAAAATCTTCCTCATCATAACCAATTTGAACTCCAGAAACTACACCAACACCACCAAGCTTAGCAACAGCACCAGCAAGTGATGATCTAGATATACCAACGCCCATTCCACCTTGAATTATAGGAACTTTTGCAACTAAATCTCCAATTATTAACTCTTTTATGATAATCCCTCCTCAATGTAAACATGTTTAAAGAACTAGATTATAATACTTAATATTATTACCTAGTCCTAATTATTATACTACAAATTATAATAAAAGAGTAGTTATATTTTATATGTGAGACAATAATTATAGAATATTTAAAACTGCTCCTTTAGAATCACAACACAACTCTTTTATTTCCCAATTAGAGTTTAAGTTTGATAGATAATCTCTCATATTATGCACGAAATTATCATCATTTTCTTTTATTAAAGCCATTATAGTAGGTCCAGCTCCACTTAAGAATACGCCAATACTATTTAATTGTTCAGATTTTTTAACAATATCACTGTAGTTTTCAATTAAAGTACCCCTATAATCTTGATGCAATTTATCTTGACAAGCTACTTTAAGAAGGTCAAAGTTTTTGTTTAACAGAGCAGACACGAGTAAAGCGACTCTACTAACATTAAACACTCCATCAGAATATGGTATTTCTTTTGGTAAAACACCTCTAGCTTTTTCAGTTGACAGTTTGAAATTAGGTATCATTGCACAAAATTTGAGTTCATTAGGGATTTCTATAATATCGTAGTGTATATTGTCATTATCAGTAACAGAAACAACCATATTACCTAAAATAGCAGGAGCAACATTATCTGGATGTCCCTCTATTTCTGAAGCTATATTTAACAACTGGCATTTATCTAAATTAGCATTTGATAGAGCATTTGCAGCTATAACACCAGCAACTATACAAGAGGCACTACTACCAAGACCTCTACATATAGGGACATCACTTTGGATTTTTATTTTGATACCAGCAGGTATTTTAGCTGGCTTAACTCTATCAAAGAAGTATTTCATAGATGTATAAACTAAATTATTTTCATTTTTGTAGGCATCTTCACAACCTTCTATTTCAAGACCGCTTTCAATTTCTTCAACATAAAATTTATTATATATATTTAAAGCAATTCCAAGACAATCAAATCCTGGACCTATATTTGCACTTGTTGCAGGAACTATAATTTCTAACATAATAATCACCTATACCTTTAAGAATTTTGCTATAGCTATTTTTAATTCATCTTTTTCATAAATATCTTTATGTAGTATTTCTGCATTTTGAAGATTTCTAATAGGTTTTGGTATATCTACCTTAGCAATACTTGATAATCTATCTATTATGGCGAAATCATCAAGATTTCCAAAATTGGAGTCTATAGATTTTAAAACATCTTCAGAAAACTTAAATGGGCTTGCAGTACTTACAACAACAGTTTTTGTGTCATCAGAAGTTTCTTTTTTGTATTTTTCATAACAATTATATGCAACAGCAGTATGAGTATCGATTAAATAATTGTAATTTTTAAAGACATTATTTATCGTGTTTTTAACTTCTTCCTCATTAGAATATTCACCATAGAATGAAGTCAGATTCTTTTTCATATCTTCATTTATTTTATAAACTCCATCGTAATTAAGGTCAGATAGAAGTCTGCTTACAATTTCAGTATTTCTATTTGATATTTCAAATAATAATCTTTCTAAATTACTTGAAATTAATATATCCATAGAAGGTGAAGAAGTCAATTTCAATGCTCTATTCTTATCATATATACCAGTTTTAAAGAAATCATAAAGCACATTGTTGTCATTTGATGCACATATCAATTTATTTATTGGAAGCCCCATTTGTTTAGCATAATATCCAGCTAAAATATTACCAAAGTTACCAGTTGGGACTACAAAATTTATTTTGTCATTTAACTTTATTTCATCACTATCTACCAATTTCATATATGAATAAAAATAGTATGCAACTTGAGGAAGAAGTCTTCCTATGTTAATTGAATTAGCAGAAGATAAGATATAATTACTATCTAATAGTTTTTCATTAAATTCCTTATCAGAGAAAATTCTCTTTACACCAGATTGTGCATCGTCAAAATTTCCTTTTATGCCAACTACATATGTATTTTTTCCAGTTTGGGTCTTCATCTGAAGTTTTTGCACTGCACTTACACCATCTTCTGGAAAGAATACAATTATTTTTATCTTGTCTATGTCTTTAAAACCTTCAAGTGCTGCTTTTCCTGTATCTCCAGATGTAGCAGTAAGAATTACAACATCTTTTTCTAAATTATCTTTTTTAATAGATGTTTTAAGAAGATGAGGCATTATAGTAAGTGCCATATCCTTAAATGCTAAAGTTGGACCATGATATAATTCCAAGAAATAAGCATCATTTACTTTATTTAATGGAGCTATACTAGTACAATCAAATTTTTCGTCATATGCATTTGTTATACAATCCTTAATCTCAGATTCAGTAAAATCGCATAAAAATTTGCTAAGTACAAAAAATGCTATTTGGGAATAAGTTAAATTTACTAAATCTATAAGTTCATTTTTTACATTTGGAAATTCACTTGGAACATAAAGACCACCATCGTTTGAAATTCCTTTTATTATTGCTTGTGATGCAGTTACTTTTTCTTTGGTGCCTCTTGTACTTGAATAATACATTTCTATAATCCTCCATATATTTTAAATTTTTAATTAGCTAATTAAACTAGATACAGAATATTTTAAAAACTGAATTTAGGTAATAAAAAAAGACCCTCATCCCTAAAAAAGGGACGAGAATCTGTTTCCCGCGGTTCCACCCAAATTGATTTTAAAAAATCCACTTGATACTTTAACGTAAGTAGTAAAACGTCTATTCCTACTAAAATCATAAGATAACTTCAGATAGAAGCTCCTAGGTAGTTTTCAATCTTTCTAGTTAAAGAAACTTTTCAGCTAATAGTTTCCTTCTCTGGTAACCGATTCAGATTTACTCTTCCTAATCAAAGCCTTTCAATATTCTTAATATTATTAATTATTCTAGAATATAAAACAGACAAAGTCAAGTATTAATATAAAAATTTGGAAAAATTATTTTTTAAAATGTAAAAAAATTGTAATCAAATTGTAATCAAATTGACTTTTAATGGGATATTTTTTTAACCTTTTTAAATCTATAAAAACTTGGATTTTCATAGAAATGAAGGGGATTTTAATAAAAACTAATTAGAAGATAAGAGTTACATATCTGTAATATTACAATTTCATACTACACTATATTACAAAAAAAGTTTACAAAACTTTAATTTGAAAAATGTAATTATATGGTATATCATATAAATATAGATGAATAGCGTTAATATTTAAACAATTAATTGTAATTGACTTAATCAAAGTATATAATTTTTAATTTGAAAAAAATACTATTGTAAAATTACAAATATGTTCAAATTAAATTCACAAGTATTTCACATAATAAGAGTATACTGTAAACAAAAGGAGGTATTAAATATGGGAATAGTACTTATAACAGCAGCATTAGTTTTGGTTATGTATGGACTTTCAATTCTATCATATATATCAGAAAGCAATATATTAGAAGACACTGTAAATGATAACCAATAAGGTTTTAAATTATATAAATAAGTAGAACTGTAAGTAAAAATTACTTTTTATTTACAGTTTTTTTATATATTTATTAAATAAAGTTAATATATAAAAAATGATGTTTTATTTATAGCTATCAGTTTTCAAATTAATCTTTTCTATAAACTAACAAAAAATAATGTTTTGTTTATAGTATATATGGATAATAATAGTAAAGTATAATAATAATGAGAATAATATATAAGAAATAATAATATAAAGAGAGGTAAATTGTCATGGTAGATATTATTGTAATTGGTGCTGGACCAGCAGGTTTAACTTCAGCAATTTATGCTATGAGATCTGGTTTAAGTGTAACAGTCTTTGAAAAAAATATTTATGGAGGTCAAGTTGCAAGTACATCTGAGGTAGAAAATTATCCAGCAGTTCAAAAAATTTCTGGTATAGAGTTTTCTACTAACATATATAATCAAGCAGTCGCTCAGGGTGTTGATATTCAGTTTGATGAAGTAGAAGAGATAAATTTAGAAGGTAAAGTAAAAATTGTTAAAACAGCATCAGGAGAGCATAAAGCAAAGGCTGTTATCCTTGCAAATGGAGTCGAAAGACGTAAATTAGGATGTGTTGGAGAAAAAGAGTTTACAGGTAGAGGAGTATCTTATTGTGCAACATGTGATGGAGCCTTTTTTAAGAATAAAGAAGTTGCAATAGTTGGTGGAGGAAATACTGCATTAGAAGATGCTTTATTTTTAGCTAATAATTGTACAAAAGTGTACTTAATTCACAGAAGAGATGATTTTAGAGGTGAAGAAGTATTAGAAAAGTCAGTAAAGGCAAGAAAAAATATTGAGATACTTTACAGTCATGGTGTAGAAAAAATAGAAGGTGAAAAGACAGTATCAAGAATAGAAGTAAAAGACTTAAAAACTGAGGAGAAAAGAACTATAGATGTAAGTGGTATTTTCATTGCTATAGGACTTAAGCCTAACAATAAAATGTTTGAAAATGTTCTTGAGTTAGATGAAGGTGGGTATATAGTTTCAGATGAATCTTGTACAACATCAGTTGAAGGTGTATATGTAGCAGGAGATAGTAGAACTAAGTTTTTACGTCAAATAATAACAGCAGCCTCAGATGGTGCTATTGCAGCTGTTCAAGCTGCTAACTATATAAATATTGAATAAATATAGCTTTTAAATAAAAATAGCCATATAACACTATAAAGAAAATATATCTTTAAGTATTATATGGCCATTTTAGTAAATAGATATTATAATTTATTTACCTTGTCTAGACTTATTATATCTCAATCTATCATGTTCATTTAATAATCTTTTTCTAAGTCTTATAGAATCTGGTGTAATTTCAACTAATTCATCATCTTCTATAAATTCTAATGCTTCCTCAAGAGTGAATATTCTAGGAGGTGATAATTTTATAGCATCATCTGAACCAGAAGCACGTACGTTACTCATTTTCTTGTTTTTACAAGGATTAACTACCATGTCATCTTTTCTAGAATTCATACCAATTATCATACCTTCATAAACTTCTACACCAGGGTCTACAAACATCGTAGCTCTATCACTTAAAGCATTAAGAGAATATCCCATAGTAACACCAGGTCCTTGTGCTATTAAGACACCATTTCCTCTTGAAGGTATTTCACCCTTAAATTCTTCAAATTTTTCGAATGAACGAACTAGAGTACCTTCTCCACGAGTAGCATTTATAAACTCACTTCTATATCCTAAAAGACCACGAGTAGGAGCTAAGAATTCTATTTTTACATAGTCTCCTTCTATTGACATAGACTCCATCATACCTTTTCTCATGTTCAATTCATTTATAATAGTACCTGAATAAACTTCTGGACAGTTTACAATAACTCTTTCTACTGGTTCCATTAATTTTCCATCTTCTTTATGCATTAAAACTTCAGGCTTAGAAACACCAACTTCATAACCTTCACGTCTCATATTTTCAAGAAGTATAGATAAGTGAAGTTCTCCACGTCCAGAAACTTTATACCCATCAGTAGTATCAAGAGGTTCAACTTTAAGTCCTACATTTACTTCAAGTTCTTTTTCAAGTCTGTCTTTTAAATGTCTAGTTGTAACGAATTTTCCGCTTTTTCCAACAAATGGAGAATCATTTACTAAGAAGTTCATAGAAAGAGTAGGTTCTTCTATTTTTATCATTTCCATAGGAAGTGGATTATCTAAATCACATAGAGTTTCTCCTATAGATATATCAGGAATACCAGATATAACAACTATTTCTCCGCTAGTAGCTTCATTCACTTCAACTTGTTTTAAACCTTCATATACAGAAAGTCTTGATACTTTTCCTCTAGATACAACAGAACCTTCTCTACAAATAGCAACTTGTTCATTGTTTTTAAGTGTTCCTTTATAGATTCTACCTATACCAAGTCTACCTACATAATCATCATATGCAAGAGCTGATATTTGGAATTGTAGAGATTCATTGTCGTAATCAGGATAAGCTTCAACATGATTTACAATAGTTTTAAATAGTGGAGATAGGTCTTCACTGTCATCATCCATTTCAAGTTTAGCTATACCTTGTTTAGCTATTCCATATATTATAGGGAACTCACATTGTTCGTCTGTTGCATTTAAGTCTACAAATAAATCGAAAACTTCATTAACTACTTCTTCCGCTCTTTGGTCTTTTTTATCAATCTTATTGATAAATAGTATTGGTTTTAAACCGAACTCTAAAGATTTTTGTAAAACAAATCTAGTTTGAGGCATTGGGCCTTCGCTTGCATCAACTAGTAAAATAACTGTGTCAACAGTTTTCATAACACGTTCAACTTCAGAAGAAAAGTCGCTATGTCCTGGTGTATCAACTATATTTATTTTATAGTCTTGATAGTTTATTGCACAGTTTTTTGAATATATAGTTATGCCTCTTTCTTTCTCAAGGTCGTTACTGTCCATAACGCAGTCTTTAACTACTTCATTTTCTCTAAAAACACCACTTTGAGAAAGGAAAGCATCAACTAGTGTTGATTTTCCTGCATCAACGTGGGCAATAACTGCGATATTTATAATTTTATGTTTTTGTGACATTTTTGTTGCTCCCTTCGATTAAAATAACTTATTAATTATATCACAATATATTATTAGGTACAAGGAAAAATAGATTAAAATGCATTAATATAATTCAAATTAGGTAAAAATGTTGATTTCAAATATATAAATTTATTTTGTTTAAAAAATTTTTTTAGACAAATAATAAATTTATAAATGAAAATACTAATTTAAAAGTAGAGGATGATATATATTGGAAGTAACTAAAATAATCATTAAATATTTTAACAGTGAAAGTGATACTTTCATAAAAGAAGAAGTAGATAATTTTGATGAACTTTTAAGATGGTCTAAAAAGTTTATTGAGGGTAAAAAAATAGAAGAAGATGTTTTATATATAAAATCTAAAGAAAACTATAAAGTAAATGTAGTTAAGCTTATAGAAGTTAAAGAATTGGAGATAGTAAGAAAACAACAGATACCTCCATACATGTAATAATAAAATTGATATAAATTGGAATACATGGAAATAATTTATTATAAAAAAAAATTTATAAAACTTATATTTGGGTATAACAGTATTAATTAGACATTAATTAAGGAGGAACTTAAATATGATAAGAGTATGTCCAAACTGTTCAAATGTGGATGTAAATAAGTTAAAAACTTTAGTTGGAGAAGAAAATGTGAAGACTGGTTGTATAGGTCAATGTAGAGCATTTAAAAAGGAAGCTGTAGGAATAATAGATAATGAGCTTGAAATAAAAGAAACAGAGGAAGAATTTTTTGAAGCATGTAAGAAATAAAATATACATGTAAGAAAAAACTACAGTAGAAAATAAATTATATAAAAGAGAGCATATAAATTGAGTAAGTATTTAGCAATTTATGTGCTCTCTTTTTATGTATATATTTAATTATGAGTATACTTTTCTATTAAATACAAATAAATATAACTAAATTAAATTTATTTATTAAAAAAATATTGATTAAATATACCTATAGGGGGTATAATAAATACTATAGATTTCCAAATAAAGAATTTATCAATATTACATATCAAGATAAAACATACAAATTAATTGAAAATATATTGAAAGAGAGGAAGAGTTTATTATGAGTTCAAATAAAATAGTAGAAAATTATAAAATCACAGGTATGACATGTGCAGCTTGTGCAAAGGCGGTAGAAAGAGTAACTAAGAAATTAGATGGAGTATATGACCAAAGCGTAAATATAGCTACTGAAAAACTTAAGATAGAATATGATAATTCTAAAGTTAGCTTTGATGATATAAAACAAGTTGTAGAAAAAGCTGGATATGGAATTATAAAGGAAGAAAGTAATAAAAAAATTGATATGAAAATTGATGGAATGACATGTGCAGCTTGTGCAAAAGCTGTAGAGAGAGTAGTAAAAAAATTGGATGGAGTAGAAAGTATTAGTGTAAATATTGCAACAGATAAAGCTAATATAGACTATAATCCATCAAAAGTAAAATTATCTCAGATAAAAGCAGCTATAGAAAAAGCTGGTTATAAACCAATAGAAGAAGTAAAAAACAAAGTTGATGTAGATGAAGATAAAGTAAGAAAAGAAAAAGAAATGAATACTTTATTTATTAAATTCATAGTTGCAATAGTATTTGCAGTACCTTTGTTTTATATAGCAATGGGTCCTATGATAATAAAACCTATAGGACCATGGCCTTTACCAGAAATTCTAAATCCCATGACAAATACTCTAAATTATGCGTTAGCCCAATTGATTTTAGTAATACCAGTAATGATAGCTGGATATAAATTTTATATAAATGGCTTTAAAGCACTTTTTTCTTTAAGTCCTAATATGGATTCTTTAGTTGCAATTGGTACATTGGCAGCATTTTTATATAGTCTATACACAACAATACAAATAGCAAATGGACAAATTCAGGGTATGCACCATCATCAGTTGTATTATGAAAGCGCAGGAATAATAATAGCACTTATATTACTTGGTAAATATTTAGAATCAAAATCAAAAGGAAAAACATCAGAAGCAATTAAAAAACTTATGGGGCTACAACCTAAAACTGCAATAGTAATAGTTGATGGTAAAGAAATAGAGACTCCTATAGAAGAAGTTGAAATAGGAGATATAATACTAGTAAAACCAGGGACTAAAATACCAGTAGATGGAGTTGTAATAGAGGGATATACATCAGTTGATGAATCTATGCTTACAGGTGAAAGTATACCAGTAGAAAAAAATATTGGAAGTAAAGTTACAGGTGCTAGTATAAATAAAAATGGTGTTATTAAATTTAAAGCTGAAAAAATTGGTGGAGATACAGCTCTTGCTCAAATAATAAAATTAGTTGAAGATGCACAGGGGACAAAAGCACCTATTGCTAAACTTGCTGATACTGTTTCTGGATATTTTGTACCAATAGTAATTGCAATAGCTATAGTCTCATCATTACTGTGGTTTTTAGTGGGTGGAAAAGACATAGTATTTGTACTTACTATATTCATATCAATACTTGTAATTGCTTGCCCTTGTGCATTAGGATTGGCTACACCAACTGCTATAATGGTTGGAACTGGAAAAGGTGCAGAAAATGGGATACTGATAAAAGGTGGGGAAGCACTAGAATCTGCTCACAAAGTAAATACAGTAATATTTGATAAAACAGG
The DNA here is from genome assembly GCF_020658095.1 of Clostridioides sp. ZZV14-6009. Taxonomy (NCBI): domain Bacteria; kingdom Bacillati; phylum Bacillota; class Clostridia; order Peptostreptococcales; family Peptostreptococcaceae; genus Clostridioides; species Clostridioides sp. ZZV14-6009. The sequence continues at coordinate 714,385 of NZ_JAGWDG010000001.1, forward strand.
TACAATAACAGAAGGAAAACCAAAAGTAACAGATATTGTGTTAAATAATGTGAAAGAAGAATACCTAATTAAGATTGCTTCAAGTGCAGAGAAAGGTTCAGAACATCCTCTAGGAGAAGCAATAGTTAGATATGGGGAAGATAAAAATATACAGATTGAAAAAGTTGATAACTTTAAAGCTATACCAGGTGCTGGTATACAAGTTACTATAAATAATGAAAATATATTACTTGGAAATAGAAAACTTATGAACGACAATAATATCAACCTTAAAGATTTAGAGGAAAAATCTAATATACTGGCAAGTCAAGGTAAGACACCTATGTATATTGCTGTAGATGGAAATTTATCAGGAATAATTGCAGTTGCAGATGTGGTTAAAGAAAGTAGTAAAAAGGCAATAGATATTCTTCATAATATGGGAATAAAAGTTGCGATGGTAACTGGAGATAATGTTAAGACTGCAAATGCTATAGCAAGTCAAGTAGGTATAGATATGGTATTAGCAGAGGTTTTACCAGAAGATAAGTCAAAAGAAGTTGAAAAATTGCAAAATCAAGGTAAGTTTGTTGCAATGGTAGGAGATGGAATAAATGATGCACCAGCTCTTGCAAAAGCTGATATAGGCATAGCAATAGGAAGTGGAACAGATGTAGCAATTGAGTCTGCAGATATAGTGCTTATGAAGAGTGATTTGATGGATGTTCCAACTGCGATTAAACTTAGTAATGAAACTATAAAAAATATAAAGCAAAACCTATTTTGGGCATTTGGATATAATACAATTGGTATACCTGTAGCAGCAGGATTATTGTATATCTTTGGAGGACCTCTTTTAAATCCAATGATTGCAGCAGCAGCTATGAGTTTAAGTTCAGTTTCAGTGGTTTCAAATGCACTTAGACTTAAAAATTTCAAAGCATATAAAAAAAATTAGAACAATAAATTAAGCAAAAATGTATTTAAAAGAGCTATCTTTAATTAAAAGGATTAATTTACAAATTAAGATAGCTCTTTTTTCATGTAAAATTCACAACAATGAGATAAAATATAAGTAATATAGGAAATTTTAAAATAGAAAGGATTGATAGGATGAACTCGTCAATACTTGTAATCGAAGACGATTCAAACATACAAGAATTAATATCAGAGTTTTTAAGTGCAGAAGGCTATCAGGTCGAGTCAGCAAATGATGGATTAGAAGGTATACAAAAATTTAAGCAAGGAAGTTATGACTTAGTAATATTAGATATAATGATGCCAAACTTAGATGGTTATGGAGTTTGTAAAATGATAAGAAAATCATCAAGTGTTCCAATTATATTTTTGACTGCTTTAAACGATGAAGGAGATCAACTTAAGGGATTTGATTTAGAATGCGATGATTATATAACAAAACCATTTTCATTTAATCTTCTCATTAAAAGAGTAGAAGCTATCTTGAGAAGAAGCAACAAAACGATAAATGATAAGTTTATAGTTTTTGAAAAATTAAAGTTAGATTTAAACACATATATTGCTGAGATAGATGGAGAGCCTATAGAACTTACATTAAAAGAATTTAATATATTGAAAGCTTTGATAGAAAAATATCCACAGGTTATAACTAGGGAAGGTCTTTTAGATAGTATATGGGGTTATGATTATTATGGAGATACTAGAATTGTTGATGCACATATAAAAAATATAAGAAAAAAAATATCATTACCATATATTAAAACTGTAAAAGGAATAGGATACACACTTGAGAAGGATATTTGATAAGTGGGAAAAATTAAGTATAAAGTATAAATTATTTTCCATAACAACATCATTATTAATAGCATTAGCTTTAATAATATATCTAATTTTATATTTTTTATTGCCATCATATTATCATGAGTATAAAATTGAGTCTCTTCAAGAAAGCTTAAAGTCTCTAGTAGATAGTTCAATTCACTTTGATACATATACTTTAGAAGAAAGACTTTATTATATGGCTAAAGACCAAAACCTTGCTATTTTATTAAAAGATAACCAAGGAAAAATTGTATATGGTAAAAATGAAGTAGTTATTTTAAGATATAGTAAGTATATGATTAATAGTATTGAAGATGAGTATAGAACATCTATACCTATATATACAAAAGACTCAAAAGACGGACCATATAGTTTAGAACTTGTTATGCCATTACAGCCAATTGATGAAGCAAATGAAGTCATAAGAAAGTTAATGCCATACATTATATCAATAGCGATATTAATAGCAATTATTGGAGCATATATATATTCAATCGTAATAACAAAACCTCTTATAAATATAATAGAGAGTGAAAGAGAACAGGAATATAGAAGAAAGGATTTTGTTGCAACTATATCACATGAATTAAAAACTCCAATAACCATAATAAGTGGTCAAATTGAAGGAATGATTTATAGTGTAGGTAAGTATAAAGATAGGGATACTTACTTGAAAAAATCATATGAATGTACACAAGAGCTAAAAGATTTAGTAAATGAGATGATAGAGGTTTCAAAATCAGAAATACTAGAAAAAGATTTAAAACTAGTATCTATAAATATAAGTGAACTTTTAAATAGATTGGTAAAAAGACAAGTATTTTTAATAGAAGAAAAACATATGAAAACTATTTTGCAAATAGAAGAAAACCTAGAAATTAAGGCAGACCAAGAGAGAATAACTAAAGCAATTAATAATATAATAAATAATGCTATAAAATATTCTCCTGAAGGCTCAGAGCTTATAATTAGACTTTATGATAAAAACAGTCGAATAAACAAAAAAACTTCTAATCAAAGAGTTATTTTAGAAATTGAAAATACTGGTGTAACTATAGAGAAACGTTACTTAGAAGAGATATTTAATCCATTTTATAGAATAGAAAAATCTCGTTCAAGAAAAACTGGAGGAAGTGGACTGGGTCTTTATATAGTCAGTCAAATTTTTAAAACTCATGGGTTTGAATATAGTATAAAAAATAAGGAAAACTCTGTAGTATTTACGGTTGAGTTCAAAAATTAGAAGTTTCAATAATAGTTCATTTCAAAATCACAAAAAATTCATACTAAAAATGTATTATGTAAATAGAAATAAAAAAATTTTAAACCATAAAATAACACCAAGCTATAATGATGATATAACTTAACATCCTCCAATTAAATCATCATTATAGTAATTCCCAACAATTAAATACAATGGATTTAAGAAATAACATTGAGCGTAAAGTATATATGCTTGATGTTATTTTTATTTTAAAACGAAAAATAGGGAATCTTTATTAAACGTTATATATTCAGATAGTCTTAAATTACTTTTAATAACTTAAAAATTATACTTGATAGAGTAAATAAATATATACATTTTGGGAAAAATAACTGTAGGAAGTATTATATTTACAGAGGAGGTAGTTTTGATGGATAGACTTAAAAGAGATATGAAAAACATGAAAGAAGATTTAAAAGAAGGTGCTAAAAAGACAGCTTATGTAATGAAAAATACTGCTGAAGACTTAAAAGATGATGCTCAAGGTGCTATGGTAAACCTAGAAATGAAGAAAGATGAAATGATGGAAAGATATGAGCAAAAGAAATTTGCAAAAGATTTAGAAAAGCAAATGAAAGATGAAATGAAATAAAGTTTTGTCTATAGATTTAGGTACTATTGTCAATAGTAGTTTTTAGATAAAAAAGACTATAAAAGGTTTTATAGAAGAAATAGACTTTCTAAAAATAACTGTATTATGTTTAGAAGGTCTATTTCAAATATATTATATTTAAATCATGTTAATTTTAAAATTTTAAATATTGAATTTGATTATTACTGTAATCATATATAATTAAGGTTTTTAAGGATATTTACAAAATAATAGTTTATCTCTTGAATCTATTTGCAAAATATATCATTAGGTTTATAAAACATTCACATTAAATTCTGATAAAGTATTTACTATATCAGAAGTAGGTGATTTTTCTGTAATTATAGAACTAATATCCTCTAAATGAGCAAACTTAAAGTTTCCATCAAGTTTAAATTTTTTATCTTCCATAACTATAAATACTCTTTTACTTGAATTTATTATAGCTTTTTTTGTAAGTCCATCTTCAATTTCAAATGTTGTAAGAGAAGAATTAAATACATCTACACCACAACTGCCCATAAACGTTTTATCAAATTTATATCTTGATATAAATTCTATTGTTGGAGTTCCAACAAATCCATCTAAGCTAAGATTTAATAAACCACCAGTAGAAATTACATTTAAATTATTGGGCTTTGAAGTAACTACATTTAGTATATCTAGCATATTTGTGACCAATGTTACTTTCTTATTGCTTTCAGCTAAAAGTTTAGCCAACAATATATTGATTGTAGATATATCTAAAAATATAGTTTCTCTATCTGTAATTAGATTAAATGCTTTTTCTGCTATTATTTTTTTTGTTGGTATATTAATTTCTTTTCTATCTTTTGTATCTTGGTTTTCAAGAGTTTCTCTGACTAGTACAGCTCCACCATAAATTCTTCGTATTGAAGAAATTTTTTCTATATTTTTTAAATCTTTTCTTATACAATCTTCTGTAACATTAAATTTTGAACTAAGTTCTTTTACAGTAACTCTTCCTTCTTTTTTTAGGATATTTAATATAGCCTGAATCCTTTCTTCTGCAAACATCTTTTACCTCTTTTCCTAAATATAGTATTATAGTAAATATTATAAGATAAAAGATAAAATATCAACTATTTTAATATAGAATACAAAATTAATTTAATATAAAAAGTATATTATTCTTAATAGTCTATTTAAAACTTAATAAATAAAGAAATTATAAAAATATACAACAAAATCAAACAATAAAAAAACAGAAAAAACAATAACAAAAAAGTTGAAAATAATACCAAACCAATATATAATAAGAATAAATAAAATAAAAAAATAAAGTTTAAAGGGGGATATTTTAATGCAACTAATCTTAGATACAGGTAACATAGAGGAGATTAAAGAGCTATGTACTTATTTACCAGTTGATGGTGTAACAACAAATCCAAGTATTGTTTCAAAAGAAAAAAAGAATTTTAAGCAACTTATAAGTGAGATTGGTGAAATTATAGGTGAGGATATGCCTATACATGCTCAAGTATTAAGTACAAAGTATGAAGATATATTAGAAGAAGCATTATATATAAGCAGTTTGAGAGAAAACATATATGTGAAAATACCTGTAACACAAGATGGTTTAAGAGCTATAAAAGACCTTCATAAAAAAGGAATAAAAATAACTGCTACTGCAATATTTACTGCTCATCAGGGATTTTTAGCTGCAAAAGCTGGGGCAAACTATGTTGCACCTTATGTAAACAGACTTGATAATATATCTGGTGATGGTGTATCTGTGGTTTCAGAGCTTGTAAAAATAATAGATACTTATAATATGGATACAAAGATACTTGCTGCTAGTTTTAAAAATGCACAACAGGTTATAGAATTAATGAAGTGTGGAGTACACAGTGTTACAGTACCATATGATATTTGTAAATCCATGATGAATCACCCATTGACAGATTGGAGTGTTGATAAGTTTATAGAAGATTGGGAAAATACTTTTGGAAAAGGTAGCAAAACAAATAACATTTAATTTGAGAATAAAAAATTAGTTTTTATGAAATTTTATAAATAGATTTTTATAAAAAAGATGAAAATATGAATTAACTTAAGATAATAATATTCTAAATTATTAAAAAGAAAATTCATATTTTCATCTTTGTCAAACTTCTAGACCTATAAATCTCCACCAAGGGAATGTTATACAGATTATTATAAAATAGGTTAAAGGAATTAAGGTTAAACCATACTTAAAAATAACCTTACTATTATATAGATTCTCACCATGTCCAACCATTATTGTTGCATGATGAAAAGGCAGGATGTATTGTATACTTACTACAATATAAACAAAAAGGCAAAGAACAATACTATTTTCTTTTAATATATGTAAACTTCCAAGTAATGGTATCACCACAGAGGATGTAGTGACAGCACTTCCAAGGCATATATTCAATACTATTGTCAGGGTTATTAAAAATAATATTGAAATAGTTTTTGAAGAGTTTGGAATTAATTTTATTAAATAGTTTCCCATTATATCAACAACTCCAGAGTACTTTAGCACTCCTCCAATAGAAAACGCTGCTATAAAAAAAATAAGAACTTTCCAATTTATTTCTTTTAAAGTATTAAAACCAATTATTCTTTTTAACAACAAAAGAAGTACACAAATAGACATTATAATTAGTGTATTTAAATTATGAATAAATTGAGTTAGAAACATAAAAAACATTATTCCTAAACATAAAAATACGTGTTTTTGTTCATCGCTTAATAAATGAAACTCTTTTTTCAGATTAGAATAGGAAAATTGAAATTTACTAGAATTAAGATTATCACAAGAAACAAATTTTATTAAAGACAATTCCTTTTTAAAAACAAATATAAATAAAAAATAAGTTATAAAACAAGTAATTATAGTTGGAACAGACATATAAAAAGCCCACTGACTCCAGTTTATATTACAATTTCCAAGTTCTAGGACTACATAGTTTAAAAGAGTATCTCCATTTACAAAAAACATTGATGTAAATGTAGATGCTGTAAATATACTGAACAGAAGTATAGATTTTGAATCTTCAGTTAAGTGTTGTTCTTTAAAAAATTCCTTATAAAAGGCGGACACAAGAATGACTCTTGGAAATGGTTGTGGTATGAAAAATATTAATAATACACCTAAAATATATGATAAAAAAATCATTTTTTTAGGGGTATCTACAGTATTTAAAATTAATTTTTCAGAAATAATTTTTGCAACACCTGTCTTTGCAACTGCATTAGTAATTATGTAAGCAAGGATTATTATATAAAAATTTTCTGTAAATAAAAATTGTAAAATAACACTTAAAGGTGCAATATTAAAAATAAAAGCTAATATTACAAAGACTAGTGCAACTACAGTTTTTTCAACAGAGTCTACAGCCCATATTAAGATAGTTAAAAAAGATAAGCATATAGAAAATTTTATATTGAAACTATAATTTAGAAAGAAGTAAAGAATTATAGTAACCATAATAGTCATACAAAATTGTTTTGGCTTAAGAATAATATCCATTTTTTGTATCCACCTCCATAATTTATTATATCATAATGAAGGTGAATACATTTTATTAAAAGATTATTCATTAATTCTATGATTTACAATAGCTTTAGTTTTCCAATACCCTTTTTTATAATAGATGACTGTAACAATAAGACCTAAAGTCCAACCAAAAGGGATACCCATCCAAATTCCATCTGTTCCAAATAATCTAGAAAATAAATAAGAAGCAGGAATTCTTCCAAGCCATAATGATACGACTGAACTCATCAGAGCAAACATAGAATCACCAGCACCTTTCATTGCACTTGAAAGTACAAAGGAAGTACCAATAAATAAGAAAAAAGGTCCTATTATAAATAAGTAAGAAGAGCCAATTTCAATAACTTCTTTGTCAGTATTAAATAAAGAAATTAAGTTCTCTCTAAATAATAAGATTAAGGCAACGACTACAATTGCTAGAATTAAAGTCATTTTTATAGATTCACGAATTCCTTTTCTAACCCTTTCACTTTCTCCAGCACCTATATTTTGAGCAACAAAAGTGGAAACAGCAGAACCAAGGTTCATGATAGGTAAGCTTATAAAGTTTTCTATTCTAAGACCAGCTCCAAAAGCTGCCATAGCAGATGTACCATAACTATTAACTAAAAATTGAAGAGCCATGTTGCCAATTGAAAATAACATCTGTTGAACTCCACTTGGAAGTCCTAATCTAAGACCATCTTTAAATATTTTATTATCATATACAATTCCTTTAATCTTAAATTTAAGTACTTCGTGTTTTTTATTTAAATATATTATGCTAATTATGAATGATACTGCTTGAGCCATTATAGTGGCAAGTGCAACGCCTTCAACTCCCATTTTCAAGACTACAATAAAAGTTAAATCTAAAACTATATTTAAAATTGTGGCTATTATTAAAAAATAAAGTGGAGTTACTGAATCTCCAAGTCCTCTAAGTATTGCACTTACTGAATTGTATCCAGCAGAAAATAAGATTCCACCAAATATTATAGTAAGATATAGTTTTGACTGATTAAAAACTGATTCTGGAGTATTCATAAGCTTAAGCATAGGACCTCCAAATACTATTCCAATAACACTAATTAATATAGAGCCAATAAATAAAAGTATATATGTAGTATCAATAGTAGCTTTTACTTTTTTTAAATCTCCTGAACCATAAAACTGTGAAATTAAAATAGAAAAACCAAGACTGACACCCATAAGCATTGCTACTAGCAAAAACATTATAGGGTTAGCACCTGAGACTGCAGCCATAGCTTCTTTACCAATAAATCTACCAACTATAATACTGTCAGCAGTATTGTATAGTTGTTGAAATAAACTACCAATAAGCATAGGCATAGCAAAAAAGAATATAGATTTTCCCTCATGACCTGTAGTTAAATCTTTCACCCTTATTCCTCCAAATTTAAAAATTATTAATTATCAAGTTGCTATAATAAATATAATATAATCTTAACATAAACTTTATGTCCCTACTATAAATAAATTGTATTAAATAATCATATATTTTATAAAAATGCAAAGAATATAAGTATGACATAGATATAGCAAATTAACAGTTAATATAATCGAATATTAATACAAATTTATTCTAATATATACGCATATATTGACAAAATTAACTATATAAATTAAAATAATATTCGTAAAGAAAAATTCATGTTTTATATTGTATAACATATAATTTTGACAATACGGGTCATAAGTTTCTACCGGAATACCGTAAATATTCTGACTATGTATACTATTATTTAGTTAAATAAATATTTATTTAACTAAATTATGAAGGATACGACTCAGCTTATTAGTTACTGTGTCGTTTTTTTGTAAAATTTAATAGGAGGTGTTGTTATGCAAACAACAAACAGTAGTACCATGCAGAAACTTTTTCCAATTTTGACTAATAAAAATGTCGACATGAAGAAAGAAGTAATTGCTGGTGTAACTACTTTTTTAACTATGGCTTATATAATAGCTGTAAATCCAAACATTTTATCAGCAACAGGGATGCCAGCAGGTGCTCTTGTTACAGGGACATGTCTAGCAGCAGCATTTGGATGTATTTTAATGGGAATGGTTGCTAATCTTCCTTTTGCTTTAGCATCAGGTATGGGTCTTAATGCATTTTTTGCATACACAGTAGTCTTACAAATGGGTGTTCCTTGGGGAGTAGCTCTTACAGCAGTATTTGTAGAAGGTATCATTTTTATAATATTATCAGTAAGTGGAGTTCGTGAAGCTGTTGTAAATGCAATACCAAAGAATATGAAACTTGCTGTTACAGGTGGTATAGGTATATTTATTGCACTTATAGGTTTAGTTAATTGCGGAATCGTAATTGGAGATCAAGCTACTCTTATAAAGATGGGGAAATTTACTCCAGCAGTAATAATAGCTTGTATAGGATTAATAATTGTAGCAGTATTAGATAAAAAAAGAGTTAAAGGTTCTATACTTTTTGGAATAGTAGTAAGTTCATTACTTGCTTGGGGATTTGCATTTATGAATCCAGAATATGCACAAAAATTAGGTATATACTTACCTAGCGGAATATTCAAATTTGAAAGTTTAGCACCAATAGCAGGTAAAATAGATTTAGGATATGTATTACATCCAACAAACATAGGTGGTTTCTTTGTAATAGTTTGTACATTCTTATTTGTTGATTTCTTTGATACAGTAGGTACATTAGTAGGGGTTTGCTCTAAAGCAAATATGCTAGATGAAAAAGGAAATGTTCCTAATGTAGGTAGAGCATTACTTACAGATGCAGTTGCAACTACAGTAGGTGCAGGGCTTGGAGTATCTACAGTTACAACTTATGTTGAGAGTTCAACAGGGGTTATTGCAGGTGGTAGAACTGGATGGACAGCAGTAACAGTTGGAGTTTTATTCTTAGTTGCAATGTTTTTCTCTCCTGTATTTATAGCAATTCCATCATGTGCTACAGCACCAGCTTTAATTTATGTTGGATACTTAATGCTTGGTACAGTTAAGGATATTGAGTTTGACAATATAACTGAAGGTGTTCCAGCTTTCGTTACTATTGCTTGTATGGCATTAACTTATAGTATAGGTGATGGTTTAACTCTAGGTATATTAACTTATGTTTTTGTAAATGTATTTTACAACATATTTGGAGCTAAAAAGGCTGAAGATAAGAAACATGTTTCAGTAGTAATGATTGTTCTTGCTATATTATTTATAATAAAACTTTGGCTATTATAATAGACATTATTTAAAAAATTAATTTAATAGAATAAAGAGCTATAATTTCTAATCTATTTTGAGAAGAAGTTACAGCTCTTTATTTTTTTGTATTACTTAGATATGTCTACTAATTTTCCCTTTTCTAAGATTTTAGGCACAATGGTTATATTAAATTCTTTTTGTAATTCTTTTATAATATCTAACTCTTTTTTTGTTATTATTGAAATAGTATCTCCACTTCGATTTCCTCTAGCAGTTCGACCGCATCTATGCAGATATTCATTTTTACTATTTGGAAAATCTAAATTAAAAACATGGCTTATATCTACTATATCAAGCCCGCGAGCAGATAAATCTGTTGTAACTAAAATTTTTGCTTTACCAAGTTTAAATTTATTTATTGCATTTTTCCTATCCTCTTTTGGCATATTTCCAAAAATTCCAATTGCTTTATAATTATGATAGTTTAATTTTGATACTATAACATCTATATTTTTTTCATTGTTTACAAATACAATAGCTCTTTTTGGGTTTGTAGCAGCTAATGTCTTTCTAAGAAAAGTAAATTTATCTCTTATTTCTCCCAACATATATGTATGGTTTATATTAGGATTTATCTGTGATTTTTCTTTTGTTTTTATTATTTCCAATTCTTTCATAAATTTATCACAAATTTTTATAGTACTATCAGTAAGACTTGCAGAACAACCTATGATTTGTCTATCTCTTAATGTAGTTTTTATGATATCTTCTACACAAGTTATATTTTTACCATTCAATAAATTGTCTACTTCATCTAAAACGATAGTTTTTATGTTGTGTGATTTTAACTTCTTCTGTTTTATCAAGTCTAAAATTCTTCCACAAGTTCCTATTACTATATGAGGTTTTACAGACTTTATATTTTTTATTTGTTTTTGTATATTAACTTCTCCAATTAAGGCTAGTGAAGTCAAAGGAATTTCTGAGTTTTTTGCTAATAATTCAATTTGATTTGTAATTTGCATTACTAATTCATGTGTTGGTGCAAGTATAAGAGCCTGAGTTTCTCTTTTTGATGTATCAATTTTTTCAAATATAGGTAAAACATATGCAAGTGTTTTTCCTGTTCCAGTTTGTGAGTTGATTAATAAATCTTTATTTTGCATTATATTTTCTATAACAAGTGACTGAACTTCTGTTGGAGAAGTTATGTCTTGTTTTTTAAGTCCGTTTATTAGAGTAGAACTTATTTTTAATTGTTCAAATGTGTTCATCTTTTGCTCCTTCTATTAAAAACTTATATTATTGTAGCTAACTATTTCTTATTATACATTGTTTAGTCAAATCGAACTATACATTATTTTATAATTATATGCAATTTAGAAGTAAATATAGATGTTTTTTGTATATTTATATTGATTTCAGTATTTTTACAATTGCCTAATATATAAATTTGAAAATTTAGCAAATTGTAGTTGTAATTGTTTAATGCTTGTTATATATTATATATAACAAGTATTAAAACTATAATATATAATATGGAGGGAAATTATGTTAAAGATAAGCAATATATCTAAATCATATAAAAATAAAAAGGTAGTAAATAATATTTCATTTGAGGTAAATGATGGAGAGATTTTTGGCTTTATAGGTCATAATGGTGCAGGAAAAACTACTACTATTAAAGCAATTGTTGGGATACATGATTTTGAGGGAGGAGAAATACTTATAAACTCTAAATCTATAAAAAAACAATCTGTTGAGTGCAAAAAGGAAATGGCATATATTCCTGATAATCCAGATTTGTATGAAGCTTTAACTGGAATACAATACCTTAACTTTATAGCAGATATATTTGAGGTAGATAAAAAGGAAAGAGAGGAATTAATAAAATATTATTCAAATAAATTTGAAATTAATAAGGCATTAGGTGATTTAATATCTTCGTATTCACATGGTATGAAACAAAAACTAGCTATAATTTCAGCTTTAATCCATAATCCTAAAATTCTAATTCTTGATGAACCTTTTGTAGGTCTTGACCCAAAAGCTTCCTTTATATTAAAGGAAATCATGAAGGAGTTTTGTAAAAAAGGTGGTTGTATATTTTTCTCAACACATGTATTAGAAGTTGCTGAAAAAATCTGTGATAAGATTGCCATAATAAAAGATGGAAATATAATTGCTTATGGAACTACTGAAGAAGTGAAAGGAAACAATTCTCTTGAAAATATTTTTATGGAATTAATAGAAAAATAAAGTGATATTTTTACAGAATATAATATCTAAAGTGAGGTATGATAAATTATGAGTAATCTAAGTATATTAATAAAAACTAATATAATAAATGAGTTTAAATTGAATGCTTTAAAAAATATAGACAGCAAAGAAAAACAAAAAATAATAGGAATGATGTTTTCAATGGTTGTTGTAGCAGGGCTATTAATATTTTATGTAACAAGTTTAAGCCTTTTTCTAGTTGATATTTTAAAACAAATAAATCAAATGGAAATGCTACTTGTGTTTGGCTTTGGATTATCAACAGTAATGGTAATTGTTACATCATTATATAAAACTTCATCATATCTGTTTCAAGCGAAGGATTTAGAGTTATTAACTAGTTTGCCAATAAAAGAATCTACTATATTGGCTAGTAAAATATTAATGTTAGTTGGAACTAATTATTTGTTTTCTTCAGTGTGTATGATTATACCAGCAGTAGTTTATTTTTTAAATGTCGATGTAAATATAACATATTTTCCTTATTTAATATTATTATTTTTGGCTCTGCCATTACTACCAATAGTTGTTTCATCAATAATTTTCTTATTCATAGGACAGCTATCATCAAGACTAAAATATAAAAATTTAGTGTTAATCATAGGTAGTGTAATATTAATTTTGGCTTATACTGTACTCATGTCAAAATTAAACTCTATATCAGTTGAGTTATTAAAAAATAGTGTATCTATTTCAGAAACAATTAATAAAATATATCCACCTATATACTATTTTGTTGATGCTCTTAAAACTGGAAGTATAGTTTCATTTTTAATATTTATAGCAATATCATTAATACCATTTTTTGTCTTTGTAACTCTGTTTGCAAAAGGATTTACAAATATAAATGCTAGAATGGGTGAAAGTTATAAGACTAAAAACTATAAATTTAAAAGTCAAAAAATTTCAAAACCTTCAAAGGCTCTATTGAAAAAAGAATTTAGAAGATATACTTCTTCATTTATTTACTTTTTGAATTCTTCTATTGGTCTGTTATTTTTAATAGTGGCTACAATTGGTGTGTTGGCATTTGGAGCTGATAAAATAGGTGAGTTACTAAAAATGAATATAGATTTTAGTATTATAAAAATACAGTTATTAGGTGCGTTTCTATTTATAATAGTAATTAACTGCACAACATATTGTTCAATTTCTTTTGAAGGAAAGAATCTATGGATACTAAAGTCTTCTCCAATAGATGAAAGGGAGATATTTTGGTCAAAAATATTGATGAATTTTTTATTAAATGCACCACTATCTGTTTTATGTCTAATATTAGTGTCTATAAAACTGAACTTTGAAATTCAGTTTGTGATGGTAGCAAGTTGCTTGATTGTAACTATGTCACTGTTTGTGGCTTTAATGGGATTGTTATCAAATTTGATTTATCCAAACCTTGATTGGAAAAATGAAGTAGCAGTAGTAAAAAGAAGTGCAAGTATGATAGTTACAATATTAGCATCATTAATTTATATAGTTGTACTTGGAGGCACATATATGTTATTGAAAGTTTCATTTCTAAATATGTATTTGATTTTAGCAAGTGTGCTTACTCTTATATTAGACTTTATGCTATGGAGAATTATTTCAATTAAAGGAGTAAAAATATTTAAAAATTTATAGATATATTTGTGTTAAAAAAAGACTTATTTTTTAAGGTATTGCAAAGAATATGCTAAGTAGTATACTATTGTATAGTGATATGAAAAAATTTAGGAGAAAATAAATGAGAAAATTATCCAAAAAAGAAAAAGATTTTATTCAATATGGATTTTTGCTATTTTTGATATGTATTACTACTTATTTAGTATCAACCACTTTAGATGTAAAACTAATACCTAAAATTATAAGTCTAGTAAATAAAACCTATATATTTCTTGGCATACTAATAATGTTAATATATATGATAATTGAATCTATTGTGACACATTTGATAATAAATGCAGTTCAAAAAACAAAAGTAAAATTTATAGGTATTAAAATGGCCACAATGGGATTTTATTATAATTTAGTTACTCCCTTTGCATCTGGGAGTCAGCCAATGCAAATATATGCACTTACAAAGTATGATGTTAGTCTCAGTAAATCAGTAGCCATAGTTACTAATAAGACTGTTGTATTTCAAAGTACAGTTACTATATTTTGTGGAATTTTAATTTTATTGAATAAGTCATTATTAATGGAACAAGTACATTCAGTTAGAGTTTTAATCGCCGCTGGGATGACCATGAATGTAAGCATGTTATTAGGTGGGCTCTTAATAGTATTTAGTCCTAAGCAAGTAAAAATGGTAGCAGAGATTTTGATTAATTTTTTATCTAAATTTAAAGCATTTAAGTTTTTAGATTTAAAAAGAGATAGAATAAATCATTATATTGATGACTACAATTATTCTATAAAGATATTTATTAAAAATGTAAGAATTTTAGTTTTGAGCATATTGCTTACTGCACTACAACTCATAGCATACTTTAGTATAGTTTATTGTGTGTATAAAGCTTCAAATTTAAAAGGAGTATCATATATACATATAATGACATTGCAAGTATTTTTATACATGGCAATATCACCAGTTCCAACACCAGGAAATGTTGGAGCAAATGAAGTTACATTTTTTACCATGTTCTCAAACATAATTCCAAAAGAATTATTGGGATATTCAGTGCTTTTGTATAGTGGATTTGTATATTATATGTTATTAATAATTTCAGGATTGTTTACATTTAGAACACATTATACATTGAATAACTGGAAACGTGACAATAAAAGTAATTCTAGTTTAGAAGAAGTTATTGAAAAAGTTTAATTATTAGAAAATAAAAAGAAATATAAATTACTTAGTCTGTCAAATTTAATCGACAAAATTATTATTAGGGAAATTCTAAATATAAATACACTGCTAAAATAAGTTGTATTATATTGAGATATTTCCCTTTTTTGATTAAAATTATAGAAATTTGAAATAATAAGTAGTAAATACAAATTCTATATTATTTAGAAAGGAGAAAAAATGAAACAAAATAAAAAAAATGAAAAGCAAATAAGTAATTTTAATATTAAAAAAAATAGTGATAATAAAGTCGAAATTGCTGAAGAACTATATCCAAATAAAAATATAGGTAGTATGCTTGGAGATAGAATAGATAAGAAAAAAATCAATCGTCCAAGTTAATGGAATAGTTGAAAATGGTGTGTTTTAAAAAAATAATATAATGAAATGTTTTATTGTTAAATTTAAACTTATTTTAATAGAAAAAAAAGTCGAAAATTATCTAAAATACACCTGTATTAGGATAACGTTATTTTATAGATGCATAAAACTTGACAAAATCAACCTTTTCTTGGTAGAAAAAAAAAGATAAAATTATATAAGCGTTATTTAATTGTCAAAAATGAAGGTAAAGTTGCAAGTGATAAAAAAAATGATTGATAGCATTTATTTGTGTGCTATAATTGTATAGTAAAATGAATAAATAAGTATGTTGTATACATGCATATTAGGAGGAGAGACTGACATGGAATCATCTATACATACAATTGCTAGCAATAATTTATTGATAATTTTTGCTATTGTGAGTATAACTGGAATAATTTGCAGCAAACTTAGCGAAATAGTAAAAGTTCCAGATGTTGTATTATTTTTACTTGTAGGTATTTTAATAGGGCCATCATTTTTGAAATTTATAGATATTCGTGGATTCCAAATAGAAAATCAACTGATACTTACATTTGGTTCTGCATTTATATTATATTTAGGTGGGAAAGAGATAAGTTTAAAGGTTTTGAGAAATGTAAAGATATCTGTATTTTTACTGGCCACTGTAGGAGTTGTGATATCTGCTTTTATAATGCAACAAGTAATAGGATTTACTTTTGGAGTAAGTGCAATGACTGCTTTATTAGCAGGAACTATAATAGCATCAACAGACCCAGCTACTCTTGTACCTATATTTAATCAGGTAAAGATAAAGGATAGAGTAAAACAAACTGTAATAAGTGAGTCAGCTTTTAATGATGCAACAGGAGCTATATTAACATCAGCAGTGTTAGCTGTAATTTTATCAAATAAGTTTTCCTTAAGTGAAAATATTTATGAATTAGGTACAATGGTTGTTGTCGGAATTGTCGTTGGTTTAATTACAGGAATACTGCTTTTGAAATTGGTTAATGATAAACCATATGGTATATTTAAAGATTTTGCACCAATAATATCTGTTATTTCAGTTGTGGTTGCATATGAATTATCTACAAAATTAGGCGGAAGTGGATATATGTCTTGCTTTATTGTAGGTATAATAACTGGTAACAAGAAAAACTTTAAAATATGGCTAAGCCAAAAATCTTATGATGCAGATTTTTATGTTGCTGAGACTTTAGGAACTATTTGTCGTATGGCGATATTCATAATATTAGGTAGTCAAGTTAATTTGGCTCAGTTAGGTAAATATTTTGTACCATCTGTAATTGCAGTGTTAGTATTAATGTTTATAGCAAGACCAATTTGTGTTTTAGTATGTGCACTTGCAGATAGAGAAGCAAAATGGAGTAAAAATGAAATATTGTTTATGATGTGGGTAAGAGAAACGGGTGTAATACCAGCTGCACTTTGTGGTATTATTTCAGCAATGAAAGTTCCTGGATATGAAGTAATTTCATCAGTAGTATTTATGTCTATATTAATTACATTAGTAATACAAGGAAGCACTACGAAATTGGTAGCTAAAAAACTTGGATTATTAGAAGAAGAAGTGATAAATATAAGCGAAAAGGTATCAACTTTTTAGTTTTTTACTTTAAAGGATACATAATAATGGCTATTTTAAGGTTATCTAGTGATAATTATTGAAATAGCCATTTTTTATATAAAAATAAATTTACATAATTTACATATTGCATATATTTATTATCAAAATTTGTTGAAGCTGTGATATAATTAGTTGTATTTAAAATAAGAATAGCGAATAAGGGAGGAAATTTATGTTTACGGTTATAGATATTGTACAACCAAATACAGTAGAAGAAGCGTACTCAATTTTAAATAAAAGAAAAACTAATCAAGTAATTGGTGGAAGTGCTTTTTTAAGAATGGGGAAAAAAAGAATAGGGACAGGAGTAGAGTTATCTAACTTAAACCTAGATTATATAAAAGAAGATAAAGAGTATGTTGAAATCGGTTCTATGACGACTTTTAGAACATTGGAAACAAACTCAATAATAAAAGATAATTTTGGCAAAATACTAGAAGATTCAGTTAAAGATATAATAGGAATTCAGTTTAGAAATGTAGTAACAGTTGGTGCAACAGTATTTTCTAAATATGGGTTTTCTGATGTGATAGTGGCATTGCTTTCATTAGATACAGAAGTAGAGTTATATAAAGGTGGAAGAATTAGCCTTGAAGAATTTTTAGATAGAGATTATGAGAAAGACTTATTGATTAAGGTGTATATAAAGAAGGAAAATAAAAATGCTTCTTATAAGTCATTGAGAAATGCAAAAAGTGATTATCCTATTTTAAATGTGTCTGTTTCAAAATATGGTAAGAATTTTAAGCTATGTGTAGGAGCAAGACCTCAAAAAGCTACAGTTGCAAAAAAAGCTAGTGAGTTTTTATCTAATAATGAAATTAATGAATCTAATATAGATAGGGCAATAGAAATGGCTTCAGAGGAATTAACATTTGGTTCTAATATGAGAGCATCTAAAGACTATAGAAAAGCCATGAGTAAAGTACTTTTAAAAAGAGCTATAATGGAGGTTATTTAATGTTAGTGAAGCTTAATATAAATGGAAAAATGAAAAATGTTGATATAGAACCAGAGGAATATTTGGTTGATACTTTAAGAAAAGTGGGCAATTTAAGTGTAAAAAGGGGCTGTGATACAGGGTGTTGTGGTCTCTGTACAGTTTTAATAGATAAGAAACCTACATTATCTTGTGCGACATTAACTTTGAGAGTTTTAAATAAAGAGATAATTACAATTGAAGGTTTAGAAAATGAAGTTAAAGAATTTAGTGAAGTTTTGGTAAAAGAAGGAGCTGAACAATGTGGTTTCTGCTCTCCTGGTTTTATACTTACTGTACTTGCAATGAAAGATGAACTTAAGAACCCTACAGATGAAGAAATAAAACATTATTTAACAGGAAATTTATGTAGATGTACAGGATATATGGGACAGTTAAGAGCTATCAAAACTTATCTGGAGGTAAAGTAGAATATGAATATAGTTGGAAAAGGAATTGAAAAAATAGATGGAATGAGTATAACAACAGGAAAACCTGTATATACTGATGATTTAGCAGCAAAAGATGCTTTAATAGTAAAGATACTTAGAAGCCCTTATGCTTATGCAAAGATAAAAGATATAGATACATCAAAGGCAGAAATGGTTGATGGTGTTGAATGTATTTTAACATATAAAGATGTACCTAAATCTAGATTTACACTTGCTGGTCAAACATATCCAGAACCATCACCTTATGATAGGCTAATTCTTGAAGATGTTGTGAGATATGTTGGCGATGAGGTAGCTATAGTTGCAGCTATAGATGAGAAAAGTGCAGTTAAAGCAATGAATCTTATAAAGGTAAATTATGAAGTACTAACACCTGTTTTGAATTTTGAAGAGGCAATCGGAAATAAAACTATAGTACATGATGAAGATAGACATTGTAATTTTGAAATAGGCATGCAGAGAGAAAAGAATATAGTGTCACATCATGACTATACAAAAGGTGATATAGAAAAAGTATTAAGTAATTGTGACATAGTGATTGAAGAAACATATTATACTCAAGCTCAAGCCCATGCAATGATGGAGACGTATAGAGCATATAACTATTTAGACCATGCTGGAAGACTAGTTGTAGTAAGTTCAACTCAAATACCATTTCATGTTAAAAGGCATCTATCCCGTGCATTAGAACTACCAGCTAGTAAAATTAGAGTTATAAAACCTAGAATTGGTGGTGGTTTTGGTGGTAAACAAACTGCTTGTGTTGAGATTTTTTCAGCTATTGTAACTTTAAAAACAGGTAAACCAGCTAAAATAATATATGATAGAAAAGAAACTTTTAATTGTTCGACTAGTAGACATGCAATGAAACTAAAAGTTCGACTAGGTGCCACTAATGATGGAACAATAAAAGCTATAGATATAAATGCACTTTCAGATACAGGAGCATATGGAGAACATGCTTCTACAACTATTGGTCTAGTTGGGGAGAAGACTTTACCAATGTATAATAAGGTTGAAGCAACAAGGTTTGTTGCAGATGTAGTATATACTAATAAAATGCCAGCCGGTGCACTTAGAGGGTATGGAGCTTCTCAAGGTTGTTTTGCTGTTGAATCAACTATAAATATGTTAGCTGATAAATTAAAAATGGACCCAACAGATTTAAGATTAAAAAATGTAGTAACACAAGGTGAAACTACCTTTGCATATGGAAAAACTTTAAATAGTGTAGACTTAGTAAAATGTATAAATAAAGGTAAAGAACTTATCGGATGGGATGAAAAATATCCTTGTAAGCATCTTGAAAATGGAAAAGTTAGAAGTGTGGGTATGGCAATTACTATGCAGGGTTCTGGTATACAAGGTCTTGACAAATCCTCAGCTGAAATAAAACTAAATGACTGCGGAGACTATACACTTATGATAGGTTCTACTGATATGGGCACAGGAAGTGACACAATTTTAGCACAAATGGCTGCTGAAATTCTTGAGACAAGTATTGAAAATATAACAGTTATATCAGCAGATACAGACTTGGTTCCATATGACCCAGGTTCATATGCTTCAAGTACTACCTATGTAACTGGAATGGCAGTAGTTAAAGCAGCTCAAGACTTGAGAGATAAAATAATATCTGCTGGAGCAAATAAACTAGGTGTAGATAAAGAAGAAGTAGAATTTGATGGTATAAAATTAACTAGTAGAGAATGCAGTACTTCATTATTTGATATAGCAGTTGACTCTACAATTGGACCAAATACTAATCAATTAATAGGGCTTGCATCTCATGGTAGTCCAGTATCACCACCACCTTTTATAGCTGGTTTTGCAGAAACTGAAATTGACAAAGAAACTGGAAAAGTTGATTTATTAAATTATGTAGCCATAGTGGACTGTGGAACAGTTATAAATAAAAACTTAGCAAAGATACAGGTTGAAGGTGGAATTGTTCAAGGTATTGGAATGGCAATGTTTGAAGAAGTTAGATATACAGAAAAGGGTAACATGGATACAAACACATTTATGCAATATAAGATTCCAGCTAGATGTGATATTGGAGATGTGGAAGTTGATTTTGTTGAAAATTATGAGCCAACAGGACCTTTTGGAGCTAAATCTGTTGGAGAAGTTGTTATAAATACACCTTTACCAGCAATACAAGAAGCTGTTTTTAATGGTGTTGGGGTTAGAGTAAATACACTTCCTATTACACCTGAAAAAGTTTTTATGGCAATGAATAAGTAAGTATTTTATACAGATTTTAGACTAGTTTTACATGTTAAACAACCAGTTATGTTATACCTGTTGAAAGATATTTAATAAGTAGTTATTATAATATTATGAAATCTTACTTGTAAAATATAAAATTAACTAAGGGGATGATGTTTTGGCTGGAAATCTAAATAATATGAGAGCAGTAAATAATTTTAGAGGAGATAATAACATTTTAGAATGTTTAGTCAGCTTTGAGGGTCGTTCAATAAGTCAGAGGAAAGCAAGGGTATTTTTTAAGGAAATGAAGAATCAAATAGAAATTGACTTCGCAGAAGAAGAAATTTCTAAACTTGTTGAAAATGTTGTTTTAAATACATCATATCAAGAAATGCTATATGATGAAATAGAGAAACAACTAGAAATTGATTGTGTAGGAACTTGGATGATATTATCTAAATTAAAAGATACTAGAGTTCATTGATTTTAAAATAAATTATTAGAGCCTAATTTTAAGGCTCTTTTTTAATGTTTTTAATTAAGATATAAACTTATTTTAATCTAAATATATGATAATTATAACATATATTTAAAATCTAACTATTTAATTTTATATGTATTCTATTGTATAATATAAATTAGATTAATAAAATAGTTCGTCAAAGTAATTTATTTATTTGAAATTATTGTTTAAGTTTATAAATTTTGTATAAAATAAAATTATGTTATTAATTTTTAGCAATAAAATTTTTACTAGGAGAGGTATATGAGAAGAAATAGTATCAATATAGCAGTAACAGCAGCTGTTACATCAATTTATGCAGTTTTAACTTTATCATTGGGATTTATAAGTTATGGACCAATACAATTTAGGATAGCAGAGATTATGATGCTTCTAGCATTTTTAGATAAGGGATATATAGTAGGTCTTACATTGGGTTGTTTTTTAGCAAATGTAATAGGTCCATATGGTGTACCTGATATAATTTTTGGAACATTTGCCACATTTGTAAGTGCAAGTTTAGTCTATATTACTAGTAAGTTAGGAGGTCAAAATAAGAGCACATTAATTATAGCTTCTATATGGCCTACTATCATAAATGCAATTGTAGTTGGACTAATGCTAAATATATTTTTTGGACTTCCTCTAATATTATCGATGATACAAGTAGGTTTTGGAGAATTTGTAGTAGTAACATTGGTAGGAGTACCATTCTTTTGTTTTTTAATGAAAAAATATAGAAATATCATTGACATTAAGTTTTAGAGTGAAGAGTGTTATTTTGTAGATTAAAAATTAGTGTAGATTAAGAATAGTATTATTATAAGGGGGATTTTATTTGTCAAAGATGAAGAGATTAACTGATGTTTGGGCATATATTAATGATAGACAAAAGTTTACAATCAAAGAGTTGTCAGAGAAGTTTAATCTTTCAACTAAAACTATTCAACGATATTTAATAGAATTAAATAAAATGGGACTTCCAATTCAAGCAGAAAAAGGTAGAAATGGAGGTTATAGAGTATTAAACAATAGCTATATACCTCCTGTTATATTTACAGAAAAAGAAGTTATGTCTATAGTTTTTGCATTTAAGTCACTACAAGTTTACAATTTTTCACACATAAAAAAAGAAATTGATTCTATAATTAAAAAAATAAATTATAATCGTGAAAGTAGTGCAAAAATAGGTATAAATAACATTGAAAAATATATTGAGTTTATAGCTAATTATAGAAATATTGATATTAATACTGTAACTAAATTTTTCAAGGCTTCATCAAACTCTTGTGTTTTGAATATTCAATATAAATCTGGAAATCAATTGCTAGAGAAAAAAATATGCCCAATAGGTATATTTTTAAATGAAGGGTTTTGGTTTTCACCAGTGTATGACTATGAAAGTGATAGTATCACAATAATTCGTATAGATAAAGTACTAGAAATTAAAAAAGTAGGAGAATGCAAAAAGGCATGTATGAGTTTGAAAAAATGGCTAGATACAGTATATAGTAAGTTAAATGAAGAGATGGCAATTACTAATAAAACTAGTGAAATTGTTCACTTACATATATCACTCACAAAAGAAGGTATTTCTAAAATAACTAGAAGTTTTTTAGATTTGGATATAGAATTAAATGAAAATGGAAGTGGAACAATTAGTAAACTTATAAAGTATGAAGAAATAGATTGGTGGATATCTACATTATTTTCAATAGGAAAAGATGCTAAAGTTGTAGAACCAAAATTTATGAATAAATTACTTTATGATAAGGCTAAAGAGTTAAAATATTTTTATGAAGAAAATATGATATAATATTTAAAAATGTTAAAATTAAATAATTATTAAGGAGATACATATTATAATGGAAAATGTTAATAAGAATGCTAAGATAATTGGTGTTGGAGTTGAAGGTATTAGTATAATAGATGAAATAGAAGAAAAAGTAAAAATAAATATGGATATAGAAAGAATTACTATGAATCAAGAGGTTGAAAAAGAATATGTTAGAAGTCTTTTAGATGGAGTTGATATATTATTTTTAGCATATTCAACTGAAGATAAACAAAGTCGAGAAGTTATAAAAGCTATTTCATATATGTCTAATGAAAGACGAATTTTATCTATAGGTATAAATTCTTCAGAAGAAGAAAATAAAGATGACTTAGGAATTAATAGAGAATTTAAAGTCAATGAAAATAGTATTTTGAAATTTGTTGACTTGATGAATGTTATGATAGAGTCTATTTCAGATTCTTGTATGATAAATATAGATATAACTGATTTAAAAGAAGCTATTATAAGTGATAAAGGGATTAAGTATTCTCTTGAAGAATTTGAAGATTCAAAACAGCACAGTGAAATAGTAGATATTTTATTTGAAAAGATGGAACATTTTGGTGAAGAATTTATTGGGAAAAAAGGTATAGTTTTTGTTGAAGGAAATAATAAATTTTCACTAGTTGAATTAAATGATTTGATGAACAATATTCAAAATAAGGCAGAAGAAGGCTATGAAATGATATTTTCGCTATACTTAAAAGAAAATTTAGATGGAAAGATTAAAGTGGGAATGTTATATAATTAATGTATTTTAGATATTAAGGAGAAGTATATGTCTGAAAATATAAATGTTACAGAGTATTGGTTAATGGAAGAATTTTTTTATCAAGAGACAGACACACCACAAGTTTTTAAAGAAGAAAGCATAATTGCATTAGGATTTGATATAAAAATAAATTTAAAAAAAGTACTTAATATGGGAAAAAAATCCGAAAAATACATTAATGAGAACTGTAATGACAAAGATTTTATAAAAAAATTTATGTCAGTTAAAAAAGGAGATTATTTTCTATATAGGGCATATCAAAATGTAGAAGGAAAAATTAAGTATAGTGTCCTTATTGGCATTGTTGAAGAAAGTTTTGAAAATGGTTATGAATTAAGTCATATTTTGGGTCATACATTACCTATAAAATGGATGTACACATTTGATACAGTTTTAAATTGTAAAATATATACTAGTGAGTTTTATAAATTAAATAATGAAGATATAAATACATATTTAGACATTATTAAATTACAAGATAATAAATCATTAAAAAAAAGAATAGAAGAAAGTGACAATAATAAATGGTACCTAAAAAACTATTATTATATAGATGTAGATAAGTGCGTAGAGAATGAAGAACTGTTTATTCAACCTACTAGTTTAGAACAATTAGAAAACTTGAAAAATATAAATACAGATGATTATATTCTAGTATATAATAGCGAAAAAGTAATTTACGAAAATGACCATACAATGAAAAGCTTATTTGGTGTTTGTCAAGTTAAAGAAGGTTTTGATAAAGATAAAATAACTACTTCAGAAGGTGGATGTTTTTTACCTGTAGAATGGATAGAAAATGAAAAAGAGAATATTGATGGAAATGCATGGGTTATCTTTGAAAATAATAATTTAGTTGAAAAGTATATAAAAAGATATACTAATAAAATTCCGTTAAATACCATACTCTATGGTCCACCAGGGACTGGTAAAACATATAACGCAAAACAAATAGCTTATAATTTAATAAATGAAACTAGTTTAAAAAATAATGATTGTACAAGTTATGTAGATTATAAAAATAATGCAGAATTTTGTACTTTTCATCAATCATATGGATATGAAGAATTTATAGAAGGTCTCAAGTCTGATGGTGAAGGTAATTTTAAGCCAGAAGATGGTATATTGAAGGACATATTTATAGAAGCATGTTATGATGGGTTGAAACTTGAAAAGAAGTTAAATTTTGAGCTAGAAAAAGATACTTTAACTATAGAAGATATAAAGGCAAGAAAAAAGATGTTGGTGCTTGATAATATAGAAGATGTTGAGAACTTTAATTTTGAAGAATCAGAAAGATATGTTTTAATAATAGATGAAATCAATAGAGGGAATATCTCTAAAATATTTGGCGAATTAATAACATTATTAGAAGATGATAAAAGACTTACTAAATCAAATCAAACTATTGTCAAACTACCATATTCAAAAGAAAAATTTTCTCTACCTCCAAATTTATATATAATTGGTACTATGAATACATCAGATAAATCCATAGCTCTTTTAGATATAGCTTTGAGAAGAAGATTTGATTTTGAAGAAATTATGCCAGACTATGAGTTACTGTCTGTTGTAGATGGAATAGATGTTAAAAATATGCTGTATACAATCAATAAGAGAATAGAGTTTTTATATGATAGAGACCATGTTATTGGACAGGCTTACTTACTAAATGTAGAAAATATTGATGATATAGTAGTCGTATTTAGAAAAAAAATAATACCACTTCTTCAAGAATATTTCTATTATGACTCAGAAAAAGTAGGACTTATTTTAGGTGGTATAGGTAAAAATGAAAAGGATAAATATATTGTTTATAAGGAAGAAATCACAGCATCTAAATTATTTAAAAATAATAATTCATCAATAATGGAAAGTAAAGTTAATTATTATATAAAACGAAATATATCTATTGAGGAGTTAAAAAATATATATGAGTAAAAATATATATGTAAAGGAAACTTATGAATGGATAAAAGTAGGTAATGGTGAAAATGAGCTCACAGAAACTGAATATGAAAAATTACTTAAATATTTGGATACTAATAATGATGTATTAAAGAGTAATATAATAGATATCAGATATAAAAAACTGAGATTCATAAATTATGTAGGAGTTATATGTTTTGAAAATGTAATATTGGAGATACTTCCAAAGCTGTCATTAAGTAATAATACTGTAAAAGATAGAGAAATGCTATTACAAATGCTTTCTACATGTAATAAGATTCCAATTATAATAAACGAAAATATAAAATCAAGTTTAAAAAATTATAATCTCATGAATTTTTTTGTTCTGTATTTTATTGAAAGTATGCAAATGCAAATTAAGAGAGGGATTTATTTTGAATATATAAATAAGATAGATAATTCAAATGTTGTAAAAGGTAAGATATTAATAAGTAAATATGCAAGAGAAAAAAATATATCTCCAATGAAAATAAAATGTGAATATGATGAGTATAGCGAAAATAATTTTTTGAATCAAGTTTTAAAAAAGGCATGTATATCTATTTTATGTAGAATAGATGATAATTTAATTCAAAATAAGATAAAAAAAATTTTGAGTTATTTTTATAATGTAGATTTAGCTTATATAAATAGAGAAGAACTATTAGATTACAAATTTTATAAAAATAATGATAGATTTAAAGATTGTTACTCATTGGCCAAACTTATACTTTTAAATTTATCGATGGATAACAGCGAAAATAATCAAGATGCATTTTCTATATTATTTGAAATAAACATTTTATATGAAGAATATATAGGAAACTTAATAAAAAGTATATGGAATAATGAATTTAGAGAAACTTATATACAAGATAAAAGTAAGTTCCTTTTAAAAAATGAACAAACAGGAAAGAAAACTTTTAATTTAAGGCCCGATATAGTTTTATATGATTCAAAATATGAATCCGAAATCATAATTGATACAAAATGGAAAGCTATTGAAGTGGATTCAAATATTTTCTATAGGTCAAGTGATATATATCAGATGTATGCATATATAACATCTTATGAAAATGCAAAAAGATGTATATTATTATATCCTTGTATCAAAAAAGATAAAAATTACAGCTCATGGAGATTGTTGGAGTCATTTAAAGGTAAATTTATAGAAGCAAAAACTGTAAGATTGGATGATATAAAAAATACCATATCTGATTTAAAAAAAATAATTTTTAATTATAAATTTTAAAAATAAGAATTATAAAAATAATAAAAATACATTGTATAAAGTAATAAATAATTTTAAGCATGCAAGAACTATATAAAAGTAATAAATGAAAAGTTTTGGAAATTATTTTCTATATTAAATATGGCACTGTAATTGCTTATTTAATATAGAATGCTTGCAAAATAAAGAAAGTATACCTGTTAAATTAAAATTTAAGTAGGTATACTTTTTATTAAGCTTCATTTGAAAATTAAAATATTATTGTAAAATTATAACTAAGCTTTTCTGTTATGATATAATTAAATAGATAATTTGAATGATGATTATATATAATATTTATTTGGAGTTGATATTTTATGGATAAACACAGTGATTCAGTAATGTATGGTGGAATGGAAGTATACAATATTTGGGGAACAACAACAGTAGACTCTATAATTGGAGAATCTGATGTAATGCTTGCTCTTAAGAATAGAATTTGTAAAATTGGAAATAGTGATTCTACTGTAGCGATAACTGGAGAAAGTGGCACTGGAAAAGAGTTAATAGCAAGAGCCATTCATCTCGCAGGAAACAGAGGGAATAAAACATTCGTTGCTATAAACTGTGCTGCTATACCAGAACCCTTGCTAGAAAGTGAACTTTTTGGGTATACAAAAGGAGCTTTTAGTGGGGCAGATTCAAAAGGTAAAATTGGTAAATTTGAATTAGCTAATGGAGGAGTTGTATTTCTAGATGAGATAGGGGATATGCCAATTCAATTACAATCAAAGCTTTTGAGAGTGTTACAGGAAAAGAAGTTTACAAGAATAGGTTCAAATGAATTAATGGATATAGATGTTAGAATTATATCAGCTACTAATAGAGATTTATTTGAGTTGGTTAAAGAAAATAAATTTAGAGAAGACTTATATTATAGATTAAATGTAATACCTCTAGAAGTGCCTCCTCTTAGAGAAAGGGGAGATGATATACAAATATTAATAAATAATTTTATAGATAAATATTCAAGGAAAATGAAGAAAAATGTATACCATATAGAGCCAGATGTAGAACATATGCTACTTAAATATCCGTGGCCAGGAAATATAAGAGAATTAGAAAACACTATAGAATTAGCTTTAAATCTTCTTGAGGAAGATGGGATAATACATAAGGGTATAATAAATAGAAAGATACTTGAATATTTTAAGTTAAACAAAATAAATATAAAGTTGCTTGAGGAAAGTGACTATGAGATAAATATGGAACAAGATATACTTACCCTTGAAGAATTTGAGAGAGCATATATAAAAAAGGTATTAAAGTTTTATGGAAATGATACTAAATCTAAAAAGTTAGCTGCTAAAAAACTTGGAATATCGCTAGCAACATTGTATAGAAAGATAGATGTATAGTAATTATGCTTTTAATTCTCAATTCTAAAATTTGAAATTATAAAATTGATAAAAATCACTTGAAAAACTATTTTCCAAGTGATTTTTTTGTAATAAGATTTTATTATCCAAAAATAAAAAAAATTTAAAAGAATTTAAAAAAAGAAATGGTTTATCAAATTATCAAATACTAACAAATATAATAAAAATTATATATGTAAAACAATTTTGTTAAAATATTGGCATTATAATTGCTTCATATTAAATTAAGATGGCAAAATAAAAAAAGAAAGGATGTTGTGTGAGATAATAATAACTGTCATTAAAAAATAGTTGGGAGTGATAACCTTGAGTAAATATCAAAAAAGTGTTTCTATGTTTGATATTGATGGAAGGCCACAAATTTTAAAGTGTTTACCACTATCAATGCAACATATACTAGCGATGATAGTTGGAACTGTTACAGTACCTATAGTTGTTGGAGGAGCTGTGGGTGCTAGTGCTACACAAATAACACTTTTAGTGCAATATGCATTAATAATAGCTGGAATATCAACACTTATACAACTATATCCAATAGGAAATATTGGTTCAAGATTGCCTATAATTTTTGGAGTCGGCTTTACTTATGTGCCAACACTCGTAGCAGTCGGAGGAAGTTACGGACTAGCGAGCATCTTGGGTGCACAATTAATAGGGGGAGTAGCTACAGTATTAATAGGAATATTTATAAAAAAGATAAGAAAATTTTTTCCTAATATAGTTGCAGGAACAGTAGTTTTTACAATTGGATTATCTTTATATCCTATAGCAATAAATTATATGGCAGGTGGTGTAAATAGTCCTACTTATGGCTCTATGCAAAATTGGGCAGTAGCAGCTATAACACTAGTGGTAGTTATAGGTCTTAGCCAATTTGCAAAAGGGTATGCAAAATTGGCAGCAATATTTTTGGGAATTATAGTTGGATATTGTGTATCTTTAGTTTTGGGCATAATAAATTTTGACCCTATTAGAGAGGCAGCTTGGTTTGCTATACCTAAGCCACTTGAATTCGGATTGGAATTTGATATACCAGTAGTAATCTCTGTAGTAATTGTAAGTATAATCAATGCTGTTCAAGCAATTGGAGATTTGTCAGCTACTACAATGGGAGGTATGGATAGAAATATAACAGATAAAGAATTGTCAAGTGGAGTAATAGGAAGTGGAATTTGCACTATGATAGGCGCTTTGTTTGGAGGTTTACCACCATCATCATATAGTCAAAATGTAGGTATGGTAGCTATGAACAAAGTAATAAGTAGATTTGTGCTTGGAATAGCTGGTATATTTATGTTATTATCGGGGTTTGTACCTAAGTTTGGTGCATTGATGACAACTATACCATACTCTGTTTTAGGAGGAGCTACAATATCTATATTCAGTATGATAACAATGACAGGTATAAAGTTAATTATTACAGAAGAATTGTCATCAAGGAATATTACTATTGTAGGTTTAGCAATAGCTTTAGGTATGGGAATAACATCAGTTCCAGCAGCACAGGAAGCATTTCCTCCATTTATAAAATTAGTATTTGGAGAATCTCCAATAGTAATTGCGACATTGGTTGCATTTGTTTTAAATCTAATAATACCAAATAAAAGTCTAGAAGATGAAGCTAAAGAAAGAGCTGTTATGGAAAAGGCTAATTAAAAAATGATAATTTAAAGGGGTTGTTTAAATTATCTTATTATGAGATTGTTAGATTACTTCAGATAGCTATTCATTTTAATAAGAAATTTAATAAAGAGTATACATCAGACATTTAATGTTTAGTCAAAAAGAAAATCGGGGAGGGTATATTTGCACATTTGTTAATTTTTTATAAAAATAGCTCAGTTTAGCTGTGGTTATCGGTTGAGCAATAAATTCATGGTCATAAAAATATTTATAGAAAATAATTATAAAATATTTAGTCAAGATATTTATGTATGGGAGGATTTATTTTATGAAAACACGTAATACTTCAAAATATGATGTGGATGGGATACCACCACTAAAGGAATCGGTACCTTTAGCTTTACAACATTTGTTAGCAATGATAGTAGGAAATATGGTGCCTGCAATATTAATAGCAAACGTGGTAGGACTTAACCAGGGGCAAGCGACGATGTTGATTCAAGGTTCTATGTTAGCAGCAGGTTTGGCAACGTTTTTACAATTATATCCAATACCTTTATTCAAAGGATTTAAATTAGGTTCAAGATTACCTGTAATGATGGGAATGAGTTATGTATTTTTAGGAGCTTGTCTTTCTGTAGCAGCTAAAGATGGCTTAGCAGCTTTATTTGGAGCACAAATTGCTGCTGGGGTAATCGTATTCTTTGTAGGCTTTGCAGTTAAGAAAATTAGACATATATTCACTTCTATAGTTTCTGGAACTATAATAGCATGTATGGGACTTGGATTATTTGCAACAGCTATAAAGAATTTAGCAGGAGGAGAAGGTGCACAAACGTTTGGAAGTCCAATAAATTTTATAGTAGGAGTTATAGTTGCTTTTGTAATAATAATGATAAATAAGTATGGTAAAGGCTTAGTTAAAAACTCTTCAATATTAATTGGGATATTAGTAGGATATGCTATATCTTTAGCTTTAGGATTAGTTGATTTTTCTGCAGTTAAAGGTGCAGCTATAGTATCTTTGCCAACACCAGCGGCTTTTGGATTGGAATTTAGACCAGAGTTAATAGTAATGTTTACTATTATTTACATAATAGGTATAGCTGATATGATGGGTGCGTGTACAATAGCAACAATAGGTGCAATGGACAGAGAGGTAACTGATGAAGAGTTATCATCAGTTGTTTTAGGAAACTCTGTAACTTCTATAATTTCATCACTATTTGCAGCTCTTCCAACTGGAGTATTCAGCCAAAACACAGTAATTGTATCTATGAATAAAGTTACAAGTAGATTCGTAATAGCATTAGGAGCACTTGTATTATTACTAGCAGGAATATCTCCAGCACTAGGAGCAATAATGACAACTATACCATCTTGTGTTGTTGGTGGAGCAACTTTAGTAGTATTTTCATCAATAGCGATGTCTGGTTTCTCTATTATGAGTATGGATGGTTTTACTGAAGAAAACAATCTTATAGCAGGAGTATCTATAGCAACAAGCATGGGTCTTACAACTGCTCCACAAGTTTTAGACCAATTTCCAGCGACAATTGGAACTGTTCTAGGAGGCTCAAGTATAGTTTCTGGAGCAATAATAGCTATATTACTTCAAACACTATTTAAACTAAAAGGAAGTAAGAAATCTGAAAACGTTACTTCAAATCTTGAGGAAAATATTGGATAAATGTATTAGATATGATATGAGAAAGCTATGTGATAAAATGTTGTAATGAAAGTATTAAAAGGGGGATTTAAGATGATTGATATACTAATAAAGAATGCAATAGTTGTTACAGTTAATAAAAATAGAGAAGTTATATTTGATGGAGCAATAGCTATTCAAGGTGACAGAATCTTAGATATAGGAAATACAGCTGATGTTGAGGTGAAGTATTCTGACGTTAAAAAAGTTATAGATGCTAAAGGAAAAGTGATATTCCCTGGATTTATAAACACTCATAATCATTTATTCCAAGTATTATTAAAAGGTCTAGGAGACGACATGGCACTTCATGAATGGTTAAACACAATGATGTTTCCATCAGCAAAATTCTTAACAGAACAAGATACTTATGATGCTGCAATGCTTGGATGTATGGAAGGTTTAAAAAGTGGTATAACTACAATGGTTGATTATATGCATACACATAATAGACCAGGACTTACAGATGGAATAGTAAAAGCATATAAAGACTTAGGTATAAGAGGAGTAGTGGGTAGAGGCTGTATAGATTTAGGTATTCACAAAGAGCTTATAGAAGATGTGGAAACGGTTGAAAAAGATTTGAGAAGAGTATTTGAAAAATATCACAATTCAGAAAATGGAAGAATAAAAATTTGTGTAGCACCTTCTTCAATGTGGGCTATATCTGAAGAAATGGGTAAAATGCTTTGGAATATAGTCAAAGAGTATGATTCATACTTCACGGTTCATATTTCTGAAACTGAATTTGCAAGAACAGCAACAAAAGATATACATGGGGAAATAGATATAAAATTACTTGAAAAATGGGGAATAGTAGGCCCAGAAGTTGTAGCAGTGCATTGTGTATGTATAACTGATGAGGACATGGAAATGCTTAAAAAGTACGATATAAAAGTTTCTCATAACGTTGCAAGTAATATGTATCTTGCTTCTGGAGTTGCACCTGTTCCAGAAATGTTAAAGAAAGGGATAAATGTAAGCTTAGGTCTTGATGGTGCAGCAAGTAACAATGCACAAGATATGGTAGAGCTTATGAAATTAACAGCTTTGCAACATAAAGTAAACAACTGCGACCCTCTTGCAATTTCTGCAGAAAAAGTTCTTGAAATGGCTACAATTGAGGGGGCAAGAACTCTTAGAATGGAAGATGAAATAGGTTCTTTAGAGGTAGGAAAAAAAGCTGATTTAGTAATATTTAACTCAATGCTTTCTCCAAAATCAATACCTCTTCACAATCCTGTATCAACTTTGGTATACTCAGCTAGTATGCACAATGTAGAAAGTGTTTTAGTTGATGGAAATATAATACTTGAAAATGGTAGAGTAACTACAATTGAAAGTGAAGAACAAGTCTTATTGAATGCTCAGCATGCAGCAGAAGAATTATGTAAAAGAGCTAATGTAACTAATAGAATGGAAGGACATAAGTGGAATAGCTTATACTAATATGAAAATAAGCTTGTAATAATATTCTATTACAACATTAGTTTATCTGTAGGAGGAGAAAATGGAAAAAATAAAATTAAATATTAATGATTACATGTATGAAGTAGAAGTTGAAAAGAATGAAACTCTTTTGCATGTACTTCGTGAAAAATTAAATCTAACTGGAGCGAAACAAGGTTGTAATAGTGGCAGTTGTGGAGCATGTAAAGTTTTGATAGATGGAGTAGATATAAAATCTTGTAAACTTCTTGCAAGGAACTGTGAAGATAAAGTTATATACACTATAGAAAGTTTTGCTAATGGAGAAAATCTTCATCCGATACAAGAAGCTTTTATAGAAGTTGGAGCTGTACAATGTGGATATTGTACTCCTGGCATGATTATAACTACACAAGCTCTTTTAAATAGAAATTCATCTCCTAGTGAAGATGAAATTAGAGAGGCTTTTAAAGAAAATCTCTGTAGATGCACAGGATATATAAAAATTATAGAAGCTGTAAAATTATCTGCAGCTAGATTAGGAGGTAGATAGTTATGGAAAAAATCATAGGAAAATCATACCCTCTAAAAGATGCAGCTTTAAAAGTTACTGGTCAAATGAAGTATGTAGCGGACATGAAACCGCAAAATGCACTTCATGCTAAAATGCTTTTAAGTCCTGTAGCACATGCAAAAATAAAAAGTATAGATACAAGTGAAGCTGAGAAAATCGTTGGAGTTAGAGCCATAGCTACTCATCTTAATACATCACAGAGAAAATATAATGGCTCTTTACGATTTTATGAACATAATATACCTGAAAATGAAGTTATTTTTTCAGATACAGTTAGATTTGTAGGTGACCGTGTAGCAGCAGTTGCAGCAGAGACACCAGAAATAGCAGAAAAAGCTGTAAAACTTATAAAAGTGGAATATGAAGAATTACCAGCTGTATTTACTATACAAGATGCAATAAAAGAAGATGCTATATGTATACATGGAGATTCAAACATGGTTTCTCAAAATAATATAAATGGTGGAGATGTAGAAAAAGGTTTTAAAGAATGTGACTACATCTTTGAAGACGAATACTCTACTCCTGCTATACATCATAGTGCAATAGAAACTCACAGTGTAATTGCACACTATGATTATAATGATAAATTAATTATACATACACCTTGCCAAAACACATTTGGTTTCAGAATAATATTATCTCAAATTTTTGGGATGTCATTAAATAAGATAAGAGTTATAAGACCTGCTATTGGAGGTTCATTTGGTGGAAAACTAGAAATGACAATTGAGCCAGTAGCAGCAGCATTGTCAAAAATGACGAGAAGACCAGTTAAAATGGTTCTTACAAGAAAAGAGTCTATGATATCAACAAGAACTCGTCATGGGTCTTTTGTAAAACTAAAAACTGGTGTAAATAAAGATGGAGAAGTAATAGCACAGGAGATAAAAATATATACAAATACAGGTGCATATGCATCAAGTGCTTTAAATGTTATAGGCGCACTTAGCCATAAAGTGTTTAAAGTCTATAAAATACCAAATATAAAATTTACTGGAATACCAGTATATACAAATACACCAATAGCAGGAGCCATGAGAGGTTATGGTTCACCTCAAATATTTATGGCTCAACAAGCTCAATTTGCAAAAATAGCTAAGAAAATAGGTATGGATTTAGTAGATTTTCAAAATAAGAATGCTGTAGAACCAGATGATGTTGATATAATCTTCCACGGTTCTCTTGGAAATCCTAGAGTTCTTGACTGTATTGAACAAGGTAAAAAAATGTTTAAATGGGATGAGAAGAAAGCTCTTCCAAAAGAAGAAGGAAATTATTTAAGGGGTATAGGTATGGCAATAGGTGCACATGGTAATGGAGTTTTTGGTGCACATAGAGATGTTGTCACATTGACTCTTAAATTAAATGAAGATGGCACATTAACACTACTTACAGGAGCACATGATATGGGTAATGGTGTTGTAACTATGCAAACAATGATGGTAGCTGAAGTTTTGGGAATAACTCCGGATAAAGTTGATACTTTTGAAACAGACACTGATGCATGTACATTTAATCTTGGAGATTATGCAAGTAGAGGTGTATTTGTAGAAGGTGGAGGAGCTAAAAAGACAGCAGAAAAATTAAAGACTTTAATACTGGAAGAAGCAGAAAAATTACTTGAAACTTCAAAAGAAGAGTTATATCTAGATAATGGATATGTAATCAGTAAACTTGATGAAAATATTAAAGCATCATTATCTGATGTTGCAGTATATAGTCAAAGTAAGTCTTTGAGAGAATTGACAGTTGTTGAGGATTATTCTTCTCCGGCAGGTCTTACTTCTTATGGTGTACATTTTGTTGAAGTTTTAGTAGATAAAGAAACTAAAGATGTAAAAGTAGTCGATTTTGTAGCCGTACATGATGTTGGTAGAGTTATAAATCCTCTAAATTTAGAAGGTCAATTAGAAGGCGGAATTCATATGGGGTTAGGTTATGCGTTAAGTGAAGAGTTAGCCTTTGATGAGCAAGGAAGACCTAAAGTTACTGATTTTAAAAATTATAAATTATTTAGAACTGTCGATATGCCAAAGTGTCAAGTTGCATTTGTAAATAGTTATGAAAAAGCTGGACCATTTGGTGGTAAGAGTATTGGTGAATGTGCTGTTGTACCAGTTGCACCTGCTGTGGCAAATGCAGTATATGATGCAACTAATGTAGAGATACATTCATTGCCAATAAAATTAAAATAATAAAGCTTAAAATAAAAATTCAAATTTAAAATGAAACTTTATTAAAATTATAGAAAGCAATAAAAATAGATTTATTTGATGAGGAGATATTGTTATGGCAAAGATATTAGGTATTTGTGGAAGTCCACGTAAAGGAGCAACAGAATATGCAGTATTAGAAGCTTTGAAAGAAGCTGAAACTATACCTGGTATAGAGACTGAGTACTGGTCAGTTAGAGGGAAAAAAATAAGTCCTTGTGTACATTGTGATGCATGTATAAGAAAAGAAACTATGTGTATCATAAAAGATGACATACAAGAATTAGAGCAAAAAATATTAGAAGCGGATGGAATTATAGTGGGTTCTCCAGTATATGATATGAATATAACTGCTCAACTTACAGCAGTATTTAATAGACTTCGTCCTATGTATTTAGTTCATCCAGGAAAGCTTCAAAATAAAGTTGGAGCAGCTATAACTACTGGTGGAACTAGATATGGTGGTCAAGAATTAACAAAACTTCCTATAATAAATTTCTTCTTAATGCATGAAATGTTAGTATCTGGAGGGTTAGGTGGATGCTATATAGGCGGTACAATATGGAGTAAAGATGGAAAAGCAAAAGGAGCTCAAGAAGACGAAACAGGTATGGACACAGTAAAAAGACTTGGAAAAGGTGCTGCAGAAGCAGTAATGGTTTCTAAGTTTGGTCTTGAAAAATGGAATGTTGTAAAAGAAGAATTAGATGTTAAAAAAGATGAAAAATCGCCTCTTAGAGACCATTAAGAAGCATTTACTTCTTCAAAAAAAATAAGTTGAATTTTTACTATTGGCTCAATAAAAAATAGTGATGTAATAAAATATTACATCACTATTTTTTGCCTTTTATTAAATGCTTTATAGATTTCTATGTCAAAAAATACATAATGAATACATTTTAAGTATTAATTTTTAAATTTTAAAAATGAGAATTAAAAAGTGAGAAGATAAAAAAGGTTTTTTTATTATCAAATTCTATATACATTAGATAATTCAATAGATAAAGGTAAAAAAAGTTGAAAGTATTGCAAATTCTATGCTAAATAGCTATAGAAAAATATTCGATATATGTTAAGTGTTGGCATGTTAATTGCTAATATATAGAGTATAAAAATTTAACAATAATTTGGAGGTATTTTAGATGCTAAAAGAAATTAAATGGAAAGTAAACAATCTGCCAAAGGGCGATAAGGAAAATTGTATCAAATTTTTAAATGAAGAAGAAATAACTAAGGTTAGAAACTTCCATAAAAGCTTTCCTCAATATAAAGAAACTCCATTAGCAAACCTAGAAGGTTTAGCAAAAAAATTAGGTGTTGCAGGAGTATATGTAAAGGATGAATCTTACAGATTTGGATTAAATGCATTTAAAGTTTTGGGTGGTTCTTACTCTATGGGTAAATACTTAGCTCAAAGATTAGATACAGATATATCAGAGTTAGGATATGAAAAATTAATTTCAAAAGAAATAAAAGAACAATTAGGAGAAATAACTTTCTTTACAGCTACAGATGGAAATCATGGTAGAGGAGTTGCTTGGACAGCTAATAAATTAGGTCAGAAATCTGTTGTATTAATGCCAAAAGGTTCTTCTGAATTTAGATTAAATAAAATCAAGGGAGAAGGTGCAGATGCTAGTATAACAGACCTAAATTATGATGATGCAGTAAGATTAGCTAATGATTATGCAGAAGCTGATGACCATGGTGTAATGGTTCAAGATACAGCATGGGACGGATATGAAGAAATACCAGCATGGATAATGCAAGGATATGGAACTATGGCTCAAGAAGCTATAGAACAATTAAAAGAATATGGAGTAGATAGACCAACACATGTATTTGTGCAAGCAGGAGTTGGTTCACTTGCTGGTGCAGTTCAAGGATATGTTGCTTCAATATATGACGAATGCCCGATAACAGTAGTAGTAGAAGCTGATGAGGCAGATTGTTACTATAAATCAGCAGAAGCAGGAGATGGAAAACCAAGATTTGTAGGTGGAGATATGCCAACTATAATGGCAGGTCTTGCTTGTGGGGAACCAAATACTATAGGATTTGAAGTATTAAAAAATCATGCAGCAGCATTCGTTTCAGCACCAGACTGGGTTTCTGCTAAAGGTATGAGAACATTGGGAAATCCTTTAAATGGTGATGAAAAAGTAATCTCTGGAGAATCTGGAGCAGTTACAACTGGTCTTTTAATAGCAGCTATGGAAAGAGAAGATTTAGCTGACTTAAGAAGAGATTTAAAGTTGGATGAAAATTCAAGAATACTTTTAATAAGTACAGAAGGAGATACTGACCCTGATAAATACAGAAGTATAGTTTGGGATGGAGAGTATCCAAGTATATAGACGATTATTAAAATATTATATTCATCAAATAACAATTTACATATTAAAAAGATATATAAGTTCTAAAATTTAGAAATTATATAAATTATAAAGACTTAAATTAAAATATATATTTATAAAATCTAGGGGGATAACGAAATGCTAAATGAACAAAGAAAACAAGAAGTAACTGAGATATGTCAAAAATTAATCCAAAATCCTAGCTCTTCTGGAAATGAAGAAGGGGTTGTAAAAGCAATAGAAGAATCTTTTGAAAAATTAGGTTTTGATAGCTGGTCAAGAGATAGATATGGAAATATAGTGGGATGCATAAAAGGAAATAGACCAGGTAAAAAGATATTATTTGATGGTCATATAGACACAGTTCCAGTTCCAGATGCAAGTAAATGGAGTGTTCCTCCTTTTGAAGGAAAAATCGTAGATGGAAAGATATATGGTAGAGGAACTTCTGATATGAAAGGTCAGTATACTGCAATGATGTCTGCTGTAGCGTATTTTGCTAAAGACACTAATAAAGATTTTGCTGGAGAACTATATGTAGCAGGAGTTGTTCATGAAGAAATATTTGAAGGAGTTTCAGCTAGAGAAATAAGTAAAGCTGTTAAACCTGATTATGTTGTAATAGGAGAATCTTCAGAATTAAACTTAAAGATTGGTCAAAGAGGTAGAGGAGAAATAGTTGTAGAGACTTTTGGTAAACCAGCTCACTCTGCTAATCCAGAAAAAGGTGTAAATGCAGTTTATAAAATGGCTAATGTAATTCAAAAAATACAACAATTAGTACCTCCAACTCATCCAGTGTTAGGTGATGGAATATTAGTTTTAACAGATATAAAATCTTCTCCATATCCAGGAGCATCAGTAGTGCCAGATTACTGTAAAGCTACTTTTGATAGAAGATTATTGGTTGGAGAAACAAGAGAAGGAGTACTAGCTCCAATACAAGCATTATTAGATGAAATGATGAAAGAAGACTCAGAATTAAATGCAAAAGTTTCTTATGCATCTGAAAAAGCTGACTGTTATACAGGAAATACTATAGAAAGTGAAAGATTCTTCCCAGGTTGGTTATATGATGAAAATGATGAATTTGTTCAAGCAGCATACAAAGGATTAAAAGAAGCTGGAATAGATTCAGAAATAACTCAATACTCATTCTGTACGAACGGAAGCCATTATGCAGGTGAGGCTGGAATAAAAACTATAGGATTTGGTCCTTCTAAAGAAAATCTTGCTCATACAATAGATGAGTACATAGAACAAGAACAATTATTTATAGGAACAGAAGGTTACTATGGAATATTAAAATCTGTATATGGAAAATAATATTTAGTTCACAATAAATTATTTAAATATAGTCTAGAGGTGCTAAATATAGCACCTTTGGCAAACATAAAGTTATGTAAATAATATAAAATTAAAATACTAAGAGAATTTACTAGAGCTTAAAAGTTAGGAGGTATATATGGGAACAATACTAAGAGGTGGAACTATAATTACCTCTGATAAAACTTATATAAGTGATTTAAGAATAGAAGATGAAAAGATAATTGAAATAGGAAATAATTTAGAAATAAATAATGATAAAGTAATTGATGCTACAGGGAGACTTATAATTCCTGGAGGTATAGATACACATACTCACTTTGATATGAATGCAGGCTCTATAACTACTGCTGATAACTTTAAAACAGGAACAAGAGCGGCTATAGCTGGAGGGACTACTACTATACTAGACTTTGCAGAATCAAGTGAAGGAGAAAATCTAATACAGGGTATAAAAACATATCATAAAAAAGCAAGTGGAAATTGTTATTGTGACTATGGGTTTCACATGACAATCACATGCTTAGATAAAGATACATTTACGCACATGGAAAAGCTTATTTCAGATGGAATAGTATCCTTTAAAATGTATATGGCATATGAAGGTATGAAAGTAGATGATGGAACAATATACAAAGTACTAAAGGAAGCTAAAAACCTAGGTTGTATAGTTGAATTTCATTGTGAGAATGGAGATTTATTGGATGCATTAATAGAAGAACGTTTACAAAATGGAGATTTAGAAACTAAATATCATCCACTTACAAGACCAAACATAGTTGAGAAAGAGGCTGTTTCAAGACTTGCTGATATAACTGAATTGTCAAACTCAAAATCATATGTAGTTCACCTAAGTTGTAAAGAGTCACTAGAAATTGTAAAGATAGCTAGACAAAAAAGTGTAGATATGATAGTAGAAACATGTCCGCAATATCTATTATTAGAAGACAGTTTATACAATAAGGATGAGTTTGAGGCAGCTAAATATGTAATGTCTCCTCCACTTAGAAAAAAAGAAGATATAGATTTTCTTTGGAAAGGCTTGTCTGAGGGCGATATTCAGACCGTGGGTACAGACCATTGTTCATTTAATTTTAAAGGTCAAAAAGATTTGGGAATTGATAATTTTAGTAAAATACCAAATGGAGCACCAGGTGTTGAACATAGGTTATCTCTTTTATATACATATGGGGTTTTGGAAAATAGAATAAGTGTAAATAAATTTGTAGAAGTTACTTCCACAAATGCTGCTAAAATATTTGGGATGTATCCTAAAAAAGGTGAAATAGCTGTAGGAAGTGATGCAGATATAGTGATTTTAAATACAGATAAAGAAGAAATAATCAGTTATAAGAATCAAAAACAAAATGTAGATTATACTCCATATGAGGGAGTTAAGGTCAAATGTAAAGTTGAAGATGTTTTTTTAAGAGGAAAGCATATAGTACAAAGTTGTAATATCGTGGAGCAACCAACAGGTCAATATATTAAAAGAAAAATTACTAAATAATGCGGGGGGAAATAAGAATGATAGATATACTTATTAAGAATGCCATAATAGTAACTGTAAACAAAGAGAGAGAAGTTATTTTTGATGGGGCATTAGTAGTAAAAGATAACAAGATTGCAGATATTGGGAATTCTAAAGAAATAGAAAGTAAGTACACTGATGTTAAAAAGGTAATAGATGCTAAAGGCAAAGTCCTATTCCCAGGTTTTATAAATACACATAATCATTTATTCCAAACTTTATTAAAAGGGTTAGGAGATGATATGGTACTTAAAGATTGGCTAGAAACTATGACATTTCCAGCAGCCAATTATTTAGAGCCAAAGGACACTTATGATGCTGCAATGCTTGGCTGTGTGGAAGGTCTTAGAAGTGGTATAACAACAATGGTTGACTATATGTACCCTCACAGTAAACAAGGTCTTTGTGATGGAATAATAGATGCTTATAAAGAATTAGGAATAAGAGGAATACTTGGAAGAGGATGTATGAATACAGGTGCTCAATTTGGAGTTCATCCTGGAATAATGCAAGATGTAGAAACGGTTGAAAAAGATGTAAGAAGATTGTTTGAAAAACACCACAATACAGAGAATGGAAGAATCAAAATAGGAGTAGCTCCAGCAGCAATATGGTCAAATTCTCAAGAAATGCTTGAGATGCTATGGAGAGTAGTAAAAGAATATGATGATGCTTTATTTACAGTACATATATCAGAAACTCCTTTTGATAGAGAAGCAGCAAAAGAATTGCATGGGCAATATGACATAGATGTTTTAAAGAAATTAGGAATACTTGGACCAAATGTGCTTATGGTACATTGTGTATATTTAACTGAAGAGGATATGGAACTTACTAAAAAATATGACATGAAGGTATCTCATAACACAGCAAGTAATATGTATTTATCTTCAGGAGTTGCACCAGTACCAGAAATGCTTAAAAAAGGAATAACAGTTAGCTTAGGCGTAGATGGAGCTGCTAGCAATAACTCTCAAGATATGCTTGAACTTATGAAATTAACAGCACTTCAACATAAAGTTAATAAATGTGACCCATTAGCAATGTCAGCAGAAAAAGTTCTTGAACTAGCGACTATAGATGGAGCAAGAGCTATTGGAATGGAAGATGAGATAGGTTCATTAGAGATTGGTAAAAAAGCAGATTTACTAATATTTAATCCAATGCTTTCACCAAAAGCAATACCTATGCATAATCCGGTGTCTACATTAGTATATTCTTCTAGCATGAAAAATATAGAGAGTGTTATAGTGGATGGAAATATAATAATGGAAGACTCAAAAATATTAACAACTAATGAAGAAAAAGTATTAAAAGATGCTCAAGATACAGCTGAGAGACTTTGTGTAAGAGGAGCTATAAAGAATAGAATGGAAGGTCATAAATGGAATAACCTTTATTAATAAATATAATATTATTCTTAAATAAATTAAGTGTAGTATAGACTTTAACTTAAAAATATTAGTTTTGAGGTGATTTATTTGATTATCAAATGTACCATAAATAATAAAGAAAAAGAATTGAATATAAGACCAGATGATTTTTTAGCAGATACATTAAGGGAAAATGGATATGTAAGTGTTAAAAAAGGATGT
Source organism: Clostridioides sp. ZZV14-6009 (assembly GCF_020658095.1). Lineage (NCBI taxonomy): Bacteria > Bacillati > Bacillota > Clostridia > Peptostreptococcales > Peptostreptococcaceae > Clostridioides > Clostridioides sp. ZZV14-6009. Next base: position 757,554 of record NZ_JAGWDG010000001.1, read on the forward strand.
GATACTGGCTCATGTGGTCTATGTACAGTAATGGTAAATGACAAAGCTGTGTTGTCTTGTAATTATCTTACTGCTAGAGTAGAGGGACAACGTATTACAACACTTGAAGGCGTAGTAGATGAAGCTAAGAAATTTGGGGATTTTCTTGCGGATGAAGGAGCTGACCAATGTGGATTTTGTGCTCCTGGATTTATAATGATGGTTTTAGCAATGAAAAGAGAACTTCAAAATCCAACAGAAGAAGAAGTTATAGATTATGTAAATGGAAATCTTTGTAGATGTACAGGATATAAAGGTCAACTAAGAGCAATACATAAATATTTGAACACTTAAACTTTTTAAGTGAAAATTAAATTGATATGGGGAGAGAATATGATAACTATAAAGGAATATGTAGTTCCAAAAAGTTTAGATGAAGCTTATGAACTGCTAATATCAAGAAAAAACAACATAATACTTGGAGGCTGCGGATTTTTAAAACTAGGTAGCAAAAATATTGGTTCAGCAATAGATTTAAAAGACCTAGGTTTAGATTATATAAATGAAACTGAGGATAGTATATTAATTGGAGCAGATACAAGTTTAAGAACTTTAGAATTAAATAAGGTTATTAAAAATTACTGTAGTGGAGTAATTTCAAACGCTGTTTCTAATATAGTAGGAGTTCAATTTAGAAGTGGAGCTAGAGTGGGAGCTAGCGTATTTGCTAAGTATGGATTTTCAGATTTAATACCTTCATTACTAGTAGTAGATGCAAAGGTTAAGTTATATAAAAAAGGGGTTATGAATTTAGCTGACTTTTTAGAAAGTGAGCTTGAAAAAGATATATTAATAGAAATTATATTACCTAAAAAAGATGCTATAGGTGTATTTGATTCAATAAGAAAATGTACAGGTGATTTTGCAGTATTAAATGGGGCAATGTTAAAAGAAGGAAATTCTTATAAAATTGCAATAGGAGCTAGACCAAGAAGAGCAAAGATTGCCTACAAAGCAAGTGAAGTGCTAAGTTTAGAAAATGATGCAGACAAAGCTGGAGATATATCAAGTGAAGAACTTTCATTTGGAAGTAACATAAGAGGAAGTAAAGAGTATAGACAAGATATGGCAAAAGCATTAGTTGTTAGAATGTATAATAGTATTGGGGGTGAGTTTAATGGTAAATAAAGAAGTAAGAAAAATAGATAGTGAAGCCATTGTTACTGGTAAGCCAATATATACTGAAGATTTAATTTTTCATAGAGATGTTTTGACTGTTAAACTTCTTAGAAGCCCACATGCTTTTGCAAAAATAAAAAATATTGATATAAAAAATGCATTAAAAGTAAAAGGTGTAGTAGATATATTTACTTACAAAGATGTACCAAATTATAGATATTCAATGGTAGGAGAATCATATCCAGAAGCATCACCTCATGACCAATTAATACTTGAAGATATAGTGAGATATGTAGGAGATGAAGTTGCTATAATAGCGGCTGAAGATGAAAGAGCAGCTATTAAAGCAATGAAACTCATAAAAGTTGAATATGAAGTAATGACACCAATATTAGATGCAAGAGAATCAGAAGGTAATAAAATTTTAATACATGAAGAAGATGACTTATTTTGTCCATTTGATTTTGGATTAGATGCTACAAAAAATATAGTATCAAGAGAGAAAATGGGTAAAGGTGATGTAGAAAAAGAGTTTAAAGAGTGTGATGTAATAGTAGAAGAATCTTATATGACTCAATCACAAGCACATTGTATGATGGAAACTCATAGAGCTTACACGTATATAGACACTAATGGTAGACTAGTAGTAACTTCTGCAAATCAATCAGCTTATCATATGAGAAGACAGGTTTCTAGAGCATTAGGAATACCTCTTTCAAAGGTGAGAGTAATAAAACCAAGGATAGGTGGAGGTTTTGGTGGAAAAAATATAGCTGTAACAGAGATATATGCATCATTTGTAACTTGGATGACGAAAAGACCAGCAAAACTTATATATACTAGAGAAGAAACTTTTGCAATGACTAACACTAGACATCAGATGTTCTTTGACATAAAGATTGGAGCAGATAAAGAAGGAAATATAAAAGCTATAGATATGAAAGCATTAAACAATACAGGTGCTTATGGTGACAATGGACCTTCAGTTTGTTCCGAGTCAGGGCATAATGTACTTCCAACATATAATAATGTACCTGCAATAAAGTTTGATGGAAGAACTGTATATACTAACTTGGTTCCAGGGGGAGCGTTGAGAGGATACGGAGCAACTCAGGGGACATTTGCACTTGATTGTGCAATAGACGAATTAGCACATAAACTTAATATGGACCCAACAGAAATAAAGTTGAAGAATATTATAAAAAAGCAAACTGAAGGCGGAATAATGAATTTTCCAATAAGAAGTTGTGCACTTGATGAATGTATAATTAGAGGTAAAAAGCTAATTGGATGGGATGAAAAATACCCTGTTATAGACATTGGAAATAATAAAGTAAGAGCTGTTGGAATGTCAGTTGGAACTCATGGTTCTGGTATAGCTAATATAGATATGGCAATAGTCAATATGAGAATGGATGAGGATGGAACTTACAAGTTATTTTCTGGGTCTTCAGATTTAGGAACTGGTTCTGATACAATACTTGCACAAATTGCTGCCAAGACATTAAATACATCTATTGATAGAATTTCCGTTTATACAGGAGATACAGATATGTGTCCATATGATACTGGTGCATATGCTTCTTGTACTACTTATGTAACTGGAAATGCTACAATAAAATCTGCTGAAAGTTTGAAACAAAAGATATTAAAAGTGGCTCAGAAAAAATTAGACTTACCAATAGATGATTTAATATTATATGAAGATAGAGTTTGTCATAGTGAGGACGTAGAAAAATTTGTTTTATTAAGTGAATTAGGAAGAGAATCTGTTGGTGGTGGAAATCAAGATGTTTTATATTCATCTGAATCTTATGGTATAAAAGAGAGTGCAAAACCATTCTTAGCAGGTTTTGCAGAGATTGAACTAGATAAAACAACAGGTGAGTTTAAAGTGATAAACTATGCTTGTTCAACTGATTGTGGTACAGTTATGAATCCTGCACTTGCCAGAATACAAGTTGAAGGAGGAGTAACTCAAGGTATAGGGCTTGCAATGTATGAAGACCCTAGACATGGTTCTGATGGGAAACTTCAGACTTCTAATTTGTTACAATATAAAGTTCCAACAAAAAAGGATATAGGAAATATATTAGTAGACTTTGTGGATAATTATGAACCAACAGGACCATATGGAGCAAAATCTTTAGGAGAAATAGTTATTCATACACCAGCACCAGCAATAGCAAATGCAATTTTTAATGCAGTGGGTGTGAATATAAGAGAACTTCCTATAACTTCTGAAAAGGTTTATATGGCTATGAAGAAACTAAATCAGGGAGGTAAATAAATGGTTGCTATAAAAAGTAAATACTTAATATCTTCTGCTGATGAAATATATACAAATTATGCCGTTGTAATAGAAAATGACATTATAAAAGATATATTGCCAAATGAAGAAGTTGAATTAAAATATAAAGATATTACAGAGATAATAAATAAATCAGATGCTATAGTAATGCCAGGCTTTATCAATGGGCATATGCATCAATATGGAGTGCTTTCTAGAGGAATACCAGCAAATGTACATTTTACTGATTTCGAAGGGTTTTTAAATGACTATTGGTGGCCATTTATAGAAAATAGAATAGGATTAAAGGAAGTAAAAGCCACAACTAAAGCGTCTGCAATAGAACTTATAGAATCTGGTGTAGTAGCATTTTGTGACACTCTAGAAGCTCCAAATACAGAAAAAGGAACTTTAATTGAGCAAGGTAAGATACTAGAAGAAATAGGAATGAAAGCAGTTTTATCTCTAGAAAGTTGTGAAAGAATAAGTTATGAAAATGGATTAAGATGTTTAGATGAAAATTCTAATTTAATAAAATGGAGCAGAGAAAACAGTAAATTAATAAATGGAATAATGTGTACACATACTAGTTTTACATGTTCAGATAAATTTATCAAAAAAGCTAAAGAAGATGCAAGAAAATTAGATGCACCAATGCAATTCCATTTATGTGAGAGTATATATGAACCAAACTACTCTAAAAAACACTTTAATAAAAAAGCAGTTGATTACTACAATGATTTAGATATATTAGATGAGACTGTATTAGCATCTCAATGTGTAAAAGTAGATGATGAAGAGATAGACATATTAAAGGAGAAAGGTGTAAAGGTAGTTCACATGCCTCTTAGTAACTGTGAAGTAGGTGGCGGTTTTTCTCCAGTTCCAAGAATGATTAAAAAAGGCATAAAAGTAGCATTAGGTACAGATGGATATATAAATGATTTTTTTGAAGTTATGAGAGGTGCGTTTTTAATGCATAAATCAGTTGAAGAAGATGCGTCTGTAATGCCAGCAAGTTTAGTATTTAAGATGGCAACAGAACATGGTGCTTATGCATTAGGGCTTCAAAAATCAGGAAAAATAACAGTTGGTAATAAAGCAGATATAGTAGTTATGGAAGATGAATTTAAAACTCCTGTAACACTTGATAATATATTTGACCAGATAGTAGTGCAAGGTAAAAAAGAATTTATATCAAATGTATACATAGATGGTAAACATATTTTAAAAGAAAAACAATTAGTTGACTTAGATAAAAAAGCCATTGTTAAAGAAATGAAAGATGTTGCCTGTGAATTCTGGAAGTTTTAATAAATGTAAATAAATATGAAAAGGGGAAGTAAATAATGTATAATTTTTTAGGGAAAGAATTAAAATCACCTTTTATAATAGGTTCAGGTCCGTTGACATATAGTGCAGCTGGATGTAAGATACTAAGTGATGCAGGAGCAGGGGCAGTTGTTACTAAGACAATAAGAAAAGAAAGAGCTATAAATCCAGCACCTCATATGGTGAGAAATACAGCCAATGCTCTTTTAAATAATGAGAAATGGACAGATTTTGAACCAGAGCAATGGATAGATTTTGAAATACCACAAATGAAAAAAGATGGAACTGTATGTATAGCTTCAGTAGGTCATACAATAGAAGAAAGTAGTGAACTAGTAGAAAAGGTTGCAAATGCAGGAGCTGATTTTATCGAGTTGGTATCTTATGACTATAGAGATTTAATACCAATGCTTAAAGATGCGAAAGAGAGAGTGAATATACCAGTAATAGTTAAACTTCCTCCTATGATAGATGAAATAGGGGCTTTTGCTAAAAAATTAGAAGAAGCAGGAGCAGATGCAATAACTGCTTGTGATTCTGTAGGACCAGCACTTAGAATAGATATAGAAACTGGTCAACCTTTATTAGGTGGAAATGGAATTGGATATTTAAGTGGAGAAACTATTAAACCAATAACTCTACAAAGAATATATGAAATAAAAAAAGAAGTAAATATACCTATAATTGGATTAGGTGGATGTGTAAGTGGAGATGATGCTTTAGAGATGATTATGGCAGGTGCTGACTTTGTTGGTATATGCTCAGTAGTAATATTAAAAGGAGCTCAAGTAATAGCTAAAATACACAATGACCTAAATTCTAATCTTGAAAGACTAGGATATAGAACTATAGAAAATGCTTGTGGGATAGTACATAAGCATATGGGAGAGGTAAATGAAAGACTTAGTTTTGAATTTACTTATGATGAAGAAAAATGTACTAAATGTAAGATGTGTGAAAGAGTGTGTGCATATCAAGCTAGAAAATTAAATGATAAGATGGAATTGAATGAAGATGAATGTAGATATTGTGGTCTTTGCATATCAGTATGTAAACCAAAAGCACTTGGAAGAAAAATTTCATGTCCAGAATTAAATGCATAAGATATTTTATAAAAAATATAATTTTAAAAGATAAAAATTTAGATACAAATAAAGGATACCATATTAAAGTGGTATCCTTTTGTTTGTAATTATTATTTTTAGATTTATATCTATATTAATTATTTTTTATAGTAATTATACATAATAATTTTATTAATTAAATTTATGATAACTATTTTAGATATATATGTTAACATTGTATAGCATTTGTATAAGATGTTATAATAATTAATAGGGATGGTGATGTAAGTGGAAGATAAAATTTTAGAATTATTACATATTATAAATAAAGACGTGGTTAGCATGAAAAATGATATGTCAGAAGTAAAACAAGAAGTAAGTATAATGAAAGAAGAAATAAGTGAAGTAAAACAAGAAATATGTATAATGAAAAATGACATGTCAGAAGTAAGACAAGAAGTAAGTGTAATGAAAGAAGAAATGAGCAGCGTAAAACAAGAAGTAAGTGTAATGAAGAAAGAAATGAATGAAGTAAAACAAGAAGTAAGTGTAATGAAGAAAGAAATGAATGAAATAAAACAAGAAGTAAGTGTGATAAAGAAAGAAATGAATGAAGTAAAACAAGAAGTAAGTGTAATGAAGAAAGAAATGAATGAAGTAAAACAAGAAATAAATGTAGTGAAAGATAATTTACATGAAGTTAAATTAGAAATGAACTCTATGCAAAATCAAATAAGTAATGCAAGTAAAGATATAAGTGAAATTAAAGCAGAAAATATTATAGTTAATGAAAAACTATATGAAATAGCTGTTAAAGTAGATGCCTTAGAATCTGAAGGTAAATCAATTAAAGAACAACAAATTGAACAAAATAGTATTTTAGGAAGTTTATTACATAACTCTGAAATAAATAAAGCTACTCATGATAATATGGAACATAGTATAGCACATATAAAAGGTGATACAAACGCCATAAAAGAAGATGTTTCCGAAATAAGAAGAGATTTAAGTTTAGTAGAATTAGCTACCAGCAAAAATTGGAGCGATATTGTAAAACTAAAATCAGCTAGATAATCTTTTAATTACATTAACTTATCATCCATAAAAGTATAAACTTTCATATACAATATAGATGCTTATAATAATCTTACTATTTATTATAAATTTTAGAAATTAAAATAAAAATTTGAGAAAAGATCACTTGAAAAATACTTTTGGTCTTTTTTTTTATGTAATTATAAAAATATCATAAAAATAAAATTTAAAATTTGCTTAATAAAAAATTACAGAACAGTTGGAATAAGTAAATTTTTATCAATGAAAGTATAAAAAATTTATTCTATGCAAATGTATGCAAACATTGGCATTAAAATTGCTCTATAGAAATAATAAATAGTAATATACATAGATTGTATTATACAATACTATTACTATTTTTAATTATAGATATTGGTTTATATCTATAAGCTAGATAGAAACTTGTATGTTTTATGTTGCAGATACAAATATAGTAAAGGAGAGTACATGGGTACAACTGAGATACATAGCTTATTAAGTTTTTCTGTCTTATGATAATTATATTATAAAATATTCATAAATATTTTGATTTTCAATTTGAAAATTATTTTATGCTCAAATTAATTATTATGTAATTAATTTAATAACAAAAACAGTGAAAGAGTAAATAATATTATTTACAGGGGGTAATAAAAAAGTATATTAAATAAGTTGTACTTTTAGCCCCGTACATAAAGAAATTTATGTAGGACACAACTTTAAAACCAGTAAATCCTAAAGCCTTGCAACTACAATAAAAGATAGAAAGAAACTTTTATGAATGTGGTGAAAACCAGAAACAATAGCAAGGATGGTATATGGTGAGAGCCTAAGTACTTTACAATGGACATTTGGTCGCCAAGCCTAGAAATAGGAAGGTCAAACGACTATCTCGAAAGAGAGTACACTATAAGCGATTGATAGTGGAAACGGGTTGCTCTTAACAGGTAATGCTGAAGATGAAGAAATAGTCTACGCTCATATGAAAGTATGAGGTCACTTAAAAATTAAAGTGGCATCTATAAAGTAGCGTTTATAGGTAAATGTTTAAAACTTACAAGATATAAATACTTATGAAAACTTATAACTTATAATGATTAAGATTGAAAGATTTAGATTGGATTAGAATTGTTGTAAAAAATTTTAGGGTCCATAGCTATAATACTCTTATATTTGTAAAGCACTATAAAACATATACAAAATAATAGAATAAATTTGATTGTTAATAATTAAATTTGTTGCACATGATTTTTAAGTATGAAAACTTAAATGTATTACTGAGTATAGTAAGATTTATAAAAGTCATTTAATTTAATATATTAAATTTTTAAGTATTTATATAATTCAATAAGTTTTATGTAACGGGAGTTTTTATTATGAAAGCAAAAAGTACATCAAAATTTGAATTAGACGGAATACCACCACTAAAGGAATCAATACCTTTGGGGTTACAACACTTAATGGCAATGGTAATAGGTAGTTGTTTACCAGCAATATTAATTGCAAATGTAGCTGGACTTGATTATAAAATGTCTACACTATTGATTCAAGCTGCATTAATTTTTGCAGGATTATCAACTTTGTTACAATTATATCCAATACCACTATTTAAAGGGTTTAAATTGGGAGGAGGAATACCAGTTATAATGGGAGCTACAGCAATGTTCATAGGAGCTGGAGTTTCTGTTGCAGGCAAGTATGGATTACCTGTGTTATTTGGTTCTCAAATAATTGCTGGTATAGTAATAATCATAATTAGTTTTGGTCTTAAAAAAATAAGATTTATATTTACTCCAGTTGTATCTGGCACGATAGTTGCATGTATGGGTCTTGGACTTTTCCCAATAGCAATAAAAAACTTGGCTGGAGGTATGGGGAATGAGACATTTGGACAACCAATTAATTTTATAGTTGGAATAGCTGTATCACTTATGATATTAGGATTAAATAAATATGGCAAAGGATTATTTAAAGATGCATCAATACTAGTTAGCATAATTTTTGGATATATTTTATCTCTAATGTTGGGAATAGTAAATTTTTCTTCAATTCAAGAGTTTACTTTGATTGCACTTCCAAAACCACTTGTTTTTGGATTAGATATAAAGATTGAGGTTGTAGTAATGTTTTCAATAATATATTTGGTTGAAATAGCTGATATTATGGGAGCATGTACACTTTCTGCAGTAGGAGGGCTTAATAGACAAGTGACAGATGAAGAACTTTCTTCTGCTGTTTTAGGAAATGGAGTATTATCTACAATAGGAGCATTATTTTCTGCTACTCCAATGGGGATGTTTGGTCAAAATTCTGCAATCGTTTCTAATACAAAAATTATAAGTAAATTTGTATTAGCTATTGGAGGAATTGGATTATTTTTGGCAGGAGTATCACCTTTATTAGCTAATTTAATCAGAACAATACCTCCTTGTGTGGTTGGAGGAGCAACACTCGTAATATTTTCAACTCTTACAACATCTGGATTAAGACTTGTTAGTATGGATGGTTTTAATCAAGAAAATAGTATGATATTAGGTCTTTCTATGGCAGCTGGCATAGGATTTATGGTGGTTCCTCAAGTGCTTGAAAAATCTCCAAAATTTATAGAAACATTACTTGCAGATTCGAGTGTAGTTTCAGGAGCTATGGTTGCCATAATAGTTCAAGGTTTATATATGATAAAATTTTCAAAAGGTAAGGACAATAAAAATAAAAAAGATAAAAAAGAAAATATATAGAGTAAAAAATTAATAGAACTAAATTAAGATTACTATATATTTATAAAAATTAAAGCAATGTACTTAATAGATTTCAAGTTTTAATAAATATGATATAAGGGGGATAAGATGGTTACTATAAAAGAATATTCTGTTCCACAAAGCCTGGAAGAAGCATATAAAATTTTAATTTCTAAAAAAAATAATGTTATTTTAGGTGGTTGCGGATTTATAAAATTAAGCAATAAAAACATAGGAACAGCCATAGATTTAAAGGATATAAATCTAGACTATATAAAAGAGGATGAAAAAAATATACTAATAGGAGCAGATACATCTTTGAGAAGTTTAGAAATAAATAAAACTATTAAAAATTATTGTAGTGGAATAGTCTCAAGTGCTGTTTCTAATATAGTTGGTGTTCAATTTAGACAAGGAGCAAGAATTGGAGCTAGTGTATTTTCGAAATATGGTTTTTCTGACTTGATTCCAGTACTTTTAGTTGTTGGTGCGAAGGTAAGGTTATACAATAGTGGAATATTAGAGCTAAATGAGTTTTTAGATAGTGAATTAAATAAAGATATATTAATTGAAGTAATACTTCCTAAGAAAGATGCAGTAGCTGTGTTTGATTCAATAAGAAAATGTACAGGAGATTTTGCTATATTAAATTCAGCTATGTTAAAAGAAAATGATACTTATAAAATAGCAATTGGAGCAAGACCTCAAAGGGCTAAATTAGCACTTGAAGCAAGTAATATATTGAGTAAAGAAAAGGATATAGATAAAGCATCTATTATTGTAGGTAAAGAATTAATTTATGGAAGTAATATGAGAGCAAGCAAAGAGTATAGAATAGATATGGCAAGTGCGCTAGTTAAGAGGATGTATAGTGCTATTGAGGGAGGTAATAGATAATGATTAATAAGGGGATAAGAAAGATAGATAGTACAGCAATTGTGACAGGAAAGCCTCTATATACTGAAGACCTTATTATGCATAAAGATGTTTTGACTGTTAAACTTCTTAGAAGTCCACATGCACATGCCAAAATAAAGAATATAGACACGTCAAAAGCTGAAAAAATTCCAGGAGTTGTAGGAATTTATACTTATAAAGATGTCCCACAAGTTAGATATTGTGTTCCAGGTCAAACAGAACCAGAAGCATCTCCTTATGATAGAGTCTTACTTGAAGATACGGTTAGATTTGTTGGAGATGAGGTAGCATTAGTAGCAGCAGAAGATGAAAAAACAGCCATTAAAGCTTTAAAAATGATAAAAGTAGAGTATGAAACTTTAAAGCCTGTATTTAATGCAAGAGAAGCAGAAGGAAATGAAGTTATTATACATCCAGAACAAGATATAGTAGAACCATATCCTTTTGGATTAGATGCAAAAAATAATATAGTATCAAAAGAGTTTTTCGAGTTTGGTGATGTTGAGGCTAAGCTTAAAGAAAGTGAATTTGTGGTAGAAGCATCATATAAGACTCAAAGTCAATCACATTGTATGATGGAAACTCATAGGTCATATGCATATAAAGATATAAATGATAGGATTGTTGTTGTGTCATCATTACAATCACCACACAATGTAAAGAGAATACTTAGAAAAGTATTGGGGATTCCTTCTTCTAAAATAAGGGTAATAAAGCCTAGAATAGGTGGTGGATTTGGAGGAAAGAATATAGCAGCAACAGATATATTTACTGCATTTGTGACTATGAAAACTGGAAGACCAGCAAAATTTGTTTTTACAAGAAGTGAAACTTTTGTAGGTTCTAATAGTAGGCATGAAATGTTTTTTGATGTTAGAGTAGGTGCAGACAAAGAAGGAAATTTAAAGGCGATAGAATTAAAATCACTAAATAATACAGGTGCCTATGGTGGTAATGGAGTTTCTGTTTCTTCAGAATCAGGTCATAATACATTACCAATATATAATGATATTGATGCTGTTAGATTTGATGCTAGAACAGTATATACTAATAGATTGCCAGCAGGTGCACTTAGAGGTTATGGAGCTACACAAGGCATATTTGCAATAGATAGTGCTATTGATGAATTAGCTAATAAGGTTGGTATAGACCCTCTTGAATTTAGAGTTAAAAACATAATAGATAGATATACTAATGGAAAAGCAGCAGAAGAAGAAATACTAAGCTGTGAATTAAAACAGTGTATAGAAAAAGGGAAAGAATTAATTAATTGGGATGATAAATATCCGTGTAAAGATATAGGCAATAACAAGGTAAGGGCAGTAGGTATGGCAGTGGCAAATCATGGTTCTGGTATACCACGTGTGGATATGGCAACAGTGACTATACGAATGGATGAAGATGGGACATATAAGTTATTATCTGGTCTTGCTGATTTAGGCCAAGGAGCTGATACAATTCAAGCACAAATTGCTGCTGAGACTTTAAATACGACTGTAGATAGAATATCTGTTTATACAGGTGATTCGGACCTATGTCCATATGATACAGGTGCATTTGCTTCTTGTACTACAACAGTTACAGGAAATGCAACAATAAAAACAGCAAACAAATTAAAAGAAATATTACTTTCAATATCAGAATCTAAACTCGGGTCTAAAAAAGAAGATTTAGAGTTAAGTGAAGATAGAATTTTTGTTAAGAATGATGAGAGTAAATTTGTGTTATTAGAGGAATTAGGAAGAGAGTCAGTTGGAGGTATTGGGTTTTCAAGTGACGATGTACCAGTTGTTTTAGAAGCAACAGAATCATTTGGTATGTTAAAAAGAATAAAACCATTTATAGCAGGATTTGCTGAAATAGAATTAGATAAAAATACAGGGGAATATAAGGTAATAAATTTTGCATGTGTCCCAGACTGTGGTACAGTTATAAATCCAACATTAGCTAGAATACAAGTAGAAGGTGGAGTAATGATGGGAATAGGGTTTACAATGTATGAAGACCCTAAATTTGATAGAGATGGAAAGTTATTGACAGACAGTTTCTTGCAGTATAAGGTTCCTACAAAAAAAGAAGTAGGAAATATATTGGTAGATTTTGCTGATAATTTTGACCCAGGAGGACCTTATGGAGCTAAATCTTTAGGAGAAATAGTTATACATACGCCAGCACCAGCAATTGCAAATGCAATCTTTAATGCTACTGGAGTTCGTATAAGAGAGCTTCCTATAACTTTTGAAAAAGTGTACATGGGTATGAAAAACAATAACAAATAAATTTAATAAATGATATACTATAAAGTATAAAATTAAGTTATTTTGTAAAATAAAGTAATTGAATAGACATTATATATGGTGCTTTCTAAAAATACCATATATAATGTCTAATAGAGTAAGAGTTAAAGGAGGTGAGTTTATGCCAAATAGAACAAAAAACATACATTATGGGACTCAGAGACAACAATTAAAAAATTTAACTAAAAAAGAATATCAGGCTTTGCGAGAGATGTGCTTTTTAGCAAAGAATTTGTATAATGTTGGTACATATAATGTCAGACAACATTACTTTAATCAAGGAGAGCATCTTAATTATGAAGCTAATTATCATGTGTGTAAAGAAAATGAAAACTATAAACTACTCAATAGTAATGTAGCACAACAAATACTAAAAGAAGTTGATAGTTCGTTTAGGTCATTTTTTGGTTTAATTAAATTAGCTAAAGAAGGCAAGTATGATTTTAGAGGAATAAAATCACCTAAGTATTTAGACAAAGAAGGTTTTTTTAGTATAATAATAGGTCAAATAAGAATTAAAGACGATGGAATTTTAAATGTTCCTATGTCTCCAGCATTTAAAAAAATGTATGGAAAGGTGAGTATAAAAGTTCCAAATAATATATTAGACAAAAAAGTTAAGGAAATAAGAATAATACCTAAACATAAGGCTAGGTTCTTTGAAATTCAGTATTGTTATGAAATACCGAAATCAGAGGAAGTTTCAAATAAAAAAAATGCACTGGCAATAGATTTAGGTTTAGAAAACTTATGTACTTGTACTACCAATTTAGGTGATAGTTTTATTATAGATGGGAGAAGGCTTAAGTCTGTGAATCAATGGGCAAATAAGCAAAACGATAAAATAGAGGCTTTAAAATTAAAAAAGAATATAAGTTTAATTACAAGAAAACAATTTAAAGTATGGAATAAAAGAAATAATCAGGTTAAAGACTATGTAAATAAAACTTGCTTTTACATAATTGACTACTGTGTAAAAAATAATATTGGCAATTTAATTGTAGGATATAATGCTAAGTTAGAAAAAAGTGATAATATGGAAAAGAAAATATATAGAAATTTTATAAGAATTCCTTTTGGAGAGATAAAAGGAAAACTAGAGTACCTATGTAAAATAAAAAATATTAATTTCATTAGACAAGAAGAAAGCTATACTAGTAAATCCGATTTTTTTGCCAATGATTATCTTCCTGATATTAATTTGGATGATGTACAGAAATACAAATTTAAGGGAGAAAGAATAACACGTGGTCAATATAAATCTAGTATGGGTATGATTATAAACGCAGATGTAAATGCAAGTCTTAATATATTAAAAAAATCAAAAATAGTTGATTTATCTTATTTGCAGAATAATCCTCAGGTGTTAAAGCAACCACAAAGAATAAGAATATCTTAATAATAATTAAAAGATAAACTGATAGCGTATAAGCTTACAGCTTAGCGGCGAATTGGATCCGCCTTGTTGTTTACAACAGAATCTATTTACTTTTTAGTTTATAGAATTTCAAAAATCACTTTTACTAAAAAAGTTAAATTATAAATTTCAAATAAATAAAATTTAGGATATTTAAAAGAAATAGTTATGAGAGGTGAAAGTGTGAAATTATCAGATATGATAGGAGCAAATGAAATAATAACTGTAGTTGGAGCAGGAGGAAAAACTTCATTTATAAAATACTTTGCGAATTTTTATAGAGATAAGCTAAAAGTTTTACTTACAACAACTACTAAAATATATTTACCTGATAGAAAAGACTATGACAATATATTTATGACAATAGGTGGAACTTCTATTCCATCTATTTGTCATGGAGTAACAGTATGTGGAAGCTGTATAAATAATGAAAATAAAATAGTAGGAATAAAGTTATCTGATTTAGAAAAAATGATAGATAAATTTGATTTGGTCTTGATAGAAGGTGATGGTTCAAAGAGAAAAAAACTTAAAGGTTGGAATGATGGAGAACCAGTAGTATATTGTAAAACTACAAAAACTATAGGTATATTAGATATAACTTCATTTGGAATGGATATTAATGAAGAAAATATACATAGGTTAGATGAATTTAAAAAAATAACTAATTTAAATATGTGTAATATAAATGATAATCCTACAGTAAGCCTTGATAATTTAAAAAATGTAGTATTAAATCCAAAAGGATTGTTTAAAAATTATCATGGAAAAAAAATATTATTTATTAATAAAGTCGAAAATGAAATATATGAAAGTTTAGCTATAAATTTAATTAAAATTATTAAAGAGCATGAAAGCGAAATAGATATATTTTATGGAAGTATAAAACAAAATTTTTGTATAAGATATTGAAGTATTAAAATAGTTTATGTGATATTATATATATAGATAATATCAATAAAGATACTATAAAATCATAACAATATCAATACATTATAAATGTTAAGGAATGATATATATGATAAATGCAGTAATAATGGCGTCAGGATTTGCCAGAAGAATGGGAAAAAATAAACTTTTATTGGAATATGATGGATGTTCTATAATAGAACATGTACTTAAGGCAGTTAGTAAAATTAATTTTCATCAAGTTGTAGTTGTAAGTCAATATAAAGAAGTTTTAGCACTATGTAATAAATATGGCTTTAAATATGTAGATAATAAAGATGCAAATATAGGTCAGAGTGAATCCATAAAATTAGGAATTTTAAATAGCTCAAAATGTGATGGATATATGTTTTTTGTGGGAGACCAACCATTTATTGATGATTTATATATAGATAAAATTATAAATACTTTTAAATTAGATAGAAATTTTATAGTAATTCCAAGATGCAAAGATGTATGTGGAAATCCAGTTATATTTCCATTTAGCAAAAAAAAGGAATTGTTGGCACTTAAAGAAGATGAAAAAGGGAAAACTATTTTAAAGAATTCATCAAAAATAAAATATGTAGAAGTTCCCAAAAAAATGTTATTAGATATTGATACGAAAGTGGATTATGAAAGAATAGGGGGTAAATTATGAAATTAATAAAAACTATAGATGCTGTTGGACAAGTTTTATGTCATGACATTACTCAAATAATACCAGGAGAATTTAAAGGAAGAAAATTTAAAAAGGGACATGTAGTAAAAGAAGAAGACATTCCAGTTTTATTATCTCTTGGTAAAGACAACTTATATGTATGGGAAAAATCAGAGGGAATGATTCATGAAAATGAAGGAGCTTTATTTTTAAAAGAATTAACTGCTGGAGAAAATTTAGATTTCAGTGAAATAAAAGAAGGAAAGATAGATTTTATAGCAGCATGTGATGGGCTTTTAAAAATAGATGTTGATGCACTTTTTGATTTAAATTGTGTTGGTGAAATAATGATGGCAACTCTTCATAATAATTTTGTAGTAAATAAAGGGCTAAAAGTAGCTGGAACAAGAGTCATACCTCTAGTCATAGATGAGAAAAAACTAGAAGAGGCAAAAAAAGTAGTTGATAACAGAAAAATAGTCAAAGTAATACCTTTTAAACCTAAAAAAGTAGGAATCGTTACTACTGGAAATGAAGTATTTTACAGTAGAATTGTTGATAAATTTGGACCAGTAATAGAAGAAAAAGTAAAGGGGTTTGGATGTGAAGTTATAGGCCAAACTATATGTCCAGATGATAAGGATATCATAAAAAATGCAATAAAAGAATTTATAAGTCAAGGAGCAGAACTTATCTGTTGTACTGGTGGAATGAGTGTAGACCCAGATGATGTCACACCGACAGCTATAAAAGAGACTGGAGCTGACTTAATTACATATGGTTCACCAATATTACCAGGAGCAATGTTTTTACTTGCTTATTATGGAGAAGTTCCGATTATGGGGATACCTGGATGTGCAATGTATCATAAAACTACAGTATTTGATATAGTTCTATCTAGGATTTTAATAGATGAAAAACTTGACAAATATGATATAGCTAAATATGGTCATGGTGGTCTTTGTATGAACTGTGATGTATGTACTTACCCTGCATGTAATTTTGCTAAAATATAAAATCATATAAATAGAGTACTTACAAACTTAGGTACTCTTTTTAAGTATTAATGATATATAAACTATGATTAATTATACAGAAACTATATTTTAACTAATAGCTAAAACAGTTTAACCTATAATGGCGAAATTCCTCTTCCTCGACATAGGAGGTGGAGGATGTAAGCCTAACCGATAGGTTATTTATTTTACTTGATTTTCAAAAAAATGTATTGTATTATAAAATCAGTAGTAAAAACTGAAAGGAAGTAATTACAATGGAATTAGATAGTAATAATCATTCAGTATTTTTGTTACACTATCACTTAGTTATGTGTATAAAATATAGAAGAAAAGTA